>NZ_JAANOG010000010.1 GCF_019923745.1 Aquirufa aurantiipilula
AACCAATCAAACCAACTTGACGATAGACAGTAAGCCAGCGGGTCAATAATGTTTTAGGGACATTATACTTTCCACGAACATATAAAATAGGCTGATGAAGCTCAACAACGGCTTTCACGCACGAAAGATTAAACTTGTAGGAATACTTGACTTTTCTTGACATAAAAACACCCAAAAAGTTGTCTAACTTTTTGGGTGCAGTTCAATTGAGGCCCTTTTCTATTATGGCTTATTTGATTACTTTCCAGATGGAGGAGCTAACAAATTAAAGAATTGATCCAATTTAGGCGTTACGATGATTTCAGTACGACGATTCATCTTACGTCCATCCTTGCTCTTATTTTCAGCTTGTGGCTCAAACTCACCACGTCCACCTGCTGTCATACGCTCTGGATCTACAGAGAATTTAGTTTGCAATAAACGAACTACTGAAGTAGCGCGCTTAGCACTTAAATCCCAATTATCCTTGATACAATCTGTTGAAATAGGCACACTGTCTGTATGGCCTTCAACTAAGATATCCAAGTCTTTGTGATCATTAATTACTTTAGCAACTTTAGCTAACACAGCCTCAGCTTTAGAATTAATCACTGAACTTCCAGAAGCAAACATTAACTTATCAGAGATTGAGATATAAACAACTCCTTTTTTCACTTCAACAGTTACATCTTCATCATTTACATCAGCCAAAGAACGCTTCAAGTTCATCACCAATGACAAATTAATAGAATCTTTACGTTGGATAGTTGAGTTCAAATCCTTGATGTACTTTCCTTGCTCATTCAATGCATCCAATGACTTACGGATACTTTCAGCACCTGATTTATTGATAACTGACAAATCAGACAAACGATCTAATAAATTGGTATTCGTTCTCTTCATGTAATCCAATTGCTCTTGCAAGTTCTTCAAAGAAGCAGTTCTAGCTTCTAATTCACCATCTCTCTTCTTAATTTCAGCTTGTAAACTAGCTGTTAAAGATTGACAATCAGCAAGATCAGCTCTTGATTTAGCAAGCGATTGGTCACTACTAGCTTGTAGTTCTGTTAAACGTGACTGCAAATCAGCAATTTTCTTTTTGCTCGCACAAGAAAAGAAAAACGGCATCAGAGCGATTACTAAAAGTAATTTTTTCATAATGATGATTCGGTTTGGGGGTTAATGACTCAATGTTTAAAATATAATTGCCACAAAAGTATGAATGAAATCGCTAATTCTTGTCCTTATTCGCATTTTTTTTTAAAAAATATAGCCCATTTTAAGAATAGCGGCCTCCGCAATTTTACGTCGAGCTTCTTTCAAGTTTTTAGGATCTATTTTTGTAAAGCGCTTCAATCCCATTAACATAACGTTTAACTCATCTCCGCTAGCAAAACCAGTAATTACTTCTTTGCCATGGTGATGGATTTTATCTACTGCCTCATGTAAATATACCAAGGCACATTCTTTGGCGATTTCATTGGCTGCCTCTCCAGATTGTTGAATTAATTTATCCACTCGTACTAAAACGGACTCAGCCACATAGATTTCAATCATCATATCTGCTAAAGACATCAAGATTTCCTGCTCCTGTTCAATTTCAGTGGTATACTTTTGAAGAGCCCCACCTGCCGACATGAGTAAAGCCTTTTTTAAGTTGGCTATCACCTTATATTCTTTTCCAAAAACTCCCTCTGGGACTGATGTTGAAAAATCTGGTACGCCTAATATTTCCTTACCCACGGCCATCGCGGCTGTCATGATATCCAGCTCACCTTTCATAGCGCGCTTGATCACAGTTCCTACTGCCAATAAACGATTGATCTCATTGGTTCCTTCAAAAATACGGTTGATTCTTGAGTCGCGATAGGCGCGATCCATGGGTGCTTCTGCAGAAAATCCCATTCCTCCATAAATTTGAACTCCTTCGTCTACTGAATAATCTAATGTTTCTGAACCATGCACTTTCAATAAGGCACACTCTATTGCAAACTGCTCTACTCCTTTTAATTTAGCTTCAGAATCATTCATTCCAGCTGCTTTCAACTCAGCTATCGTATCATCAATGTTTTGTCCAACGCGGTAACAGGCAGATTCACTGGCATAATTTTTAACAATCATTTCAGCAATCTTATATTTAATTGCTCCAAACTGATGTAAGGACTGACCAAATTGTTTACGATCATTGGCATATTGAACCGCCTGGTCAATTACTCGTTTTCCTGCTCCAATAACTGCCGCTGCTAATTTTATTCGCCCAATGTTCAGAATATTGACTGCTATTTTAAAACCGCCCTCACGTTTGAATAATAAGTTTTCTATTGGAACTGGACAATCATTAAAAAAGATTTGACGGGTAGAACTTCCCTTAATTCCCATTTTCCGTTCCTCTTCATTCATGGTTATGCCACCAAAACTTTTCTCTACAATGAAGGCTGTTAAGTTTTTATCGTCTGCTATTTTCGCAAAAACAATAAAGACATCGGCGAAACCACCATTGGTAATCCACATTTTTTGACCTGTAATCAAATAATGTTTTCCATCTTCTGATAAAACTGCTTTTGATTTAGCCGCGTTAGCATCAGAACCTGAATCTGGTTCAGTCAAACAATAGGCAGCCTTCCATTCACCGGAAGCCAGCTTGGGTAAATAATGTTGTTTTTGTTCTTCAGTACCGTAATATAATATAGGTAATGTACCGATTCCTGTATGAGCTGATAATGCCACAGCAAATGAATGTCCTGAACCACAGGCCTCTGCAACTAGCATAGAGGTATTGAAATCCATACCAAATCCACCATACTCCTCTGGCACAGAGGTTCCTAATAGGCCTAAACTTCCCGCCTTATCCATCATGTCTACCATGACAGTAGTATCTTTGGCCCCGTCCATTTCTTCCAAACGAGGTTGAATCTCTGTTTTAATAAAGTCAATACAAGTTTGACCTATCATTTTTTGCTCCTCTGAAAACTCCTCTGGAATGAATAATTCCTCGGGCAAGAGAGGGCGAATTAAAAACTCTCCCCCTTTCATTGTTTTGTTAGTAGCCATGGTATTTAATTTAAAATGTTGATGAATGTAATGTTGTTTGTTGATGAGTGTAATTATGATTTCTGATTCAATGTCTGAAGAATTTCCGTTGCATCTTCTTCTAAAAACTGATTAATTGATTGTATCACTTTAAAAAATTCCTGTGATTGCTCGGCTCCTATTCGTTCAAATAACTTTTCGTTAAATAAAATAACGCCTTGTTTCGCTACGTCTCTTTTTTTCTTTCCCAATTCAGTTAAGAATATCTTAACAACGCGCTTATCGGCATAATTAGTCTCTCGGCGTATCCATTTTTTATCTTCCAATGTTTTCAGCATACGCGTCAAACTACGGGCTTCTAGACCTAAGGCAGGTGCTATTTTGGTAGCTGGAGTTCCGTCTTTATCTATATGTAGCAAAACGTATCCTATAGCCATGGACATGTCAAATTGAGCGGCATAGGTGTTATACATCCTACTTATGGCATACCAAGCTGACTTAATTTGGAAATCAAAGGTACTTTCTGCTTTCATGATCAAGGAATTAATTTAGTATGCTTGCATACCATTATGTAAAAATGAAACAAAAAAAAATAGGATGCAAGCATCCTATTTTCAAAATTCCTAAATATTTCTGATTATCTCACACGATTACCGCGCATTCTTTTGCTATTCACCTTCAAACCAGAGAATGAAGATTTCATAATCATCAAACGAACTTTCTTTTTGTTATAAAGTAAGTATTTATTTCCATCGTAATTCAATCGAGAAAAGGTCGGGCTACCTGCATCATCCACCAATTGATAATAATACTCCCCTCTTTCACCTACAACTGGACCGAAGTGCAAACTTTTTTCTTCACCAGCACCGGCTTCAAAGGAAATTAACAATTGATCATTGGCTTGCTTCACTAAAATACCAGGTGTCTGCTGTTCTAAGGTTACGCGATTGATTGACTTACCATTGATTAAAATAATCTTACCTGATTTAACATTAGCATCAGAAGCATTTAATTCTCTTTCTAGAAAAAGGGCATTGTCATTATAAAACTGAATCTTCTCTAAGGGAAGTTGGTTTTCTTTGATTAAAGTCATCAAAGAGCCCGTCAAATAAGCTTGTTGCGAACAACTGCTTAAAAGGACTACAGCAAACAAAACAATGGCTAAGTTTTTCATGGAATTAATTAACGCCTTCTGCAAGGATAAGCACTTTATTATTTAATACTTCCACAACTCCACCCTCAATTTCAAATGATTCTTTGTCGGCAGTTAGTAATCCTTTTTTCAAAGTACTTACTAAAGCTGCGTGATCATTCAAAATTTGGAAGGAACCATTAACGCCAGGTAAAGTCACCACAGAAGCTTCTGCGGAAAACACTTTACGGTCGGGTGTAATAATTTCTACAAACATATCTATTATTTATTTAGCAGCTTCTGCCAACAATCTTTCACCTTTTTCTATGGCATCTTCAATGCTACCTACTAAGTTGAACGCTGCCTCTGGCAAGTGATCGTAAGTACCGTCGATAATGGCATTAAAACCTTTGATGGTATCGTTGATGTCTACCAAAACGCCTTTTAAGCCTGTAAATTGTTCAGCCACAAAAAATGGTTGAGACAAGAAACGTTGAACACGACGAGCACGAGATACAACTAATTTATCTTCTTCGGATAATTCATCCAATCCAAGGATTGCAATGATATCTTGTAACTCTTTGTAACGTTGTAAAATTTCTTTTACACGTTGCGCTGTATTGTAATGTGATTCTCCTAAAACTTCTGCGGATAAAATACGAGAAGAGGAATCCAATGGATCCACTGCTGGATAAATACCTAATTCAGCAATTTTACGAGAAAGTACAGTGGTAGCATCTAAGTGAGCAAATGTTGTTGCTGGAGCTGGGTCAGTTAAGTCATCCGCAGGTACGTAAACCGCTTGTACGGAAGTAATTGATCCACGCTTAGTTGATGTAATACGCTCTTGCATAGCACCCATCTCAGTTGCCAAAGTAGGTTGGTAACCTACCGCAGATGGCATACGACCTAATAAAGCTGATACCTCAGAACCTGCTTGAGTAAAACGGAAGATGTTGTCAATAAAGAATAAGATATCACGACCTTGACCTTCGCCATCTCCATCACGGAAGTGTTCCGCAACCGTCAAACCAGACAAAGCTACACGAGCACGCGCTCCTGGAGGTTCGTTCATTTGACCAAACACTAGAGTAGCTTGTGATTTTACTAATTCGTTTTCATCAACTTTCGTCAAATCCCACTCACCAGCTTCCATAGCATGCTTAAACTCTTCACCATATTTAATAACGCCAGATTCAATCATCTCACGTAATAAGTCATTTCCTTCACGAGTACGCTCTCCAACACCTGCGAATACAGACAAACCTTCGTATGCCTTTGCAATGTTGTTGATCAACTCCATGATCAATACCGTTTTACCTACACCGGCACCACCAAACAAACCGATTTTACCTCCTTTTACATAAGGAGCTAATAAGTCGATTACCTTGATACCTGTAAATAAAACCTCTGTAGTTGTTGCTAACTCATCAAATTTTGGAGCAGAACGGTGAATTGGTAATCCTCCAGCTGATTTTGGCTGTGTAATACCATCGATCGCCTCTCCTACTACATTAAACAAACGGCCTTTAATTCCATCGCCAGTTGGCATTGTCATCGGTGTTCCTTTGTCAATTACCTCTTGTCCACGTTGAAGTCCTTCAGTACCTTCCATCGCAATGGTTCTTACTCGATCTTCTCCTAAGTGTTGTTGAACTTCTAAGATAAGTTCCTGTCCATTGGTTTTGGTAACAGAAAGTGCATTTAGGATAGCTGGTAAGTGAGAGCCTTCACCTTCGAAGCTTACATCGACTACTGGGCCAATTACCTGAGCTACTTTTCCTTTATTAACTGCGTTTGCCATTTGAAAAATAAATTTGTTAGCTTAAAAACTAAGAATTGTTATTGAATCGAATGCTATTGACATTCGGATTGCAAAATTAGTCGGTAAATTCCAATTAGCAAAACTGAAGTTTGTATTTTTTTGCTATTTTTTGTCGATATCCGCCCTTTTCTTTGAATGAATTAAAGTTTATGTAGAAATTTACGTTATATAGCCATTGCCTATTTTTTTCTCCTGCATGAAACAGCGAATTGATCAAATACCTGCCATCTGGTTTCTATTTTCCTCCCTACTGAGCATCTTTTGCCTAGGAATATACGTTTGGGGCGGAAAAGAGGGTTTAGCTTGGAAAGAAATTAGTGAATTAATCCCCCAAAGTGTCTCATTATTTCCTGAATCAAATACCAACTTACAGTCTTCTATATTTTTAGTACGCCAACATTACTATGTTCAATCCATAAGCCCAGAATTTTGGCCCATCTTATTAGGAGCTATTTTAGGCATAATTGGCTTAGCTCTCCTGGGGCAGTTTGTTCAGTCCTGGGCAAAAATCTCCTGGAAGCAAATCTTTTTAGGAATTCTGATTTGGTGCGGTATAATATTTTGGAGAAATGTAGACCTAAGCGCCATGGAATGGTTCAGCTTTTTACATAGTCCATGGGTCATGATAGCTAGTATGGCAATTGCCTTGCTAAGTATCTTAAGCAGTTCTGCTATACCTTCATTTCTCTTAGAAATTTCACATAGCTCAGACAAAGTCTCCAGCCAGAAGAAATACATGGGTTTCATGCTGTTTTATTTGATCAATCTAATCTTAAGCATGGGGAATTTATGGGGATTTTGGACCTCAACTCTATATGTGCCCACATTTATTCTATTAGAAATTAGTTTTGCATTAGGGATGGCTCGAAGTCTTCGTTTGGAAGAAAAATCCCAACAAAAATTATACGCTGCCCTTTTTCTCTTAAGTCATTCCATTTTAATCCCCTTTTTATGGAATAACAATGAAGTTGGGATAAGAGCCTTGGAAAGCTGGGGCATCATGACACATATAGCCATGTGCTTACTGTTTCCTGTTTTTCTTTGGACAAATTTCAAAGAGCCCATTCAGCAAAATTTAGCTATCTATAAGGTTATTCATAAAGCACATTTCATTCCTTTATTTTTAATTCAAATTGGGTTATTTATCGTGTGTGTTTCCTGGGTTTTCGCTCGACAAGGTACAGCTTGGCACCAAATTGTGGCTGCATATTACAATGAACAAGGAGATGTGGAGCATTTTGGAGGAGATCGAATGCTGGAAGAAATGGCTTACAAGAATGCCATGATTCACAGTAAGTTAAATCAAAAAAGCAATTTGAGTTTGGCCAGAATATCACAGGCTGCTGGAGATGTAGAAAAACAAGCTTATTATTTACAAACTAGTCAGATCAAATATCCGCTAGAGAAAACCTTTGTGGCTCTTGCCAACATTTATGGCAATGAAAACCAATGGTTTGAATCTTTATTTACACTCAAGAAAGCACAACAATTGTTTCCTGAAAGTGCTCCTATTGCCACCCAATTAAGTCGGGCCTATGAACAATTAAAACAGATTGATTCAGCGGCTTACTATGCAGTTATGGCTAAAGAACTTGCGCCTAAATCTCCGATGAATGAGGCTAATTTATTGTATTTTGATGTGCATCATGGAAGTCAACTTGTTCATAAAGATGAAATAGACGGCTGGTCCACAAGTTCAGACCATGCCGTTAAGAGCAATTTACTAGCTAAGCTTTGGAAAAATAAACAAGCTTTACCTCGCGAATTCAATCAAGAAGCATTTGCTGTTCAAGTGGATGTGCGAGATTTTGCCTTGCTTTACAATAGTAGCCTGTATTTCAAAGGGCAGTTGGACCTCTACCCCATCCAAGAATGGATTAAAGATCCCAATTGGCTTCAAAAATTTCCAGAAATAACTTTCTTGGATGCTTGGCAAGATTATTATCACCAACAACCTTTACGAGCATTAAATAAGTTGGATTTGCTAGTTCAAAAGGAAAATGAAAGTAAGGCAATAGAATACCGTCTTATATTACAACATTGGAAACAGGCATTATTGGAGATAAAAGCCAAGGTTAAGATAGAAAACTTTGAACAGGCTAGCGCAGCTATTCAATCCTATCCTTTTAGTGTTGGCATACTACAACAAGCACTCCCTTTATTACATCAAGCTAAAAAACACCAGGAAGCCTATCAAGCCAGTTTAGCTGCGGTTCAATGGAATGAGGAATTGGCTGAATTTTATCCTATGTACATACAAGAGGCTTTTCAACAAGGTGAAATAAGCTATGCAGAAGAAGCTATGGCTCGTTTAAAAAAATTAGATCCTGAATTATTCCAATCATATACTGTCGCTTTTGCGCAGGCTAAGGAAAAGGCGATAAATAGGCAGAAGTTCAATTAGTTTTTAGGGATTAGTGATTAGGGCAAGGAGGATTTATTCAATCAAATAATTCCAACCCAAGACATCTTAACCACTAATAACTGATAACTAATCACTTAGCACCTCTTTGCTAGTTTAAAAATTTGACTTACCTTTGCAGGGAATATTATGGGGAACGGAGTAAATGGTTCTTTCGCTCTCTATTCACTTAATGAACCAAACAACATGAATCAAAAAATTCGCATCAAGTTGAAATCTTTCGACCATTCATTGGTTGACAAGTCAGCTGAAAAAATCGTTAAGGCGGTTAAAGCTACAGGAGCAGTTGTTTCTGGCCCTATCCCACTTCCTACTAAGATTGAGAAATTCACTGTTTTACGTTCACCACACGTGAACAAAAAAGCACGTGAGCAATTTCAATTATGCACTTACAAGCGTTTAATTGACATTTTCTCTTCTTCAGCTAAGACTGTGGACGCGTTGATGAAATTGGAATTACCATCAGGAGTTGATGTAGAAATCAAAGTTTAATGATTTCTAGTTCCAAATGAAAAAGGTCTCTGTAGCAATACGGAGACCTTTTTTAATTATAAATGGTGAATGGGTGTATTTTTCATGCTAAAAATTATAAATCATTTATAATTCATCATTTACCATTTATAATTTACTCACTGCTTTTTTCTCTGAATTAAACAATTGAAAAATCTTCCGAACGGGCTTTAGGAATAAAGTAAAAAAATATGGTTGAAGTCCATTATCTTTCCAGGCTTGTCGATCTTCCCGATTGGCTACCAAACGATGCTTCCAAGAGGCGGTGCTTGTGCCTCCATTACGCATGGTCATGAGGGTTTTGGGTAAATATGCGGCAGTTTTTTTGGCTTTATATAAAGCTCTCAACATCCAATCATAGTCCCCAGCACAAGTGAAGTCTGTCCGAAAAGGACCAATTTCATCATAAACAGATTTTTTGGCATAAAAAGACAAGTGCGGAGGCATCCAACCCCACAACCAATTGTCGCGCTGGTATTCCCCGGCCGACCAAAACCGAACTAATGCTCCGCTGATTGGATCAACAAATTGAATATCGCCATATACGGTATCTGTACCTTTTTCTTGAAAACAAGTAACTACGGAGGAAATGACATCGTTTGCAGGATAAAAATCATCTGCTCCAATCATCCCGATAATTTCTCCCGTCACCCGTGCCAAGCCTTTATTCATGGCATCATAAATTCCTTGATCTTTTTCCGAGATGTAGTGAATTTTGCCTTCGTAATCCTTTAATATGGATAAACTGTCATCTTTAGAACCTCCGTCAATAACCCAATATTCTAGATTAGGATAATCTTGAGCCAATACACTTTCGATGGTTTGTCGGAGTGTAGCGGCAGATTGATAACAAACAGTAATGATGGAAACCTTGGGTAAATTCATAGATTTCACAAAGATAGAGATTGTCGGAAGAAATTGGGAATTATTCAATTCTGGGGAACCTATTTAATCGGAATAGAAAGGTCTACTGTGAAATAAATAGTCACATCAAAAACTCTTTCGATTTTTTTAAACCGAATGCTTTGTTAAAAATATTTTTTTTGTACCTTTGCAAACCCAATTCGAATCAGTTTCGAATATTTAAATGTTAAAGAAATGAAAAGAACTTTTCAACCTTCGGTTAAAAAAAGAAAAAATAAGCACGGATTCCGTGAGCGTATGTCTACAGCTAATGGTCGTCGTGTGTTAACAGCACGTCGCGCTAAAGGTCGTCACAAACTTTCAGTTTCTGACGAGAAGAGAGGAAAATAAGCCTTAGATCTTAGGAAAGAAGATTTCAGGTTAGCTTAGTTGTACAACAAGTTTCATGCCGTGAAGTTTACTTTTCAAAAATCCGAGCGACTTACGCAAGTCAAAATCATAGATTCACTATTCCAAAAGGATAGTCAAATCGTAGCACAACGGTTTGTCTATCCTTTTCGAGTTTTATATCAATTTGGCCCTCAGCCATTAGCATTCCCACAAATTCTTATTTCCGTCCCTAAGCGCAAGTTCAAAAAAGCGGTGGACAGGAACCTCATCAAAAGAAGAATCCGCGAAGCTTATCGCTTGAACAAATCCTTTCACCTAGGAGAAGGGAAAGAGAAATTACCAGATTTTCTGGCTTTTGTTTATATTGCTTCTACAATTGAGCCTTTTGATCGGATCAATAAAAAAATGCAGCAAGTCTTGCAAGAATTTAGCAATACCAAAAAAGATGCCACAGAAATCTCCTAAGTCCATCAAACATTGGCTCATCGCCTCCCTTTCTGGAATCAGTATCGTATGCGTCTTAGCATTTAGCTCCCCCGGAGATCGTTTCTTTGAAATTGCTAAAAATCTAGATATTTATGCCTCTGTTTTCAAGGAATTGAATAAGTTTTATGTGGACGAGGTGAACCCAAATCAAGCAGTAAAGACTTCAATAGACGCCCTATTAAAAAGCTTTGACCCCTACACTGTCTTCTATCCTGAAGATGAACTAGAAGATTTTTTAACCATGACGACAGGAAAATACCAAGGTATTGGTATCATTCTTGCAGAAATAAATCAAACTTTTCGGATTTCATTCATCGAAGAAAATAGTCCAGCCTTAAAAGCAGGCTTGGGCATAGGTGATCAAATCATCTCCGTCAATGGTATTGCACTTTCTGATAAACCAGAAGCTGATCCTTCCAAACTGTTACGCGGACAAGCAGGCACTAAAATTGTAGTCAAAGTGCTCAAAAATGGGCAAACGACTCCACAAGAAATTAGTATCAATCGCGAAACGGTACAAATCAAAAATGTGGTATATTCTGGTATTATTCAACCAGGGGTCGGATATATTTTACTAGAAGATTTTAATGCTTCGGCAGCCAAAGAATTAAAAAATGCCTTGCAAAACTTGAAGCAAGCGGGCATGAAAAAGTTAATTTTGGACTTGAGAGAAAACCCAGGTGGACTTTTAACTCAGGCAGTGGATATTTGTAATTTATTCCTACCAAAAGACTCGGAAGTAGTTTCTACTCGAGGGAAAGTGGAAGAATGGAACAAAACATACAATGCCTTAAATCCAAGCACAGAGCCAGAATTGCCCCTAATCATTTTGATCAATAATCATTCTGCTTCTGCTTCCGAAATTGTAGCTGGAGTCATGCAAGATTATGACCGCGCCGTATTAATTGGTCAAAAAAGTTTTGGAAAAGGCCTGGTACAAGTAACTCGTGATTTACCTTTCAGAACCAAAATGAAGATAACCACGGCGAAATATTACATCCCTAGCGGTCGTTGTATCCAAGCAATCGACTATCAACATCGAAATCCAGATGGAAGTGCAGTAGCATTAAAAGATTCAAATAGCAAAACATTTTACACCAAGAATCACCGTAAGGTGGTCGATGGCGGAGGAATTACTCCTGATATCACAGTAGAAAAAATTAGTACATCTCCCTTTACCAATGCCTTACAAAAACAGCATATGATTTTCTTATATGCTTGTTATTATAGAAGTACGCATCCAAATATTTCTGCTGCTAAAGATTTCAGTTTAAATCCAACAGAATTCCAAGCCTTTAGTACTTGGTTGAAAAAACAAAATTTCAAATTTGAAAGTCAAATTGAGAAGCAATTTCATGTGATTAGCGAATTAGCCAAAAAGGATAAATCCTATGCGAGCATGGAACCGGCACTTCAAAATTTCAGAAAAGAATGGGCTTCCAATTTAGACCGTGAGTTATCGGCCTACCAATCAGATATCCTTACCCTATTGGAACAAGAGATTGTCCAACATTATTACCTTCAGAAAGGGATGAATGAATGGTCGTTCTCCAAGGACCCTTCCATTCGTGAAGCTTTAAAATTATTTGATCAGAATACTCGTTTTCAATCGATTTTGGCAGGAAAATAACATGAATTTGATTCTTAGTATAGAAACGTCTACTCCGACTTGCTCTGTAGCGATACATCAAAATGGTGACTTAATAGCACAAAAATTAATTGTAGAAGAAGGAGGCCATTCCAAGCAAGTAACCGTTTTAATTGATTCACTTTTGGAAGAAAATGGATTGAACTTTTCCCATATAGCTGCCATAGCTGTTTCTATGGGACCAGGATCATATACGGGTTTAAGAATTGGCTTAGCCACAGCGAAAGGCTTATGTTTCGGATTGGACATTCCATTAATAGCACTACCTACTTTAAAAATATTAGCACAAGGTTTTCGTCAGATCCAAACAAATCATTCCTCAGTTCGATTACTTCCTATGCTAGATGCAAGAAGAATGGAAGTGTATGCCGCTTGCTATGAATTAGAGGATTTGCAGGAGGTTCAAGCCTCAAAAGCTGTCATATTAGATGAAAACTCTTTTGTTGAATTATCGGGGAAATCCTTGCTGGCTTTTGGGAATGGAGCTCAAAAATGGCAAAGTACTTGCCAGCATCCTGATATTCAATTCATTAATGAACCAATGTATCCAGAGGCTCAATTCATGGGGAATTTGGCATATCAAGAATATTTGAACAAAAACTTCCAAGATTTGGTTAGCCTAGAACCTGATTATCTAAAGGAATTCATGGGAACTCAGCCTAAAAACAAAGCATTGTAATGGAAGAAGAAATCGTCAATCGAGTAAAACAAAGTGGTTTAATTCAATTGGACTTGGAAGAAATGCGTATTCCAGGTGAACGAATCTTTTTGGACATTAAGCCCCAGCTATTCATGGAACTAGTTTTGAAAGAAAAGGACTTTCGGAATTACCTGGCTGAACATGATTGGGCTAGTTATCAAGATAAACATGTCGCAGTTGGTTGCAGTAATGATGCCATAATACCTACTTGGGCATTTATGCTGATCAGCATACACCTAAGTCCATTTGCTAAAACTATTGTTTTTGGGACATTGGAGGATTTAGAAAAAACGTTGTTCAAACAAAGTATAGATGAATTATCTACTGAAGACCTACAAGGTGCGAGAGTCGTGATTAAGGGTTGTTCGAAAGAATCAGTACCGACAGATACATATGTACAAATTGCACAAAAACTTCAGCCTTTGGTAAAGAGTTTATTCTTTGGCGAACCTTGTAGTACGGTCCCTCTTTTCAAGAAAAAATCTTAACATTTGTTTAGTGATTTTTCAGTCATTTGAATATCAACTTATTGGACAATAAGTTCAAAATCTCATTCGTTTTGACAACGCTGTCAAGGTTTGAAACCTTGACAGCGTTAGGCAAAAATCATTTCATTTTTTGCTTAATCTTTTCCATATACTGCATCACTTTTTGCTGGTAGTAGGGCAAAAGATCCACGGGTACTTGTTGAAATAAATCTCGATTTTCTTTCTGTCTTTTAAGGAATGGAATTAAGTTGGGTGGAGGGTTTTCCTTCCATTTTTGTACTGCGGTTTTTGATTCTCGTTTGGGATCTTCTCCTTGTTCTTTTAAGGCCTTTTCAGCCTCCATCAATCGTGGAAGCATTTGATCTTGGCGTTGCTGTAAGGAATTATTCAAGCGCTTATTAACGATATCTGACTCGTTTTTGTCCATATCTTTGATTAGGTCAGACAATGATTTTTGTAAACCCTGACTACCTGGTTGCCCTTGTAACTCATTCATCTTCTGCTCCATCTCTTGTCGAATCTGGGCTTGCTCTTCAGCCATTTTGATCAATTCCTCATTAGTAATCATCATAGGCTGCGAGCCCATTTTTCTGGCTTTTTGATTCAATTGCTGTTGCCTTTGACCCCAATTTCCTTTTGAATTACCTTTCGACTTACCCTTCTTTCCGGATTTGGCTTGGGCGGCTTGATCTTGTACTTGTCTTAATAAATCAGATAGCAAAACAGCTAATTGATTGGTAGCCGCCATAGCTTCTTGTTGCCTTACCGGAACAATATCCCATTTTCGTTCTTTCATCATGCGGGATGCTTCCTGCATTCTTTGTTTCATATTAGCCGTTTCCTTCGTGATTGTCTGCGACAATGGCATTAACTTTTTACCCAATGAAATCAAACTATCTTCCAAAACACTGGCCATATCGCCCAATTTACTTTGTTCCTGAGCAATTTGTCTAACGGCCAAATCCCCAGCCGGAATCTTTTTATAGGCCTTCATGATACGTTCCTGATCAAAAGACAATTGCAATAAATCTTCCATCAACAAACGCAATTGAGCTAAATTCAAAGCCACTTCCATGGATTCTTGTTGCTCCTGTTGTTCTTCCAATTTCTTGGCCAACTTCTTCATTTTCTCTGCCGCTTTCTTTTGATTCGTTTCAGCTTGTTTCGACTGCTTATTTTTTAAATTTTCTTCTGCATTATCTAAATTCTCTTCCATCTCCTCTTGCAATTGATCTTCCTTATCCAAATCTTGTTCACCCGGAATTTCTTTTTTCTCTTTAGCTATTTCATCCAATTTTTTCCTCTCCTCTTCTACTTCCTTATTCAACGCTTCTTGTTGTTTGGCTAATTCTTGATCGTTTTTACCGTTATTTTTTTCACTTAATTCCTCTTGCTTTTTGGCTAATTCTTTCCAACGAGAAATGGATTCATCTAGCATCTTTTCAACTTTCAATTCTTGATAAAATTGTTGTAATCTCTCCAACTCCCGCTCCATATTCTTACCTTGATTACGCATTTGATCCAGATGTTTCTGCCAAAGCGTTGCTGACTCTTTTTCCCAGTTTTTCAAGAGGGCATCTCTGCGCTTTTCCATATCCGGATCCCAAAGCTGGGAAATCATTTTCTGCAAGTTTTCCATCTTCTTCATCCAAGCTTGATCTACTTTCTGAAAACTCATTTGTTGACCCATCCATTGTTCTTGCATTTTCTTAAGCTCCTCAATGGTCTTTTTCAATGCCGCCTCTTTATCCAATACTTCTTGTAAAGCTTTCAAATCAACTTCCTTCCCCAATTGAACTCGTTTGGTTAACTCGTTGATCTCTTGCTTCATGTTTTGTGCCTTTTGCAAAGAATTCAAGACTTGTTTCTCCGCTTGATCTACTTGCTGATCCATTTTCTTTTCTAAACGCTGAAGCTCTGGATACTCCCAAATTTGGAGGCCTGTTTGTGTCCATTTGGGTCCGTGTAAACCATCTTGATCTGAAACTTCCACTCGATAAAGAACTTGATCCCCTGGGTTCAATGACAATGAATCAATACGCCAGATATACTCCACTTCTAGGCGTGTAGCCCTAGATTGCAAGGGAATCCATTGTGTCTTTTTGGTGGACAAATTTTTAGCATCTTTTCGCTTAATTTGATATGTCAAGCGCATTTGTCCTAATCCATAATCATCTTCTATCAAAGCATTTAATACCCTAAATCGATAATACAAGGTATCGTCTAACCACTGTGTTTGCAAAGTCGGTTTTTGGTCAAAAATAACCTCAATTGGCTGCATAACACTTTTTTGAATAGGCATCTGCGCGTTTTTTGCAACAACTTGATATCCACTATTTTGATTGATAGTCCTGCTTAATTGATATCTTGTTCGCAACAAATTAAGACTTGCCCAATCAACTGAGGATTTATTTTGAAACTGAATTCCCAAATCATCTGCACCAGAAGATGTCATTTCCCAACGTACAACGGTACCTTCTGGAACTTTCAAAGGTATTGCTTGGTGTATCGTTTCACTAGGCTTCTTCAAATAGCTAGGGAATGTCAACTGTATTGTCATTTCCTTTAAACCAGGCCTATGTACCACGGGTAAAAGCTGTGGCTCAGAAAAATATCCACCAGCCTCAAACTGTAACCATTTATCCTCTTGAACTGCGGGAATTATTCCCTTGAATTGATTTACTTTTTCTGTGGGATTTAACGGTATACGCTCACCATCCCAATGTAAACTGACTTCACTTGGAACATTTTTACCCCTTAATTCAAGCATAAATTCTGTATTTTCTCCGGATACAGCTTGAAATGGTTTATTCAAAATCACAAATTCAAATGGCAATTCCTTGGGATAATGGAATGAATAATTCCAAATACGTAAACTTGGCTTTCGAAATAAATTGGGGAAGGTCAACTGTCCAATTCCCAACAAAGCAAAAAGCGCTAAAAACAAGAATAATGGTTGTTTCAACTCTTTTAATTGAATGAAATCTTCCCAGCAATATTGTTTCAAATAGGACTGTTTTTCCTCAATAGCTGCATGCCACAATTCTAAGGAATGGTCTGGCTCTTGATTTTGTAATTGAAGGACGTTAATTAAAGCATCCGCATGCTTACTAGGCAAATATTTTCCCAAACCAATCGCAAGCCGATAATAATCCTCCTGACCCAGAGGGCGCAATAAATCCCAAACAGATTTGCGTAAAAAGAAGAAAACGATCCCGATAGAACCTACAAAAAATGTATATAAAAATACCCCGCGAATGGTCGATGAAAACCAAGCCACGTATTCCAATAAAATCAAGAATAATGCCAAACACACGATCCAGATAGCAGCATGTATCAAGGATTTCCACAACTCTTTTCGAGAAAGTTGCCGGTGGTAGTTTCGTAATTGGTTTAGTAGCGGATTGTACACGGGTTTTGCTAATCAGAACAAGTCAGAACTTGAAAATACGAATTTTCAAACGCATACCATTCATGATTGCGACAAAATAAAATTGCCCATGAGTTTCTATTTTGGTATTTTTGAAGAATATTGACTCCAGCATGTCGCAACAATCACAAGAACAGTATCAATTTATTGAAAGTATACTCCGCCAAAATTTAGGCGAAATTGGTACCATTGAGGACTTTCAATTTTTCTATGGGGGGAATTTCAATCTAGCTGTTCGTGTCAAGTTAGCTCAAGGAGAATATTTCATCAAATGGAATCAAGGTGATCATCAAGGCTTATTCCAAGCCGAATCCAAAAATCTGGCTTTGATTGCCTCCACCAACACCATTCCTGTTCCTCAAGTATTAGGTGTAGGACAATTGGACGAAAAGGAATACTTAGTCATGGAATGTATTCCATCAGCTGAGAAAAAAGATAATTACTGGAGTGACTTTGGCGTCAAGTTGGCTCATTTACATCAAACGAGCTCCCCTCAAGGACATGGTTTAGACTATGACAATTTCATCGGTGCTGCCAAACAGATCAATACTTGGAATATAGATGGAGTAGCATTTTTCATTCAAAATCGTTTAAAGTACCAAGTCGATACAGCCTTATACCATCGAAAAATAGATGGCACTACCAGTGAAGCTTTTGAAAGACTATATGAAAAAACGCCTTCTATCATCCCTAATGAGCAATCGGCATTAATTCACGGAGATTTATGGTCAGGAAATGCCATGGTCAATCAACATGGATTAGTGAGCTTGGTAGATCCTTCCTGCTATTTTGGTTTACGAGAAGCAGAAATTGCTTTCACTACCATGTTTGGAGGATTTGAAAAAGAATTTTACGAAGCATATCATGAATCATTCCCAATCTCGAAAGGATTTCATGAGCGTATTCCTTTATACAATTTATACCCGTTAATGGTACATGTCAATCTATTTGGAGAGGGATATCTGCCAGCGGTTAATAAGATTTTAGATTCGTACTTGAATTAAGCCTGAGCTAAGGCCCAGTTTTCCACTACCTCATTTACATCTTTGGCTTCAGGAAAAAAGGATACTAGTTTTCGAAGTATTTCTTCAATGACTGCGTCTGGACATGATGCCCCACAAGTCAACAAAACTCTAACTTTGGGTTTTTGAGGAATGAAACCGTAAATAGAAACCTCTTCTTTTTTCTTGTTATCAAAATGAAGAATTTCTTGTTCTGAAATCAATTTTTCAGCTGATTTGATGAAATAAGAAGGCAACTTTTCTCGACATAAATCAACTAAATGGGAGGTATTGGACGAATTATATCCACCAGCAATGATAGCGAAGTCGGCTTCTTCCGCGATTAAACCATACGTAGCGCTTTGGTTATCATTGGTCGCATAGCATAAGGTATCCCGAGTATCCGCAAAATGAGAGGTAACTTGATGGGCTTCCAATTGGTAAAAACGGACAATTTCTGCTTTCAAATATTCCACGATTTCTTGAGTATCAATCGCCAGCATAGTCGTTTGATTTACGACACCAATTCGCTCTAAATCTTTTTCTGGATCAAATCCTTGCGAGTATTGTCCCTCAAATTCCTCATAAAATTCTTGAGAAGTCTTTTCTTTTCGAATGTAGTAGGCTAAGCGTTTTGCCTGTTCTAAATCCTTGACAATCAAGGTAGGCGTAACTACTTGAGAATGAGAAAAAGTGGCCTTGGTTTCCTCATGACTAGGTTTGCCATGCACTACCACCGTATATTTATTTTGTCCAATTTGATTCGCACGATTCCATACTTTTTCTACAAATGGACAGGTAGTATCATAAGCATATAAATCAATTCCAATTTTATCTAAAATGGCATGAACCTCCAGCGTTGTTCCAAATGCGGGAATAATGACAATATCTTCTTTGGTCAAGGTTTTCCAAGGCACCAACTGATTGCCATAGGTATCTTGAACAAATTTGACCCCCAAATCCAATAAATCTGCGTTAACGGCAGGATTATGAATCATTTCGGAAAGTAAAAATATGCGCTTTTGAGGGTTATCTTCGATAATCTTATAAGCTGTTTCAACAGCATTCTCGACACCATAACAAAAACCAAAATGCCGAGAAAGTAATATCTCTACGGGACCAAAATCAAATACGGAAGGATTGAAATTCTTTTTGAGCTTATCCCCTAAACGACGTACTTCCTTGACCCGACTAATCAATTCACTTTTAAACAAAGAGGGTATTGAAAAAGACTTCATTTTTTTAAAATTTCTTTTTTCAGTTCTACCATGGGTAAACCGATACTTTAAAACAGATTGATCAAGATCCTCTTTCATTTACACAACCTTATTAACTAATAAATTGATTAACAGTTTTCAAATTTACCAATTGATTTACAATTCTATTCACTATTAAAAAAATAACCACTTAATAAATCGCTCATTAAATAATCGAGTAAATCTTGGCAAATCAGTATAGTTATAATATTTTTGTAGCTGATTTTCTTCTCAACATTCCTGTTTCTACCCGTTAAGCCAAAAAAAAGTATGAACAAATCTACTTCATCGAAAGTCCGATTTTGGCAGAAAATTGATAAAAACCCCATTGGTGTTTTCTTCATTTCTTTCGTAAAATACCCCATAAACATATTATATGCGGGTTTGGGAATCATTGTTTTCATGTTTAGTTATCAATCTTCTTTTTCAGAAAAACCCGTTGAACCTGGCTTTTTTGCTGGTAAAATCGTTTTTGATGATGAGAATTATCACCGTATTGAAACAAAGAATATTGAGGCTCAAGTAAAAAATGAAATGGGGAATCCTGTATTGACACTTACTTGTACACAGGAAAAAAACTTGGAATCCGTTTATTTGAAGATATATAAGATTAAAGGTCCTGGAACCTACTTTATACCGGGTGATGGGGAAATTTCTAACATCGGTAATTTGATTAAAAACCTAGATAATTATCAAGATAAAAATAATTTCTTCGAATCTAGTTTGCCAAATAAAGAAGGAGTTAAGAATGGCGTAGGCCGGGTCAATATCACTAAAATATCGTCAAATTTTGTCGAGGGCGAACTAATTCTCATCGCTAATAATCCAAAAGGACAACAAGCCGTGCTTGAATCTGCTAAATTCAAAGTAGCTTTGCAGAACTAATTGTTCTTGCTTACCTATGGATTTTGAACCTAGCATCGTTTCTACTGAATGGAATCAAGTTCTTGATTTCCTTGAATCTCAATTTAATAAAAGGCCCGCAGATGTCGATTCCGTGCTTTTCTTGATTGGAGTGCAAGAATTAGGAAAGGGTCATGCTACTTTCAGTAAAGAGCAAAAACAAGATTTAATGCACATAGCTACATGCAAAGTGCTGAGCTTCAGTGGTTTTTATGCGCTAGAAGGACTAGATACCGAGGGATGGCCGCATTGGAATTTAGTTCAAGCGGTTCCGCAAATGCCCCTCAAAGAACAAGAGATTCTCATCAAAGCGCATATTATTCAGTATTTCAAATCAGAAGTGTTTAGCCCAGAACAAGCTTAAGCTTATGAAAATTATATCTTACAATGTAAACGGTATCAGAGCCGCTATTCAAAAGGGTTTTATAGATTGGTTGAAGGAAGAAAATCCTGATGTACTTTGTTTACAAGAATTGAAAGCAGATATCGATCAAGTTGATATTACAGCCATCGAAGCATTGGGCTATCAAGTTTATTGGCATTCCGCCCAAAAGAAAGGTTATTCTGGCGTTGCTATTTTTTCTAAAATAGCACCAAAAGCTGTCACTATTGGATGTGGTATTGAAAAATACGATGCAGAAGGTAGAGTCATCAGAGCTGATTTTGAGGATTTTTCAGTGATGAGCGTATACATGCCTTCTGGTTCTAGTGGCGATGAACGACAAGGTTTCAAAATGATTTGGCTGTCGGATTTCCACCAATACATTGATGAGTTAAAAAAAGAAATTCCTCAGCTGATCATTTCAGGTGATTACAATATTTGTCATAAAGCGATTGACATTCATAACCCTAAATCCAATGCCAATAGCTCGGGATTTTTACCAGAGGAAAGGGAATGGATGGAAAATTTCATAAATTCTGGGTTTGTGGATTCCTTCCGACATATCAATGCAGATCCACATCAGTATAGCTGGTGGAGTTATAGAGCCGGTGCAAGAGGCAAGAATCTAGGTTGGCGAATTGATTATCACCTTGTAAGTGAATCTTTACGTGATCGAATTGCACACGCTCAGATATTGCCAGAAGTAAAACATTCTGACCACTGCCCAGTGGTTATACATCTAAACTAATTTATAATGCACTACGAAAAACACGTATTTATTTGTACCAACGATAAGCCTGCACCTAAAAAATGCTGTGGTTCAGAACATGGTATGGCCTTAGTAGAAGCCTTCAAAGCTAAATGGGCAGAAACAGGAAGTGATCAAAAGATTCGAATTCAAAAAGCGGGTTGTTTAGATTTCTGTGGTAAAGGCCCAAGCATGGTCGTATATCCAGAAGGGGTATTTTATGGCAATGTTCAATTAGAAGATGTCGCTGAAATTACAGAAAAACACTTAATTGGAAACGAGATTGTATCTCGCCTTGAAATTGGATAAATTGCACCATGCTGTATCGTTTATACCCTACCCTACTCAATTCTTACGCTTTATATCTCAATCAATCTCGCGATGGAAACGGCAAAATTATTGTCGATGAAATCGAGATGATTGAGCGTATCAATCGAGTAAAAAAACCAACAACCGTAGCTCAAAAAAAGGGAGTGGATTTTGAACGGGCAGTAACATTAGGTGAAGGGGAAGAATTATTCCAAGAAGGAGTTATTGACAAAGCAAGGGAATTATTGCCCAATAAATATAAAACCCAGTTTTATGTGGAATCACGCTATAAAAACTCCATGATTTATGGCTATGTGGATGGCGTGGGAGATAAAACTGCTTTTGATTTAAAAAGTACTTCATTTTATGAACCCGGTCGCTTTGCAAAAAACCACCAAAATCTCTATTTATTAGGTCTTCAGAAATACGGTATTGAACAATTGGATTATGTCATCACCGATTTTAAAGATGTCTATGTGGAATCCTATCACTTACAATCCGTAGATTTCAATCCACTTTACCAGCAAATTGAGAGTTTTTTATCTTTTTTAGAGGAAAACAAAAAATTCATTCGGGATAAAAAGATATTTGACCGCAAGGCAAATGACAATCAATTATCCTTATTCGAATAAATTTCCAAGTGATTTTTCACATGTTTCAAGTCAGAGATTTGCCAAATGGCATCGGACTTGTCTGACAAATTATAGTGGATAGCAGGAATCCCTGCCTGATTGGCACCATGAATATCGGCATGCCAATTGTCCCCTACCATCAAGGCTTCATGTGATTGACAATTCGCTCGTTGGAGGGCATATTCAAAGAAAGCCATTTCAGGCTTTTTTGCCCCAACACCCTGGGAGGTAATTAATTCCTTAAAATGATGCCCCAAGCCAGAAGAAGCTACTTTAATATGCTGTATATCTTCAAAACCATTGGTTAAAATATACAAGGGAAAATGCAGAGAAAGGGATTCCACTAACTCTTGGGCCCCCTCCATCAAATGTGTTTTACGTGGGGTTCTGTACAAAAACTGTTCCGAAAACTCTTCAGCAGGACCTTTTACTTGAATAGCATCAAAAAAACGCAGAAAACGAGATTCACGCAATTCACTTTGCGAAATTAATCCCATTTGATAATCATCCCATAATGCCGTATTAATTTGTTGGTAGGTCTCCCAAATAGAAGCGATTGACAGGGGGCTCTGTTTATCTAGGCCAAATTCTTCTATCAAGTCTATTATCACTTCCTTAGAATTGCGGTCATGATCCCATAAGGTATGGTCCCAATCAAAAAAAATGGCTTTAGGCTGAAATATCATCCAACAAAGGTAATAATCATTTACCTTTGCGAAGCCTTTATGAGCAATATACTATGGAGCATCAATTGAAATTAACCAAACCGCTTGCCTTCTTTGATTTAGAAACAACCGGAATACAGGTACAAAAAGATAGAATCGTGGAGATTTCCATAGCCAAGGCAAATATAGACGGCTCGGTTGACATCAAAACTCGTCGGGTAAATCCGGGGATTCCGATTCCTTTAGAAGCATCTTTGGTTCATGGAATTTATGATGAGGATGTCAAGGATGAGCCAAATTTCAAACAGATTGCTAAATCTATGGCCTCATTTTTAGAAGGTTGTGATTTAGCGGGTTTCAACTCGAACCGTTTTGACGTACCCATGTTGGTGGAGGAATTTCTTCGCAGTGATGTTGATTTTGATACAAAAAACAGGCGCTTAGTTGATGCACAACGAATATTCCACATGATGGAACCTCGTAATTTAACAGCAGCTTATAAATTTTATTGCCAAAAGGATTTGATTGGAGCACATGGTGCGGAGGCAGATGTATTGGCAACTTTGGAAGTCTTAAATGCCCAGGTGAAGCATTATGAAAAAACAGCCATGAAAGATGCTGAGGGGAATGAATATTACCCCATTCAGAATGATGTCGCTGTTTTACATCAATTAAGTGCTTCCAATTCCATCGATTTTGCCAATCGTATGGTGTACAATAAAGATCAAGTTGCGGTTTTCAATTTTGGCAAACACATTGGAAGGCCAATAGCAGAAGTGTTAAAATCTGATCCTTCCTATTACGATTGGATCATGAAAGGGGATTTCCCGATGGACACCAAACGGAAATTGACCGAAATTAAATTAAAAGGATTTCAGCGTTAGGCCCCTATTTTATTTCTATTTTGTCAGTTTATTTCCTATTTTTGCCCCGCATAAAAGCATTCGTTTGAATAGGCAATTTGTTTATTTGACCATTACAATTTTATCATGCAATCTATACCAGAAATTATACGTACCATTCCACTGACCAATTACATCATGCTAAGTTCAGCATTGTTTTGTATAGGAATCTTGGGTGTACTTACTCGCCGAAATGCCATCATCGTTTTTATGGCCATAGAATTGATGCTTAACGCGGTTAATTTATTGCTAGCAGCATTTTCTTCTTATTACTCCGATCCTTCTGGACAAATATTTGTCTTTTTCATTATGGCCGTAGCTGCTGCCGAAGTGGCTGTGGGATTGGCGATTATCGTTATGATTTATCGTAACATTCAAAGCATCGATATTGGTGTGCTTAATAAGTTAAAAAATTAATTTCAGCACAATTTCATCGCATATTCGACTATGTCATTACTCCTTTTAATTCCCCTTTTACCGCTGATTGGTTTTGCCATCAACGGTTTGGCTTATCCTAAATTATCGAAATCAATTGCTGGAATCGTGGGAACTATCCCTCCATTGGTAGCTTTTGTTATTTCTCTTCAGCTATTTTTAAATTTTGATGGTCAAACACAAATCATTCAATTAGCAGATTGGATTAAAGTAGCCGACTTAAGTATTCCTTTTGCTTTCCAAATAGATGCCCTATCCATCATGATGCTATTGGTCATCACGGGTGTGGGCACCTTGATTCATTTGTATTCCATGGGCTACATGGCTCATGATGCTGGTTTTGGTAAATTTTTCTCCTTTTTGAACCTCTTCATCTTCTTTATGTTGATTTTGGTTCTAGGCGCCAACTTCACCGTTTTATTCATTGGTTGGGAAGGTGTAGGATTATGTTCTTATTTATTGATCGGATTCTGGAATCAGAAAAACAGTTATGGTGATGCTGCTAGAAAGGCCTTCATCATGAACCGAATAGGCGATTTGGGTTTCTTAGTGGGTATCTTTTTATTGATTCAAGAATTTGGTACAACCGATTATCAAACAATTTTTTCAACCATTAAAGACGGTACCGAAGTAGGTAATATTGGCCTAATTGCATTCTGCCTTTTCATTGGTGCTATGGGTAAATCAGCCCAAATACCTTTATTTACTTGGTTGCCTGATGCCATGGCTGGTCCAACCCCAGTTTCTGCATTGATACATGCGGCTACCATGGTGACAGCAGGTATTTACATGGTTATTCGTGCTAATGCCTTATTTGAATTAAGTCCAGAAGTGTTGCATTTTGTGGGATGGATTGGATTAGCTACCGCTTTATTAGGTGCAGCCATTGGTCTATTCCAAAATGACATTAAAAAAGTATTGGCCTATTCAACTGTATCCCAACTGGGATATATGTTCATGGGCTTAGGCGCATCTGCTTATACCGCTTCATTCTTCCATGTGATGACTCACGCTTTTTTCAAAGCATTGTTGTTTTTGGGAGCAGGTTCTGTTATCCATGCTATGTCGGATGAGCAAGACATTCGCAAAATGGGTGGCCTTAAAAGCAAAATGCCAATTACTTATTTGACTTTTTTATTAGGTACCATTGCCATTTCAGGTATTCCTCCATTTGCTGGATTCTTCTCCAAAGATGAGATTTTAGCTGCATTGTACCACCATGATTTTGCAATGTGGTGTTTAGCGATTTTAGGATCTGCCTTAACTTCTTTTTACATGTTCCGTGTATTCATTCTGACGTTTTGGGGTGATTTCAGAGGGACTGAGAAGCAAGCGCATCATTTACACGAATCTCCATGGAGCATGACAATACCTTTGATTATTTTGGCGGTATTCTCCGTTGGAGGAGGTTTAATCAATCTTCCGCACTTTGCAGGGGGCAATGAATTCTTGGCACATTGGTTAGCTCCAATATTACCAGAGCCACATGAAGTCGGAGAAGTTTCATTCTTCAGTTTAGAAATGGGCGCGCCATTAGTAGCGGCATTTCTACCTGCCATTTTTGCCATTTACTATTTCGGAATTCAAAAAGCAGTTCCAGGAAATGATGAGTCAGTTCAAGGTATTCAAAAAGTCATTTATCGTAAATTCTACATTGATGAAATTTACGATTTCGTATTTGTTCGTCCGATCCAAGTATTATCCACTTTCTTTGCGCAGGTGATTGATTTCTTGGTGATTGACTTAATCGTGGAGGGTGTTGGCAAAACAGTTAAAACGGCTTCAGATGAAATTAGAAAAGCCCAAACTGGAAATGTAGGTTACTATATTTTTATGATGGTACTTTCTATTGCGCTTATCTTAGTTTTAACGCTTCGCTCACGAATATTATAATTCATCTTTGAAATAATAAGGTATGTCTTTACTTTTTATACTCTTTTTTCCACTTGTCATAGGCGCCATACTTTTGGTTGCTAAGCCTAAGCAAGCTTTTGCTATCTCGCTGATAGCGTCCATCATTGAATTAGTTGCCACCATTTTAGTATTAAAAGATGCCGCAACTGCTGAAAATGGTTTAGTATTCACCAAACCCTGGATTGAAGAAGCTGGTATTTCCTTTTCTCTTTGGGTAGATGGAGTTAATGGTATACTTATTGGTTTGTGTGCGCTGATGGTCCCATTTATTGTTGCCACAACAGCTAATTCTGACAAGGCTAATAATTCGCAATACCAAGGTTTAATGTTGGCCATGCAAACAGCTTTGATGGGAGCATTTTTAGCAAAAGATGCTTTCTTGTTTTACTTTTTCTTCGAAGCTTCTTTACTACCGATTTATTTCTTGGCTGCCATTTACGGTGGAGAAAATAAAAATGCGATTACCTTCAAATTCTTCGTGTACACTTTATTTGGTTCCTTATTCTTATTGATTGGTTTAATCTATGTGTATTTAGTTACACCTGGTAGTCATTCATCCGATATTGAAACGCTATACCAAACGGCCACAATGTTGCCAGAGCGAATTCAGGGGAATTTATTCTTAGCCTTTTTTATTGCTTTCGCAATCAAGATGCCCATTTTCCCTTTTCACACTTGGCAACCAGACACCTATACGGTAGCTCCAACCCAAGCCACGATGCTTCTTTCAGGTATCATGTTGAAAATGGGTACTTATGGACTTATCCGTTTGGTATTACCGATGTTCCCATTGGGCATCATTACTTGGGGAAACACCGCTATCATTTTATCAGTTATCGGAATCATTTATGGTTCGGTAATCGCAATTCAACAAAAAGATGCTAAGCGTTTATTAGCCTATTCGTCTTTTGCGCACGTGGGTTTGATGTCAGCAGGTATTTTAAGTCAAAGTCTAGAAGGTATTCAAGGAGCTTTATACCAAATGTTGTCACATGGTATCAATATTGTCGGATTATTCTTCATCATTGAAATCATTGAAAGAAGAACCAAATCGAGAGAAATCGCTCAACTGGGTGGTATAACTCAATACTCCTATGTGTTAACGGTAGCTTTTGTTATTCTAAGTTTAGGTTCCGTGGCCTTGCCACTAACCAATGGTTTCATCGGTGAGTTTTTACTCTTAAAAAGCGTTTTTGATCATGATATGATTATAGGTATTGTTGCAGGTATCTCCATTATTTTAGGTGCTGTATATACCTTACGTCTTATTCAAAAAACAATGTTTGGTAACTTTTCTCGCATCACCAAAGACTTTGAAGACTTAAGTGCAGCTGAGAAATGGGTATTAATTCCACTTTGTGCTTTCGTTATTTTGGGTGGAGTTTACCCTACATGGATTTTAAATTTCACTGAACCAGGTGTTCAGGCATTGGTTTCTTTATTAAAGTAGAAACCAAAAAATATATAAACAGCATCGCATACAATTATGACGGCTATCATTGCTTTATCTCTTTTTGGCATTAGTAATTTATTCTTAGGATTTTGGTTCCCAAGAAAAACAATACAATTGGTCACCCTATTGTTTTTAGTGGTGTCGATGGCTTTGACTGTTTCCGACTGGAATCACGAGCTATTGTGGTTTGGAAATATGTTCCGCACCACCAATACTTCCATTAATTTCAGCCTGATCATTCAATTAGCCGCATTTTTTGTGGTCGCCTTTTCCAAAGCATTCGGACAAGATGACGAACATACACATCCAGCGGAGTATTATGCCATTATGTTATTTTCGGTTGTAGGGGCAATATTAATGGTTTCTTTTGACCACATGATCGTATTATTTGTGGGATTAGAAATTCTGTCAGTTGCCATGTACGTCTTGACAGGTAGTGATAAAAGAAATCTTCGATCGAATGAAGCTGCCATCAAGTATTTCTTAATGGGTTCATTTACTACAGGATTCTTACTTTTCGGAATCACCTTAGTTTATGGTGCTACGCGTTCTTTTTATATTTCCAACATTGGAACAATACTAACTACCACGGCTCCAGAATCCATGCCAAGCTTTTTGTTCATCGGTGTATTATTAATCATTGTAGGACTATTATTTAAAGTATCTGCAGCACCTTTCCATTTTTGGACACCCGATGTTTACGAAGGTGCACCAACCATCTTTACCATGTTCATGTCGACTATTGTAAAGACTGCTAGTTTTGCTGCTTTATTCCAATTGGTCTCAGGTATTTTTGGAAGCCTCTATACCGTTTGGGTTCTCCCGGTCTATTTCATCAGTATGTTGACATTGGTGGTTGGAAATATATCAGCCGTTTACCAACAAAGTGTTAAAAGAATGCTTGCCTTTTCAAGTATTTCTCACGCTGGTTATCTTATATTAACGGTTAGTTCCAAACAAATCAGCACGACTTCAAGTATTCTTTATTATTCTCTATCTTATACATTAGCGACTGTAGTTGCGTTTGCTGTATTGATTTTAGTATCAGAATATCAAAGTGCGCGTGTAGAGAAACCTGAAAACTTTAGTTCATTTGAAGGTTTAGCTAAAAACAACCCTGGTTTAGCTTTATGCTTTAGTATTTCTATGCTTTCATTAGCAGGAATTCCATTGACTGCAGGTTTTTGGGGTAAGTTTTTTATCTTCTCAGATACCTTCAGCAGAAATATAATTTACCCTGTTATTTTAGCCATCCTAATGTCAGCAGTAGGTATTTACTATTATTTCAAAGGCATCATAGCTGTCTATTTAAAAGCAGGAGAAATTGAAAAGATCGAGGTACCCACTCTGTTTAAGATGGCACTTTGGGCTTGTACTTTAGGAACCATAATTTTAGGTATTTACCCTAGCTTAGTAAAAAGCGTTTTCTAATCTTCGCCTATTTTGAGCAAATCGAACTCTAAACTATTTAATAAAAAAGACCTATTAGCCTATTTCCTCATTGCAGGAACTGGAGCTGTAGTTCAATTAGTGGCTGGAGGACTGATTAAAGATTGGTTTAAAGTAAGCTATGAGGAATCTATTTTACCCGCTTACTATATTTCATTAGTAGTAGGCTTTATTTTAACCAAATTATTTGCCTTCAATGCTCGTCAATCTCAGCAAACCCGACGAGAAATGATCAAATTCTTGATGGTTGCCTCCTTTTCAGGATTTGTCACCTGGTTTTTTAGTGTTCTTCCTTACCGAGGTTTACACTCCATGATGAATGATATTTCATGGCAAATACCCTATTCAGTTAAAAAAATAAACCTAACTCAGGTGCTTACTACCATCAATGGGATGGGCTTTAGTTTTGTGTCAAACTATGTTTTACACAAATCTTTCACCTTCAAAAGCAGCGGTTTTTATGACCGATTCAAAGATTTAATCCGCTAATTTTAATTAATTCTTAGAAATACTTAAGATTTACTTAATGTTTTTAAGATTCAAAAATGGCTTAAATTTGATTTAAATAGGCATTTTTAAATACACACACCTCAATACTTAAAAATTTCTTAAAATTTTTGTCATAATAATTGGTATATACGAATCAATGCATTAGTTTTGTAGCTCAAACCTTAAATATCAAAAAAATGAAAAAAGTATTCGCTCTAGCTTTCGTTGCTGCAATGGTAACTTTGGCATCTTGTGGTGAGAAAAAAACTGAAGCTGCTGCTGATTCTGTAGCTGTTGATACTGCTGCTGCTGCTGCTGTTGATACTGCTGCTGCTGACACTGCTGCTGCTGACACTGCTGCTAAGAAATAATTTCTAAGCAAAAGAGAGAAAGGTCCTTCGCGTGCGAAGGACTTTTTTTATGCCCTTTACCCAATGGTCAAAAGTAAAAGAATACAATCCTTCTTCGATCATTTCCCAGCCAGTGTAGCTGAGTATTGCTTTCAGCTTTGGCAAGATTATTCCTTTGACTTTATCGTTAGTAAAGAACGCGGCTCAAAATTGGGCGACTACCGTTTCTCTCCCACAAAAGGGCATCAGATTACAGTCAATCACAACCTCAATCCCTATGCTTTTTTAGTTACTTACATTCATGAAGTAGCTCATTTAACTACTTATTTAGCTTATAAAAACAAAGTGTCTCCACATGGAAAAGAATGGAAACAGGAATTTTATACCTTATTTGAACCCATCCTAGATCCTGAATTACTCCCTGAACGCTTCGTTTCTGTACTACAAACCTACCTAAAGAACCCTACCGCATCTTCTTCTATGTACACCCCCCTAGTGGAAGTATTAAAGTCTTTTGACCCAGAAACTCCGCTCATCAGTTTACATGAATTAGAAGAAAATCAATTGTTTTTTCTAAAAAACCTCCGATTGGTCAAAGGGAAACTTCGTAGAACACGTTACATTTGCAGAGAACAGATTAGCGGAAAACTCTATTTAGTAGCCAAAAATGCCCAAGTTAGCCTATTGGAAAATCAATCTAATGATTAATCCTGGACAATTCTTCTTGGGTTTCTTTCTTCTTTTCTGCACTTCTTTCATCAGCTTATCACAAACCCACTCCGTTTTATCAGAAGGTGAATGGACTAAAATTGCCATTGGACAGACAGGGGTATACCAAATTAATAAAGAATGGCTTCGTAAAAACAACATTGACCCAAGCCGCATCAATCCACAAAAAGTAGTTATTTACCAAGGACATCGCGGTATTCTACCTCAACTGACCACAAGTCCCAGAATCTCTGATTTAGAACCAATACCTAGTTTATTCCTTGGAGAAGAAAATGGAATTTGGGATGAGAGTGACCAAATCAGTTTTTATGCTGAATCTTCTCACTTAACGAGCTGGGATAAAAATCAGAAAAAATGGATAACTACGAACCACCCTTACAGCGATTCCGCCTTCTATTTTATTCGTTGGGATAGCCCGAAGAGTACGCGCATTAAAACATCTAACTGGGAAACTGGCTCAGAGCCCTTTTTAGATTATGCTTGGTCACACTTTCATTATCAACCCGACTTGACCAATGCGATTCAATCTGGAAGAGCGTGGCTTGGCGATGCCTTTTATGGGAATAGTGAAAAAATTATTCAATATCCCATCAAAGATTATAAAGAAGGGAAAGCTGCACAAATCTTTGGACAATTAGCCTCCAGCTCTGTAAAGGAGGGTACATTCTCCTTTACCATAGAAAATAATACTCTTTCTCCTTGGGTCATAAGTAGTATTTCTGGAGATCGTTATGATCAAAAAATCCAAACCAAAGAATTCTCAACTTGGGTCTATCCTATCATTAAAAACAATCAATGGTCCTGGAAAATCAATTACGCTAATTCCGTGGGGACCGGATACCTCAACAGCCTTTCGCTAAATTATCCTCGCATTTTGAATGCTACAAATGAAAACCCTTTGTACTACTTCACTAACACGGGAGATTCAACTTTTACTGTTTCCATACAAAACCTGGGCAAACAACATCAGATTTGGTTCAAAAATGGTGAGCAAGATTGGCTTAGTTTGAACAATACTATTGCCAAGGGTAAAATCACTGCGAAACCAGGAAGTCAACTTTTGTTATTTGATCCGATTAAATTAAATACGCCAATTTTTATTCAGCATATTGACCACCAAGATATTAATCAAAGCCCTGCCAGCGAACTCATCATAGTGAGCAGTCCGGCACTTCGTAAAGCCGCTGAAAAACTTGCCCAATACAAAAATAGCCAAGTAAACCTCAAGACCTCTGTTATAAGTACCGATTTAATTTATCATGAATATTCAGGAGGTAAACAAGATGTTACTGCCATTCGGGATTTTTTATACAATCAAAAAAATAGAGCTGACGCTCGACTACGCTACGTAATACTTTTAGGCGATGCATCCGTGGATTATAAAAACAAAAATTCGGTGGCTAACGCAACAGAAAAAGCGAGTTATGTTCCTACTTACGAAAGCAGAGAATCTCACCATCCTCTACTAAGTTACGCCTCGGACGACTATTATGGATTTCTAGCACCGGGACAAGGTGAGTGGACAGAAGGTAATTTCCCCATCAATGAAAGTCTTTCCATTGGTGTTGGCAGATTAACGGCCAGAAACCCACAGGAAGCCATGGTTTTGGTCAATAAACTGATTGATTATAGTGAAAAACAAAAATCTAAAAGGGCTTCGTTATTTCAATTTTCGTGGATAGCCGATGATGGAGATTCCAATTTGCATGTGCAAGATGCAGAAGATTTTTCGGCAAGTTTAAGCAAGAGCAATCCCCTTTTCCCGAATCAAAAAATTTACTTAGACCAATATCCCATGGCACTAAGCAATGGGATATATACTTCTTCCACTACCAAACTACAGGTGAAAAAGGCTTGGGAAAAACAAGGTGATTTCATTCACTTTATTGGTCATGGGGCAGAAACGGTTTGGACGGACGAGAAAATATGGACAACTGAGGACATTCAAAAATTATACAATGCACAACATCTTCCTTGGGTACTTACAGCAACATGTCAATTTGGAAGATTTGATGATCCCAATGTATTATCGGGTGCCGAGTTAAGTCTAGTATCCAATCAAGGAGGGGCTATTGGTTTAATCAGTACCACCAGACCTGTTTTTCAAAGTAGTAATTATGTTTTTGGACAAGCTTTTTATCGTCTTATCCAAGAACACAGCCAAGATAGCAATTACCGAATGGGGGATTTGTTCCGAGATACCAAAAACCAAAGTCATGCAGGTGTAATTAATCGAAATATCAGTTTACTAGGAGATCCTTCTTTGGAATTGCCTTGGAACTATCAATCAATAAACCTTACAATAGATACCCTCACAGTAGGGTCCGAGATTGCTGTTCCAATTCCCATGCCAAGCTTTTTAGATGAAGTTGAACTATACTTAATCAGCCCTAAGCGTGCTCAAAAAACATTAGGCACTAAAACGCCCACGTATACTTATGAGACGGAAGGCGAACTATTTTGGAAGATTTCCAGTAAAATAACAGACGGGAAGCTGTCTTTTTCGCCAAAAAGTATACCGCAGTTACATATCAACACGTCAGGAGTAATTCTGAAAATCATTGGAAAAGATAAGTTCGGAAAAATTTGGGCAGGTGCTAAATCGGTAATTCTCAAAGCAAGCAATCAGGCTAGTAAAGACACACAAGCGCCAAACATACAAATTGGCTTAGTAAATGAACCCAATGTTTTAGCCACAAGCACAAAACCACTTTTGGAGATTCAGTTAAAAGATGATGTAGGCTTTTTATGGCAAAAAGTGAATGGAGAGATAAGTTACTTATTGGTTAATGATACATTAAAAGTGCCCTTATTGGATTATTTCCAACCATCCGCAGGTTCAGCCAATGAAGGCAAGGTATTGTACCCATTCCGAAATTTGCCATCTGGCAATTACAAAATTCAAGTAAAATGTTATGATGTAAACAATAACATGAGCGAGTCAACGTTTCGTTTTCAAGTTTCGGAAGAGAATCTTACAGCTAGTTTTTGCCTAGTCTTTCCCAATCCATTCCTTGATCAGGTGACAATTCGCCTTTGGCAAGATAAATTCTGGTCAGATTATCCGTATAATTTCAAAATTATCAACCTCTTGGGCCAAACAATTGTTGAAAAAACGGGAAATTTACTGGGAGGAGGAACAGAATACCTAGATCTTTCTTTCGTATTCAATGAAAACGAGATAAGAAATATAGGAATTGGAGCTTATTATATACTTGAAATCAATGATATGCTCGGTTCAGGTTTCCGTAAGTACAAGGGCAAAATAGCTACCTTAAAATAAATTTTGACAAATATTTTAGCTTATAAAACAACAATTAGCGTAAAAATGCCTATTTTTGGACTTCGCTTTATGCTGAATAGACTCTCTAATTTTTTTAAACAATGACGACAAACAATTCATTATTCCCAAAAGCATTATTAACCTTGGTAGCAGGTTTGATTAGTACTTATGCATTTGGACAAGCATTAGTTTCTGGTCAAATAAATTCAGGAAGAATTCCTACACCAACCATGTTATTCTTGAATGTTGCCCCAGATGCACGTTCGGCTGGTATGGGAGATGCTGGTGTCGCTATTTCATCGGATGTAAACGCCATTTATTGGAATCCAGCCAAATTAGCTACGGCTGAGAAAGACCTAGGATTCTCTATATCTTATACTCCATGGTTGAGAAACTTGGTAAATGATATGGCCCTTTACAATATTGCTGGTTACAAAAAGACTAGCAAGGATCAAGCATTTGGATTCTCGATCAATTACTTTGATCAAGGTTTATTCCAAGCAACTACTTCAACAGGACAAAGTGCAGGTAATTTCAATTCAAAAGAATATGCCATTACTGCTACTCACGCTCGTAAATTATCAAACACCTTATCATTGGGTGTTAATTTAAAATACATCAACTCCAATTTATTAGGAAACTACACAGGAACTAACGGTTCTGGTGTGGCCATGAAGCCAGCACAAACAGTAGCAGCTGATGTTGCTTTGTATTGGAACAGCGTTTCTGCTAAAGAATGGAAATACACATACGGTTTAGTTTTGTCTAACATCTCTGGGAAAGTTTCATACGGTGGAGTTGACAAAAACTTCATTCCTACAAACCTTCGTTTTGGTGTTGCTACAACGAAAGATATTTCAGAAGGAAATCGTTTGACATTCACTTTGGATTTCAACAAGTTAATGGTACCTACTCCATATTCAATCGATGCTAATGGTGCTAAAGTTGGAAATGATCCAAACGATGCAACAGCTATCGGTGGTATCTTCAGTTCATTGTTTGATGCTCCAGACGGATTCGGTGAAGAATTAAAAGAAATCACTACTTCGATTGGTGCTGAATACTTATTCAACAATTCATTCGCTTTAAGAACAGGTTATTTCAATGAAAGCGAAATGAAAGGAAATCGTAAATATTTCACTTTCGGTGTTGGTTTTAAATTAGACCAAAAATACGGATTTGATTTTGCTTACCTAGTGCCAACAGGTTCTGGTAGCCCATTAGCTAACACACTTCGCGTGTCATTATTAGCTGCTATCAATAACGGTGGTTCTAAGAAATAAGCTAACATACATGTTTTGATTTCAAATGACATTCCTCGGAATGTCATTTGTTTTTTACCCTAATAAACCATGCTGGACCGCTCCACTCCTCCTCCTGCCTATCCTATTGAATTAGTGAAATTTCCTACTGTAGATGTATTTCATCTAAGTAATGGAATTCCTGTATATTCCATTAATCTTGGTGAGCAGCCTGTATTCAAATTGGAAATTATCAGTCCAGCTGGAGCCAAATCGGGTGAAAAGGCTGGTCTAGCTAATATGGCGGCCAATCTCATGAGAAGGGGTACTCAATCGCACTCAGCACAAGTAATACATGAAGCATTTGACTTTTTAGGTGCATTTTGGGATATTCAAGCGAATCTGGATAACGCAACTTTTTCTGTATACGGATTAAACAAGCACTTTGAGTCACTCATTCCTTGGGTTGCGGAGATTATGAAAGAAGCCTCTTTTAGTCAAGAGGAATATGAGAAAGAAATCGCCATTGAAATACAAAAAAATAAACTTAATTGGCAAAAAACTTCCTTTGCAGCAAGCCAATTATTCCGCGGTCAAATCTTTGGTAATCATGTCTATGGGCGCTATTCTTCTCCTGAAAGTTTAGCCGATTTGAGCCGAAATGATTTATTTGATTTTTACACTTCCACTTGGGTAAATGTCAAACCAATTATATTCCTTTCTGGAAAAATTTCAGACCAGCAATTACAGTTATTAGACCGATTTATTGGTCAATTAAGCTTTGAAGCGTCTTGGCCAGGTAATCTACCGATTGTATCTCCTCAAGCTGTTCAAATCGAGCATGATCGTCGAGAAGGTGCCTTACAAACTTCCATACGGGCAGGGAAACTAGCCATTGGAAGAAACCACCCTGACTATTTTAAATTCAGCATTTTAAATACCATCTTGGGCGGTTATTTTGGATCAAGACTCCAAAATAACATACGTGAAGATAAAGGATTCACTTATGGTATTTCATCCTCCATCGTTCCACTACAAGAGTCCGCTTACTGGGTTACAGGGACAGATGTGAATGGGGAAAATAGCGAACAGACTTTAGAAGAAATCAAGAAGGAAATCAGAATATTACAAAATGAATTGGTTTCTGAAGAAGAGTTAGAATTAGTCAAAAACTATTTGATGGGAAGTTTCACGGGAGAACTCACCCAAGCCTTTGACATCGCTGAAAAAATTAAGGTTATACAGTTAGAAAACCTAGCCCCTGATTTCTATGATCAATTTCAAAAGCAGATTATTCAATGCCAAGCTCAAGAACTGCGCGAGATAGCGAATCAGTACTTGAACTTGGATGAATTACATGTGGTGATGGTTGGCGCTTAAAATCTAGCCAATTCTCTAAACTCATTTACGCGAGATTCCAAGTCAGCAGGACTAATCTCAAATAAACGTTCTGTACCGAATTTCTCCACACAGAAAGAAGCCATGGCAGAACCATAAACTATGGCTTGGCGCATGCTATCAAAAGAAACATCATCCTTTTGAGCTAAGTAACCAATAAATCCACCTACGAATGTATCACCAGCACCTGTTGGATCAAATACTTCCTCCAATGGTAAAGCTGGGCAATAAAACATCTTATCTTCTTGAAATAACAATGCTCCGTGCTCTCCTTTTTTAATAATCAACGTTTTCGGCCCCATAGCCATGATCATCTTAGCTGCAATTCTCAAAGAATATTGCTCAGATAATTGACGTGCCTCTTCATCATTGATACATAACACGTCAACCATTTTCAGTACACGTTTCAAATCGTCCATTGCTACATTCATCCAAAAATTCATCGTATCCATGACAATTAATTTTGGACGTTTGTTTAAACCTTGAATAGCGTCTATTTGTACCTGAGGAGTTAAATTACCCAACATTAAATAATCACAATCTTGATAAGCAGCAGGAATAGCAGGTTGAAAATCGGCCAATACATTTAGGTCAGTTACCAAAGTATCCCGCGTATTCATATTGTTATGGTACTTACCTGCCCAAAAGAATGTCTTTTCACCTTCTTTGATCTGCAAACCAGTCAAATCGATGCCTTTCTCTTCCAATGTTTCCATGTATTCTTTTGGGAAATCATCTCCGACCACTGCTACCACATTCACTTTAGGTAAGAAGAATGCTGCTGATAAACTAATGTAAGTACAAGATCCACCGATAATTTTATCCGTTTTTCCGTAAGGGGTTTCCAGGGCATCAAAAGCCACTGTTCCAATTGATAATAAGCTCATTTTAAATTATTTAGCCTACTTTAGGACAACGACTAAAGGGCTGGTTTGGATTAAATAAATAACGATAAGTAATGTATGTTTTATCGATGGTGGCTCCTAACTGAGAGACAAATCGAAGCATTTTGGGATTGAAGTCGCCCACCCAGTTCATATCCATGGTTTCATATGGATAAAAAGGATTATCTCGGGCCGCTTGGCGGAATCGAAGGGCTATAGCAGACTCAACGCCCTTGCCTTGGTGTTCTGGTACTACTCCAAAAATTACACCGCAGCAACGAGTCAAAGCTCCTTTCCATTTCAAGAGTAAAAATTTGATCATTCCCCAAACATTCATTTTTCCATTTAAATGTTTGACAATTTGATTCAAATCCGGAATAACAATAAAAAAGGCTACGGGATCTCCCTCTGAGGTGTAGGCGAACCACAGCAATTGCTCATCAATGATGGGCTTCATTTTCTTGACTAACTTTTGCGCTTGTTCTGAGCTCATGGCGGTAACACCAGGGAATTTAGCCCAAGCCGCATTAAATATTACTTTAAAATCTTCTGCATATTTACTTAAATCAGCCTTCTCAATATGCTGAAATACGTAGTTCGGATTCTGATAAATTCTTTGTGCTTTTTCTTCAATGGATGGAGCTACATTTGCTGCAGAAACGGGAGAAACAAACACATACTGTTGAAAATAGTCTTTAAATCCATAGTGCTCAAAAAAGGAAATATAATACTCTTTGGTCCAAGGCATTTTATACGTTGGCTCAAATTCCCAACCTTTCACCATCAAACCCCAAAAACTATCTCGCTCACCAAAATTAATTGGACCATCCATGGCTTCTAAACCCTTGGATTTCAACCATTCTGCACAAGCATCAAATAATATAAAAGCAGCCTTTTCATCTTCAATGCATTCAAAAAAGCCCATACCTCCAGCAGCTATTTCACCTTCTTTGCTTGGTTTTCCATCATAAAATGCAGCCACTCGACCAATGATTTGATTTTCTTCATTGAATAACATCCAACGAATCGCATCCCCATGCTTAAAATGAGGATTTTTTTTAGGATCAAATATGGACTCTATATCCGAATCCAAAGGCCGAATCCAATTAGCATCGTTTGCGTATAAGCTAACAGGAAAGGTTAAAAAAGCTTTTTTTAATTGGCTATCTTCAGCTACTTCGCGTAAATACATGCTGGGTTTGAAATGAAATGATACTATTCAACAAAGATAATAGAATGAGACGAGCAATCCGCCCTAGTATAAAACATTCAAGCTTTATATATCGTTTGGTGGTTTAAAAGAATCAAAGTAATTTTAGTTCTTTTATAAATAGCCGCTCCGAAAGGGAAAATTAGACCATGCAAGCCTTAAAATTATATAATACACTCAGTAGAGAAAAAGAATTATTCACGGCCATCAATGCTCCACATGTAGGATTATATGTGTGTGGACCTACGGTCTATAATTATGTCCACCTGGGTAATTTAAGGACTTTCACTTCATTTGACATTTTACACCGCTATTTACGCCACATTGGCTACCAAGTACGCTATGTCAGAAATATCACCGATGTGGGACACTTAGTGGGCGATGGGGATGAAGGAGAAGATAAAATCGGAAAAATGGCCAAGCTAGAAAAGCTTGAGCCCATGGAAATTGTACATCGTTACACACAAAATTTCCACCAGGTATTAGAACAATTCAATTTACTTCCTCCTAGTATTGAACCGACGGCTACAGGACACATCATGGAGCAAATTGAAACCACTAAAATACTTCTGGACAAAGGTTTAGCTTACGAATCCAATGGCTCAGTCTATTTTGACATAGAAACGTATAATAAACAAGGAGGCGATTACGGAAAACTTTCTGGTCGTGTTTTGGAAGATTTATTAACAGAAACTCGCGATTTAGATGGAGTAGGTGAAAAAAGGAATCCTTTGGATTTTGCCCTATGGAAAAAAGCTGCGCCAGAGCATTTGATGCATTGGCCATCACCTTGGGGAGAAGGTTTCCCTGGATGGCATTTGGAATGTACATGCATGAGCCACAAATATTTAGGAGATACATTTGATATTCATGGTGGTGGAATGGATTTAAAATTCCCTCATCATGAATGTGAAATAGCTCAAGCCAAAGCCACTTATGGAAAAGCCCCTGTTCGTTATTGGATGCATACCAATATGCTAACGGTGAATGGGCAAAAAATGAGTAAATCATTAGGCAACTCCTTTTTGCCTTCTGAATTATTTAGTGGGAATCACCCATTATTGGATCAAGCTTACAGCCCTATGACAGTTCGCTTTTTCATGTTGCAATCACAGTATAGAAGTACCTTAGACTTTTCTAACGACGCATTAAAGGCAGCTCAAAAAGGATATAAGCGTATTGCTAATGGACTTCGCATTGTGAAAAACATGTCTTTCCCAGCTAATGCCAATCATGAAGCTATAGAGGCTAAACATGGGGAAGAAATCGAAGCAGCTGTTCAAGGATGTTACGATGGAATGAACGATGATTTAAATACAGCAGTAACTATAGCTCATTTATTCACGTTGTTGAAGAAAATTAATCAGTTGTATACGGGTCAAGTTTCCTTGGAGTCCATCGGTGAAAAGTCTTTTGATTTATTAAAAACTAGCTATATTTCATTCTTAGAAAATATATTAGGCATTAAAGAAGAACTTCCTGATCATTGGGAAAGTATGATTCAAGGCTTATTACAATTGTATGCTGAATTCAAACAAAGTAAGCAATACGATAAAGTGGATGAAATTAGGGCTACTTTCAAATCCATGGGATTACTCATTAAAGACATGAAAACCTCCATAGATTGGGGTTACGAAGAATAAGAAAATGCTACAAAACTTAACACCTACAGTTCGTACTTTATTATTAATTAATGTGGGGCTTTACTTGATCAAGGGCTTTGGCTTTCCTCAAGAACTGCTCACATTACATTATTTTGGAGCCAGCGATTTTCGTTTTTTCCAAGTGGTTAGCTATATGTTTGTACATGCCAGTTTCATGCACCTATTAGGTAATATGTTCGGGTTGTATATGTTTGGCTCACTTTTAGAACGCATTTGGGGAGCTCAGCGCTTTCTTTTCTTTTACTTTTTTTGCGGAATTGGGGCAGGTCTATTGTATATGGGCATCCAACATTTCATTGATTTCGCAGAAATAAGAAGGGCAACTGAACTCGTTTTATCAAACCCAAATTCGGATAACTTGATTGATTACGCCCAACATTATGGAGTTATATCCGCTCCAGGTGGACAAATAAATATCAATTGGGTAATATCCAATTATGAAGCACTCATCAACATGGGTGCATTGGGAGGAGCTTCTGGAGCCATTTTTGGAATCATCATGGCCTTTGGTTATTTATTCCCAAATTCAGAAATGTTTTTATTTCCTTTCCCAATACCCATCAAGGCCAAATATTTCGTAACCTTTTATGGCCTATATGAACTGTATGCGGGTATTCAGCAAAGTCAAGGGGATAATGTAGCCCACTTTGCTCACATTGGAGGAATGATTTTCGCCGTGATTCTTTTGAAGGTTTGGAAAACACAAAGAAACAATTTCTATTGAGATGAAAAGTATTTGGCAGGACATTAAGCTCGTCATTCAAAACCCTGAAAATGGGTTGTGGCGACTTATATTAGCCAATGTCTTTGTATTTGTTGTTATTTCATTGAGCCATGTGTTTTTATCTCTGGCAGGAAAGGAAGAGTGGTATAACCAGCTTTTAGAACAGATTGCTCTTTCATCTCAGCCCAAAGTAGTTTTATACAAACCTTGGACATTCTTTACCTATTTCTTTGCTCATTTTGAGATATTCCACTTAGTTTTTAACATGCTTTTCCTGTATTGGTTTGGCAGTATCATCCATAGTTTCGTCGGTCAAAAACGTCTGATACAATTGTATTTTTTAGGTGGTTTAGCAGGTGCTATTGCCTACATTCTGCTATTGAATAGTTTCTCCTATTTTGTCATGAAAGGACATATCTATCTCAATGGAGCCTCTGCTAGTGTTTTTGCAATTGTAGTAGGTGCTGCAACCTTACAGCCTAATTATAAAGTACACTTACTGATCTTTGGTGAAGTCGCCATAAAATATGTTGCTGCATTTTATATTCTATGGTCTATGATTGAAACTACAGGGATAAATGCGGGAGGCAATATCGCCCATTTGGGTGGAGCCTTATTAGGCTTTCTTTATGCATATTCTTATCAAAGAAGACAAGCGAGAAGGCCGGTCCCAGAAGAAAAAATTTATTCTTACTCCATGACTGTCCAGAAGAAAATACAAGATTTTGTTGAACAAAATGAGGCCGAAGAGATTGAAGAGGATGAATTAAACGCGATTTTAGACAAAATTTCTACTTCAGGATATGAAAGTCTAAGCAAGCACGAAAAGAAACGATTGTTTAAAGCAAGTCAAAAAAATGACTAGTCAGCCGAAAACATTTTTACCTTTGTATTGTTAAACCAGAACCCTTCATCAAAATTTCCCACTCCACGATGCAATTTCAAGCCGGACCTATCTTAAGCAAAATCCAATCCCCAGCGGATTTGCGGAAGTTGTCCCCTGCAGATTTACCTGCGGTTTGTCATGAATTGCGTCAATTTATCATTGATCATGTTTCAGTAAATGGTGGGCATTTTGGTGCATCTTTGGGAGTTACTGAATTAACCGTAGCCCTTCATTATGTATTCAATACTCCTGAAGATCAGCTTGTTTGGGATGTAGGCCACCAAGCTTACGGACATAAAATTTTAACTGGCCGTCAGGATTCATTTCATACCAATCGATTATTAGGAGGTATCAGTGGCTTCCCAAAGCGCTCTGAGAGTGAATATGATGCCTTTGGTGTAGGACATTCATCTACATCAATTTCTGCAGCTTTAGGTATGGCTGTGGCATCCAGATATAAGAAAGAATTTCACAAACAGCACATTGCCGTTATTGGAGATGGTTCCATGACAGCAGGTATGGCTTTTGAAGCCATGAATCATGCGGGAGATATTCCCAATAATATGCTGATTATCTTGAATGATAATTGCATGGCCATTGATCCCAATGTAGGTGCTTTAAAAGAATATTTAACAGACATTACTACTTCCCACACTTACAATCGGGTGAAAGATGATGTTTGGAATCTTTTGGGAAAGATGTCCAAGTTTGGCAAATCGGCCCAAGAGATTGTTTCAAAAATCGAAAACGGTTTAAAAGCGACCCTTCTCAAGCAAAGTAACCTTTTTGAATCTCTCAATTTAAGGTACTTTGGCCCTATTGACGGACATGATGTACAATATTTAACTACTGTGTTAAATGATTTAAAAGACATTCCAGGTCCTAAAATTTTGCATTGTATTACCACCAAAGGGAAAGGCTATTCTTTGGCCGAGAAAGATCAAACCCTGTGGCATGCACCAGGTAAATTTGATAAAATCACGGGGGAGATTCATAAAAAGACATTTGATAACCCACAACCTCCTAAATACCAAGAGGTTTTTGGACATACCATTTTAGAATTGGCAGAACAAAACCCCAAAATTATGGGAATTACTCCTGCCATGCCTTCAGGTTCATCCTTGAACATCATGATGCGAGCTATGCCTGATCGTGCTTTTGATGTGGGTATTGCAGAACAACATGCCGTTACTTTTTCAGCAGGAATGGCGACACAAGGTTTAACCGTTTTTTGCAATATCTATAGTTCTTTTATGCAAAGAGGCTACGACCAAGTGGTACACGATGTTTGTTTGCAAAAACTACCTGTCATCTTTTGTTTAGATCGAGCAGGTCTCGCAGGAGCAGATGGACCCACTCATCATGGTTTGTATGACTTGGCCTACATGCGTTGTATTCCGAACATGATTGTTGCCGCTCCTAAAAACGAGCAGGAACTTCGCAATATCATGTACACCGCTTCTTTGGATAAATTTAAAGAACATCAAAAAGCCATAACTATCCGATATCCAAGAGGAGCAGGCGTGATGCCTGTTTGGAGAACGGCATTTGAGGAAATTAAAATTGGTAAAGGCCAAAAAGTCTTAGATGGAGAAGAAATTGCTATTTTAAGCATCGGTCATATTGGTAATGAAGCCGAATTAGCTTGCCAAAAAGCAAGGTCTTTGGGTATGAAACCTGCACTTTATGACATGCGCTTTGTCAAACCATTGGATGAAGAGATGCTCCATGAAGTATTTTCTCAATATAATCAGATCATCACGGTAGAGGACGCATGCATTCAAGGTGGCTTTGGCTCTGCCGTTGCCGAATTCATGCTAGATCATGGGTACAACAAACCTATATTACGTTTAGGAGTTCCTGACGACATTATTGAACATGGCGAACCTCATGAACTATACCAATTGTGTGGAATAGATTCTGAGAATATTCTGAAAAAAATCGCCGATTTCTATCCAAAGAAAATCAAAACTGCCTCTCAGAAAGTAAATCAAGACTAAGATTTCACGATTTCATTATCTTCAATTAGTACTTTTCTAAGAAATTATCCCTACCTTTGCACCTTAAATTTCCTCAGGCAGAGAGATTTGATTTCATCAAAGCGCCATTATTATATGCAAAGCATTCGCAACATTGCCATTATTGCCCACGTTGACCACGGTAAAACTACTCTAGTCGACAAAATCATTCATGCATCTAAGATTTTTAGAGAAAATCAAGAATTTGGTGATCTTATCTTGGATAACAACGACCTAGAAAGAGAGCGTGGAATTACGATTGTTTCTAAAAACGTATCCGTTCGCTACAATGGCGTGAAAATCAACATCATTGACACTCCTGGTCACGCCGACTTTGGAGGTGAAGTAGAACGTGTTTTACGTATGGCTGATGGTGTTTTGTTATTGGTAGATGCTTTTGAAGGCCCTATGCCTCAAACTCGTTTCGTATTATCGAAAGCCATCGCTTTAGGATTAAAGCCAATCGTGGTTGTTAATAAAGTAGATAAAGAAAACTGTCGCCCAGATGAGGTACATGAGTCTGTATTTGACTTGATGTTCAACTTGAACGCTTCAGAAGAGCAATTGGATTTCCCTTGTTTATATGGTTCTTCAAAACAAGGATGGATGAATACGGATTGGAAAACTCCAACTGACAATATCATTCCATTGTTAGATGCCATTATTGAGCACATTCCTGCTTCTAAAGTACAGGAAGGTACTCCTCAAATGCAAATCACCTCATTAGACTATTCTTCATTTGTTGGTCGTATCGCGATTGGACGTTTGGAGCGTGGAACTTTGAAAGAAAATATGCCTATTGCACTTTGTAAGTCAGATGGCTCTATTAAAAAAATGCGTATCAAGGAACTTCAAGTTTTTGAAGGCTTAGGTAAAGTACGTGTTGATACGGTAGAATGTGGAGAAATTTGCGCAGTTACCGGAATTGAAGATTTTGAAATTGGAGATACATTAGCTGATCCAGAAAATCCAGAAGCATTGGAGCGTATCGCTATTGATGAACCGACCATGAACATGTTGTTTACGATCAACAACTCTCCATTCTTTGGTAGAGAAGGTAAGATGGTAACTTCTCGTCATATTCGTGAGCGTCTATTCAAAGAGACAGAGAAAAACTTGGCTTTGAGAGTAATGACTACTGAAAGTGAAGATAAATTCTTAGTTTTTGGTCGTGGTATCCTTCACTTATCGGTTTTAATCGAGACCATGCGTCGTGAAGGTTATGAATTACAAGTTGGTCAACCACAAGTAATCTACAAAGAAGGTGATAATGGTGAAAAATTAGAGCCAATTGAATCTTTGGTTGTTGACGTTCCAGAAGAAGTAGCAGGTAAAGTAATTGAATTAGCTACACAAGGTAAAGGTGAATTGTTGATTATGGAACCTAAAGGTGACTTACAACACTTAGAATTCAACATTCCTTCACGAGGATTGATTGGTTTACGTTCAAAAGTGTTAACAGCTACCTTTGGTGAAGCAATCATGGCACACCGTTTTATTGGATATGAGCCCTTCAAAGGTCCAATCCCAGGAAGAATTAACGGTTCATTGATTTCTATGAACACAGGAGTTGCTACACCATACGCAATTGATAAATTACAAGACAGAGGGGTGTTCTTCATCGATCCAGGTGAGGAGATTTACTCAGGTATGGTTGTTGGTGAGCACAATCGCCAAAACGACATCGAGGTTAACTTGCAGAATGCAAAACAATTAACTAACATGCGTGCTTCAGGTACTGATACCAATACCAAGATTGCTCCTAAATTGAACTTCTCACTTGAAGAGTGTATGGAATTCATTCAAAAAGATGAATACTTAGAAATCACTCCAAAGTCTTTACGTATGCGTAAGATCTTCTTAGATCCAAACGAACGTAAACGTCAAGAGCAAAAAAATAAATAATTTCAAAGGCTGTCCGAAACGACAGCCTTTTTTAATACCCTTTGGCTGTGACGGTATCCAAAGCCATTTGAAAATTGGGTTTAGTTTCTATTAGATTCAATTTCCTTTGAGAATAATCTGTTAATGATTGAGTCCAAAACCTGTTTTCCGGTCTTCTCCATTTCAACCATTCAAAACCTTGTTTTTTTAGTTTGCTATCGAGAATCATTACATTGATTCCTTTTGGAAACAAAACAGTGGAATAATGAGCAAGATAAAATCTCTTCCCTTTCCAAGTCCAAGAAACATTCTCCTCGGACTTCCATCTTTCATGAATGGTATCCTGAATAAAATGATGTGCCAAAACAGGTGAAATATTAGATTGAATCCATGCTGGGTCTTGGAATATCTTGTGCGAAGCCCGCAACCTAGCTTTTAAACCATGTATTTCTAGCCATACTGTTTCTCCTCGATACTGGCCCAAATAAGCAATTTTCTGTTTTCTAAATGCCTGCCATTGCTCCCATTGAAAATATGTAATACTCCCCAAAAACAGGGAAGCCAATAGGATTAAAATGACTTTATGCCTGATTTCCCACCAAATTATCCCCAATAGTAATATCAAATAATATGGAAAAAACATCCAAGTCTCCCAATGTAAAAATGGAGTAGTTGGTTGAAGGGTATGATCAATCCAAAACATCACTTCATGTAAAACAGTGAAACTTATATTCAACCATTTACCTAGTAATACATAGAAATAAGTAATATCAAAAGCATATAAAAGGGGTGCAATCAGCAAAAAAGCCAATCCCAAAATCAATGAAATAGTGGATAGTAAGACCAACAATGGATTCGCCAATAACATAATTCCTACGTGTGGAAACTGATGAAAGTAAAATAAGATCCAAGGAAAAGTCAGAACCTGAGCGGTAATGGCTACCGTAGTTAATGCCCAAACTTGCTTAAGCAGATACTGAAGCCACGAATGCTTCATTTTCGGTTCCCAAAGAGCATGTAACTTAACTTGAAAAAGTAGAATTCCTAATACAGCTAAAAACGACAATTGAAAACCTGCATCATATAATTGCATAGGATCCCAAACCAACATGACAAATCCAGTAAATGCCAAGAGATTGATAGAATTTAGGGGATATCGAAAAGTCTGAGCAAAAAGCACCACCGAAAACATACAACTAGCCCTTAAAACAGGAGCAGAAAATCCAGTTATCCCAGCATACATCCAAATAAAAAACAAGGGTAAAAGGAAAGATCCAACAGTGGTAATGTGATTTCGTTTTGGTATAAATTGGAGAAAAAACTGAATGCACAAAAAAAGAACTCCCACATGCATCCCAGAAACTGACAAAATATGAATGGCTCCTAAAGCAGCATAACTACTTCTAGTCTCAAAGTCGATACTTTCATGACCTCCCAATAACATTGCGCCCCCTACAGCCCTATTCCTTTCATTTGGAAGCGCTCGATGAAGATGTCGTAACAGTTGATATTGAATTCGTTCAAAAAATGCCTTAAAAACAAAATCGTCTTCCTTGTGCTGTATTCTTTTGGTTTGTTTAGCGGGTAAATAGGCAGTCGCATAAATTCCTTTTCTAGCATAGTAAGCTGGCCAATTTTGACCGAAAGGAAACGCTGAAGGACGGATGTTTTGAAGATGGGCTTTTGCCAGAAAATAATCTCCTAATTTGGGAATCCCGGCAGTATGCTCGAGGTAAAATTGACTTCTGGATTTAACTTCTTTCCATTCTCCTTTTGTATTCAAAAAGGTTGAAATTTCACCTACAAAGGCATAGGTTCTTGGCTTTTTAATTGGAGAGCTGAGAACTTGAAATCGAAATGCAATTACATTGTTGGGAAGCTTTTGAAAGGCGTTTTTTATGTCTTTCGTTCTTATGTATCCTGCACAAAAACAGCCGAAGGACAATAAAAATGACAAGAATATGAATCTATTTTTTACCCAAATGATGAGAATCAATAGCCCCAATAAAAACAAGCAAAAAAGAAATGTACAACCCCATTCTTGAGGATTTTCTGGAACCATTAAAATCCCCAATACCCACCAAAGGCAAATTCGCAAAAAAGGGAATGGACTGAAAAATGAAAACAAATTTTAAGCGCTAAGGCCTAAATGTAGAATTTTTTCTGAGCGATTAATTGCTCCACGCTATCAGGAACTAGATATTTAATCGACTGGTTTTTCTGAATGCATTCTCTGATATAAGTTGCCGAAATGTGCAAAACAGGCGCATTGACCTTTTTTACTTTAGGGTGATCCCAAAGGTCACTTGTTGGAACTTCCCCACGTGGATATACGTAAAGACCAAAATAATCAAGAATCTTATCGTAGTTTTTCCAACTTTTAAATTGTTCCAAATTATCTCCACCTAGAATCAATTCAAATTCATGATTCGGATACTTTTCTGATAGATGAATCAGCGTATCAATGGTATAGGAAGGCTTTGTCAAACTGAATTCAATGTCACAGCTTTTGAATTGATAATTATCTGCGATTGCTCTTTCTACTAAATCCAAGCGATCAAATTCATGTAGTAGGCTTTTACTCTTTTTGTGTGGGTTTTGAGGGGAAACCACAAACCAAATCTGTTGCACATCCGTTTGATTCAAAATCGCTTGTGCAATCATCAAATGACCATGATGAATGGGATTAAACGAACCAAAAAAAAGAGCAATTTTCATGGGTTATTGGGTAAAGTCATCAAAAAGGGATTGAGCCTCCTCGATAGCTTCCTCTAATTTATCATTCACCAAAATGACATCAAACTGACTTTGGAAAGACCATTCAAACTTCATTTTAAAAATACGTTTGGATAGAGCCTCCTCACTTTCTGTACCTCTTGAACGCAATCTTTCTTCTAATATTTCTAAGGTTGGAACCTTCACAAATATGGCTAAGGCGCGATCTCCGTAATATTTCTTAAGGGCAAGACCACCTTTAACATCTACATCAAATATGACATGTTTGCCGGATGCCCAAATACGCTCAATTTCTGATTTTAAAGTGCCGTAATAAGCTCCTGGATAGACTTCTTCCCATTCAACAAATGCATCTTCATTGATTTTTTGACGAAATTCTTCCGGTGTTAAAAAATAATAATCTTTACCATTCTCTTCGGATCTTCCGCGCTTATCTCTGGTGCATGCTGAAATAGAAAATCCCAAATTGGAATTATTTTTGATGAGTTCTTTAACGATGGTCGTTTTACCTGAACCCGAAGGTGCTGAAAAAATAATTAATTTCCCTTCCAAAAAATTGTTGTTTGTTTAAGCTAACAAAATAAGGGAATTAAGATGGAAATAAGGATAATTAATAGAAAAAGTTTCTCTTTGATCCTGGCGAAAAGTTCATCTGGACATTTTGCTGTACATTTCTCTTTAATCGCCTTTTTCAGAGAGGTTTCTAATTCATATCCTTCTTGACAAGGGATACATTGATCTTTATTGGCCAAAAAGGCAGCCTCCTCTTCTGGACTTGCTTCTTTATCCAATATTCGCTGGATTAGCTTCATGCAATCTTTCTGATGTTCACAGCTCTTCTTCATGCTCATTAATTAATTCATTCTGTTTGGGCTAACGCAAGCCTTGGTGTAAAAGTTCAATCCAAATCTGACAAAGTGTCAGCTCCATATCCTTTTGATTTAGCATAAGTGGCTAAAGAGTCTTTCAATAATGCTCTGGCACGGTGTAAACGAGAACGTACAGTACCGATAGGAATATTCAAAATCTTCGCCATTTCTTCATAGCTAAACTCTTCCAAATCACATAAAATAATTATCATGCGGAAGTCTACTGGCAAGGCCTGAATGGCTTTGGTAATCTCATCTCCCAACATTTCGTTGACAGTCTCTGCGTGTAAATCTGCTTGATGAGATGGCTCAGGATCATCGTCTCCAGCAAAAGATTGCTCCACCCATTCAAATTCTACTTTGGATGGTCCTCGAGATTTTTTGCGGTAATCATTGATAAAATTATTCTTCAGAATGCGAAATAACCATGCTTTAGCATAAGTGCCCGGTTCAAAAGAATGAATAAATCGGTAAGCTTTTAAGCAGGTATCTTGCACTAAATCTTGTGCATCATCTTCATCATTCGTCAATCTCAAAGCAAAATTATACATCGCATCTAAATGCGGCATAAATTCTTTTTCAAAAATCAGTCTCGCCTGAGGCGAAGGGTCGATTTCATTTTCTACTTGGACGTCCATAGTCATTATATTAAGGCATTATCATTTTCTGATAACGTACATTCCTTCCTACAATTTTATGCCCAAGAAAAAAGAGAGGAAAAATATGACAAAAAGGCTTATTTGTTCAAATTGAAAAGCTCCAATATTCCGAATACGACGATTCCTAATAAACAACTTGTAAAGCCTCTCAGGAGACTTATACCTAGTAAATCCAAATCACTAGCTTCTAATAAAAACAAAATGGTGTGGTGACTAAATAGCATTAAAAACAAATACGAAAAAAACCACAATGGTCTCATTTCTTGTAAACTTACTCTGGAGCGCTCGTCATATCCATTAGCGGGAGTTAATAATCTGAAAATAGGTGAGCGTAAGGAAGCCATGAGAACGGAAGCAAAAGCATGCATCCCGTGGGTATTATAAAAAACATCGACAATCCAGCCTAATATAAAAGCCCCCAACATTAAATAGGCAGGAGGTGTATCTATAGGAGCTTTAATTAGTGGCCAAACATAAATGAAACAAAAAGCGAAATAGGCGATGGTCAAATCCCGTAAAAATAGAACTTGAATGAATAAAGTGAAGGTGACCGTCAATATCCAACGAAATGTATTACTTGATCCCATCTTATTCCGGCTTAGGTTTAGATTGTTCCAATTTAGCTTGTTGCCATGCCAATCGATTTTTGATCACGTAGACATATTGTAATGTAGAAAAATGGGTCAATAACATGATTTTAATATCATGAAAATTGCCATCTTTTTTCAAACCTAATTTAGCTACAATACCAATGGGCACATTGGGAGGAAAAACCGCATTATAATCCGAGGTAACTACAGTATCTCCTTTTACTACTTTTTTATATTTGGATACATCCATCATTTCCGCCACCTCAGGCTGCCAGCCTGCCCATTTAACATATCCCAACTCACCACTGGATTTCAATTTAGCAGAAACCGTATTATTGATATGTAAAATGGAAATTACCAAGGATAAATTTTCTGTACAAGAAAGTATCTTACCGACTACACCTGTGGAAGAAATAACGGCCATTCCGGGATGAAGACCATCCTTGGTTCCTTTATCTATGGTCAAATAATTTTGAGATTGCTGAGTTGATAAATCGATTACCTTACAGGCAACTGGTTGATAGCGATTTAATACGGCTTCACTGATAAAATAAGGTAATTTTAAATCGGGCGCTTGTTTGGCTTTTAATTGAAACACATCTTGTCGCAATTTTGCATTTTCTGCAGCCAATTCTCGGTTGATATCCCTAAGTTGATAGTAATTCTGAACTTCTTGCTTTTGAGCCAACAAAGAAGCCACCCACTGATTTGTAGTATTAAAATAAAGTGTTCTTTGGTAATCATTGTATTTAAATACAGACCACAAACTGATCAATTCCAATACGAAAAACAAAAGGAAGTTCCTTTGTCGTAAGAGGAATTGAAACAATTGATTCATACCTAAATTTTTTTGACTAGGTGATTAGAACAGGTTTATATTTCTCTAGATTTTTCAAGATTTCTCCTGTTCCACGTACTACGGCCTTTAATGGATCATCTGCTACATGGACTTTCAATTGCGTTTTCTTTTCGATACGCTTATCCAAACCGTGCAACATGGCGCCACCACCAGCTAAGTGAATTCCATTGTGAAAAATGTCACCCGACAATTCAGCTGGAGCTCTTTGAAGTGTCTCCATGATGGCAACCTCTATTTTAGTAATAGAAGAATCCAAGGCATAAGCTATTTCAGAATAGTTGATTAAAATCTCTTTCGGGATCCCAGTCATCTGATCACGACCACGAATTTCAAAATCCGCTGGTGGATTTTCAAGTTCTGGTAAAGCTGCCCCTACTTGAATTTTGATTTGTTCGGCTGACCGTTCGCCAATAATCAACTTGTGTTCTCTTAATAAATAATCTTTGATATCACGAGTGAACTCATCCCCCGCAACACGGATGGAATTTTCAACGACAATACCACTTAATGAAATAATCGCAACTTCTGTAGTACCTCCTCCAATATCTACTACCAAAGAACCGTTAGGTTGTTCGATATCTATTCCAATTCCAATCGCCGCAGCTATCGGCTCATGTACCATGTATACTTCACGTGCACCGGCATGCTCTGCTGAATCCTTTACCGCTCTTTTTTCCACCTCAGTGATACCCGACGGAATACAGATAACCATACGTAAAGCTGGTGAGAAAAATGAATTTCCTTTGTCCATCATTTTAATCAAGCCACGCATCATTAACTCCGCTGCAGTAAAGTCTGCAATAACTCCATCTTTCAATGGACGAATGGTTTTAATGTTATCGTTGGTCTTTTCATGCATCATCATGGCTTGTCTACCAACAGCTAACACTTTGTTGGTTGTTCGATCCAACGCGATGATGGATGGCTCATCTACCACCACTTGATTTTTGTGAATAATCAGGGTATTGGCCGTACCTAAGTCGATGGCAATATCCTTGGTTAGAAAATTAAAAATTCCCATAATTGATTGCTAAAATATACCCCAGTCGTGTGGCTGAACTAAAGCTAAAAAACAAATTTACCAATAAAAAACGAGCTAATTATTTAAATTAAACCAAAAAATGGAATATCCTCGAAATAATTATAAAAGTCTATCAAAAGTACGCTTTGAATACTTTCCTACCCATAAGCGGCCAATTATAGGTTTATTACAATAATTTATTTGTCAATTTAAGGAAAAAATTGGATTAAATAATTTGGAATTATTATCTGTTTTATTAGTTTTGTCCAAGTTTAATCCTACAAATGTTCTGAATGTTTGTAAACGAGCAAAAAAATGGAAGATTATAACAAAATTATCGAATCCCTTGGTGTTAAATTCATTAAGGCGAGAAACATTAGAATATTACAACCAATCCGCATCAAAAATTATTATGATGTCGAAAACTCCCTCTTGATTTTGTACAAAGGGGAGGTATCATTTGGTGAAGAAGACACTCCTGTTGAAGAGGGTGATATGCTCTTTATACCTGGCGGAAAAATGGTCAGTGTGACCTATGGTAATTCCGAAAAACCGAAAGCGGTGAATAATGAAGAATTCATGACTCACCGTGAATTGTATTTTGACCAAAACATGGATCCAAATACCATCGGTAAAGCAGATAATTCTTTTGGTATGGTAGCTTTTGAAGCTAAGGTTTTTGACTCTGTCAACTTCTTTACTTCCTTAGACATTCCTCCATTTTTGATTAAAAAAGATGATGACCTAGCTCAATCCATCAAGGAAATCTTGTTAGAAGATATGTCAGAGGAAATTGGCAAGGGACGTATCATCAAAATTAAGACAGAAGAAATTGTTATTGAAGTAATTCGCTACATCATCCGAAACCGTTTGTTTGTAGAGCAATTAGCTACCAATAGTACATATTTCAAAGACCCTCGCTTAATCGATATCTTCGCCTACATCAAAGACAATTTGGGTGGTGATCTTTCTAACAAAGTACTAGCGAACGTGGCTAACGTATCGGAAGATTATGTTGGACAGTACTTCAAAATGCTAACAGGTATTAATCCACAGGATTATATTGAATACCAACGCATGGAAGCTGCAGTAGGTTTATTGAGAACTACAAAAAAATCAATTCGTGCCATTGGTTCTGAAGTGGGTTACAAAGACACCGCATATTTCTGCCGTCGTTTCAAAATGATGTTCGGTATTCCAGCTGGAAAAATGAGAAGAAGAGAATCATTAATGAATATATAATCAAAGGTTCGTGGCAACGAAAACCTTCTAGATGACTAAAACAAAAGGCCCATGAAAATGGGCCTTTTGTTTGTTACTACATTAAGTATTTCAACTTAACCAATTCTCTTTCAGATAAATATCTCCAATTACCTCTAGGTAAATCTTTCTTATTTAAACCTGCAAAAGTAGTTCTATCCAATTTGGTCACTTCATAGCCTACATGTTCAAAAATACGACGAACAATACGGTTTTTGCCCGAGTGTATTTTCACACCAACTACATAGCCATCTGGTGTAACCTTAGCGATATCATCAACCTTGATTTCACCGTCCTCTAACGTTAACCCTGCTTTAATCTTCTCCAAATCTTCATCAGTCAAAGGCTTGTCCAATTCAGCTTGATAGATTTTCTCAATTTCATTTGAAGGATGAGTTAATTTATCTGCTAATTCTCCATCATTGGTCAACAAAATCAAACCAGTGGTATTTCTATCCAAACGACCTACTGGATAAATGCGAGCATCACCAGCATTTTTCACCAATTCCATAACAGTTTTACGGTCATTGGGATCTTCTGTGGTCGTAATGAAATCCTTGGGTTTATTTAATAGTACGTATACAGGCTTTTCTCTGTTTAATTTACGGTTACCGTATTTTACAATATCCGTAGGTTGAACTTGATAGCCCATTTCTGTAATCACTTTGTTGTTTACTTTGATTTCTCCTGCTTCAATCAATTTATCCGCATCACGACGAGAACAAATACCTGCATTGGCGATGAAACGATTCAAACGAATGGAATCATTTTTACGTTCTTCCTGAATGAATTTCTTCTGAACGCGTGCTGGAGCTTTTTCTCTAAAACGGTCTAATTTATATTGAGGAGTAAATGCTGGTTTCTCTTCATAGCGATTTCTACTTTTAAAGGTATCACGCTTAGAAAACTTCGCATTTCTACCTTCTGAATAATTGCTGCTTTCTGGGGCATCGTCTCTTCTGGTATTCGGACGAGTACGCTCACTGCTATAAGCTCTTGGCTTTACCTCATCATTTCCTTGATCGCCTGTTGGCTCTGAACGAAATTCGTCTTTAGGCACAAATGGCTTATCTTCAGAAAATTCACGATTCGCATCATAAGGTCTTCTTTCTCTATCTCCATATGGGCGACGAGAATCTACTAAGTCTCTTCTTGGGCCTGAGAATGAACGACGTTCTCCATCATCACGATTTCCTTCGTATGGCTTTCGATCTGAATCATTTCTTGGTCCTGAGAATGAACGGCGCTCACCACCCTCACGATTTCCTTCGTATGGTTTGCGGTCTGAATCACTTCTTGGTCCTGAATAAGGCCTTCTTTCTCCGTCTCCTGAGGGGCGACGAGAATCTCCTGAATCTCTTCTTGGTCCTGAGAATGAACGGCGCTCACCACCCTCACGATTTCCTTCGTATGGTTTGCGGTCTGAATCACTTCTTGGTCCTGAATAAGGTCTTCTTTCTCCGTCTCCTGAGGGGCGACGAGAATCTCCTGAATCTCTTCTTGGTCCTGAGAATGAACGGCGCTCACCACCCTCACGATTTCCTTCATATGGTTTGCGATCTGAATCACTTCTTGGTCCTGAATAAGGTCTTCTCTCTCCGTCTCCTGATGGGCGACGAGAATCTCCTGAATCTCTTCTTGGGCCTGAGAATGAACGACGCTCTCCACCATCACGATTTCCTTCGTATGGTTTGCGGTCTGAATCACTTCTTGGTCCTGAATAAGGTCTTCTCTCTCCGTCTCCTAATGGGCGACGAGAATCTCCTGAATCTCTTCTTGGGCCTGAAAAACTTCTTGGGCTATCTGAACGTGGTCCTGAATAGGAACGTCCTTCTGAATTGGAACGAGGACCTGCGTAAGGTGCTCTTTCTCCGCCTCTACTTGAACGGCGGTCGTCCGAAGACTTGGGGTTTGAATCTGAACGACGACCGTCGTTCTTTTCAATTCTTTTTCTCATGATAATAAATTTGCAACATCACTGCTGTAAGAAGCAAGACGCTTTTGTCTTGTAATTATTTCGATTTTCGAAATTTATACAAAGGTACATGAAATAAATGAGCTTAGGTTGTTACATTTGAATTTCTTTTATACTCCATGAAATACGCCAAACCAAAGTCAACATTGCGCTTGATCGTACATTCCTTCTTGGGAATATGTTTTGCGCTATGTCTTGTTGCTTGCCAAGGAGATGAATTTAAGCTTAAAAAATCACTAAATTCATTTGATAAAGGGGAATATGAGCTGGTCATCCAACAATTAAAACCTTTAGCTGAAAAAGGCTACCAATTAGATCAAACCAGCTATTTTATTGCAGAATCCTATCGATTGTCCAATCGGATTTCTTCTGCTTTACCTTATTATCAAACTGCATTAGCTAAAGGGAATACTGACAATACAATTCGATTCAATTTAGCTTTTGCTGCCAAAGCCACAGGAAATTATGCTTTGGCCCAATCTGCCCTAACTGATTTCCTTCAGAACAAACCGAGTAAATCCTTTAAACTTAAAGCAGAAATTGAATTAGAGAATCTACCTCAAGTAAGTGAATTACAGAAAAAAACTAGCCCTGTTGGTGTTCAGGCAGTCCAAGGCAATACATCCATGGCTGAGTTTTCTGCTAGAAAACTGGGGGATGAGTTGATTATTACTAGTTCTAGAAAACAAAGTATTTATAAAAACAATGGACTTCCTTATTTAGGATTGTATAAGGCATCCATAAAAAGTCCGGTGGAAATTGGTTCTCTGAATTTATTTAGTCCGATGATTGATAAGGAAAACGCCAATGAGGGAACTCCTGCCTTTTCCAAAGATGGTAATACCGTCGTTTTTGCTCGAGGTAATACGGGTAAAAACAAGGATTTATCTCCGGACGTCGACCTTTATATCAGTCGTAGAAATGGAAATGATTGGTCTGTACCTGAAAGATTGGCTATTTCTGATTCTATTGCTTGGGATGGAAGCCCTGCATTTTCATCCGATGGCAAAACCCTGTATTTTAGTTCCAATAGACGAGGGGGAAAAGGCGGATTGGATATTTATCGCTCGCCAATGGATAACTCAGGCAGATTTGGAAGACCCATTAATTTAGGTTCGGCCATTAATACACCTGGCGATGAAATTTTCCCATTTGTCAGTGAAGATGGTAAATTATACTTTTCGTCGGATGGACATCCTAGCTTAGGTGGGCTTGATTTATTTGTTGCCTCGCGCAATGAGAATGACATCATCATTGAGCATTTGGGGGTTCCTATGAATTCTATTTCCGATGATTTTGGTATTAGTTTAGTAGATTCTGTCTCAGGCTATTTTAGTTCTAATCGAGCTGGAGGAAAAGGAGATGATGATATTTATTATTTCAAGTCTCCAACGGCTAATCCAGAAAGATGGTGGACCAATGAGGCACCTCCAGTGGTCGCAGCCACCGACAATAAGATTGTTCAATACTTCTTACAAACAGAAATAGTAGACCCGACGGGTAAACCAATAGATTCAGTTAAGGTTAGTATGCGAAGGAATGGACAAAGCATCGATCCTGGATATAGCAATAAGAAAGGTCGTTTAGAAATAATGGATTTAAGCGAAAATGACCAAATCGATTTTGTGTGTGAAAAAGAAGAATATTTAACGAAGCGATCTACTTTCTCCATGGAAGGAAGAGAAATCCCAGCAAGATTATTGAAAAAGGAACTTACAGATACCACTTTTGTTTGGCAAATAGTCATGGACAAAGCCGAGGTTGGGAAAGAGATTACTCAATTGTATCAAATCAACCCTATTTATTACAATTTAGACCGTTCAGAAATCAGAAATGATGCTTCAGAGGAATTAGAGAAAATTGTTCAATTCTTACGAGATAATACCAATGTTTCTATCGAATTAGGTTCACATACTGATTCACGTGGTAGTGTGCCATATAACCAGAAACTATCCCAAAGAAGAGCCGAGTCAGCTGTGCGCTACATCGTTCAGAGAGGTATAGATCAAAAAAGAATTAGGGCTAAGGGTTACGGAGAAAGTCAATTAGTCAATGAATGTGCTGACGGGGTTGAATGTAGCGAAGAAATGCATCAACAAAACAGAAGAACAGAATTTAAAATCACAGAAATTAAAGCGGAGTAATATGTCGAATTACCTATTAAAAAATGCTAAAATAGTCAATGAAGGTCAGATTGTAGAAGGAGATATACGCATTTCAAAAGGCCGAATTGACAAAATTGCAAGTTCCATTAGTCCACAAGGAAATGAAGAAATCATCGACCTATCTGGCAAACATGTTTTTCCCGGAATGATCGATGATCAAGTGCATTTTAGAGAGCCTGGTTTAACACATAAAGCACATATTGCGAGTGAGGCAAGGGCTGCTGTTGCTGGGGGAGTTACCAGTTTCATGGAGATGCCCAATACTGTCCCCAATGCTTTATCTCAAGAGATTTTAGCTGATAAATATGCCATTGCACAACGTTCATCTTTAGCCAATTATTCCTTTTTCATGGGAGCGGGGAATGACAATTTGGAAGAGGTTTTGAAAACCAACAAACAAGATGTTTGTGGAATAAAAATATTTATGGGTTCTTCAACGGGCAACATGTTGGTCGATAATAGAACCACCTTGGAAAATATATTTTCTAAGAGTGAATTATTGATTGCTACACATTGTGAAGATGAGGCTACCGTTAAGGCAAGAACTCAATTATTCCGTGAAAAATATCCTGAAGATGCTCCAGCCTTTATTCATCCTTTAATTAGAAATGAAGAGGCTTGTTACTTATCTTCATCCATGGCCATCGATTTAGCCAAAAAATGGAATACGCGATTACATATTCTCCATATCTCCACTGAAGAAGAATTAGCTTTGTTTGAAACAGATAAAGCTTCTAAAGAAAAACGCATTACTTCTGAGGTATGTGTACATCATCTTTGGTTTGATGCATCGGACTATGAATTATTGGGTAATCAGATTAAATGTAATCCAGCTATCAAAGATTCTAGACATAAAAACGCCCTTAGAAAAGCATTACAAACAGGTAGTTTGGACATCATCGCTACAGATCATGCCCCACACACTTGGGAAGAAAAGCAACAAGGTTATTGGAAATCCCCATCTGGTTTACCTTTGGTCCAACACCCTTTGCTGATGTTGTTTGACTTAGAAAAAGAAGGTGTACTTTCGCTGGCTCAAATTGCTGAAAAGACCGCTCATACGGTAGCCGATATTTTCCAAATTCAAGATAGAGGATATATCAGAGAGGGCTATTGGGCAGATTTGGCTATTGTTGATTTCAACAAACCTCAAAAAGTCGAAAAATCTAACCTTCAATACCAATGCCAATGGTCACCAATGGAGGGACATACATTTGGAGCTAGCATAGCTCAAACATTTGTATCCGGACATTTAGCTTATTCAAACGGAAATTTTAATGAAAGTCTTTTAGGCAAACGTCTGCTTTTCGACCGTAATTAAAACATATCGTCGAAAAAGACCCTAAAATAAAATCCCAAAGACTGGTTATAGGTTTTTACTGGAGCTGCAGTAATGTTGACAAAACCTGTTTGATAGGTAAAACCTGCGGCTACAAAACGCTTAGCTACAATACCTATACCAAATTTTAACCCTGCATCAATTCGGCGAAAGTCGCTTGAAAAGCTTTCGCTGGAATTGGTAATAGTCATGTAACTATTCGGTTTATTGGGATTGATAATGCGATTTTCGACTAAAGTATTATCCCAAAGACCTACTCCAAAATATGGTCCGCCCCAAATGGATATATTGCTCGAAAACTCAGACACTTTCCCTAAGGTTAATTCAAAATTTGGGTTCAGGTCTAAGTAGTTTAAGGTAATAGTTCTTTCTGTATAGGTAGAATCTGTGTATGTGGCTTTACCGTGATGTCCTCGTTGTGCCAAATTTATTTCAGGATTGAAGCTCCAATGTTTATTGATTGGAAATTGTAAGCCGAAACCCACTTCGATAGAAGGTTTAAACAAATAGGCTTCTCCATTGGAGCCATCTCCATTAAACCGCACAGATTTCATGGCCAAATGAAATATTTTTTTTGGTTTATCCACCTGTGCCGAAATTAGGTGAGTCAATGTCAAAAACAAGATTGATACAAGATAAATTTTTGAGCGCATGAGATAGCTTAGAGAATTATTCATCAATTTTGTAGACATTAGAGCGATGAAAATGAACACAATTTTAATTTAGAATACAAATGTCGACACTTCTTCCCTATTTTTCAAATGTAGGTTATGAAGCAGGTCTTGATGAGGCCGGTCGTGGATGCTTAGCTGGTCCAGTTGTTGCTGCTGCTGTTATTTTACCCCTGGATTTTCACCATCCCTTTTTAACTGATTCCAAGCAGTTAAATGCCAAACAAAGACTTCAACTTAAAAAGGAAGTGGAACGTGATGCCATTGACTTTGCTGTGGCAGAAGTAGATGCACCTACCATTGACAAAATAAATATATATAAGGCTAGTGTTTTGGCCATGCATCAAGCTGTCGATCAGTTAAAACATCGTCCAGACCATCTTTTGGTCGACGGAAATCGTTTTATTAGCTACCCATTAATACCTCATACCTGCATTGTAAAGGGTGATTCTAAGTACTTCTCAATTGCTGCCGCTTCCATTTTGGCAAAAACTTATCGAGATGAATTAATGGAAAAAATGGCCCTGGAATATCCTGAGTATGGTTGGGAGAGTAATGCCGGTTATCCAACCATTCACCATAGGAAAGCGATACTTGCCCACGGACCATGTTATTTACATAGAAAAACCTTTCGAGTGCAAATCAAATAAATTATAGTATTTTAGAAGTTCTTATCCGCTAACAATTTGAGAACGAAACCTTTATTATCTTTCTTTTCTACCATCATACTCTGGATTTGTGCATCTCTTTGGAGTTTTGGACAAGGTGAATTATATCCGTTAGAGAGAAGAAAAGCAATCCTTAATTTTGCTAACCAATATAGTTCTCAAAAAGATAGTTTATACCTTAAAGTACAACAGCTTGCAGCTGAAAAAGGGATTGCCTCCTCGGCAAAAATAGGTAAAAGGTCCATTTATCTCCAAAGTATCAATCCTAATGGAAAACCTATTTACAAAGGAGTATTCTCGAATAAAATGGCTTCCGTTGCCACAAAAACCAATCAATTTTATTCTGGAGGTTCTCTTGGTCTCAATTTAACAGGGAAATCTGATAGCTTGTATGGCAAATTGGCAGTATGGGATGAGCAAACCGTTCGAACCAGCCATCAGGAATTGACTGGAAGGGTCTTGGCTCAAGAAAAGTCCATAACTTTTGGAGAACACTCTACTCACGTGGGTGGCACTATGATTGCCTCTGGAATATTTAATCCGGAGGCTCGAGGAATGGCTTTTGAAGCAACATTGAAGTCGTGGGACTTCCAAAATGATGATGCTAAAATCAGTGCGGCCTCACCCAACCTTCTCATCAGTAACCATTCCTATGGTGCTGTTGCGGGATGGAGTTATGATGAAGACGTGAACAAATATCGTTGGTTTGGTGATGATAAAATGAGCGTAACAGAAGATTACGTATTTGGATTTTATGATGACGATGCACAAGCCAAAGATAAAATTGCTTATAATTCTCCATATTACTTGATGGTGGCAGCCACAGGAAATAGTGCTGATGAAAATGGACCTCCGGCGGGTCAATATTATCTGATTGGTAATTCCAAAGATTCTTCCAATGTAGTAAGAGGTACCAATACGGGTTTTAATACAGTAGGTAGCCCTGCTACTGCAAAAAATATGCTTTCCGTTGGAGCCGCAGAACCGCTTACTTCATCTCCTGTCAAGCCAAGTGATGTGACCGTTACCAGCTTTTCGAGCCGTGGCCCTACAGATGACGGAAGAATAAAACCTGAAATCATTGGCATAGGAAAAGATTTATTTTCCACGGGATATTTGAGCAATACAGACTATGAGCGAATGAGTGGCACATCCATGGCCACTCCTCAGGTATCAGGTTCTTTATTTTTATTACAACAACTCTCCTTACAATTGAATAAAAAATTCATGTGGGCTTCTACATTGAGAGGTTTAGTTACTCATACCGCTTTTGATGTGGGACAAGCAGGGCCTGACTACACCAGTGGTTGGGGATTATTGGATATGGAAAAAGCTGGGAAAATGCTTCAAAATCAGGATAAATCCTATCTGATTACTGAAGAGTCTCTGACCAATGGAGCTAGCAAAAAAATGGATTTGATCGCTTCTGGTAAAGGTCCACTTCATGTCACTATTGCTTGGACAGATCCGGCCTATGAAGGTAGTAATGGAAAAGTGTTACCCATTATCCCTTCAAGCCTTAACTCACGTATACCCATGTTAATGAATGATTTGGATATTCGTTTGCAGTCGGCAGATGGTCAGTTATTACCTTTTATTTTAGATCCAGATAATCCCACCAAAGCTGCAGTGGCCGGTGATAATATCCGTGATAATATAGAACAAATTTTGGTCAGCAATGTGGTACCAGGGAAGTCTTACAGCTTAACCGTATCTCACAAAGGGACATTAAAGAACTCCAAACAAGATTATGCACTTTTAATTTCTGGTATGGGAGGCAAAGCTTATTGCTCCATAACAGCACAAAATAAAAGTAATGCCTTAGAAAAATTCACCTTGGGAACATATAGTAACAGCGTTTCGACTAGTCAAGATTTCACTCAAAATGCTATCCCTGTTGAAATTGGATCAAAAATCCCTATAGAATTAAAATACAGTACGGCTCAATCCAAACAAACCAAAGTGTTTGTCGATTGGAACCAAGATGGTGACTTTGAGGATAGTGACGAAATGATTTTGAACAGTGGAATCCTTACAGCGACTTCATTTTCTGGAAATGCTAGTAATTTTCCAGCAACTGAAACGGGCCAATATTACCGAATGAGAGTAGTTACGGAATTAGGAAACAGCGCCACATTAGCGGCTGCATGTGGAAATATTGGTAGCGGAGAAATTGAAGAATATGTCATTCAAACTGCCAATGCCTCCAACGACATCAGTGCGTTATCAATTACTTCTTCTACGGGTAATTTTTGCGCATCATCTACTAGCAGCAGTTTTTCTATAGTCGTGAAAAATCAAGGATTGAAAGACCAAGTCAAAGTACCTTACGAATTAAAAATTCTACAAAATGGTGTACAAGTAGGTAGTTCGTCAGGAACTATTGCCGAAATTTTGTCTGGTAAAGAAGCGGAAGAAACTATTACCGGAAACTTCAATTTACAAGCTGGACAAACTTATACTTTTGAATTACTTACTTCACTAGCTAACGATCAAAATACTGGGAATAACAGCTATGTTATTAATGAAACTATTGAAAACCCGCGCGCTCCTATCGTAAGTGGAATACAATGCGTTGGTTTAAGCGAATTGACATTGTCTGCTACTTCTGGAACTCCACTTTGGTACAATAGTGATAACACTTTGGTAGGTTCTGGATTAAACATCAAAGTGCCCATCAACAGTAAATACACCGCTTCATATAATGATTTCAGTGGAGGAATTGGCCCTAAAACAAAATCAGAATTTGGCGGAGGTACTTATTATACCACTTTTGGCCCTACGGTTATCGTAGAAGCTAAAGTGCCAATTATTTTAGAAAGTGCCCGGATTTATGTAGGTACATCAGGTAAAATCACGTTTGATGTCATCAATAAAGAAACTGGCAATGTGGTTTCTACAGTTACAAAAACCGTCAAAGCTACCAGAACATTAAGTAGTGCAGGATTAACAGGACAATTAGTAGATGATAAAAATGATTCGGGTATGGTAATCACACTTAACCTTCAGATTCCGGATGCAGGCACGTATTATTTAAGTCAAACCTGTCTAGATGGTGCTTCCATTTATCGAAGCAATCGAACTAAGTCAGATACAATAAATGCGGCTACAAACATTGGATTCCCATATACCATCCCTAATATTCTGAATATTCCCGGGGCATTATTTAATGGCGGGGTTATCACTTCAGGATATTATTATTTCTATGACATGAAATTCAAATCTTTGGGATGTCCTAGTCCTAGAGCAGCCGTAGTTGTAAGTGTTAAAGATGCCCCCACCGCATCCATTAACCCATTTGGTGATTTGACTGTTTGTCAAGGTGCAAGTGTATCCATCCAAGGTAAAGCGTCCGACAATACCCTCATTCAATGGTATCTAAATGGGAAAGCGATTACAGGAGCTACGAGCTTAACTTATAAAGCTACGACAAAAGGCAAATTTGAAATGGTGGCAAGTTATGGCGGATCATGTCCTGTCACCACCCAGGCTTTAAACATAAATGTAGGTACTGTACCTACGCCAGCAGTCACCTATAGTTCTGGAATATTACAAGCACCCGCCAATGCAAGTGTCTACCAATGGTATTTCGGCATTACGGCAATATCAGGTGCCAATCAAGCCAGCTATATTCCTGTTCAAACGGGAGCATATCAAGTTAAGGTAACCGATGCAAATGGATGTTTAGCTGTTTCCGATTATATCAATGTGGTCATATTAGCCACAAAAAAAGAAAACCCATTCCAACAATTAACTTTGTTTCCCAACCCTACCAAAGAATATATTCAATTAGGTTTGCCAGATCAGGCTATACCAGATGAGTACCATATTGAGATTTGGGATTTACAAGGCAAAAAAGTCCTAGAAAAAATCATTAACTCGTCGGCAATTTCAGGTAATAGTATTAGCCTAGATGTTAGAATCCTTCCTTCAGGATCTTATTTATTAAGAATGGCCGATTACCCGACTCAAGCACCCGTGAAATTTATTAAATATTAGGGTTTGATTTGAACAACTGTCCGACCAATATGGCTCCCTTCCCGAATTTTAGCCAAAAATGCAGGGGCTTCTGCCAATGTTATGGTGCGTGAAATGGCATCCAATGGAATATTCCAAACATGGGCTAATTTATCCCAAATTTCCTGCTTTTTTTCTAATGGGGAATCCGCTGAATAAATGCCCAATAAATTGGCTCCTCGTAAGATAAATGGATAAATCTGCAAAGGTAAGTCTACACTAGAAGCCATTCCACAAGCAGCTACCGATCCTCCAAAATGTAAACTTTTAATGATCTTAGTTAACACTTCCCCTCCTACCACATCTATGGCTCCAGCAAATTGCATGGCATACAAGGCGCGAGGTTTTTCAGATAGAAATTCTTCACGATCAATAATTCTATCTACCCCTATTTGCTTTAAAAACTCATATTGATCCATTTTCCCAGTAATGGCTGCTAATTGAAAACCCAAATGTTTGAGTAATAAAATGGAAATCATACCCACTCCTCCTGTTGCCCCTGTTACCACAATTTCTCCTTGTTGGGGCCGAAGGCCTTGATGCCAAAGTGCAGACAAAGCCATCCCTGCTGTTAGGCCTGCTGTACCCCATTGCATGGCTTGAAGAGCTGACATCCCATGGGGGAGTTGAATGATCCAATTGGCAGGCACTGCGATAAATTCAGCTAATCCTCCGTGAGTATTCATACCCAAATCAAAACCCGTAACGATTACCTCTTGTCCTACAGCAAAGGTTTGACTAGGATCAAACATAACTTTACCAACCGCATCTATTCCTGGAATATGTGGAAAATCACGGGTAATCCCTTTATGTCCATTGGCGGACAAGGCATCTTTGTAATTGAGTGAGGAATAAATAACTTGAATCAATACTCTATCCGAAGGAAGAGTATCAAAAGGAATAGACTGAATGCTGGTTTCAAAACGCCCATCAGGCAATTCTGAAGTCCACAATGCGTTAAAAAAATCCATGGGTTTTATTTTTTGACCCAGACGAATATCATACGACTAGAGTTCTTTTCATCAAAAGAACCTAATTTATAATCTCCAAGCAAATCCACCAAATGTAATCCAGCTTGGGCCGCATAGGCTATAAAAGCATTTTTGGATATCAGCTCAACCCGCTCTTCAAAATGAAAGCACTCTCCTTGATCTTCAAAATCGATTGACTTATACAAATACCCTTCTGATTCCCAGCGCTTAATCTTAAAATGAATTCCCCCTCTAACTAAACTTTCCTCTTCTATCAAGTGAGCAATAACATAACTTGGGTTAAAAAAATCCAAAACAAAAACGCCCTCTTTTTTCAGCACATCGCTCAATACTTGGAAGGCCTGCTGATTTTCTGCTTGTGAATCAAAATAACCAAAACTGGTAAAGAAATTAAAGATCGCGTCAAAATGGAATTCAGGAGATAAGGCATTTCTTACGTCATGAACAAAAAATGAGAGGTTGTCAGTAGCAAAAGCTTGAGCTTGCTCAATATTGGAGGGGGAAAGGTCAAAAGCTTTGACATGCAATCCTAAATCATGCAAGGTAATGGCATGTCGACCTTTACCACAGGCCACATCTAGAACTTGAGCTCCAGGATGAAGCTTTAGCTTAGATTGCAAAGATCTAATAAAAGCCGCAGCCTCCACCTCATCACGCTGGGCGTATAAAATATGATAATATGGGGAATCAAACCAGGTACTAAACCACTCCTTCACTTGCATCCTTCCTATTTCCTTCCTTTGGGGTTTTGTAAAAAATCTTGATAAGCGAGTTGAATTCCGTCCATCAGTTCCACTTCGTGCTTCCATCCTAACTCATGCAATTTGGAAACATCCATGAGCTTTCTTGGGGTTCCATCAGGTCTAGAAGTATCCCAGTGAATGCTTCCTTCAAAGCCCGTAATTTTTTTAACCATCTCGGCTAATTCCAAAATACGAACATCTTCACCCGTTCCAATATTGATAAATTCCGACTCATTATAATTTTCCATGAGATATAAACATGCCTTGGCTAGGTCATCTGCATACAAAAATTCGCGTTGAGGCGAACCTGTTCCCCAAAGGGTAATGGAGGAATCACCACGTTCCTTTGCCTCATGAAATTTCCGAATCATGGCTGGTAGGACGTGTGAATTTTCTAAGTCATAATTATCATTAATACCATACAAATTGGTGGGCATAACAGAGATAAATTGACAGCCGTATTGTGCGCGGTAGGCCTCACACATCTTAATTCCTGCTATTTTAGCAATAGCATAAGGCTCGTTGGTTGGCTCTAAAAAACCACTCAACAAATAGGATTCTTTCAGAGGTTGAGGAGCCATTTTGGGATAGATACAAGATGATCCCAAAAACATTAACTTCTTCACCTTATTTATAAAAGAAGCATGAATCACATGATTTTGAATCGCTAAATTCTCATAGAGAAAATCCGCACGATAGGTATTATTTGCTACAATCCCTCCTACTTTTGCGGCAGCCAAAAAAACATAATCAGGTTTTTCTTGAGCAAAAAAATCATTTACGGCTGCTTGATTCCGTAAGTCTAATTCAGCAGATGTACGTAGTACTAAATTTGTATATCCCTCTAAACTAAGTTGACGGACAATGGCAGAACCTACCATGCCACGATGTCCCGCAACGAATATTTTTGCTACTTTTTCCAATTCAATCAATATTTAAATAAAACGAGTTTATAAGAGTGCAAAAATACATAAAAGCAGGTTCTAATTATTTAAATTCTTAATTTGCGAAATAATTTTGCTGTGCTATCGTTCCATTTTACATGATTAAATCTGGCTACATTTTAGGTTTAAGTTTTTTATTGCTTGGATTTCTTCCTAGTCATGGGCAAAATAATGCCTTGCAAACGAATAAAAAGCCGGCTATTGATACTAGCCAAAAAAGTAAAGGAAGGGCACAAAGTATCTCCGAATTGGTAGGTAAAACCAAAGATGAAAGCGCCAATTGGAAAAAAGAAAGCAAGGCCATTTTATCTGAATTGGGAATAGAGAACATAGGTTCAAAATCGAAAAACAACTCCAAAAAGAAAAAGGTAGAGATTAAAGATGAATATTTAGGTGTCAAAACGGAACGCCGAATAGGCTCTTATGGAAGTGGCAACCGAGCTACAGTAGAGGAGTTAAATGTCGTAAAATACGTAGAAGACGAAGCCTTAAGTCCTTATAGTCAAGAAATTTGGTGGTACGATCCAGCTCAATCGAGAGTAGTAAATTCTCCCATTAAGGATAGTAAAAATGCCCAAATTTGTCATGGGCCGTATCGTAAGTTTGTACATGAAAACTTAGTAGAAGAAGGCCATTTTTACATGGGCGTTAAAGATGGGCGATGGGAAAATTATGGTCAGGAGTTTGAACTAGAAAACAAGCTATATTTTAAAAAAGGATTTCCTGCCGAATCCCTTATTTCTTATTACGATAAAGAACAAAAAAAGATAAAAGAGGTTATCCCTAAAGTATACGGTAAAGTAGTTGGGCAATTTTTATCTTTTTATCCCAATGGCCTCCTCAAAGAAGAAGGCAAGCTAGACGACAGCGTCAAGGTAGGGCGATGGAGAGAATACCATGAAAAAGGAAGTGGAGGTAGATTAAAAAAAGAATGGCGTTATGGAAAGGATAAATTTGATAACTTTACGCCGGTTCTAGTGCAAGAGAGAGATAATCAAGCTAAAATTATCTTTCAAAGTACCCAGAAATTCGACTAATGAAACAGCTAGGTTTTACTTTATTGGCCTTTGCCTTCCTGATGGTAGCTACGGTGTATTCGCAGCTTAATTCCATCACGGCTGCGTCGACTATACCTGTATCTAAAACCACAATCAAAACAGATAATTTAGAATCAAAAATGTTCATGGCCCCTTGGGTTGAGCTTTGCGAGGAGGAGGAAGAAGAGGAAGAGGGCAACTCACAACATAACATATCGATATTCACCAAGCATGAAGATTTAAAATTCTTATTTTACTCAGAGTCCATTCTGGAAGCTCATGTTTTTCAACCATTTCGGTTGACATATCCTCATTTACAAACCTTTTCCCCTCCTCCCGATATGCGTGGTTAATCTCCATTTCCAATTATTGTAGATTTTAATCAAACCACACGTATATGTCATTCAAAAATTATCTTCAATCCTTCGCTCAAGGGGATTGGAAATCCGGAATTGCGGTCTTTCTGGTCGCTCTACCTCTATGCCTAGGTATTGCTTTGGCCTCAGGTGCACCATTGCTTGCCGGTTTAATTGCTGGTATCATTGGCGGAACCATTGTTTCATGGACATCTGGCTCTCAATTATCTGTTAGTGGGCCTGCGGCAGGTCTAACCATTATAGTGGCAAATGCCATTACAGACATTGGTTCTTTTGCCGGTTTTTTAGTTGTTGTTATCTTAGCTGGCATTATCCAGGTTATTCTGGGCCTTGGCAAAATGGGCAAATTGGGAAGTTTTTTCCCTTCTTCAGTTATTCGCGGAATGCTGGTGGCCATAGGAATTGTCATCATTTTAAAACAAATACCGCATGCCATTGGAGATGATTTGGATTTCATTGGGGAGTTCGAATTCAACCAAAGTTCCGATGGTCAAAATACCTTTAGTGAATTAATAGGTTCTTTATTATCCATTAATCCAGGGGCATTAATTATAGCCCTTGGAGGATTAATCTTACTGTTTTCCTGGACACCACTCAGTAAAAAAATCCCCCTATTTAGCCAATTACCTGCTTCCTTATTCGTCGTAATTTTAGGCGTTCTTGTCAATGCTGCCTACAGCATTTGGATGCCTCATTGGTATTTAGGTAATTCCAAAGACCACATGGTAGGCTTACCTATATTTTCTAATATTGCCGAAATCGGGCAGGCAATGGCATTTCCAGATTGGTCGATTATTAGTAATCCTAAAGTATACAGCCTAGCCATCACTTTAGCATTAGTGGCTAGCTTAGAATCTTTATTATCATTAGAAGCTACCGATTCATTGGATCCAGCAAAGAGAATATCATCTGCAGATCGTGAACTTGTGGCTCAAGGAGTAGGAAACATTTTTTCTGGATTTTTAGGAGGTCTACCCATCACATCTGTGATTGTTCGATCTTCTACCAATGTTTATGCAGGAGGAAAAAGTAAAATGTCAGGTTTCTTTCATGGCATACTCTTACTCTTGGCTGTCTTATTATTGCCCCAATATTTAAATAAAATACCCTTGGCATGCTTAGCGAGCATTTTGTTGTACACTGGTTATAAACTTGCCCACCCAAGTCAATTCCAAAAAGTGATTTCTGAAGGCTGGAAACAGTGGATTCCATTTTTAATTACTATCATAGTGGTCGTTATGGTTGATTTATTGTGGGGTATCTTTATTGGAACCATTGTAGGGATTGGCTTTGTAATTGTCACCAATTACTCTTCCGTATTTTCCGTGTTTAGTAGTCAAAATGAAATTTTGATTAAATTCCAAAAAGACGTAACCTTTTTACATAAAATGGCTTTAAAAGAAACTTTCCGTAAAATCCCTTCCGGTTCGGAAGTATATATTGACACGACGAAAGTGCATTTTATGGACCATGATATTCAATTATTGATTCAAGAATTTATTAATACCGCTCACGAAAGAGGCATTGAAGCCGAAATCAAAAAGAAATAAACATGAAAGAATATAAAAAACTACTATTAAGTAATAAAGCCTGGGCCTCGGAAAAATTAGCGGTAGATGAACACTATTTTGATGATCTTTCCAAAGACCAAAAGCCTCTATTTCTTTGGATTGGCTGTGCCGATAGTCGAGTACCAGCAGAAGAAATAACCCATGCAAATCCGGGTGATATATTTGTGCACCGAAATGTGGCCAATATGGTGGTACATACAGATATGAATTTACTTTCCGTTTTACAGTACGCTGTGGAGGTATTACAAGTAAAACATGTCATCGTTTGTGGGCATTACAATTGCGGAGGTGTTCGTGCTGCCATGACCAACAAAGACTATGGTTTAATCAATAAATGGCTTAGAAATATCAAGGAGGTTTATGAAAAGAATTTCGAAGAAATTCACGCCCTTCCTAGTGAAAAGGATCAATTTGATCGCCTAGTGGAGCTTAATGTAAAAGAGCAAGTGCTCAATTTGGCAAAAACCACCATCATTCAAAAAGCATGGAAAAAATTCGAATACCCATACCTACATGGCTGGGTATTCGATATGCATCATGGAGAGATTAAAGAAATCTTGAACATTGATCCCAACGAATGGCAAAGTTCTGTGTTCTCCTTTAATTTCGACGAAGAATTATAAATCCGTCTTAATTTTTAGTTCCTTTAATTGTGCAGGGGCCAGGGGTGAGGGTGAGTCAATCATCACATCCCTACCTGCATTATTTTTAGGGAATGCAATGTAATCGCGTATCGATTCTGAACCTCCAAATAAAGAGCATAAACGGTCAAAACCAAAGGCTAATCCACCATGAGGAGGTGCACCATATTCAAAGGCGTCTAATAAAAAGCCGAATTGGGCCTTTGCTTCTTCCTCAGTAAACCCTAGAACCTCAAACATCGTTGATTGAAGCTCTTTTTGGAAGATACGAATAGATCCCCCTCCTACTTCAACGCCATTCACCACAAGGTCATAAGCATTGGCTCTAACTTTACCCAAATCACCAGCCAACATTAAAGGGATATCTTCTGGCTTAGGACTTGTGAAAGGATGGTGCATCGCAAACCAGCGATTTTCTTCTTCGCTGAATTCCAACAAAGGAAAATCAACGACCCAGTGCACTTTATAATTATTTGGATCACGCAATCCCATGCGAGTACCCATTTCTAATCTCAATTCATTTAATTGCTTACGCACTTTATCTCCTTCACCACTTAAAATCAGCATCAAATCTCCTGGCTCAGATTGGAAGGCAGAAGACCATTTTTTCAAGTCCTCTTCTCCATAAAATTTATCAACGGATGATTTCAAACCATCTGCTTGATGACGCACATAGATTAATCCTTTGGCACCAATTTGTGGGCGACGAACAAAATCTGTTAATTCATCAACTTGCTTGCGGGTATATTCAGCTGCGCCTTTCACACAAATACCAATCACATGCGATGTCGAATCAAATACTTGAAAATCCTTACCCGTGGTAAGATCATTTTCTTCTCCTTTTAATTCCACAAAATGCATATCAAAACGAATATCAGGCTTATCAGAACCATAATATTTCATCGCATCAGCATAAGTCATTCGAGATACTTCACCAATATCCAATCCTTTCACTTGTAAAAACAAATGACGAATCAATCCCTCAAACATATTTAAAATATCCTCTTGCTCTACGAATGACATTTCACAGTCGATCTGCGTAAATTCAGGTTGTCTGTCCGCACGCAAATCCTCATCTCTAAAACACTTAACCAATTGATAATAACGGTCAAAACCAGAAACCATCAACAATTGCTTGAAGGTTTGAGGGGATTGAGGTAGCGCATAAAACTCACCTGGATTCATGCGAGAAGGCACCACAAAATCACGAGCTCCTTCTGGAGTAGATTTAATCAAAACTGGAGTTTCTACTTCAATAAAATCTGCATCATCTAAATAGCGACGCACTTCTTTGGCCACAGTATGACGTAAACGTAAGCTTTCGCGAATAGGAGTACGACGAAGATCCAAATAACGGTATTTCATGCGCACATCTTCGCCACCATCCGTCTCATCCTCAATCAAAAACGGAGGTAATTTGGCTGGATTAAGCACTTTGATTTCACTCACTTTAATCTCAATATCTCCTGTGGCTAATTTATCATTTTTAGCTAATCTTTCTACGACCACCCCTTTAGCCTCCACCACAAACTCCCTTCCTAAATTACGTGCCATAGCTAATGCTTCTGGACTGGATTTTCCCTCCTCTAACATCAGCTGCGTGATACCATAGCGATCACGTAAATCAACCCAAATCATTCCCCCTTTATCTCTTGTTCGCTGTATCCAACCACATAAGGTAACTTCTTGCCCTACATGATCCAATCGTAATTCGCCATTCGTATGAGTGCGTAGCATAGTTTATTCTCAGATTAAAAAAATTTGTGCAAAATTACGGAAAATATCCGTTTTAAACATTTTGTCCTTTTAATAAGTTAGACCCATTTGAGAAATATCATGACTATGAAACAAGTTGGGGTTGTTGGATCAGGCGTTGGAGGATTGGCTTTTGCTATTCGCATGGCTTGTTTAGGACATCAAGTTCAGGTTTTTGAAGCTAATGCCTTCCCTGGGGGTAAGCTTTCCGAATTTCAAATCAATGGCTTCCGCTTTGACGCAGGCCCTTCTCTTTTTACCCTTCCCCATTTGGTGGATGAATTATTTACACTAGCCAATAATGACCCAAGAGACTACTTTAATTATACCCGACTACCTGAGGTTTGTCGCTATTTCTGGGAAGATCAGACTCGTCTGTGTACGCTGGAAAACTCCGCAGATACAGCTCATGAAATCGCTAAGATTTTGGGCGAAAATGAAAAAAATGTGCATGATTTCATCTTGGGTTTACAAGAAAAATACCAAATCATTTCAGAACTTTTCCTTGAAAATTCTTTACATCAAACGAGCACATGGTTCAGTAAAAAGGCTTGGAACGGCTATCTAAACATTCCGCGCTTAGGCATGTTTTCTACCATGCATCAAGCCCATAAAAACCGATTTAAAAACCCAAAAACTGTTCAATTATTTGACAGATATGCCACATACAATGGCTCAGACCCCTATCAAACACCAGCTACACTTTCCATCATTCCTCATTTAGAATATAATATTGGGGCATTTTTCCCGCAAGGGGGCATGATTGCTATTACTCAATCTTTGCATCAACTGGCTCAAGATTTAGGTGTACAATTTCATTTCAATGAAAAGGTAAATCGGATACTGTGTGAAAATAAGCAAGCGGTTGGACTAGAAACTGCCAAAGGGAAATATTCCTTTGATATATTGGCGAGTAACATGGATATCCGACCATCCTATCAACAATTACTTCCGGATCAAATTCAGCCTAAAAGGTTGTTGCAACAAGAAAAATCCAGCTCTGGCATTATTTTTTATTGGGGAATGAATAAACAATGGGATGAACTTGGAGTGCATAACATTTTCTTTTCTGAACGCTACCAAGAAGAGTTTAAAGCCCTATTTACGGACAAAACTTTGTCGGACGACCCAACTGTTTATCTCCACATTTCCAGTAAAGTAGCTCCTGAAGATGCCCCTGCAGGTGGAGAAAATTGGTTTATTTTAATCAATGCTCCTGCAAATCAAGGCCAAAATTGGGATGAATTAATACGACTTACTCGTGAAAGAGTGATTCAAAAAATAAGTCGGGCCCTTGGAGAAGATATTAGCTCATACATCGTTGCTGAGGATTATTTAGACCCTCGAAGAATAGAAGATCGGACATCATCTTCAGGTGGCGCTCTTTATGGAAATGCCTCCAACAATCGTTTTGCGGCATTTTTACGTCACCCGAATTACCGAAGTGCTATTAAAAACTTATACTGGATTGGAGGAAGTGTTCATCCTGGAGGAGGAATTCCACTTTGTTTATCTTCTGCCAAAATTGCCTCCAAGCTTTTTCAAGAAAATGCGTAATTTCGCAGAAAATTGACATATCATGATTCAAAGACCCCAATCTATTTTTTTACTTATCGTTGTTATTGCTGAAATCTTAGTGATATCCGGCTGGCCATTATGGACCAAAACAGGAATGTCTGGTGAAACAGCACAAGTGTTTATCTCAGAGTGGACTTCCCAAATCCAAGGAAAAGCCCATGTAGAAGCCAATTATATCCCCTTGATTTTATTGTTGATTTCGGTAGCCTTGACAGCCTATATCTTGTTTCAGTTCAAGAACAGAATGCGTCAAATGGCTTTGGGATTGGTCAATTCCATGCTAATTGCTGCTACCATGGGATATAGTTTTTACACCATTTACAAAAAAACAATTCCTCTGTTTAATCCAGAAATGCAAGGAGCCTATGACCTAGGGTTTTATGCCTTAATCGTAGCCCTTTTAGCCAATATGATTGCGAATCGCTTAATCCGTAAGGATGAAATGCTAGTGCAATCTTCCAACAGAATGAGGTAAAAAATTACACGATACCCTCACGTAAAAGGTCATGGAGATGTATAAATCCCACGGCCTTTTCTTTTTCAAGGACGACCAGTTGCGTTATATTTTTTTCTTGCATGATGGAAAGAGCCTCTGTGGCAAAAGCTTCTGAAGAAATGGTTTTAGGATTGGAATTCATCATCTGAACAATCTGGATATTGGCCCAATCTTGTTGTTTTTCCAACATTCTACGAACGTCTCCGTCGGTAATTATACCCAGCAATTCTTCTTTTTCATTCATGACCGTAGTGGCCCCTAACCTCTTGGAGCTAATTTCATGAATTGCTTCTTGAATGCTTGCTTGAGGTAAAATACAAGGAAATTCATGTTGAGGATAGATATCCGCTACCTTAAGATATAGTCGCTTACCCAAAGCTCCACCCGGATGATACTTGGCAAAATCTTGAGATGTAAAACCTTTGCATTCCAACAAACACACGGCCAAGGCATCTCCCAAAGCAAGAGCAACGGTAGTCGATGTGGTTGGAGCTAAATTCAATAAATCAGCCTCTGTATCCGCCTGAGCATGAAGAACAAAGTCTGACTGCTGAGCTAAATACGATTGTTTATTAGAGACCATTGCAATTAAAGAAACGCCCAAGCGCTTAATTAATGGCACTAATACTTTTATTTCAGGGGTATCACCAGATTTTGATATACAAATAACCGAATCTCCACGTTGTATCATTCCTAAATCCCCATGAATAGCGTCAGCTGCATGCATGAACAAGGCGGGACTTCCTGTGGAGTTCAGAGTAGCCACAATTTTCTGAGCAATTAATGCAGATTTGCCAATTCCAGTAAAGACAATTCTGCCTGGATTTGCCAATAAATGTTCCACACAAGCTTCAAATTCAGAATTTATGGCATCACTAACTTGTAAAATAGCTTCTGCTTCTTGGGTTAAAACTTTTTTTGCTGTGGATTGAATATTTTTGTTTAATTTCAATTTTAGTAGAATTTGAGTTCACAAAGTTAATTAACTAGTTACGAATAATTCTGCTACATTGTGAAACATACCAGTAGTTCCTAAAATTATGCCCATTCAAATTTCCAACGATACGTTAAAGGAGCATCTCAAGAAGACCTTTGGATTTAGCCAATTTCGTGGAGAACAGGAAGCTATCATCCAAAATACGCTTCAAGGGAATAATAGCTTTGTACTCATGCCTACTGGAGCAGGTAAATCCCTTTGCTACCAACTCCCGGCAATAGTCATGCCAGGAACAGCCATTGTTATTTCTCCCTTGATTGCTTTGATGAAAAACCAAGTTGATCAAATGATTGCTTTTGGTGTCAATGCTCAGTTTTTAAATTCTTCTCTGACCCGTGCTGAAATGAATCGGGTAAAGAACGAGGTATTAAGCGGTGATGTGAAGTTGTTGTATATCGCCCCTGAATCTTTGAATAAGCAGGAGAATCTCAATTTTTTACAACAAGCCAACATTTCTTTTGTTGCCATAGATGAAGCACATTGTATTTCAGAATGGGGACATGATTTCCGGCCTGAATATAGAAAAATCCGTGCCATCATTGAGTCGGTGGACGAGAAATTACCCATCATTGCATTAACAGCTACAGCTACGCCTAAAGTGCAATTGGATATTCAAAAGACCTTGAATTTAGAAGATGCCAAAGTCTTTAAAACTTCCTTTAATCGAAAAAATCTTTATTACGAAATACGTTCTAAAAAGGACATTGACAAACAACTAATTCGCTACATCAAAAGCCATTCTGGGAAAGCAGGGATTATTTACTGCTTGAGTAGAAAACGGGTAGAAGAGATAGCTGATTTATTACATGTCAATGGAATAAAAGCCCTTCCCTACCATGCTGGTCTAGATCCTGCTATTCGCATGGCTAATCAGGAATCTTTCCTCAATGAAGAGGTGGAAGTGATGGTAGCCACCATCGCTTTTGGTATGGGTATCGATAAACCCGACGTACGTTTTGTGATACATTATGATGCCCCTAAATCCCTAGAAGGCTATTACCAAGAAACTGGTAGAGCAGGTAGAGATGGATTGGATGGAACGTGTATCTTATTTTATACGTACGACGATATTCTTAAGTTAGACAAGTTCAATAAAGATAAAGCGGTTTCTGAAAAAGAAAATGCCAAATTATTATTGGCCGAAATGGTGTATTATGCCAATTTAGGTGTTTGTCGGAGAAAGCAACTCCTCAATTATTTTGGGGAATACATGGCGGAAAACTGTGGCTTCTGCGACAACTGCCTACATCCTACGCCTACGTTCAAGGCGGAAAGGGAAGTTGTTTTAGTCTTACAAGCCGTTCAAGAAACCGAAGAAAAATTTGATGCAGAGCACATTGCAGATGTGTTAGAAGGTAAAGTAAATCAATACGTTCAAAGTTACGATCACGATAAATTACCCTTATTTGGTGCCGGAAAAACTGTTTCTTGGAATAGCCAGGCTATTGATGACGATGATGATGACGAGGACAATGAGGATGAAGATGAGGACAATCCAACTCCTAAAAAGCCAAAACTCAAAAAGAAATCGCAGAAAGAACATCATGGAGACGACGAGAAATCGCCATGGATTTCATTCATCAAACAAATCACCATACATGGTTATTTAGTTAAGGATATTGAAAACTACGGAGTTTTAAAATTGAGCGAAAAAGGCCTCAACTTCATTCAAGATTCCTATCCAGTTACTTTCTCCAGAGATCATGATTATGAGAAAGAAGCGGAACCCGATGAGAATGATGAAATGAATGCGGGTGTAGGTGCAAAAGCCTATGATGATGCTTTATTCGAATTGCTAAAGAACCTTCGCAAGAAATTAGCCAAGGAGAAAAACCTACCTCCCTATGTGATTTTTCAAGATCCTTCTTTGGAGGAAATGGCTACCACCTATCCAAGTACTCAGGAAGAAATGGCCCAGATTAATGGGGTCGGAATGGGGAAAGTAATCAAGTTTGGAAAACCATTCTTGGATGTTATCAATCGATATGTAGATGAAAATGAGATTGAAACGGCTCGTGAGGTTGTAGTTAAATCAACAGTCAACAAATCCAAAATCAAGATTTACATCATTCAGCAAGTAGATCGTAAAATTGATTTAGACGACATAGCATATCAGAAAGAGTTAAGTATGGCTGAATTAATCGAAGAGATTGAAGCCATTTGTTATTCTGGAACAAAATTGAATTTGGATTATTACATCAATCAAGTCATTGAACCAGATAAACAAGAGGAAATCTATGATTACTTCTTAAGTTCTGATACCGATAATATTACCGAAGCATTAGACAATTGCAATATCGACGATGTGAGTGAGGAAGAGTTGCGATTAATGCGTATTAAATTTTTAAGTGAACTAGCCAATTAACGAAAATTATGAATGTATTACTTTTGGGATCCGGAGGAAGAGAACATGCATTTGCCTGGAAAATATCCCAAAGTCCATTATTAAGTCAATTATACATAGCTCCAGGCAACCCTGGAACTGCCCAATTGGGTATGAATTTACCTTTTGGGTATTCTGATTTCACGGCAATAGTAGAAGCTATTAGAACCCATCAAATTGAATTAGTGATTGTAGGACCAGAAGAACCTTTGGTGAAGGGTGTTCGGGATTTCATTGAATCACAAGAAGATTTACAACATGTAGGAATTGTAGGCCCTGGTGCATTGGGAGCTCAATTAGAAGGAAGTAAAGATTTTTCTAAAAACTTCATGCATGCTCATGGTGTACCAACGGCTGCTTCTAAAACATTTACTAAAGAAACAGGAGAAGAAGGTTTAGCTTATTTGGCTACTCAATCTTTACCGATTGTATTAAAAGCAGATGGATTAGCCGCTGGTAAAGGGGTGATTATAGCTCAAAGTCATGCCGAAGCAGAAAAAGCTTTCAAAGAAATGATATATGATGCCAAATTTGGCGAAGCAAGTTCCAAAGTAGTCGTGGAACAGTTTCTACGCGGCATTGAGCTTTCTGTTTTTGTTTTGACAGATGGAGAAAACTATGTGGTTTTACCAGAAGCCAAAGATTACAAGCGAATAGGTGAAAACGATGAAGGCCTGAACACCGGTGGCATGGGGGCAGTTTCCCCTGTACCATTTGCTACCGAAAGATTCATGGAATTGGTCAAGCAAAAAGTGATTGAGCCGACTATCCAAGGACTGAAATCAGAAAATATTCCCTACCAGGGTTTCATCTTCATCGGTTTAATGAATCACGAGGGAGAACCCTATGTGATTGAATACAATGCCCGCATGGGGGATCCTGAAACTGAGGTTGTATTGCCAAGAATCGAATCAGATTTCTTATCTTTGCTTCTTGCGGCTGCTCAAGGGAATTTAAAAACTGAAAGTTTACAGATTTCTAACCAATACGCCGTTACGACCATGGTCGTGGCAGGAGGTTATCCTGAGGATTACCGAAAAGGGGATATCATGTCAGGTATTGAGAAAGTAGAAGAAGCCCTAGTATTTCATGCTGGGACCCGTGAGCAAGACGGACAAATTGTTACCTCGGGAGGCCGAGTAATGGCCCTAACAGGCACTTCAAATACCTTGGAAAGAGCCATACAAAAGTCTCAAAAGGCGGCTCAAACCATTCAATTTGAAGGTAAAAACTTTAGACGAGATATTGGTCTCGACGTATTACGCTATAAGTCGTAATGAGACCGATTGACACATATACTTATGGCATGTAAATCGTGTTCAACTGGATCATGTGGATCCAAGGCATCAACAGATAGTGCAGTTTCAGGCTGCCAAAGCAATGGAAGCTGTGGTACTGGTGCTTGTAATAAAATGAACGTTTTTGATTGGCTATCCGACCTGGATGTGCCTCAATTTCAACGTTTTCACGTAGTTGAGGTAAAATTTAAAGCCGGCAGAAAAGAATATTTCCGCAATCCCAATCAATTAGCTTTACACACAGGAGACTCTGTCATGGTAGATTCTTCATCTGGCGTACAGCTAGGTGTTGTATCTCTTCAAGGGGAGTTGGTGCGTTTACAATTACTAAAAAAAGGTATCAAAGACGATGATAAACTCAAAGATATCCTGCGCATTGCCACAGAAAAAGATGAGGAAAAGCACCGTCATTCGTTAGAAAGAGATTTACCTACACTCTATCGTACCCGTCAAATCATTGGTGATTTAAAGTTAAACATGAAGCTCTCAGATGTAGAGTTTCTTTCTGATGGAACGAAAGCCGTTTTTTATTATTCCTCAGACGACCGAGTAGACTTCCGTGAATTAATTAAACTTTTGGCAACGGAATTTAAAATTCGGGTGGAAATGAAGCAGATATCGCTGCGTCAAGAAGCTGGAAGATTAGGAGGAATTGGTGTTTGTGGTAGAGAATTATGTTGTTCTACTTGGCTAACCGACTTCAAAAATGTTACCACTTCGGCAGCTAGATATCAAAATTTATCCTTGAATCCTGTCAAGTTAAGTGGACAGTGTGGGCGTTTAAAATGTTGTCTCAATTATGAATTAGAGACCTACATGGATGCTTTAAAAGAAATACCAACCATTGAAGGTCGCATTAAGACCAAACGTGGAGATGCTATTTTACAAAAAACAGACATCTTTAAACGCATGATGTGGTTTGGTTATGCCGGAGAAGAATCCATTTGGATTCCAGTGACCTGTGACCGAGTAAAAGAAATCATTGATTTAAATAAAAAAGGCATCATTCCAGATTCCTTTGAAAACCTAAATCCTGACGTTCCTGAGGTTGAAAAGCCTAAATTATCTGAATTAAATTCAGATTTGGAAAGGATGGACAAAAAATACGGGAAAGGAAAACCTAGTGGTCAACGCTCCGATAATCCAAGAAGAAATAATGGAGATCAAAAGGCACGTGGCAATTTCCAAAAAGGGACTAAAGGACCTGGAAACAACCCCAATAGACTGCAAAACAAGCCAGAAGGAAATTCTGAGCGTCCTGATAACCGCGTAAAACCTCCCGTAGTCAATAGCCCAGAAGGCGCTGAAAATACTGGAGAGGCAACACCAAAGCCATTTAAAAAGAAATTCAAGAAGAAATTTAAACCCAGACCACCTAGAAATGGCCCTGAGACACCAACTGCTTAAATTCGTTCTATTCCTTTTTTCCTTGGGCTTTTTGCTGGCTTGTCAAGGTGATCAGGTATTTGACCAAACAAGCAAAATGGGAGAATATGGATGGTCTCAAAAAAATCAGATTAGCTATCCTTTTGAAATCAAAGAGTTAGATAAATCGTATAGCTTATATGTTGCTTTACGTCAATCTAACGATTATCCATTCAATAATTTTTACTTCATTCCTAAAGTGATGGGAGCTGATGGAAAATTAGTGAAACAAGCCTTAGCAGAAGCTATTTTGTATGACCCAAAATCGGGAAAAGCCAAAGGGGAAGGATTGGGTGATATTTACAGCCATAAATTTTTGATTTTTAAGCAATTAAAATTCCCCAAAAAAGGAAAATATCGATTGCTTCTTTCGCATGACATGCGAACTGATACCTTAGCTGGAATAATTTCTATCGGAGCATCCTTAGTTCCCAATCCCTAATCTCATGTCCAAGATTGATGATATTGATAAACAAATCCTCGCTTTTTTACATGAAGATGCCTACATGTCCAACAAGGATATGGCTCAGCGATTAGGTATGAGTCCCACGCCTATCCATGAACGTATTAAGCGCATGGAAAAAGATGGGGTGATTACTGGATATAAAGCCACCATCAATCCCAACAAATTAGGAAAATCTCTAACTGTTTTTTGTGATATCTCACTAAAAGAACATGCTGCAGAATACCTAAAGCAGTTTGAAGAAGATGTGATGAATTTATTGGAAGTTCAAGAATGTTACTGCGTTTCCGGACATAGTGATTTCTTACTTAAAATTGTGGTGGCAGATATGGATGAATACCGTGATTTTATCCTACATAAACTGGCGAGTATCAAGAATATTGGAAACGCTCAAAGCCACTTTGTGATGAATCAAATACAAAATGAAAGCATTTTACCTTGGTTAAATCAAGAAAAAACTAGATAAACCTATAAATTGGGGTAGATGCACCAATAAAATTACCTAACTTGAATAATTAACATCGTTTGAATTGACCTTATGAACAAGATTACAAAAACAATCGTCAGCCTATTAGTAATCGTTTTGATATTAGGCATCGCCTTTTACCCCAAGGTAAAAAAGACTTTTTTCGCTGAGAAAAAGGCAGAAGGTAAAGAGAAAAGCAAGGGTGGTCCTGGTGGGGGCAAAGGTGGTAAAACTACTGTTGTAGTGATGGTGGTGAAATCAACTCGACTAGATGACATGATCAATTCTACTGGTAGTATTTTACCTAATGAAGAAGTCGAAATCCGATCTGAAATAGCAGGAAGAATTATCCAATTAAATATTAAAGAAGGAGATGTCGTTCAGAAAGGAACTATTTTATTACATATCAATGACGATGATTTGCAGGCGCGATTAAGAAAGCTAGGTTATAACAAAAAATTAGCGGAAGATAATGAAGCTCGTCAAAAGGTTTTACTTCAAAAGGAAGCCATTTCTCAAAGAGAATATGATATTGCGGTAAACTCTGTTAATACCATTTCGGCTGATATTGAAGATTTAAAAGCTCAAATTTTAAAAACAACCATTCGCGCTCCATTTTCAGGAACTGTTGGTTTTCGTTATGTAAGTATGGGTAGTTATATTTCGCCTACCACTAAAATTGCGACATTAACGAATACTAATCCGGCAAAAATAGAATTTTCTATTCCAGCTAAATATGCTTCTCAAATTCGTAAAGGAAACACCATTGAATTTGTGACAGAAAATGAAACTAAAACTTATTCAGGTAAGGTATACGCCATTGATCCAAAAATTGATCCTTTAACGCGTACGCTTCAAATTAGAGCTTTATCTCCTAACCCAGGTGGAGTTTTGGTTCCAGGGGCATTCGCAAAAGTTAATTTGATTCTTAAAACCAAAGGATCAGCCATTTTGGTACCCACAGAAGCTGTCATTCCTGAATCTAAAGGAAGTAAAGTATTTATCGTAAAAAATGGCAAGGCCGTTTCTACCAAAGTAGAATTAGGAACACGTGGAGAGAAAACCGTGGAAATTTTATCGGGACTATCGATTGGGGACACCTTGATTACCAATGGTATCATCCAAGTTAAACCAGACGGTGAAGTGGATATTAAAGAAGTAGTTCAATAAGATAAAAGATGCCCAGCATTTACCTAAGTACAGCTCTTTGGCAATTTAAATTCCGCAAATTAGCTTATTTGTTTGCTGGTTTAATTGCCTATGTACAGCTTTGTACTTGGGTTATTTTTCAGCGTTTATTTCAGCCATCTCGACCTGTTTTGGGGATTTTACTGGCCCAACATTTAGGTGATATTGTTGCTTCAGAACCCATCATACCTGCCTTACATGTTAAATACCCGAAAGCAAAACTAGTTTGGATCATTCAAGGCCATTTTAGACCACTTTTGGAACACCATCCTGGAATTTTCCGCTTGGTAACTGAAAAAAATATGCTGTTTAGCTATTTCCTAACCAAGTGGAATCCCTTTCAACATTTTTTCAATCTTCATTTAAACGAATTAAGAAAAGATCCTTATTTCCATATTCCATTAGAGAACGAAAAAGCCAAAGAGCTGAATATCAACATACACAATTACTACGCTCAGCATAATTTATTAGAGAATTTTTCTCAATTAGCTGGCCTAGGATTAATCACGGGACAACCTACGCTTTACCTACCTAACAAAAAATTCCCTCTCCCATTTGAAGGCAATTATTGGCTTATTCATCGTATCTCCAATGACCCTTGTCGGGAATGGACTGATGAGAATTGGGTTAAATTGATACAAGCTGCCATTCAAGAATGGGATGTGAATATTGTGGAAATTGGAACAAGCCAAGGTCTTACTTTTCAACACCCAAAATTTCTTTCTTTGGTTGGTAAAACCAGCGTAGAAGACAGTTTATTCCTTATCAATTCCGCGAGTTTTTTTATTGGAATTGATTCAGGACCAACGCATTGTGCAAATGCCTTTCAAATTCCTGCCTTGGTAATGTTAGGTGAATTTGCCGACTTTAAAAAATACATGTCTTATTCAGGGGCATATCAATTGAGTCAAATTGCCAGCCTGGTATACCATGAAAATGGCCCAGCTAAAGATTTAAGCTTTGACGAGGTTTGGAATAAACTCCAAAACGCTTTAGAAGTCAATCCTATTTTACACGAAATACCAAATCATAAATAATACATATTATGGCCTCTCTATCAGAAACCAGCATTAAACGACCCGTATTATCCATTGTAATGTCCATCACTATTATTGTGTTTGGAATCATTGGATATACCTATTTGGGGGTTCGTGAGTTCCCATCCGTGGATCCGCCTGTGGTAACGGTCCAGACTTCCTATACGGGAGCTAACGCCGACATTATTGAATCTCAAATTACAGAACCTTTAGAGGAATCCATCAATGGTATTGCTGGGGTTAGAACCTTAGCTAGTTCCAGTAGAGATGGTCGTTCAAGCATCACAGTAGAATTTGATTTAGCTGTCAATATTGAAGATGCAGCCAATGATGTTCGTGACCGTGTTTCTAGAGCTATGGCTTTATTGCCAAAAGATGTGGATCCTCCAGTAGTTGCCAAAGCTGATGCAGATGCCAACCCCATCTACAATATCAATATCTTCTCTAAAACGCGCGGTTTATTGGAATTAAACGAGTTAGCCACAAGAAATGTGAAGGAAAAATTCCAAACCATTCCAGGAGTAAGTTCCGTACAAATGTGGGGAGAGAAGAAATATGCCATGCGTATGCACATTGACCCAGAACGTTTGGCTTCTTTCCGTTTAACGGCTCCAGATATCGTTTCGGCATTAAGTAAACAAAATATTGAGTTGCCATCCGGAAGTATTGAAGGTGCGAATACGGAATTAACGGTACGTACTCAAGGTAGAATGACTACCGTAGAAGACTTCAATAATCTGATTATCAAAGAACAAGATGGTCGATCTGTGAAATTTTCCGATGTTGGTTTTGCCGAGTTATCTCCAGAAAATGATAAAACTTTCTTTAAGCGTGATATGACACCTATGATTTCCATTGCGGTGATTCCTCAACCGGGATCCAACCAAATTGAAATCGTAGATGCCATCAATAGAAAACTTCCTCAAATTCGCCAAACCTTACCGGCTGACGTAGAATTAAAAGAAGGCTTTGACAATACCAAATACGTACGTAAATCCTTAGTAGAGGTAGAAGAAACTATCCTTACTGCCATTTTATTGGTAACCATCATCATCTTCTTATTCTTGCGTGACTGGAGATCAACCTTGATTCCTTTAACAGCAATCCCGGTCAGTTTGATTGGTGTATTTTTCTTCATGTACTTAGTCGGGTTCTCGGTCAATGTACTAACACTATTAGGAATTGTACTTTCCATCGGACTTGTTGTGGATGATGCTATTGTGGTGTTGGAAAACATCTATTCCAAAATTGAAGATGGCATGACGCCATGGAAAGCGGCCCTAGAAGGTTCGAAAGAGATTTATTTCGCTGTAATTTCTACCACCATCACTTTAGCTGCGGTTTTCCTTCCTGTAATTTTCTTACAAGGTATTACAGGGCGTTTATTCCGTGAATTTGGTATAGTGGTGGCTGGTTCAGTTATCATTTCAGCTTTTGTTTCCTTGACCTTAACACCCATGTTGAGTTCCAAATTGTTGAAAGGCGGACACCATAAACCTTGGTTTTACCGTGTTACAGAACCTTTCTTTGTTTGGTTAACTGCAGCTTACCAGGGATCATTGGAATCTTTCTTGAAAATCCGCTGGATGGCTTGGGTTATCATGGTCTCTTTGATTGGTATCATTTATACCTTGTTTAAATACGATGCCATCCCTTCTGAATTAGCCCCTCTTGAGGACCGTGGAGCCTTACGTATTAGTTCTACAGCACCTGAAGGAGCCACATTCGATTATATGTTGAACTATACTGATAAAATGGCTAAGTTTTTGATGGAGGCCATTCCAGCTAAAGAACGTTATGCGATTTATGCCATTACTTCTCCACCTTTTGGAAATGGTGCTGCCAACACAGGTAGTTTCCGTATTTTATTAGGTGATCCTGAAAAAAGAAGAAGTCAACAGGAAATTGCGGATGAACTTTCTCCTAAAATCAAGAAGTTTACTGGAGCGAGATCCAACTTAATACAAGAGCCAACACTTTCTACCGGACAGCGTGGTGGCGGTGGCTTACCGATTGCCTTTGTGGTTCAGGCTCCTAATTTTGAGAGTTTGAAAAAAATCATGCCTCAGTTCCTAGCGAAAGTGCGTGATAATCCAAAATTCGAAACATCGGATGTCAATTTGAAATTTACCAAACCTGAATTACGCATTGAAATTGATCGTGCCAAAGCTCAAAACCTAGGTATCGCTATTCAAGACATTGCACAAACCCTTCAATTAGGACTTTCAGGTCGTCGATTCGGCTATTTTATCATGGATGGCAAGCAGTATCAAGTAATTGGTCAAATCGATAGACCCATGCGTAATGATGTGAATGATTTGAAATCATTATACGTTAAAAATAACCGAGGCGATTTAATTCAATTAGATAATTTGGTAAAAATTACGGAACAAAGTACTCCTCCGCAGCTTTACCGTTATAACCGTTATGTAGCGGCTACCGTTCAAGCTCAAATGGCCAAAGGGGTAACCTTGGGTGAAGCCTTAAATGAGATGGATAAAATAGCCAAAGAGACTCTAGATGTTTCTTTCTCTACCGCTTATGATGGACAAAGTAAGGAATTTAAAGAATCTAGTTCTTCTTTATTATTTGCATTTGCCTTAGCCATTTTATTGATTTACTTAATTCTATCGGCTCAGTTTGAAAGCTTTATTGATCCCTTAATTATTTTATTTACTGTGCCTCTTGCCGTGGCAGGTGCCTTACTAACTTTATGGGATTTCAGTCAGACATTGAATATTTTCTCACAAATTGGTATCATCGTGCTCATCGGTTTGGTTACGAAAAATGGTATTTTGATTGTGGAATTTGCCAATCAAAGAAAGGAAGCTGGATCCAATAAAGTCTTAGCGGTTCAAGAAGCAGCTACTGCTCGTTTCCGCCCTATTTTAATGACATCCCTTTGTACCATTTTAGGTATTTTACCAATTGCACTTGCTTTAGGTTCTGGTTCTCAAAGCCGTGTATCCATGGGTATTGCTGTAGTAGGTGGTATGTTATTTTCTACTACTTTGACCTTGTACATCATTCCAGCTATTTATAGCTACATGTCTAGCAACTTAAAACACCAAGGTGAAAAAGAAGAGAGTCCTTCTTTGGTAGGCCATGAATAAACAAGAGATTTGGATGCAACGTGCCCTGGATTTATCCCTATTGGGATCAGGGCGTGTTGCACCTAATCCCTTAGTAGGTTGTGTCATTGTTAAAAATGACCAAATCGTCGGTGAAGGATGGCACCAAGCATATGGCCAAGCACATGCAGAAGTCATGGCCATCAATTCATTAGCCAATCCTGAAGATAGCATAGGCTCTTCTGTTTATGTTAGCTTAGAGCCTTGTTCTCATACAGGAAAAACTCCTCCTTGTGCTGATTTATTGATTCGATCCCAAGTTAGGGAAGTCATTATTTGCAATCTAGACCCCAATCCACTGGTAGCAGGAAAAGGAATTGAAAAATTAAAAGATGCGGGAATTAAGGTTTCTCAAGGAGTTTTAGAGAAAAAGGGTACTGACATCAACCGTCACTTTTTTACTTTTCATACCAGGAAAAGACCCTATATTACCTTAAAATGGGCTGCCTCTCAAGATGGATTTATTTCCCAAGAAAATGGGAAGCCCGTAACGTTTTCAAATCCTGCAAGTCAAGCCATGGTGCATCAGATGCGTACCCAACATCAAGGGATATTGGTCGGTGTCAATACCATCATTCAGGATAATCCACGTTTAAATGTCCGCTTATGGCCGGGAAAAAATCCCATTCGGATAGTGTTAGATCCTCATCACCGTATCCCCCAAAGCAGTCAAGTACTTCAAGATGGGCAGGTCACGTGGATTATTACAAAACATTTCGCTGCAGAAGATGGCCCATATAGCTGGTTCAACATTGGAAATGAATACAGCATTGAGGATATACTAGAATTCGCCTATCAAAAAGGCCTGATTTCCATTTTGGTAGAAGGTGGTGCAAAAACCCTTGAGGCCTTTCTACAATCTAATTTAGTGGATGAAATTTGGAAACAAGAAAGCAGTATTCAACTAGGAAAAGGAATTGCTGAACCTCAACAATCGCTTAACTGGAAAAAAGGGATACAAGTGGGAGAAGACAATGTGTGGTACCAGGCTGATTTAAGCTAGGCCAAATATTTGCATCAATAAATAGGCATTCAGACCTAAAATCACAGCACTAATTATCCAAGAAAGGGTCGTCAACCATACTGGATTCACAAATTTACCCATCTTAGCTTTGTCACTAGTAAACCACACCAAAGGAATTACTGCGAAGCTTAATTGCATAGAAAGTACCACTTGGGAAAAGACTAATAATTCCCCAACCTTACTATCTCCCCAAATCCAAGTGATGAAAAAGGCTGGAAGAATAGCCAACATTCGAGTAATCAATCGACGTAACCAAGGAGCCAATTTCAAATCAATAAAACCTTCCATGACGATTTGACCCGCTAAAGTCCCTGTTAATGTGGCATTTTGGCCAGAGGCTAATAAGGCTATAGCAAATAAAGCTGAGGCCCATTTACTCCCTAAAACCGGATCTAATAATTGATAAGCATCTCGTATATCAGCCACATGTGGCATTCCATTGATATGAAAGGCTGATGCAGCTAAAATCAGAATACCTGCATTGATAAAAAAGGCTAATCCCAAAGAAAGCGTTGAATCAATCGTAGCAAATTTAACCGCTTTGGTTTTATCAGCATCGGTATGAGCAAACGCGCGCGTTTGAACGATACTCGAATGTAAATACAGATTATGAGGCATTACTGTAGCTCCCAAAATACCTATGGCAACATATAATTGACTAGAATCTTGAAAAATTGATGCTTGTGGAACAAGTCCTTTCATCACACTACCAATATCAGGCTGAGATAGCAATAATTCGTAACCAAAGCAGAGTGAAATTACTGCCAATAAAGACATGACAATAGATTCCAGCACCCTGAAGCCACGGTGCTGGAAGTATAAAATTAAGAACACATCCAATATGGTAATCAAAATACCATACAGAATTGGAATGTCAAAAAGCAAATTTAACGCAAGAGCTGACCCAATTACTTCAGCTAAATCACAAGCTACTATCGCTAATTCACAGAGTATCCAAAGAAAAATGGCTACCGGTTTAGAAAAAGCTTCTCCACAGGCTTGTGCTAAATCGCGGCCTGTAGAAACTCCCAATTTTAATGCTAAATGCTGTAATACAATGGCAAAAAGACTGGAAATAAATATAACCGACAACAGGGTATAACCAAATTGAGAACCTCCAGCTAAATCAGTAGCCCAGTTTCCCGGATCCATGTACCCTACTGCCACCATAAATCCAGGGCCAATGAATGCGCGTAAATTTTTCCAGAAGCCAGGTCCTGAGTGAATGGGAATACTTCCGTATACCTCACTTAAAGAACGAGTCTTACCTTCTGATCGCCAAGCATTTGACATGGAATAATGGTTTTATTACAAACAAATATAGATAAGAATTACGATTAAACAAAAATATTTTTTAGTCGAGGCTAAAAATTTATTTTCTGTCGCATTTTGCTTACTTTTATACAGTATAACAATAGAAAATGGCCACATCATTTGCGGAAGAAAATTATTTAAAAATTATATATCGATTATCGGAATCGACTTTAGAAGATATTTCTACCAATGCTGTAGCTGAATTAACGCAGACCAAAGCCGCATCAGTAACCGACATGCTCCGCAAACTGGCCGAGAAAGGTTGGGTGAATTACCAAAAGTACCAAGGAGTAAGACTGACTGAAGAAGGTGAAAAAATAGCTTTGTCAGTCGTAAGAAAACACCGATTATGGGAAGTTTTTTTAGTTGACAAAATGGGCTTCAATTGGGATGAAGTTCATGAAATTGCGGAACAATTAGAACATATTGAATCCGAAGCCTTAATCAATAAATTAGATGAGTTCCTAGATTTCCCTAAAACAGACCCGCATGGTGATCCTATTCCCAATAAAGAAGGTATTCTTCCTGAGTTAAGCTATGTCCATCTATCGGATTTAAAAGAGAATAAAGCTTGTGTATTGATGGGAGTTGCCAAGGATTCAGCAGTTTTTCTTCAATTGCTCACGCGATTAAATTTAAGTTTAGGAGCAAAACTCATGGTAAAAGAGATCAATTCTTTTGACCGTTCCATATCTGTGTCCATCAATGACTCAGAACCGGTTTTCATTAGCCATGAAGTGGCTAAAAATATCTTAATTAAATTAGGCTAATTTAGAATACTGGAAAGCTTAACTCAATAAATCTAAGACCTCGTCTTCACTTAAGTTTCTCAGTATACTTTCGTCAGAAGTAACCAAATCATTGGCAAGATCCAATTTCCTTTGTTGCAATGCCAAAATCTTCTCCTCCACCGTCTGTTTAGAAATAAACTTATAGGTAAATACGGTTTTGACTTGACCTATTCGATGCGCACGATCAATCGCCTGCGCCTCCGCTGCTGGATTCCACCATGGGTCCAACAAAAAGACATAATCCGCTGCGGTTAAATTCAACCCTACTCCACCGGCTTTTAAAGAAATCAAAAATACCGACTGCCCATCTGCTTTTTGGAAACTTTCCACCTGGCCTTTTCTGTCGGATGTACTTCCATCCAAATAGGCATAGGCGATGTTTCTTTCATCCAAGGCTTTTTTAATCAGAGCTAAATGCTGGACAAACTGACTAAAAATCAACACTTTATGATGCTGCTCTAAGACTGTCTCCAACTTTTCTAATACGGCTTCCATCTTACCAGATTCCCCCTCATAACCTTCTTCACATAAAGATGGATGATTAGCCAATTGGCGTAATTTAGTTAAACCTTGTAAAACGGAGAATCTAGATTTTTGCAAACCTTCATCCTTGATTTGTTTCAACAAGACATCGCGATAAAAGGATTTCGTTTTATCGTACAATCTTTCCTGCTCTTCCGACATCACACAGTATGTAACTGATTCCATTTTAGCAGGTAAATCCGCTGCCACTTGTCGTTTTTCTCTTCGTAATAAATATGGCTTAATCAAGAAATACAAACGCTTCTTTTTCTCAGCATCTGCTTTCTTTTCAATAGGCACTTGGAACAAATCTTTGAAATAACGCTGTGAGCCAAGTAAACCGGGATTGACAAAATTCATTTGTGACCAAAGATCCATGGTTGAATTCTCCAATGGAGTACCTGTCATCACCAAACGGTATTTAGCCGTAAGCTTCTGAACGGCTTTAGTAATATTTGCCAGTGGATTTTTAATCGCTTGTGACTCATCCAAAATGACATAACTAAAGGCTTGCTTTTCAAACCAATCAATATCTGACCGCACCATGCCAAAAGAACAAAGTATCAAATCTACTTTGCCTAATTGTGCTTGCAATTTTTCTCTTTGAGGACCACTGTAAACAAGTACCCTTAACTGAGGAGTAAATTTCTTTGCCTCCATTTCCCAGTTATATAACAAAGAAGTAGGCATCACCAATAAACTCGGTAAAGTCTCCCCTTGCTCTTTTAAGCTCTGCAATAAACATAAAGTCTGAACTGTCTTTCCTAGACCCATATCGTCTGCTAGGCAAGCACCTAAGCCCGCCGCCTGACGTGTCCGCATCCAGCGGTAGCCTTCCATCTGATAAGGTCTTAAAGTTCCTTTGAACTGCTTAGGAACTGGAAACTCTTTGGTCTCCAATGCCAAGTCATTCATGGTTTTACTACGTAAAGCCGTTTTGACCAAATCCTGATTTTCCCATTCTTGAACCAATTGGAAATGTTGGCGCCTTAAATACACCCCATCCTCACCTGGTCTGGTCTCTGAGAAATAGAATAAATCTTGGTAATCATGAAACCAATTATCGGGAATGATAGCAATGGAGCCATCAGGTAAATGAAACTCTTTCTTTTTCTGTAAGATCAACTGACGAATCTTCAAAAAGGGTATTTGGAATTCCCCAAAGGAAATAATCGCTTGAATATCAAACCAATCCAACTTCTCCCCAATTCTGATTTTAATTTCAGGTTTACCTAAGAAATAACGTGGAGCTTGTCCATCGCCTTTAAACTGAACACTAAAACCTGCTTGATCCAATGCCGATTTATGTAAAGTCAACCATTGAACAGCCTCTCCACGAGACATAACGGCCTTTCCATCTAATTCAATTTGTAATCCTAAGGATTTTAATTGCTGGTAGGCTCTTTTTTCCTTGGTCAAGGAGCGCATGATTTTTTGGAAAGCATAGCTATCTCCTTTTTTCTCAAATAGGACATTCGCTTCGGAACCTAGACCATCCCATGGGAAGCGATTATTGCCATATTGAAATGATAACACAAAATTCCAACGGTCAGCAGCTTCCAAAGCCGCTGATTTTTTACTCGGAACTTTCTCCTCTTCTACTTTATTGACAATAGGTCCATAAGAAAGGAGATATTGGCAATTTTTTTCTGTGTTAAATATCTCAAAGCCTTTGGCATGAACAGGATACCTAGCCACCATCGCTTTCACAAACTTGCGGAAATAATCCTCCTCCATGTTCTTGGGAATCACCACAAACTTTTTATTCAAGAATGGTCTTAATTTTTTCCCTTCCAGCGCTGGCTTAAAATGATATAATTTTTGATTCAATAACATCCAGGCAGGTTCATCACACAACACCATGGCGTCTTTATATTGAAACTCCAACTTGTTTCCTGCGTATTTTAAAGTAGGGAAATAGTGGGTATTTTCTTCATTTCGCATAAAATGAAACAGCACCTCAACAGGCTCAGGTTGTATCTGTACATGCTGGCGCATTGGGTTTCCATCATTCCCCATGATGAACAAAGTCTTATCTGGACAAATCAACTCAAATACTTGGCCACGCTTTTTTTCAACGACACTCAGCACTGCTTCTTGAATTTCCTTCTCTCCTTTTTCTGCATCAAATGTCTTCAAGTAAAACTCTTCCATCGTTTTACGCTTGGAAGTATTGAACTTTTCAAAAATAGCGGCAGGCTTCATCCCTTCGATTAACTTCACCGCTTGCTCATCACGCTCATCCAAGCCATGGGCAAATTCATGAAAATTTCGAGTCGTTAAAGTTTGATATTCCCAGGTTAATTGAGATTTTTCATTTAACTGCACCACAAAGACTTCGAACAAATAGCCGAGGCATTCATGGGATAACAAAGAATACATTACCTGAAAAGGCTTACTAGGGGAGATCTTCATGTAAAGTAAAGCACTCGATTACACGAGTTCTTAGAGTAAAACCTTCAAAAATAAGGTTTTTAAACGAAATACCGAAAAAATATAGGCTAATATTAGAAAACTACAAAATTATAGCTTTCTCAAGTGTAAACAGGTCCAGCGATTTTTCTCCTTTTCGGAAATAAATGTAAGACCAGCTTCTGAGGCTTCTTGCAACAATAATGGCACATCCTCCTGATAGAATCCACTTAATAATAAATGTCCTCCAGCTTTAATCCGAAGAGCATATTCGGCCATTTCATCCAATAAAATATTGCGGTTGATGTTGGCCAAAACTACATCATATTCATCTGCAGATTGTTCCCGAATCGTTCCTAAATCAAATCGAATGCCATTCAAATCATTCAATGCGGCATTTTCAATTGAATTTTCAACAGACCATTCATCTACATCAAATCCATTCACCGGATTTGCTCCTAGTTTTTTAGCTACAAAAGCCAAAATCCCCGTTCCAGTACCTGCATCTAACACGGATTTATCTTCCAAGTCTAAAGTAAACAAAGCTTCGACCATCAAACTTGTCGTTTCATGATGCCCTGTTCCAAAAGACATTTTGGGATTTATGACCAATTCCATCTGATAACCAGGCTCAGACTCATGAAAACTTGCACGAATAAACAATAAATTAGAAATCCGAATCGGATCATAATTACTTTCCCAGACCTGATTCCAATTCTGCTTTTCAATACGCCCCATTGCTACATCTATTTGACCTAGAGATTGGTAACGATCTATTATTTCTTGAAAGGACTCCTGATTAAACAAGGCTTCTGGACAATATGCAAAAAATCCTTCTTCTGTATCTTCAAAAATATCAAAACCTATTTCGCCAAGTTCTGCCAATAGGATATCCGACAATTCAGCAGAAGCTGAAATACGCGCTTGAATCGTTGCCATGTTTTAATTAATTACTAGGAGGTGTATCTTTCTTCCCAAATACGGAAATATTCACATATCGCTTAGGTTTCAAGCGGAAGTCGATCAATAATTTATCTAAATCCAATAAGGTCTTGTTTAAACCCACGTACAAGCTATCATTCTTTAAGAATTTACCTGCCGTACCTTGACCTTTTTCCAAACCAGAAACAATGCGTTGTATGGACGCAACAGCCAAATTAGCTTCATGCAATGTCCTCCCCACCTGTAAGGCTTGAAGTGAATCCGCTACGGTATTAAATTTGACTAAGATTGGTTTCAATTGTTTTTCAGTTTCAATCAGGCTCTGCGACAGTATTTTCATGTTGGCAGAAATCTGAGCAATGTTGTTCCGGTTTTCTTCTACCATCCCGTTCACTGAGCCATTAATTCCTTTAACTGTGCTATTGGAGCTTTTGATTAGTTCATTTAAGTATGAACCCGTGTGTTCAAATTTCTTACTAATTTGACGAAAGGAAATCAATAGAGAGTCGGCGTTCTCTATTACAGGAATAGCTCTCTCTTTTAACAAAGAGGTTACTCCTTTTTCCAAGGAACCCGGAATAAAAGACTCCTCAGGTAAGGCCCCTTTTCCCGCATATTCCAAACGAATAATTTTCCCTCCAAGCAGAGCTCCATCCATTAAGATTGCCTCCGTTTTATCTGGAATGACTAAATCTTTAGCCAAACGTAGTGTAACTAATATTTTATTACCTTTTTCTGGCTGTAAGGTGACTGATTTTACCTTACCCACTTCAATACCATTGACCATGACTTGATTGGATACCATTAAGCCATCCACATTGTCATATTCAACGTAATAGATTCTAGAAGAAGAAAACACATCGTTTCCTTTTAGAAAATTGAAGCCAAAATAGAGGATTAAAAAGGCGATTAAGGCCAAAAACCCAACTTTTAATTCATTACTTTGAAACATGTCAGAATCTATTTTTCGATTTCTTCCTTATACTTTTTAAATGCTCCTACAATAGCATCCGCCACCTCTGATTGACCTTTATCCGAATTTAAATAACCCTCTTCTTCTGGGTTAGTTAAAAATCCTGTTTCAATCAAGACACTGGGCATTGCTGTTCTCCAAATAACTAAAAAACCAGCTTGCTTAACCCCAAAGCTCTTTCTATTGTACACTTTCGCAAACTGCTCTTCTACTTTAGACGCAAATTTCACCGAACTGGCCATGAAAGCACTTTGGTAATTGGCCATCATGATATGGGCTAGAGGAGAACTAGGATCAAAACCATTATAAGTAGTTTGATAATCTTTCTCTTGCAAAATAACGGAGTTTTCTCGTTTGGCTACGTTCAAATTGCCATCTGTTTTATGCAAACCCATCGTGTAGGTTTCCGTTCCATAAGCTGCCCTGTTGGGTGCCGCATTACAGTGCACCGAGATAAATAAATCTGATCGATTGCGGTTGGCAATATTAGCTCGCTCATTTAACTCTACAAAATCATCGGTATCTCGTGTATAAACCACCTTTAAATCAGGGTATTCGCTTTTTAAACGCTTTCCAACTTCCAATATAATCTTCAACGTTACTTTCCCCTCTTGGGCACCCTTGGGGCCTAAACATCCCGGGTCTTTTCCCCCATGACCAGCATCCAAACATATCGTTTTAACCAAGTTACGCTTAGCAGCACGAGTAGGCTCAGGAAGACTTGGTATGGCAGCGATTAACAAGCATGTTAAGGCAAATCCAACAAAAGCTCTAAGAACTGTAAACATTATTTTAATGAATTAGACGTAGGTAAGTCGCAAAGATGTAATTTTGTATGCTTATACAAAGACAAATATAATTTTTAAATTCCATCCTTCGTTCATTAACGTGCGAATTTATCACCATTCCCTTGATGATATTCACATGCTGAACGTTGAACTAACGCTGATTTGATAAAGAATTGCATCTATTTTCTTTTCGTTGTTTTAATTTTAACCTGCATAGGCCTACCTAATGTCCATGCTCAACGAATAGTTCGCGCCGATACAATTCAAAAAAGTATTCCAAAAGACACTGCTAGCAAGAGTCAAGATTTACAAACTACTGTCTTTTATTCCGCGGTTGACTCCACCGTTTTAGATGCTGATCAGCAAATAGTAAACTTGTATGGTGGTGCCAAAGTAAAATATGGTAACATCAGCTTAGAAGCAGAATACATCCGCTTAGATTGGGCAAAAAACGAGGTTTATGCCAAAGGAACCTTTGATACCACCAGCAAAAAAATGGTGGGTCTACCAGTATTTACTCAAGGAAGCGACAAATATGACTCTGATGAAATTCGCTATAATTTCAAATCAAAAAGAGCTATCATCAAAGGTATCGTCACCCAACAAGGTGAAGGTTTTGTCCAAGGAAAAAATGTCAAAAAAGATGAAGAAGAAAACCTCTACATCCGAAATGCCATATATACAACCTGTAATTTAAGCCATCCCCATTTTAACATTCGGGCCAGTAAAATTAAAGTGGTAGGCAAGAAAGAAATCATTTCTGGACCATTTCATTTTGAACTGAACGACATTCCCCTGCCCATTGGTTTACCTTTTGGTTTTTTCCCTTATTCTCAGCCCAAAGAAGCGGGTAAATCAGGGATTTTAATTCCCACATATGGAGAAGAGCCTTCTGGCCGTGGGTTTTATTTACGTGATGGGGGATATTACTGGGCAGCTAGTGAAAATATTGGTATTCGATTCACAGGGCAAATCTATTCCAAAGGAGGCTGGGGTTTAGGTGCCAATTCCCAGTATAATAAGCGTTATCGATATTCAGGCTCATTTAACTTGGCCCTCAATCGCAATAATTCTGGCTCTGAATTTAGCCCTTCAACACGTACAGATTTTGCCTTACAATGGTCTCATAGCCCGAGAAGTTTAGGTAATTCAAGTTTCTCGGCCTCAGTTAATATTGCATCGAATTCTTACAATCAATTCAATACCTTCAATACACAGCAATACCTTTCTAATACCATTGGTTCTTCTGTACAATACACCAAAGCCATCGGGCAAAATTTTAGAAGTGGAATCAGTCTACGTATCAACCAAAATACAACTACTCGCGTTTTTGATGCAGGTACCGATTTCAATCTAGGTCTTAACCAATTCCAGCCATTCAAGAAAAAGAATGCCATAGCTGATCGATTCATCGATCAATTTAGAATTGGGATGGACTTTTCAGGTACAGTCAGTTTGACTAACCAAGTATCGGATTTATACACTCGATATGAATTTGATGTCTACCCACGTGAATCCAACAGCCAACGAGGAATTATTCAAAAACCCTTTATTCCAAAAAATGCAGATGATTTGCCTCCCGGAGTTATTCCATTGAATGGCAGTACCCTTCCTATGTTATTGGAAAAAGCGCAGACAAAATTCAATTACAGCATTCCATTGTCTTTACCCAATATAAAAATCAATCCCTACATCAACCTGACTCCAGGGATTTCCTGGTCAGGAAATATGTATACCCGTTCCTATAAGTACACCTACATGCCGTCTGATTCTACCGTGAGAATAGATACAGTAGGAGGATTGCCCAAATTCAGCTCACAAATTTCCTTTTCTGCTAGTATGAACACCCGTGTGTATGGAACCATGCGTTTTAGCAAAGGTAGATTACAAGCAGTACGTCATACCATGGCACCAAGTATCAGTTTGAGTTATACCCCTGATTATTCAGACCCTACTTATGGATATTACCAAGATGTGCGAATTAACAATAGAAAATTCATCAATACCAATGGCGAAGAACAAGTAGGAGATATTCGTAGAATTAGCACTTTTGACCCCCGCCAACTGAGTTATGGAGGCGCTTCGGGAAGTATTAGTTTTGGTATACAAAATACCTTGGAAGCTAAATTAAAAACCAAGTCGGATACAGCTACCAAAGAATCCGAAAAGATCAATATCCTTGACAATTTTGGAATTAATGGAAGCTATAATTTACTCGCTAAGGAATTTAACTTGTCCAACTTGACCTTTAATGCCAATTCTAGAATCAAACAATTTGATATCAACATAGGAGGTAATTTAGATCCATATTTATATGTTCCAGATCAGTCTTTTGCTGTGGTAGGAAGAAGAACTCCTGAATTAATGGTCACTAAAGGAGAGGGTTTAGCCCGATTACAATCCTTTAATTTATCCATTGGCAAAAGATTTGCTCCGGCTAAAGGCCAAGGAGAAAAAGTGAGCAAAAATGCATCAGAAGCCCAATTGAAGCAAATCAACCGAAATCGGGATGATTATGTCGACTGGAATATACCCTGGTCATTTTCATTCAGTTATCAATTTAGCATGAACCGTGCGGGATTAGCACCATCACAAAACATCAGTGGCTTAACCTTTCAGGGGGATTTGAGCCTGAGTGAGAAATGGAAGTTTTCTTTTAGTTCTGGATATGACTTCAAATATAGTGGACTTACTTATACCAATATTTCCGTACACAGGGACTTACACTGCTGGGAGCTAAACTTCAACTGGACGCCAATAGCCAGCCCATTTTACGGAAGAGCGAGCAACTATTCCTTCGATTTACGGGTTAAATCAAGTTTACTACAAGAGCTGAAAATTTCAAGAAGAAGAAGCTTTTACGACAAAGGTGGATTCTAATTTAATTTGTCTTTAAATGCTTTTAAGAATTTATCCATCTTAGGCTTGATCACTATTTTACAATAAGGCTCTTCTCCATTTTGATTGAAATAGTCTTGATGGTAATCTTCTGCTGGATAAAAAGTGCTTTCCGCTACAATTTCTGTTACAATGGGGTTCGGGAAAACTTTCTTTGCATTCAAATTCTGCTTCCACTGATCTGCCGCTGCTTTTTGTGCGGGGGTATGATAAAATATAGCCGAACGATACTGCGTTCCCACGTCGGCCCCTTGACGGTTCAAGGTAGTAGGATCATGAGTTTGCCAAAAAATTTCTAATAAAGTCTCGAAGGACACCACTTTAGGATCATAGGTCAATTGACAAACTTCGGCATGACCAGTCAAACCGGTGCACACATCCCGGTAACTTGGGTTCTTCATTTTACCCCCCATATATCCTGAAACCACAGAATGAACACCCTTTACTCTTTGATAAACTGCCTCCACACACCAAAAGCATCCCGCTCCAAAGGTGATGGTTTCTAGTTGTGCATGACTAGACTCTGTATTTGCCATTTTTGTATTTATTTTATCTTTTGTAGCGTTTCCACATGAAAAATGAGAAAAGCTTATTACTATTCCGAGAATTACCCAGGCATTTTTCATCAATTTCTCCATTATTTTAATTTTTAACGTAGTTTTGCGGACTTAAATTATAGATAGAACCAAAGATAAGCATGAAAAGTTATATTCAATCTGTTCGAGTAAACTGGTCAAGGGCTTGGGAAGAAAGTGCTTTTCGATGGAAATTCGTAAGTGCTTTACTGGTTTTCATGCTTTTCCCATGGAAGGCAGATGATTATTTCCAGTGGATTCAGCTGCGTGAAGGTATGTTAATTCAAGACATCATCTTGGCCAATATTCCCGCCTTGAATGTCTCTTACCCTATTTTTAGCATCATTTATTGTAGTGTTATTTACCTCCTAATTCGACTAATTCCAAATCCTAACACCTTTCTTTGGTTTGCCTGGGCATTCAACCTTGAAACCTTAATTCGACTTACGTGTATTTACTTAATACCACTAAATCCACCCGTCAATTTAGTGGATTTGCATGACCCTTTGGCTGAAATATTTATTTACGGAGAGAATTTAGCCATTACCAAGGATCTTTTCTTTTCTGGACATACAGCCACCATGGTTTTCGTCTGTTTCTTTTTGCCAAACCCTAGAGAGAAAAAATGGGCTTATGCATTAACGGTATTACTCATGGCTCTCCTATTAGTACAGCATGTACACTATACCATGGACGTGCTAGCGGCTCCCATTGTAACCATTGGAGCAATCTTTTTAGCAAAAAGGTGGTTGAAAATCTAACCCTTGGAACGGATTGATGCTTTATCCAATTGTTCGAAAACCGAGTTATTGGATTTGTATTCAGGAATAATATCTTTGATTTTAGAGACTAACTGATTACTCGTACCATGGTCCAAAATATGTTCTAATTCATTGGATTGAATTTCCATGTAGGAATAACTTGGGGTATTGACTTTGGCAATTAATATCTTGGGGTGATGCGTTGGCAAGGTATTTTCATTGTTATTTAACAACTCTTCATACAATTTCTCTCCAGGTCGCAAACCGGTATATTTAATTTCAATATCTCGGTCTACCCGAAGGCCACTCAGAGTTATCATCTTTTTAGCCAAATCGATGATTTTAACTGAATCCCCCATATCAAAAACAAATACTTCCCCCCCATTTCCCATAGTAGCAGCCTCTAAAACGAGTTCACAAGCTTCAGGAATGGTCATGAAATAGCGGGTAATATCAGGATGGGTAACGGTCACTGGTCCACCCCGCTCAATTTGCTTTTTGAATAATGGAATAACTGATCCACTTGAGCCTAATACATTCCCGAAACGTGTGGCAATGAATTTGGTAGAGACACCCTCTAAATTATTCATGGATTGCGTATACATTTCGGCCAATCGCTTGGTAGCTCCCATAACATTCGTAGGATTCACGGCCTTATCGGTTGAAACCATCACAAAACGCTCGACATGATATTCTGCTGCTAATTCTGAGAGAATTTTAGTCCCTAACACATTAATTCTTACTGCCTCGTAAGGATTACTTTCCATCAAAGGCACATGCTTGTAAGCCGCTGCATGAAAAATAAAGTTAGGCTTATGCGCAGAGATTATCCTAGACATACGTTTCTGATCCGTCACATCGGCCACGTATACAGATAATTTAGTATTAATGGGAACACTCGATGAAATTTCAAATTCTAAGTCAAACAATCCTGATTCTGCTTGATCTACCAAAATAATGGATGCTGGCAAATAAGCTACTAATTGACGAACGATTTCACTTCCGATGGATCCAGCAGCGCCTGTTACTAAAATAGTTTTACTGAATAGCTGTTCGGCCACTTGCTTATTATTCATCTGAATAACATCTCGACCCAACAAGTCTTCAATTTTTACATTATGAATTTGATTGACGGCAAATTCTCCCCCCACCCACTTTTCTACTGGAGGCAAGATTTTAACAACCACTCCTCGATCCAAAAAAACATCCGTTATCCTTTTTTTAACTTTCAAAGATATTTTATTAATAGCCATGATGACTTCCAAACCTTCTGTTTTATCCACAAACTTGTCCATGGCTTCCGCCAAACTATACACGCGAATTCCTTCAATAGTCTTCCCTATTTTTGATTCATTATCATCAATAAAACCTAAAATGGAATAATTAATTCCACGGTCATTTTGTATGACGTTTTTAGTTAGCATTCCTGTATATCCTGCTCCATAAATCAATATCCCTACAGAAGGCCTGAATTCACGAATAAATGACTCATAAAATGATTTAACCCAAAACCTCAATGAGACCATTAAGAATAAGCAGATAAAGAAATCAATAAGTAAGATGGATAGAGGCACGTAAAACATGGTATCCAAATTGAAATAATACCTTACTACCAGGGATAGCATGGTGGCTAAGAAAGTTCCGGTAAATACGGCCTTCAAAATGATAACGGCATCCTCTATACTAGTATGTCGGATTATCCCCGTATAGGATTGGAAATACAAAAATGAAAGAGCTCTAAAGACAAAAAGAAATAAGAAATGGTACTTAAAAACATTGAAATCTATGTCTGTCAAACGAAAATTCATGCGAAGCAGAGTTGCCGCAGAGAAAGAAAAAACAACAATTCCCAAATCAAAAGCAAACACTAACCACCTGGAAAGGAAGGTATTGGAGTATTTACTGAGGAGTAAAGATTGTGACATAGAACTCGATTACTTTCAGAACTTTCTGTTAAAGAGAATTCCAACAAAGTTAACAAATCTACAATCAAATAGTATGTAAATTTATTAAACGGAATACTGATTGATCAAATCAAAGAATAAGTTGAAAGCATAGATACGATATCTTCTTTTGAATTCCACATCAGGACATCAATCATAGAAAGTCCTGGGATAAAATCCTGCTTACTTCCTTGAGAATAAGGAACTAAGGATTGATTTAAGAAATTTAATTGAAATCCTTGTTCGGCGAAATATTCCTTTTGGTATAGTTCTTGACCGTTCTTGGCATTGATATACTCCTTGCTTCCCAATTTTTCGGTAATAGCCATGAGTCTTTCAGCACGATCTAGGTCTTTTGAAACCCCCAATTCTGAACTAAAGTGAAATCTTTTTTCTAAGTTCAAATACTGCCAAGTTTCCATGACGCTATTAGCTGCCAAATCAGCAATACTTGTGGGCTTTTTTTGTAAAACAGACTCAATTAATTCCATCACTGCCAAAAAGTGAGGGGCTTTTTTATAGGCCGACTGGACTTGTTGCAGCCATTTATTAGGAAATTCAGGTCCCCAAGCTATGCTAGATTCTCGAATACTTTTATTCTGACTTTGTTTTTCTAAGGGGATAGTGAATAAAAATGCATGTTGTTGCATTAATATTTGATTTCTATTTATCCAGCCTTTTTTAATGAACATGACATCGTCATAAAAGACAAAATCATCCACCGATTGAACTAATTGAAAATAGCCCAAATAAGGGAAAAAATAAGGCTGCATGATAGCTACTGACATATTATTGTGGGCCAAATCCTGGGGCTGTCAAAGCTACAACTTGCTCAGATTTCATCACAAGCACGCGTTCGGTAGGAATATCCGTCATGTAACCAATGGCTGTAACATCGGTTATCTTACTTACTTTATCAAAATCTGCTTGCGCTATGGTAAATACTAATTCGTAATCTTCGCCCCCATTCAATGCCGCTGTCAATGGACTAATACTGAATTCAGTAGCTACTAAATAAGTCTCATCGTCGATCGGTATGTTTTTCTCAAAAATCCTGGCACCCGTACCTGAAGCATTACATAAATGCAAAATTTCAGAGGCTAAACCATCCGAACAATCGATCATTGAAGTTGGAACTACACCTAATTCTTTTAAATCATGAATGATATCAAAACGGGCCATCGGCTTAAGTTGGCGCATCACTACATAATTCTTTTCATTCAGTTCAGGTTGCATATCGGGATTAGCCAAGTATACCTGTTTCTCTCTTTCCAGGGACTGTAATCCCATCAAAGCTCCTCCTAAATCCCCAGTCACGCAGATAACGTCATTGGGTTTTGCACCACTTCTCTTTACGAGTTGATCTTCTGCGACTAAGCCTAAGGCACTCACGGAAATAATTAATCCTTGGGGAGAAGATGTCGTATCGCCTCCCACTAAATCAACTTTATATTCTTCACAGGCAAGCTTTATTCCTTCATATAACTCTTCTACTGCTTCCACTGAAAAACGATTACTTAGACCTAGACCTACAGAAAGCTGAGCTGGTATAGCATTCATAGCTGCTATATCAGAAAGAGCTAAACTAGTAACCTTAAAGCCCAAATGTTTTAAAGGAGTATAAGACAAATCAAAATGTACTCCTTCTATAATAAGTTCCGTTGTAGAAACAACTTTAAATCCATTGGCTTCTAAACCTGCTGCATCATCACCAATGCCTATAGATGTCCAAGGTTGATGTGATGTGAAACCTTCTGCTAATCGTTGAATGAGACCAAATTCTCCTAAAGACCCGATTTCTGTTCTTTTCTCCATAAACTAGAAAAGCCGCCCAATGAGGCGGCCTCATGATTAATTTGTGATTAAGGATTGACTAAACTCAACCTAATCTTTTTATTACTTGCTTTTGCGTATGCCGTAGTAGATTCCATCACCAAGCTACTGGCTGTTGGTACTCCAGAAATAGTGAATGCCAAAGTTCCTCCAGTACCTGTTGGCTCTGATCCATCGCTTGTTTTCAAGCTTGACAAAGTCAAAGTTTTATTATCTGAGGACAAACTATAAGTTCCCGTAAATTTATTTCCATCGTATTCCGTTAAAGAAACGGAGGAAGAGCTACTTAAATCTAATTTAAACTGAGCATAACCTGCAATTAAATTAGAAGTAGCTGTTTTATCGTATTGGACATTTCCATCCCATTGAATGTTGGATGCTGACCATACCTTCTTGATGAGATCAGAAACTAGTGGTGTAGGGGTTGGGGGAGTTGGGCTAGGATCATCCTTACTACAAGCAGCTAAAAAACTTAAACATAAGACGGAAATAAATACGCGAAATGTATTTTTCATAAATCCTGTAACATTAAATAACAAGTAAAATTAAAAATCTTTGCTTACAAAACGGCTTTTCATGCTTTTTATTTAGTTTCGTGCTAATTATAATCACATTGGACTCTACTCTTCCACACTATTCACGGGCACAGTTAGCCTTAAGAAATGGACAAGATCGCCCTGAAATTTGGGTCGCTTTCCAAGGGAAAATTTATGATATGAGCCATTCCCGACTCTGGAAAAATGGCAAACATTATGAACATTGGGCAGGACAAGATCTGAGTAATGAATTAAAAGATGCGCCCCATACCGCACAAGTTTTTGACAAATATCAAGCCATTGGCATATTAACCTAATTTCATGATTCTACTAATAGAAAGTGGCTCAAGTAAAACAGAATGGAGGTATATTGCTACTCCAAATGAAACATATCAACGTTTTCATTCTTTGGGAATCAACCCCTATTATCAAACACCTGAAGAGATTGAAGTTTCTCAAAAGGATGTACTTACTCAACTAAGCAAATTAGCGGTTGAGGAAATATATTATTATGGAACTGGCATTACGGATGATTCCAAAAGAGCAATTATTAGCAACTGGCTTTCACCCAATTTCCCTGATGCAAAGATCATTCAAGTAGACAATGATTTAATTGCGGCGGCGAGATCGCTCTGTGGTGATGATTCTGGTATTGCTTGCATATTGGGTACAGGTTCCAATTCAGGATTTTTTAATGGAAAAGCCATCACGGAACAAATACCGCCATTAGGCTTTTGGCTTGGGGATGAAGGCAGTGGTGGTTTTTTAGGCAAACAATTGATATTAGCTTATTTACATCATGAGCTACCGAATGATCTTCGCGATTTATTTATTAAACGTTTTGGTGAATTAAATCGACTAGAAATTTTATCTAGAGCTTACCAAGGAGAATATCCGAACAGGTGGTTTGCTGGTTTTTCCAAGTTTCTGTTTGATCACCGCAAACATCCGTATTGTTATCAAATGATAGAACATGCTTTTCAAGAATTTATCCGACTGTATGTTAGTAAATATTCCGAAGTAGAAACTCAAAAAATCCATTTCACGGGTTCTGTTGCCTTTTATTATTCGGACATTTTGAAACAAGTGTTGCGGAAAAATCGTTATCACGTTGGAAATATCAGTGAAAGCCCGATGGCAGGTCTAACCTTATATCATAAATCAAAAAGATGGCCTGAATAGGTTAGGATGTTTTCAAGAAAATCATGTAAATAGCAGTATAATTATATAACTTTGCTAAGTAGTAGCCTTCGTAATCAATTAACTCATTCGTCTATGACTGCCAAATTAAAATCCATAGGGACGAAACAAAAAGCCCTTCAGATCAATTTAGATCGCAGTATATATGGTTCATTTGCAGAAATAGGTGCAGGCCAAGATGTCGCTGCTAATTTTTTCAAAGCAGGTGGAGCATCAGGTACCATAGCCAAAACTATTTCAGCGTATGATATGGCTTTTTCTGACGCTATTTATGGGGAAGAAGAATCCGGCAAATATGTTTGTGAGCCGCGCTTGATGAAAATGCTCAATCGTGAGTTCAAATTATTGAAAGTGCGTTTGACGGAGTCAGCTGATGAAAAACGTTTCTTTTCCTTTGCAGATACTGTTTCTGCTTTAAATTACCAGAAAGATAATGATGCACACGGCTGGGTAGGATTACGCTTTCAGTTAAGTCCTAATGGTCCTGTGAATGATGTGGTTATACATATCAATATGTTGGACAATGACAATATACTCCAACAACAAGCATTAGGAATCATCGGGGTGAATTTGATTTATGGTTGCTACCATTATCATGCAGACCCAGAAAAAATTCTAGTTTCATTATTGGACGACCTATCTCCTGATCGAATTGAGATTGATATGATTCGCTTTGAAGGTCCTGATTTTAAGGAGGTAGATAATCGATTGATGTCTTTGTACTTAGTGAAGCATGGCTTCACTCAAGCTGCTTTATTTGGGCCAGACGGGAATGTCATGCAACCTTATGATGCTCTTTCAAAAAAGCACATTGTTGCCATCCGTGGACGATTCAGACCTGTAACCAATATCTTTTCTGACATGGTCAAAAAAGGAATTAAACAGTTTGAAAATGAGGCTGATATAGATGACGATAAAATTTGTGTGGTTTCGGAATTAACCCTTCGGAATTTAGAGAATGAAGGAAATCATATCAATGAAAAAGATTTTTTAGATCGAGTAGATATTTTATGTTCCTTGGGTCAAACGGTCTTGATTTCAAATTTCCACGAATACTTCAAACTAGTGGCTTACCTCAGCAAATTTAGTCGCCTAAAAATGGCCTTAATTATGGGTATGCCTAACTTAGAATATATCCTTGAAGAAAAGCATTATACCCAATATCCGGGGGGCATATTAACGGCATTTGCTAGCCTATTTGGTTTAAAAATTAAGCTTTATTTATATCCTACCTTGGATGAAAATGGACAACTAATCAATTTGAAAAGCTTCCAACCTGAGGCTCACCTAACGGGTTTATTCCAATATTTATTGGATAATGAAAAATTGGCAGACATACATTCCTATGATGAAAATTTGATGAAAATCCGTACCGATCGTGTGTTGGATTTAATTCAACAAGGTTCGGGCGAATGGGAAAATCTAGTTCCAAGTTCAGTGGTTAAACTAATTAAGGAAAAAGCATTATTTGGTTTTCCAGAAAAAACATTGGTTTAAATTCCAATAAATGAGGTGTCCCGTCCTAAAATAGGTTGACAGTTTTTTAGTAAATATAGTCCTTGTCAGGTAAAACTGGCAAGGATTTTTTGTAATGTATTTGATTGGGAGTTTTATATTCTAAAGCTAAGTGAGGTCTTTTG
>NZ_JAANOG010000011.1 GCF_019923745.1 Aquirufa aurantiipilula
TAAAATAGGCTGATGAAGCTCAACAACGGCTTTCACGCACGAAAGCTTAAACTTGTAGGAATACTTGACTTTTCTTGACATAAAAACACCCAAAAAGTTGTCTAACTTTTTGGGTGCAGTTCAAAGAGACCTTTTTTTATGCTAAATCAGCAAGACTAATATGAGGACTCAGACCGAGTTTCTTTCCTTCTTCCAGCATAAATTCCCAAGCCGAGGCTAAATCATTTTTTACTTGGCCTTCTAAAATAGCTTCTCGAATAGCCACTTTAATTAATCCAATCTCTTTCCCTGGACCAATATCAAAAACTTGCATGATAATCTCCCCAGAAATTATGGGTTGAAAATTTCGTAATGAGTCCTTTTCCTCTACCTCTTTTAATTTCTCTTCTACCTTATCAAAATTCTTTAAATACCTCTTTACTTTATCCCCATTTTTGGAAGTGATATCTGCTCGACACAATGTCATTAAGGCTTCTAACTCTTCTCCTGCCTCAAATAATAGTCGACGTAAGGCTGCATCAGTAATTTCTTCTTTAGACAAAGCTATGGGCCTTAAATGCAAACGAACTAGCTTTTGAACTAATTTCATTTTCTCATTCAGTGGCAACTTTAATCGCTTGAAAATGGACGGAACCTGCCTTGCTCCCATTTCTTCATGTCCATGGAAAGTCCATCCTTTTTTCGGATCAAAGCGCTTGGTAGCAGGTTTAGCTATATCGTGTAAAATAGCTGCCCAGCGCCACCATAAGTCATCGGTATGTTGAGAAATATTATCTAATACCTGCAGGGTGTGATAAAAATTATCTTTATGCCCTTTTCCTTCTTCAGTATCTACTCCTTTTAACTTTACAAATTCAGGAAAAATGATGGGCAAAATTCCACATGCATCAAGTAGCAAAAATCCATAAGAAGGTTTTCTGCAAAGAATAATCTTGTTTAGTTCCTCTGATATACGCTCCATGGAAATTATTTCCAAGCGCCCATTCTCTACTTGAAGTGCTTCAAAAGTAGTTGGAAATATATCAAAGCCTAACTGAGCCGCAAAACGAACAGCTCGCATCATGCGCAGAGGATCATCGGAAAAGGTAATACCCGGTTCCAAAGGTGTACGTAATATTCGAGCTTCTAGGTCTTTTATTCCATCAAATGGATCTAAAAGTTTACCCCAATGGGCTGAATTAAGCTGTACTGCCATGGCATTGATGGTAAAATCTCTTCGATTTTGATCATCCTCCAAGCTTCCTTCTTCTACAATGGGTTTTCTAGAATCACGTTGGTAAGATTCTTTTCTTGCTCCAACAAATTCTAAATCCCAGTCGTCCACCTTCAACATGGCTGTTCCAAAGTTCTTAAAAACAGAAACCTGATGTTCTGGCAAATTAAATTCACGAGCCACTTCTTCCGCCAATGCAATGCCTGAGCCTATGCAAACCACATCAATGTCCTTCTTACTATCTCTTCCTAAAATGGCATCTCTTACATATCCCCCAATGACATAGGCATCCAATCCCAAACGGTCAGCAGCTGCTCCAATCTTGAAAAAAATCGGATTCTCAATAATTTCCTTTCCCGTTTTTATCATGGACGAATCATCGTATAATCACCATTCAGGCCTAATTTGACAATTTTAGATGCCTTAGCTTTTCCTTTAGGAGGATTGGGGTTTTGTAAAATATAATCTACCCCATCTTTAATAATTGGTGAAACAGTTTCAAAATTTTCTGGTGAAGGTTCTCCAGAAATATTCGCTGAAGTGGAAACAATCGCTCTCTGGTATCGATAAACAAGACCTTTACAAAACTCATCTTTCACTAAACGAATAGCAATGGTTCCCTCAGGTCCTAAGACGTATTTACTTACATTTTTACCTTTAGGATAAATGACAGTTAAAGGATCTTCCGCAAAATCGACTAAGTCCCAGGCTATATCAGGCACTTGTTCTACATATTCATTTAATTGCTCAATCTTGGAAATAAGCAAAATTAGACCTTTGTTTTCAGGTCTTTGTTTGATGTCAAACAATTTCTCAATGGACGCATCCATTCGGGCATCACATCCCAAACCCCAGATGGTATCACTAGGATATAAGAGTACGCCTCCAGATTTTAATGATTTTAACGCGTCGTCGTAAATGGACTGTATCATAACACAAAGGTAAAGATTAATTCCTCTTTTATTAAGTCAAGAATCAATGTTTAGCTTGAATTGGCTACCTTTGCAAACATTTTAATCACAATTTCTTAGTCTTTGGTATGTCGATTATACAAGTACAACTCATTGCAAGTATTCAAGCTGGTTTAAGTTCTTTATTTCACATAGAGGAAAATGACTTAAGTCTTCAAGAAACTAAAAAGGAATTTGAAGGAGCTTATACTTTTGTTGTCTTTCCTTATACCAAAAGGGCTGCTAAGGCTCCAGCCCAAATTGCTCAAGCTTTGGGTGATTATTTATTAGAAAATAATCCACAACTAGTTAAGGCTTATCAAGTAGTTCAAGGATTCTTAAATATTTCCTTGCACGATTCTGTTTGGTATGGTTTATTACAAGAAATAGCCTCGGACGATTCAGCTTTTCAGTTGGATCCCAAAAATGAAAAAATTGTTATTGAGTACTCTTCTCCCAATACCAACAAGCCCCTTCATTTAGGCCATCTAAGAAATAATTTTCTAGGTTATTCGGTAGCTCAAATACTGAAAGCAGGAGGTTATGAGGTAATTAAAACAAACTTAGTTAATGATAGAGGCATACATATTTGTAAGTCCATGTTGGCCTATCAATTATTTGGAAATGGGGAAACTCCTAGTTCAAGTGGATTAAAAGGTGACCATTTGGTAGGCAAATACTATGTAGCCTTTGATAAGGCTTATAAATCAGAAATTGAACAATTAGTTTCTACTGGTGTTGATCCTGAAAAAGCCAAAGCTCAAGCACCCATTATGTTACAAGCTCAGGCTATGTTATTGGCTTGGGAACAAGGAGAACCTGCCGTTATTCAATTATGGGAAACCATGAACGCCTGGGTATTGGAGGGTTTTGCGGCTAGTTATAATCAAATGGGGGTAGATTTTGATAAAATTTATCGTGAATCCAATACGTATTTATTAGGTAAAAAATTAGTAGATGAAGGTTTATCTCAAGGTGTTTTTTACCAAAAACCTGATGGATCTGTTTGGATTAATTTGGAGGATGAGGGCTTGGATGAAAAATTAGTCTTAAGAAAGGATGGGACTTCGGTTTACATCACTCAAGATATGGGTACAGCCCAATTGAAATATGAAGACTTTGGAGCTCAGCAGTCAATTTATGTCGTAGGTAATGAGCAAGATTACCATTTTGAAGTCTTATTCCATATTTTAAAGAAACTGAATAAACCATTCTCTTTGGGGAACTATCACCTTTCTTATGGTATGGTGGATTTACCAAGCGGTAAAATGAAATCGAGAGAAGGAACAGTTGTAGATGCGGATGACCTAATGCAGGAAATGGTGGATACTGCTAGAGAAAGAACATTGGAATTAGGGAAAATTGAAGGATTCACAGAAGAAGAATCCAATCAATTATTTCAGCAATTGGGCATGGGAGCATTAAAATACTTCTTATTGAAAGTAGACCCTAAAAAACGTATGTTATTCAATCCTGAGGAATCCATTGATTTCCAAGGAAATACAGGGCCATTTATCCAATATACACACACAAGAATTTGCTCTATCCGTAGAAAAGCCATAGAAAAAGGCTATCCACTTAATGGAGAAACTCAATCGAAAATATCCTTTGCCGAATCGGAAAGAGAATTAATATTTTTGTTGGGAACTTACAAAAGCAAATTGGCAGAAGCATGTGAGAATTTCTCCCCATCAATAATTGCTCAATATTCTTTTGATTTAGCTAAACAATTCAATAAATTTTACAATGAATTGACCATCTTAAATGAAGAAAACGAGGAGATTAGAACAATTCGACTTACCTTGGCAGACTTAACAGGCAAAACAATTCAGCACGCAACTTCGTTATTGGGGATAGTTTCACCTGAACGAATGTAACATGAAACGAATCTTAACTTTCTCACTTATATTAATCACTGTCGTTATGCTAGTAAATATTGTAAAAATTGGATCCTTATTAACGGCTCTAACATTGCCGTTTACACAAAACACCATTTTAAATCGCCCAGAAAACGTGGAAACTGTTGTTGCAGCACCGAACTTTCATAATTTTAAAATGAAAGGAATTGATGGAAAGGTTATTGACTTTAGCCAATTCAAAGGAAAGAAAGTTGTCGTATTAAATACGGCTTCTAAATGTGGATATACACCACAGTATGCAGATTGGGAGAAATTCCACCAAGCAAACAAAGATGTAGTTATTTTAGGTTTTCCTGCCAATGAATTTGGTGGTCAAGAACCAGGTAGCAATGAGGAAATTGCCAGCTTTTGCCAAAAAAATTACGGAGTTAGTTTCCAGATGATGGAGAAAGTCGTAGTGAAAGGCGATGGTAAGTGTGATTTATACAAATGGCTTACAGATAAAAAAGGAAACGGTTGGAATGAAAAAGAACCAAGCTGGAATTTTTGCAAGTATGTCATCAACGAAAAAGGTGAATTAGTCAACTTTTTCGCATCAGCTATCAAACCTTCGAGCCCAGAATTTCTCCAAGCTTTAGCGAAATAATCATTTTCTTACATCCCTGAATTCACAAAATTCAGGGATGTTTGTTTCTAATAAATACAAGCATATGAATCGTTGGGTAGAAGCCGCCAGGCCCCGCACATTACCTCTGGCCATAGCCAGTACCATTTTAGGTAATATTTTAGCCTATGTGGATGGCCACTTTCAATGGACTATTGGCGCCTTAGCTATTCTAACTACCCTCCTACTTCAAATTTTATCCAATTTTGCCAATGATTTGGGTGATACTCAAAATGGCATAGACAATGCCGATAGAAAAGTAGCCTTACGAGCCGTTCAGACAGGTGCTATCAGTCCGACTGAAATGAAAAATGCTGTATACCTAAGTGCACTTTTAGCATTCATTTCAGGAATTAGTTTATTGTTTACTAGCCTTCAAACGGCCCCCTTGGAAATCATTCTTGGCTTTTTAGTTGTAGGACTTTTGGCCATCGGTGCTGCCATTGCGTATACCGTTGGTAAAAGACCTTATGGATATATGGGATTGGGGGACCTCTCTGTTTTCATTTTTTTTGGCTTAGTAGGTACAGTAGGCGTTTATTTTTTACAAACTTTGGAATTCAAATTAGCCACATTTTTGCCTGCTGCTGGATGTGGATTTATGTCTGTTGCTGTATTGAATTTGAATAATTTAAGGGATTTAGAAAATGATAAAAAACAAGGAAAATTATCCATTCCCGTTCGAATTGGTAAAACAGCCGGATTTTTATATCAAAAGTTTTTATACATTCTAAGCATCTTAAGTTTTGGTATATATCCCATGATGAATTTTGGGGTTCCTCCTACTTTTCTTCAAAACTCCAGTATGTTAGCGGCCTATATTCCCATTGCACTATTAGCCAACAAATTACAACCCAATTTAACTCCTGCTCAAATAGATCCTTATTTGAAAAAAACGGCTTTGATAACCTTATGGCTTATTTTGGTATTTGGCTTTACACAAATTTTTCTTAGCGAGTGATTTCCCTTATTTTTACACCATAAATAGACATTAAAACATGAAGTGGACTTCTCTGGCTTTTGCCTGCTTGCTTATTTTTTCTAATTCCATACTGGCCCAAGATGCTGTTAATTACATGGAGTTAGGCTTAACTCAAAATAAAACAGGTAATTATGCCGAAGCTCTCCGCAACTTCAGTATTGAAATTGAGAAAAACACAGCCAATCCGAATCCAGTTGCCTTTTATAACCGTGGATTTGCGAAGTATAACCTAAAAGATTTTCGTGGGGCAATCTTAGATTTCGAAAAAGCGATTGAATTAAAATCAACTTACTATGAAGCATTTATTGCTCGTGGTCAGAGTTATAGTAAGCAAGACAATCACAAAATTGCTATTCAAGACTACAACGAAGCGATTCGTTTAAATCCCTTGGAGGCAACCGCTTACTATTCCCGAGGATTATCAAAAAGCAAATTAGAAAACTACCGTGGTGGTTTATCCGACTTCAACAAATCCTTGGAATTAAATCCTGAATATGCTCCGTGCTTGGCCGCTAGAGGGGATTGCAAAGTGAAATTAGGGGAATACGCTAGCAGTATTGAAGATTACAGCAAGGCCATTGAAATAAGTCCAAAAAGATCTACCTATTATTCTGGAAGAGGATTTGCCAAAATGAAACTGAATGATTTTGCCAATGCCTTAAAGGATTTTAATGAGGCTTTAAAAATCAGTCCGGATGAGGCCAATGATTGGTATTATTCAGGATTTTGTAAAACTCAATTGGAAAATTTCAGAGGAGAAAATGGTGAAAAAGGAGCTTTAGAAGATTTCAACAAAGCTTTAGAATTAGAACCATCCAAAGTAGAGGCATTTTACGGAAGAGGATTTGTTAAATCTAAATTAGGAGATCAACGAGGTGCTATTGAGGATTATACCAAAGCTGTGGACATGGGAAATTTAGATAATGCTAAAATTCTATATACCGCAAAAATGAATAAGGCGGTATTGGATGAATTACGAAATTCGGTTCAAGATAAAATCAAAATTGCAGAATTCACAACTGAAAGGGCTGAAATTTATTTCAATCGAGGATTGGCAAAATCAAAGTCAGGCGATCCCAAACAAGCGATGGAAGATTACAATCGAGCCATTTCTTTGAATCCTATTTATGCAGATGCGTATTTCATGAGGGCAATGGCCAAATCCAATGTTGGAGATCAGCGCAGTGCTATTCAAGATTGTAGTAATGCCATCAAATTGAATGCCAAATACGCTGAAGCTTATTTTGTCAGAGGTATAATCAAATTAGCATTAGCTGATACCACCGGATGCTTGGATTTAAGTAAAGCAGGAGAATTAGGATACAATCCTTCCTTCCAAGTAATCCGAGATTTCTGTAACTAATTTATTCGAAACGTAAGTGTTTTACGGATTCTCCAGAAGAAGCTAACTCTTCCAAAGCGTCTATGCCTATTTGAAGGTGTAGATTCACATAGTTATCAGTTACTTTTTTATCGCTAGCATCCGTTTTTACACCATCGGGAGTCATTGGATTATCAGATACTAAAAGCAAAGCTCCACGTGGTATTTTATTGACAAATCCCACCGTAAAAATCGTTGCCGTCTCCATGTCGATGCACATAGCACGGATGTCTGACAAATACTTTTTAAACTCTTCATCGTGCTCCCAAACCCGACGGTTCGTTGTATAAATTAAGCCTGTCCAATAATCTTTTTCATGTTTTTTAATCATGGAAGACACGGAACGCTGTAAACGGAAAGAGGGTAATGCTGGGATTTCTTTGGGCATATATTCATCCGATGTTCCTTCTCCCCTAACGGCGGCAATAGGCAAGATTAAATCACCCAATGCTAGGTTCTTTTTAAGTCCACCACATTTTCCTAAAAACAATACAGCTTTAGGAGAAATGGCAGAAAGAATATCCATCACTGTTGCTGCCATGGGTGAACCCATACCAAAATTGATAATGGTGATGTTATCGGCGGTAGCGGTTTGCATAGGACGATCTTGTCCTAAAATTTCTACGTCAAATTTTTGGGCAAACATGTCCACGTAATTCTTGAAATTGGTTAATAAAATGTATTGACCAAATTTTTCCAATGGTGTACCTGTGTAGCGGGGTAACCAATTTTGTACAATTTCTTCTTTAGTTTTCATGAAAAGATAAAGTTCGTGATGAAATTAATCTACAAATAGATTAATTTAGAGTTTGTGTAATGGCCCATGATGCAACCGATAGCTGACCTGACGCTCCAATTTCCCCCTTATGATTACAAATTAAAAAAAAAGGATGGAAAACTCTATATTTTTGACCCTATCGCCAAAAAATATAGATTGCTTTCTCCAGAGGAATGGGTCCGTCAACATTGTTTGCAGTACATTACGAGTCATTTACATTACCCGAGTGCCATGATTCAAATTGAAGGAGGCATTAGTGTCAATCAATTACAAAGGAGAAGTGATATTCAAATTTTTGCCAAAGATGGAAGTGTGTTTATGATCATTGAATGTAAAGCTCCACATGTGAAACTAACTAATGTTACATGGCAACAGATTAGTCAATATCAAAAGCAAATTAATTCCAAGTTCTTAGTACTTACCAATGGACTGGAAACAAGATTATTAGAAATCGATTTATTACACCAAAAAACGAATACATTAACAGAATTCCCTATTTATTCATGAAAAAAACGACACAAGTATTTGCCATTTTGATCATCAGTCTACTTAGCATCAGCACGACTTGGGCTCAAAATAAAACTAAATCATTAGCTAAAAGACCAGCCTTGGTTGTAGGCATTGTGGTTGATCAAATGCGCTATGATTACTTATATAAATATCAAGATCGATATAGCGATAATGGTTTCAAACGTTTAATGCGCGAAGGATTAAATTGTCAGGATAATCATTACAACTATGCCCCAACTGTAACTGCTGCTGGCCATGCTAGTGTGTATACAGGAACAGTACCTGCCGTTCATGGTATTGTAGGAAATGATTGGACAGATGTAGCCACGGGAAAAAAGGTATATTGTACAGAAGACAGTACGGTTACAACGGTAGGAACTACAGGCAAAACGGGATTTATGTCGCCCAAAAATCTTTGGACCAGCACTATTACTGACCAATTGAGAATTGCACAAAATTTCCGATCTAAAACGATAGCAATTGCCTTGAAAGACCGTGGAGCTATTTTACCTGGAGGACATACGGCCAATGGGTCATATTGGTATGATTCCAAAGAAGGACGCTGGATTACATCCTCATTTTACATGAAAGAATTACCTACTTGGGTTCAGAAGTTTAATTCGGAAGAAAAAGCGCTAAAATATGTCAAGCAAGGATGGAATACGTTATATCCAATAGAAAGCTATGTACAAAGTGCGGAAGACAATTTACCTTTTGAGGGAAAATTACCATCAGAAAAAACACCAACATTCCCACATGCACTAGAAGGTCCAAATCCATTGGAAATCATTCGTTCTACTCCATATGGTAATTCAATAACCAAAGATTTTGCTTTGAAAGCCATTGAAGAAGAAAAATTAGGACAAAACAATAACACTGACTTTTTAGCGGTCAGCTTTTCGTCCACGGATTATGTAGGTCATGCTTTTGGACCACAATCCATCGAATTGGAAGATACGTATTTACGTTTGGACCGAGATATTGCTGAATTATTGAGCTATTTGGATAAGCAATTTGGCAAAGATCGAGTATTAGTATTTTTAACAGCTGACCATGCTGTAGCAGAAGTACCTGGATACTTACAATCTAAAAAAATGCCTGGTGGAGTATTTGAAGCTGGTAAAGCTTTAACGGAAGTTAAAAATGCCCTACAAAAAGAATTTGGAACAGATAAATTAATTGTGGGAAGTGAGAATTCACAACTTTACATTGACCATGCATTAGTAGAAAAATTAGCCATCAATCGCAAAAAACTACATCAAGTAATCTTGACTGCTTATTCCAAAATAGAAGGTACTTCCACCATAGTGGATATGCAGGATGTAACCAATAGTAGTTTGATTCAACCTTACAAAGAATTGGTATCGAATGGATATAATCCCTCAAGAAGTGGTGATTTCATGATTTTATTAAAACCACAATGGTTTATGGGAGGAAAAACGGGTACCACCCACAGTACCTTATATGCTTATGATACACATGTACCTTTATTATTTTATGGCTGGAAGGTGAAACCTCAAGAGTTAAGTAGTAGAACTAGCATTAGCGACATATCTACCACCTTAGCAAATTGGTTAGGTTGCATGGAGCCTTCAGGAAGTATTGGTAAAATAATACCGATGGCTAAATAAGTTTTGATTATCCATTGCATTTATAAATTTTAAAAGAAAAATGGCTAATTTTGAGCCAAATTTTTGAACTAAATAAAGATTAACCCATGAAAATTGCGGTAGTAGGAACGGGATATGTAGGCCTTGTTACAGGAACATGTTTTTCAGAAACAGGTAACCACGTCACATGTGTCGATATCAATGAGGCTAAGATTAATCAAATGAAAGCGGGTATTGTACCCATTTATGAGCCAGGTTTAGAAGATTTATTCCACCGCAATGTGGAAGAAGGTCGTTTAAATTTTACCACTTCGTTGGTTGATGGAATTGAAGGAGCTAAAGTAATCTTTTTAGCCCTACCAACTCCTCCAGGAGAAGATGGTTCAGCAGATTTAAAATACATCTTACAGGTAGCCAATGATTTAGGCCCATTATTGAAAGAATATACAGTTATCATTGATAAAAGTACTGTTCCTGTGGGCACTTCAGAATTGGTAAAAAATGCCATTGCAAAACATGCGAAGGTTCCTTTTGATGTGGTATCTAATCCTGAATTTTTACGTGAAGGTGTAGCAGTGGAAGACTTTATGAAACCTGATCGAGTAGTGATAGGTACTGAATCTGAGCGAGCTAAAGAATTAATGACCAAATTGTACGCGCCTTTGGTTCGCCAGGGAAATCCCATCATTTTTATGGATGAACGTTCCGCTGAAATGACCAAATATGCGGCCAATGCGTTTTTAGCAACCAAGATTACCTTCATGAATGAAATAGCCAATTTATGTGAATTGGTGGGTGCTAATGTGGATGATATTCGTCGCGGTATTGGTACAGATTCTCGTATTGGTAAGCGCTTCTTATTTGCAGGTATTGGCTATGGTGGAAGTTGTTTTCCAAAAGATGTTCAAGCGCTAGCTAAAACATCCGAAGAGAATAATTACAAGTTCCATATTTTGGATAGCGTTATGCGCGTAAATGAAAACCAAAAGACTAAATTATTGCCTCAAGTTCGCCAGTATTTCAAGGAAGATTTAGCAGGCAAAACTATTGCCATTTGGGGTTTGGCATTTAAGCCATACACAGATGATATTCGTGAAGCACCGGCTTTGTATAACATTGAAGCATTATTAGAAGCAGGATGCACTATTAAAGCTTATGATCCTGAAGCTATGCCAAATGTTCAGGCTTTATTAGGAGATAGTGTCCAATTTTGCAAAAATCCATACGAAGCCCTAGAGGATGCGGATGCCTTATTGATTGTCACTGAATGGCCTCAATTCCGTACACCGGATTTCGAAAAAATGGATTCATTGCTAAAAAACAAAGTCATTTTTGATGGTAGAAATTTATATGAATTATCTCAAATGAAAGAATTGGGGTATACGTATTACTCGATTGGCCGTCAAACCGTATTATCATAAATCATAGAAATGAAAAGAGTATTAATAACAGGGGGTGCAGGATTTTTAGGGTCACATTTATGTGATCGATTTATCAAAGAGGGTTTTCATGTGATTGCCATGGATAATTTAATCACAGGTGATTTGAAAAACATTGAGCATCTTTTTAAGCTACCCAACTTTGAATTTTATCACCATGATGTATCTAAATTCATCCATGTACCTGGTGAATTAGATTATATTCTTCATTTTGCTTCTCCAGCCTCCCCTATTGACTATTTGAAAATCCCAATTCAAACCTTAAAAGTTGGTTCTTTGGGAATTCATAACTGTTTAGGATTGGCACGTGTTAAAAATGCACGTGTATTGATTGCCTCTACTTCTGAAGTTTATGGAGACCCATTGGTTCATCCGCAGACTGAAGAGTATTGGGGAAATGTAAATCCAGTTGGTCCAAGAGGCGTATATGATGAAGCTAAGCGCTTTCAGGAAGCTATGACCATGGCATACCACACGTATCACGGAGTAGAAACGCGTATTGTCCGTATATTCAACACCTACGGCCCTAGAATGCGATTGAATGATGGTCGCGTATTACCTGCATTTATTGGTCAGGCCTTACGAGGTGAGGACTTAACTATGTTTGGTGATGGATCTCAAACAAGAGCATTTTGCTACGTTGATGATTTGGTAGAAGGAATATATCGTTTATTGCTAAGCGATTATGCTCAACCTGTGAATATCGGAAATCCAGATGAAATCACCATCAAGGAGTTTGGAGAGGAAATTATCAAATTGACGGGTACTAGTCAGAAGTTAATCTCTCTGCCTTTGCCGACAGATGATCCTAAACAGAGAAAACCAGATATTACTAAGGCTAAAGCCATATTAGGTTGGGAACCGAAGGTTTCTAGAGCTGAAGGTTTAAAAATCACCTATGAATATTTCAAATCATTAAGTCAGGAAGACTTACATCGATTAGCTCATCATAAGGAGTTTAAATAAAAACCTGAACATGATTATATTAAGGCCAGCTTTCGCTGGCCTTTTTTATTGTCCTAACTTTATCAGAAACTTGATAAAGAATTTCGAATTAAAATAAATTTATTTTCGAAATCGTTATCAACGCACAACGCTGTCAAGGTTTGGAACCTTGCCAGCGTGAAAAAATGCGTTGAAAAAAAAACAGGCTGCCCGAATGAGCAGCCTGTTTTAACATATAGGATTTGTCTATTTCGATTATTCGAAGATATAACGAATACCTAACTGAGCTTGCCAAACATTATTTACGTTGATTGATTTCACGAATGAATCACGTAATAAGATAGTTTCGTTAGCTCCTGAAGCGTTTTGAATAACTTGAGTACCCATTTGATACGTAACAGTTCCATTAGACGCTGTAGTGAAACGTAATGGGTTAGCATTTGTTGGAACCCAACCTACACCCCAAGTATTATCTAATAAGTTACCTACGTTCAAGATATCAGCACGTAAACGGATGATATTTTTCTTGTTCTTACCTGTTTTGATATGGAAATCTTGCTCAACAGTAAAGTCAAAACGAGTTAACCAAGGAGAGTAAGCACCATTACGTTCAGCATACATTCCACGACGATTGCTCAAATACTCATTTCCATCAATGAATGCGTCAAATGCAGCAGCTTGTTCAGCTGGAGTATAAGTACGACCATTAACTGTCAATGGAGTAAATGTTAAATCAGTTGCTCTATATGGAACATAAATTAAATCGTTGATTTGACCATCTCCGTTGAAATCAGCACCAAAAGTGTAAGATTGACGGTAACCGCTAGATGAAACTGCACCTAAAGTAAACATGGTAGATCCACCTAATTTTCCACCATAATTCAAGCGGTAATTTACAAATCCTACGAAGCGATGACGTAAGTCATTATCTGAATAAGAAGTATTCAAATAGTTTTGACCAAATTCAGAAGCAATGTTAGCTTGAACAGTAGAACCTACAGATTGAATATCCTTAGCAACAGCATAAGTATAACCTAACATACCACCAAAACCATCAACAGTTGGTTTCTCTAATTTTGCTGTAAATGAATATGATTCACCTTTATCTGTGTTTGTTAATACGAATACGTTGGTTGTAGCTGAGTTAATAAAACGACCTGCTGTATTGAAACGACTACGGTTATCTGGACCTACAAAAGTAGCAGCTGGTGCTTTTAAGTTAGCATCTATGTAACGTAAAGAATTGATGTTCTTGTTGTAAATAGCCTCCAATGTACCCACTAAGCCCCAAGGCAATTTCTTGTCAATGGCAAAGTTTGTTTTCCAAATCATTGGGTTTTTCAAGTCTTCTGTAGAAGCGTTCACTACATAAGCTGGCAACTTATTGATGTCAGTAGTAGCTGGCTTGTATACGGTTGGATTCATTGTAAATGGATATGCCGTTGTGTTAGAAGCTGAAATAACAGCTGTATTCACACCATTATTACCCAATTGGTTAGAAACCAATACTTGTGGAATTCTAGATACGAAGAATCCTGTACCACCACGTACTTGTAGTGATTTGTCTCCATTGACATCATAGTTAAATCCAATACGTGGAGAAACCAATAATTTTGCTGGAGGGAAAGCGCCTGTGTTTACTTTCAAATCCTTACCGTTTTCATCTTTGTAAGTCAAACCTGCAACAATTGGATTGTAAAAGTCTGCAGAAGTTGAATTGTCATAAGAGAACAAATCAAAACGTACACCACCAGTCACTTTAAATTTCTCAGAAACCTGGAATTCATCTTGCAAATAAGCTGAATAGGTAGAAACTTTCAATTGTTGTAATGGCTCAGCACCATCTGGCAATAAAGAGTAACGGTAGTTAAAACGAGGCATAACAACTGGAGAAACAGCTAAATTTGGATTGGCTTTGTAGGCCAAAGCTGCCGTTTTGAAATCGTTGATCGAATTAAACACATACACACCATTCGAAGATGGGAAGAATACGTTATTTGATACGAAATACTCATAACTTAATCCAAATGTGAATGTGTGCTTATCGTTGAAATAAGTCAAGTTGTTAGTAAAATTCAAAGTAGAATAATTCAACTTGTTATTTGGAGTAAATGGATCCATACCTAATGAAGTATAGGTAGAACCATCTTTCAAGATATCAATTGTCGGGAACAAAGCTGTTTGAGCTCTATCTTCAATTTGCTTGTTATACGTAGCAATGAAGTTATTCGCAAACTTAGAGTTAAGCGTTGAGTTTAACTCGGCTACGATGGAACGTGTATTATCTTGAATGATATACCCTGTATTTTGAGGAGACAAGGCTAAAGCAGAGTTTGTACGGTTACCATTTCCAGCCGTATTACTACTGTTTGAGTTAGAAATGATTGATCCAGACTCTGAATCATGTTGAGAGTAGCGAATCGTTAATTTGTTGTTGTTGTTGATGTTATAATCTAAACGCAACAAACCTTTCTTCGAAGTAACTTCATTATTGAAATTATCAATGGCACCAATTTCATAGTTGAAATTAGTCTTCATGAAATTTCCCAAATCTTCAATATCTGAAGCCAATACACGAGATACGTTACCGGTAGCTCCAGAACGGTTAGCTGACCAGTTTAATGCAGGTGTTGAACTCTTAAATTCTTCGTAATTAGCAAAGAAGAATAATTTATCCTTAATCAATGGTCCTCCTACACGGAAACCAGTTGTCTTTTCTGAAATGTTGATGGAAGGTAAATCTCTACCATCAGCTTTCTTTCCTACTAAATCACTGTTTCTGAAAATATGATAAGCTGATCCAGTGAAGTCATTTGTTCCAGAACGAGTAACGGCGTTGATACCAGCACCAGCAAAACCTGACTGACGCACATCAAATGGAGCAATGTTAATTTGAATTTGCTCAATTGCGTCCAAAGAAACGGCTGTAGTACCCGTACGACCACCTGCTTGAGATGAACTACCTAAACCAAAACCATTGTTGAAAACAGATCCGTCAATGGTGAAGTTATTGAAACGTGAATCTTGTCCTGCAAATGAACGGCCATTACTATACGCGTTGTATTTGGTAATATCGTCAATTGTACGACCGATTGTAGGCAAACCATTGATGGTTTCAGTAGCGAATGAAGTAGCCGCCCCTGTTCTGTTTGAACTAAACAAATCTGAACGAGAAGACTTTACTACAACTTCTTGTAATTGTTGTCCTTCTTCCTCTAACTTGAAACTTACGTTGGTAGATGTACCTAAACTAGTGAATAGATTGTCTTTAACTTGTTCTTTGTAACCAACAAAAGTTACTTTTAAAACAAATGGTCCACCCACACGAACACCAATAAGGGTATAACGACCAGCAGCGTTAGTGGCTACCCCATACTTGGTCCCAGATGGAGTGTGCACAGCTAAAACGCTAGCACCTGGCAAAACTTCTCCTTTAGCATCGGTAACAGTACCGGTAAAGGAGGAGCTAGTAACTTGAGCAAATAGCTGCCCAATCGGCAATGCCATCAAAAGCGCAAAAAACGCCCCCAATAACACAGAACGAGTAATAAATCTTTTCTGCATAAATTTGGAATTTAGTTATAATTGAGTTGAAAGATATTTCCACAAAATAAATGGAAAAAATCAAATACTACAACTGTTTGACTAAAGTCATTTCATATGAAATTGCACTAATCAACTGATAATTAGAACTTATAAAGCATTTTCTGTAATTATTTAAACGAATAAGCTCATCTAAATGTACTATTTTGGCTTAAATCTTAACACAAACTTAATTTTTAATTATTTAAAGAATATTTTTGTACTCTTCAATTAAATTATTCGACTTTGGATACTAGCATTAAATTAACTTCCTTTTCTCATGGAGCCGGCTGTGGTTGTAAAATTTCACCTCAAATTTTAGACCAAATTTTACATACCGATACCCCTAAAAAAAATCATCCATTACTTTTAGTAGGAAATGAAAGTCGGGATGATGCTGCTGTCTTTGATTGGCAAAATGGAGAAGCAGTTATTTCCACGACAGATTTTTTCATGCCCATTGTCGATGATCCTTTTGACTTTGGAAAAATAGCTGCCACCAATGCCATATCAGATATATATGCAATGGGTGGTTCTCCATTGATGGCAATCGCCATTTTAGGTTGGCCAATTGACAAACTAGCTCCAGAAATTGCTAAAAAGGTGTTGGAAGGTGGGCGAGCGGCATGTGCTGAAGCTGGTATTCCTTTAGCTGGTGGTCACTCCATTGATTCTCCTGAACCCATTTTTGGTTTAGCCGTAACGGGTAAAGTGAAAAAAGAACATTTAAAACAAAATGATCAGGCAAGTGAAGATTGCTTATTGTATTTAACCAAGCCATTAGGGGTTGGTATTTTATCTACGGCTCAAAAAAGAGGGATCGTTAGTCCAGAAGATTTAGCTTTAGCTGTAAAACAAATGAGCACGCTGAATCAATTTGGTGAAAAACTTGGGCCATTGGCCTATGTCAAATCGTTGACTGATGTTACCGGATTTGGATTATTGGGTCATTTAGTGGAAATGTGTGATGGATCTGGAGTGAGCGCCCAATTGTTTTTTGATAAAATACCTACTCTACCTCAGATTGGTCATTATTTGGAACAAAAATGTTTCCCAGGAGGTACATCTAGAAATTGGGCTAGTTATGGACATCGAGTAGAAGAAAGTATTTCTGAAATTCAACAGCTCATTGGTGCTGACCCACAAACTTCTGGAGGTTTGTTAATAGCCGTTGATGCAAATTCACAAACCGAATTCGAATCATTTGCAGAGACACAAGGTTTTAGCCTACAGGTAATAGGTAAAACGATTGCACAAAAAGAAAAAGCTATTTATATCAAATAAATGAAACTATACTTCCGAAAAGTAGGAGAACAAGGACCTGCCATCATTATATTACATGGTATATTTGGTTCATCCGACAACTGGTTAGGCATTGCCAAAGTACTTTCAGACAAATTCCAAGTGTACTTGGTAGATCAGAGAAATCATGGTCAATCTCCATGGTCAGATGAATTTGATTACCAAGTCATGTCAGAGGATTTATTGGAATTTATTCAAGAACACTCTTTGGATAAACCCATCATCATTGGTCATTCCATGGGTGGTAAAGTGGTGATGCAGTTTGCCTTAAATCATCCTGATATAGCCCAAAAGATGGTTGTGGTAGACATTGCTCCTAAATTCTATCCGGTACATCATACGGCCATATTGGAAGGCTTAAATAGTCTAGATTTAAAACATTTGGCCAGTAGAACTGATGCCAATGAACATTTAAAGCGATTTGAAGAGAAAGAAGGCGTTCGTCAATTTTTACTAAAAAATCTGTATCGAAATGATCAGCAGGAGTTTGCTTGGAGAATTAATGTTAAAGTAATTACCAAGAACATAGATGTAGTTGGACATGAATTGTGGGTTAAACATTCTGTGAATCTACCCGCCTATTTCATCAAAGGAGCGGAATCTCATTACATCCAACCAGAAGATGAACGTTATATTGCAGAAATTTTCCCCAACTTTGAACTGATTGAAATACCGAATGCTGGCCATTGGGTTCAAGCAGATCAACCAGAAGCTTTTGTTGACGCCTTGCGCAGTATTTTATGAAAATTTATTTGATTCCTTGTCCGATTGCTGAAAATACTGCTTCCAAAGTTATCACTCCTGAAGTTATCCAAGCTGTATTAACATGTAAACATTTTTTAGTAGAAAATGTACGCACGGCTCGACGATTCGTCAGTGAGTTAAAATTAGGCATTCAAATAGAGGAATTGGTTTTTGAAGTATTGGATAAGGATAGTGAAACTAGTAGTATTGAAAAATTCATACAGACTCAAGCTCAAGCAGATCATTCCATTGGTATCATTTCCGAGGCAGGTTGTCCAGGAATTGCTGATCCTGGTGCTTTAGCAGTTTCCATTGCGCATAAATTACAAATTGAAGTAATTGCATTGGTTGGCCCCTCCTCCATCCTTTTGGCCTTAATGGGTTCAGGATTCTCCGGACAAAGCTTTTGCTTTCATGGTTATTTACCCATTGATAAGACCGCTAGAATCAAAAGAATTGAACAATTACAAAAGGAAGTTGAGAAATCAGGACAAACCCAATTATTCATCGAAACTCCATATCGGAATAATGCATTGTTGGCTGATTTAATTCAGATTTGTCCTAAGCAACAATTAATATGTATCGGTTGTGATATCCAAGCAGAAACAGGCTTTATCCAGACAAAAACCGTAGAGGCTTGGGCAAAAACACTTCCAGATTTGCATAAAAAACCTTGCTTATTCTTATTAGGTCAACATCAATTTACAGGAAATAAGTAATTTGCATACAAAACAGATCATTCGTGGTATATAAAGAAGTTTTTACATGTAATCCATTTCAAGAAAACACCTATCTACTCTGGGATGATGCTGGCAATGGAGTCATATTTGATCCAGGTTGTCATAATTACGAGGAAAGAAAAACAATTACGGACTTCATTTTATCCAAAAACATTCAATTGAAATATTGCCTCAATACCCATGCTCATATAGACCATGTATTAGGAGTACATTATATCAAGGAACATTTTAAAGTACCATTTGCCTTACATCCCAAAGATTTGCCTTTATTAAATGATGCGGCTAATCGGGCAGCAGTTTATGGCTTTCCTGCTTTTCAATCAGTGGAAGTAGACCGCTTTTTGGAAGACGATGAGGTTATTGAAATTGGAGAAATGAACATGAAAGTTTTGTTTGTTCCTGGGCATGCGCCAGGGCATGTTGCCTTTTATTTAGAAGAACAAGGCTGGCTCATCGATGGAGATGTTTTGTTTAGAAGAAGCATTGGCAGGACAGATTTCCCCTTCTGCAATCATGCAGATTTGGTGAATAGCATTCAGAATCAATTGTATGTTTTACCAGAAGAAACGGAAGTTTTTCCTGGACATGGAGGGAGTACTACAATAGGCATAGAAAAAATTCAAAATCCATTTGTTAAAGCATAAGATGTCGATAAAAAAAGAAATCCCGAATACCTTAACCTTAGGCAATTTATTGTCAGGCTGTTTTGGTATCTATTTTGTTATGCAAGGACATGTTTTATGGGCCTCTTATTGCATCGTAATTTCACTAATTTTTGACTTTTTAGATGGTTTTTTAGCTCGATTATTACATGCCTATTCTGAACTAGGAAAGGAATTGGATTCCTTGGCAGATATGGTTTCTTTCGGTGTGCTACCAACATTTATGTTATTTCATTTGGTAGAGGCAAGTTGTGGCACCCAATGCTCTATCGGCCTTTTCGGATTTTATAAACCTTTTATCGTTTTTTCATTGGCTATATTTTCCGCCTATCGTTTGGCTAAATTTAATGTAGACACTCGTCAAAGTGATCAGTTTATTGGTGTGCCGACACCCGCCAACGGCATTGTAATTGCTGCCTTGCCCCTCATTCTGGAATTTCAACCTGAGTATAGCGAATACATACTTAATTTTAAAGGCTTGTTGATTTATTCCGTTATCATGAGTTATTTACTCGTGTGTGAATTGCCCTTAATGGCCTTTAAGTTTAAAACTTGGGATTGGAAAAGCAATCAAATTAAATTCATTTTCCTAGTTTTTTGTGTTGCTGGACTGATTTTCCTTAAATTTGTAGCATTGCCACTGTTAGTAGCATCCTATATCCTCCTTTCAGGAGTTCTTTACATACTTAATACCCAAAAAAAATGAAATTTTTAGCTGAAATTAATGTAATGCCTCAAAAAGAAATCCTTGATCCTCAAGGTAAAGCTGTGCGTATCGGTTTACAAAACTTAGATATACATCAGGTAGCCGATGTGCGTATTGGTAAACATATTCAGTTACAAATTGAAGCTAGTTCTGAGGCTGAAGCTAATGATATCGTTACGAATGCTTGCAAAAAATTATTAGCAAATTTAATTATGGAGGAATTTGACTTCGTATTGAAAGCTATATAAATAAAAAGGGAATCTGTTGAATATGACCCAACAGATTCCTTTTAAAATTGCCCCGTTTGCAATAATACCAAGGTACAGGATTCATCTGTCTCTATCCCCTCCTCTTCCAGGTTCCTCTTCAGTATTTCATTTTCGGTTCCAGGGTTAAAAATCACCCTTCTTGGATGTATTTTTTTAAGATATTCCAATAAGCCTTCTTGATTTTGTGGGCCAACATACAAGGTAACCGTATCAATATTCTCTTCTACCCAATCATTGGGATGAATGGTTGCCCCTAATAACTCTCCTTTTTTAATTCCCACTAGTACTATTTCATGCCCTTTTTGGTGCAATAGATGAGCGGCTAAATAGGCATATCGTTGAGGATTTGTTGAGGCACCGTAAACTAATACTTTCATATAATTAAAGAGAATTAATAATTAACAATATTAATTATTCTTTTTCGTTTTGAGCTAAACTTTTGCAATTCAAGGAATATAATTAAATTGCAATTACTACCGTTCTATAATACGTACAATTAATACTATGACCGCCTTAAAAAACTATTGGAATGAGCAATGGAAGCGCATTCCATTCCCTGAATTTGACAACCAAATTCATTATGAAATCTCTAATTATGGCCGTGTAAAAAGCTTTCAAAACAATCCGGAAGGCGATTTAATACAAGGTTCTATGATTCAGGGGTATCGATCTCTCAATATTCGATTTCAACAAAAATCTGCTAATCGGTACATCCATAAATTAGTGGCTGAATGTTTTGTCAACAAAAAAGACGAATCGGACAATTTTGTGTTGCACTTAGATCATGACAAAATGAATAACCGAGCTGAAAATTTAGCTTGGGGAAATCGAAGTCTAGTCACTGCTCACAACAAGAACAATCCGAGTGTAATTAATCGACAGATTCCGAAAAGAACGAAAAATTACAAACTGACGGAAAGCAAAGTGTTGATGATCAAAAAGATGCTAAAATCGGAGAAGAGTCGATTCAAAATGATCGCTAAACAATTTGGCATTACGCATACTCAGCTAAACCGTATTCGTTCTGGTGAAAACTGGAAACATGTTAAATTAGAAGAATCTAGTGCAGCCATGTAAATAAAAAAGGAGCGATTCTAATTCGCTCCTTTTTACTAGAATAACGCCGATGCAATGGATCGGACACTATCTGATTTGCTCATGGTATAAAAGTGCAAAGCGGGAACACCAGCTTGAATCAATTCTTTACCTTGTTGGATAGCCCATTCAATTCCTGCTTGTTTAATTCCTGCAGCATTAGAGGCCGATAATACGGCCGAAGATAATTCCTGCGGAATTTCCAAGTGAAAAATGGCTGGCAAAACCTCTAATTGTTTGGCTGTCGCTAAAGGTTTAATACCTGGAATAATAGGAACTTGAATGCCGATAGCCCTACATGCCTTGACGAAATCAAAGTATTTTTGATTATCAAAAAACATTTGAGTTACTACATAATCAGCGCCAGCATCCACTTTTTGTTTTAAATAGTGTAAATCTGTTTCTAAAGAAACCGCTTCAAAATGTTTTTCAGGATATGCCGCTACTCCGACACAAAAATTCGTTGGAAAGGACTCTGTCTCTTCGTACAATAAATGTCCCTTATTCATCCGACTAATCTGTTCTACCAATTCATTGGCATAGGCATGTCCGCCCGATTTCGGAATAAATCGATCTTCCCCTTTTTCTTGATCACCGCGTAAGGCAAGCACATTTTCGATTCCTAGGTAGTGTAAATCGATCAAAAAATCTTCTGTTTCTTCATGAGTAAATCCACCACAAATAACATGAGGAACTGCTTCTACTTTGAATTTTTGCATCAAAGCGGCACAAATACCTAAGGTACCAGGACGTTTCCTGATAGGTATTCGCTTTATTTCTCCATTTACTTCTTTTTCAATGAATTCTTCGCGATGGTAGGTTACCTCAATAAAAGGTGGCTTAAATTCCATCAATGGTTCTATATGTCCCATTAATTCCCCCAAGTGTTGACCTTTTACGGGTGGAATGATCTCAATGGAAAATAAGGTTTTGCCTCCAGAATTCTTAAAATACTCGGTAATTTTAGTCATATATTAAACATCGTAATTTAAAACTGGACTTAACCAACGTTCAATCTCCTCGACTGGCATCTGCTTACGCTGAGCATAATCCTCAATTTGATCTTTAGTAATTTTACCTAAACCATAATACGTGGATTTAGGGTGAGAAAAGTAAAATCCTGAAACAGATGAGGCAGGATACATGGCATAACTCTCTGTCAATTTTATCCCTATTTTATCTTCCGCATCCAATAATTCGAATAGTCTTTTCTTTTCAGTATGGTCTGGACAAGCTGGATAACCCGGAGCAGGTCGAATACCCGTGTACTTCTCAGCGATTAAATCTTCATTGGACAAATCCTCATCACGCTCATATCCCCAGAATTCCTTACGTACTCTTTCATGTAATAATTCAGCAAATGCCTCTGCCAAACGATCCGCAAGGGCCTTAACCATGATGGAATTATAATCGTCATGTGCCTTATCGTATTTATCCAATAGGGCTTCAATTCCAATACCTGCTGTAACAGCAAAAGCTCCTACATAATCAGTTAATCCTGTTTCTAATGGAGCCACAAAGTCACTTAAACAGTGGTTTGCCAAATTTGCAGCTTTGACATTTTGTTGACGCAAATGATGCAACCATTGACTTGAATCCGAGCTTGAATCCTTTTTTTGAATCTCATATTGAACATGGATATGCTCACCATGCTTTTCACATGCCACTTTATTTTCATTGACGGCAAAGTCATGTAAAATGATATCATCACCAAAAGCATTCGCTGGGAAAAATCCTAATGCAGCTTTGGCTTGCAGAGACTTATCTCGTATTATTTCTGCGAGTAAATCCTGTGCGTCTTGGAATAATTTCTTGGCTTCATGACCAACTACTGCATCATCAAAAATACGGGGGTATTTACCGCTCAACTGCCATGTGGCAAAGAATGGGGTCCAGTCGATGTATTTAGCGATTTCAGCCAATGAATAATCTTCAAAATATTTTACTCCCAAGAAAGTAGGTTGATGAGCTTGAAAATCAGCCCAATCAATACCTCTTGATTTTTGCCTTGCTTGATCTATCGTCAAATAGTTTTTCTCTTGTTGACGCGCAGCATGTTGCACTCGAATTTGAGCATATTCCTCCTTGATTTCGTTGAATATTTCCTTTTGAGATAATTCACTCTGCAATAATCGACCCGCCACAGGTACAGACCTAGATGCATCCAACACGTGAATAACAGGACCATCGTAATGTGGATCTATTTTGACAGCAGTATGCAAACGAGAGGTCGTGGCTCCTCCAATCAACAATGGAATGGTAAAGCCCATGCGCTTCATTTCTTTGGCTACATAGACCATTTCATCTAAGCTAGGCGTAATTAATCCAGATAGTCCCACGATATCAACTTGATGTTCTTTGGCAGCAGCCAAAATCTTATCACAAGACACCATAACACCCAGGTCTATCACTTCATAGTTATTACACGCTAAAACTACTCCAACAATATTCTTTCCAATATCATGAACGTCGCCCTTAACAGTTGCCAACAATATTTTCCCAGCTGAAGAGCTCTCCCCAACTTGTTTTTCTGCTTCAATGTATGGCAATAAATAAGCAACCGCTTTTTTCATCACACGGGCAGATTTAACCACTTGAGGTAAGAACATTTTTCCAGCACCAAACAAATCTCCCACCACATTCATTCCGTCCATCAAAGGACCTTCAATCACCTGAATTGGACGTTCTACTAACTTTCGCGCTTCTTCTGTATCTTCATCAATAAACTCAGTTAAACCCTTGATTAACGCGTGTTCAAGGCGTTTATTCACAGGCAATTTTCTCCAAGCATCGTCGATAACTTGTTCTTTTCCTGAAGACTTAACTGTATCAGCAAAAGCTACTAATTTCTCAGTAGCATCTGGATTTCTGTTGAGAAGTACGTCTTCACACAAATCCCGCAATGGCTGAGAAATTTCATCATAAACACCTAATTGGCTGGCATTTACAATACCCATATCCATACCTGCCTGAATAGCATAATATAAAAATACCGTGTGCATAGCTTCTCTTACTACTTCATTTCCACGGAATGAAAATGAAATATTGGAAACCCCACCCGACACTTTGGCATAGGGAAGATTTTTCTTTATCCAGGCAGTAGCTTGAATGAAATCATTAGCATAATTATTATGCTCTTCCATTCCCGTGGCTACTGTCAGAATATTCGGATCAAAGATGATGTCCTGTGGAGGGAATGCAACCACATTGACTAAAATATCATAGGCTCTTTGACAAATTTCTATTCTGCGTTGATATGAATCCGCTTGACCTTGCTCATCAAAGGCCATAACCACTACGGATGCACCGTATCTTTTCACTTTTCTAGCTAATTCAATAAACCGCTCCTCTCCTTCTTTTAAAGAAATTGAATTCACCACGGATTTACCTTGAACACATTTCAAACCGGCTTCTATAACTTCCCATTTGGAAGAGTCAATCATGATAGGCAAACGAGAAATATCCGGTTCGGACATCAATAAATTCAAGAATTGTGGCATCATTTTGACACCATCAATCATCCCTTCATCTAAGTTGACATCCAATATTTGAGCACCTCCATCCACTTGTTCTCTCGCAATCGCGATCGCTTCTTCAAAATTTTCTTCCCGGATTAAACGAGCAAATTTCTTAGAACCTGTCACATTACAGCGCTCACCGATGTTAACAAAATTGGTTAATTCAGTAATCTCCAAAGGTTCCAAACCAGATAGTTTTTGGTTTGGATTATTAGTTGGTAATTGATGAGGAGGGTATTTTGCGGCTGTTTCAGCAATTAAACGAATGTGATCCGGAGTAGTTCCACAGCACCCGCCAATGATATTGATAAAGCCATTTTGTAAATAATCTTCAATCACCGCCGCCATTTGTTCTGGACTTTGGTCATATTCCCCCATTTCATTAGGCAAACCCGCATTGGGGTGAGCCGAAACTAAAAAGGGTGATTTATCAGAAAGCGTCTTAATGTATGGGCGCATTAAATCTGCTCCAAGGGCACAGTTTAATCCTACTGACAACAAAGGCATGTGCGCAATGGATGTCAAGAATGCCTCGGTAGTTTGACCAGAAAGAGTTCTTCCTGAAGCATCGGTAATAGTACCTGATACCATGACTGGTAAATAAGGCTTATCAGGATGTTGTTGGAAATATTGATCTATTGCAAATAATGCTGCTTTGGCATTTAAGGTATCAAATACGGTTTCGACTAATAGCAAATCAACACCTCCATCTACTAAACCTTTTACTTGTTCTTGGTAGGCTTCAACTAATTCATCGAATGAAACGGCTCTAAAACCAGGATCATTGACATCTGGGGATAAAGATAAGGTACGGTTGGTAGGGCCAATGGAACCAGCCACATAACGTGGTTGATCTGGATTTTTTGAGCTAAACTCATCGGCAACTTCTTTGGCAATTTTGGCGGATTCAAAGTTTAATTCATACACCAAATCCTCCATGTGGTAATCTGCCATGGCAATGGAAGTGCCAGAGAATGTATTAGTCTCCGCAATATCTGCTCCTGCTTCAAAATATTTAGCATGTATTTCTTTGATAACATCCGGCCTGGTAATGGATAATAAGTCATTATTACCCTTTACTTCATGAGGAAAGTCTTTGAACCTTTCTCCACGATAATCAGCATCTGTTAATTGATATTGTTGAATTAAAGAACCCATGGCACCATCTAGCACCAAGATTCGATCTTTCAATCGATCCAAAATATTTTGTTTCTGCATATAGATATAAACCTTCTCCGAATCGTACAAAAATTCGAATAATCACATAAAAATCTGATAAAGATACACCTTTTGCAGGTTTAGATAAAGGGAAATTAATCTAAAGGAAGCCTAATTTCTTAATTTTTTCCAAATCTGAGGGGCTATCTATTCCAACAGTTTCATGTTGAGTTTCGATTAGCTTAATTTGGAAACCATGTTGCAGCCAACGCAGTTGTTCTAGCATTTCTGCCTTTTCTAAACTAGAAACAGGCAATTGACTTAAGATTGGCAATATGTCTGCCCGATAGGCATACAATCCAATATGCTTAAAAAAGTGGTGATGATCAAACCAGTCTTCAGTGGCTACTCCACGTAAATAAGGTATGGTTTGACGCGAAAAATACAAGGCATTATGTTGGTCATCCATGACAACCTTGGGTACATTCGTGTTGAACAAAGTTAGTTCATCATGAATCTCTTTGACTAAGGTTAATATGGGGGCATTGCTTTCAAAACCAGAGCTTAGTTCTAGTAATTGATCTGGATTAATGAAAGGTTCATCTCCTTGAATATTGACTAGGTAATCTACTTGGCTATCCAAATACCCTAATATTTCTGCACAGCGGTCAGTTCCTGATTGATGAGCTGAATCGGTCATCATGACTTCCGCACCAAATTTCTTAGCGACAGAAAAAATACGTTCATCGTCTGTGGCAATGATGATACGTTCCCATCCCGGAACCGAGGCCACTTGATCATATGTTCGCTGGATCATGGGTTTTCCTCCCAAATCAACCAGTGGTTTTCCTGGAAAGCGAGTAGAAGCATACCGGGCTGGGATTACTGCTACGACTTTTTTGCCTTGCATCATATTCAGATGTACGTTAATTGATAGAATATTGCCAAATTTGCACATTATTTGCCTAGAAACCTTTCGTCCGACTTGAAAAAAAAATTCCATTACCGTTTTCCGCAACAAATCTGGAGCCTTGGCTATTGGGGGTCAAAAGATGCACCTAAGCTTTGGATTGAAGCGAAAGATGCTTCGCAAGGAAATTGGTATTCCTATGAATTTGGAAACAATGAAATCAACATTATTTCACCGGTTCCTTCACATCATAGCCATTTGCAATGGTTAAAAGGTAGAGAAAAATTAGGCTTATTTGTTCGTTTGCAATCTGGAAAAAATCCCGGAATTGAAGCCATTGAGGCTTATGAATTACAAAATGGGAAACGCCAATATGCCATAGAAAGCCAACAAGCGAAAGATTTGACAGAAGACCAACTCATCATCCAACAAGGAAATTCGGTTTTATTGATGGATGTTGATTCTGGAAAAATTCTAGAACAACAAAAAGAATCACCCGATTTAACTAGTTTTCCCTATGAAAGTCCACATCATATAGAGGAAAGTCAGGAACAATTTAATGCCTTTAAACAATTTTTTAGTCTAAAATTCAGTTTACAGATTGCAAAGGGTTTGGATTATTGGGAGGGCAAGGATAAGCTAGTTTTTTCTTATTATCTTTACGATGGTGCTTGGAAAAACTACCTTTTGGTATGCGATCATGAATTCCAAATTTTACTGCATGAACTATTGGAGGAAGGTGATTTAATGGGATATCATACCTTTCAAATTTCCCAAAACCACCTATTATTTATTCAACAAAAACTACAACTTAAAATCTATGAATTTTAAATCATCCATACTTTATCTATTTATTTGTTTGGTCATTTCCACACAGATTAAAGCCATTACGGTAGATTCTCTTGGTTTAAAAAAAGAAAATAATAAAACCTATATCGTATTCAAAGTAGGGCCAAAACAGTCTTTGTTTTCCATACTTCGTCGTTATAATTTATCCTTAACTGAATTCAAACAAGTTAACCCTGAAATTTCTATTCCAGTAAAAACAGGAGAATTGGTATTTCTTCCTTTACATTATTTAGAGGAAAGTCCGAGTATTCTTAAAACCATTGATAAACCAAATGAAACTAGTGTGGCGCCTGTGGCGAATGAAAAAACAGTTGTGGAAGATGGAAATAAATCGGATAAAGGAATTCACATTGTAGCTCGTAGACAAGGTCTTTTGACCATTGCCAATATGCATCAAGTAACCATGGCTCAAATCCGGAAATGGAATAATCTGACTTCGGATCGCTTACAAGAGGGCCAACGATTAATCATTGCTGAACCAAGTGCGGCTACTAGTATTGATAAGTCTAGCTTACTACCCAACAAAACAGAGAAGATTCCTGCGACAGAAGCTAAAATTGATATGACTCTACCTGCTGCCAAAGAAAATCCTGCAGCGGCTGCTAGTGCTAATCCTGAGGGAGCAACAACACAAGAAGGAATTCGCAAGACCATAGAAACTGGAATTGCCGAACTTATTGACGTTCCTGATAATTCTGGCAAGTATTTGGCTTTACATAAATCTGCGCCAATTGGTACATTGGTTTTAGTCAAAAATTTAGCCAACAATCAAAGCATCTGGGTGAAGGTGATTGGAAGATTACCCAATACAGACAATAAGGTAATCATCAAATTATCACCTAAGGCTTTTGAGCGATTAAATGCGGTAGACAAGCGTATTCGAGCTGAAATTAGCTATTTAGTTCAATAAGATGGCGAAACGTAAAAGACCTATTACTGCAGGAAATGTCGTATTTGAGATATTTTTTATCTTATCCTACCCTTTCATTGCCGTGTTTTCGGTGCTAGTCACTATCCTAGTTTGGATATTCTCTTTACCTTCCAAAATCATCGCATTCTTTGGTTCAAAAAAATAGGACGATGCAGCAGGAACTAGCTGAGCTACTGAATAAGAAAGTGGCATTTTTCAATCATCCTAGATTCATTGAACACGACCCTATTTCGATCCCACATTTGTTTAAAAAGCCTCAGGACATAGAAATAATGGGGTTTTGGATCGCCATGTTAGCTTGGGGACAGCGAAAAACGATATTACAAAAAGGTAGAGAGTTGATTGATTTAATGGATGGTGCTCCTCATGATTTTGTACTTAACCATCAATCACAAGATTTGAAGCGCTTTGAATCATTCAAACATCGAACCTTTAATAGTACTGATGCACTGTACTTTCTTTCCTTTTTTCAAAGGCATTATCAAGAACATGATAGTCTAGAAATAGCTTTTACCCAAGGTGAATTTAATCCCGAAAATGAAAGTATAGAACAAGCATTGAATGGATTTTATACCTATTTTTTTGATTCAGAGTGGGCACCCCAAAGAACAAAAAAGCATGTATCAGCTCCCTCCAAAAACTCAGCATGCAAACGATTATGTATGTTTTTAAGGTGGATGGTCAGAAATGATCAAGCAGGAGTTGATTTTGGTATTTGGTCAAAAATTCAGCCTCATCAATTAATTTGCCCATTGGATGTACATTCGCAAAGAACTGCAGAAAAATTGGGATTGGTCAATGCCGGGCCTACCCATTGGAAGAAAGCCTTAGACCTAACTCGAGTTTTAAAACAATTTAATCCAATAGATCCCGTGCAATATGACTTTGCCTTATATGGCATGGGAATCGAAGAAAAAACACTATGGAAATAAACATTTTCGATTCAGTCGATGGCCAAGTTGTTCAGTTAAAAAATGAGCACACAGGTGAATCTGCCGAGATTTTGCAAGATTTAGGTGGAGCTTTAAAAAGCTTACATGTACTCATTCAAGGGAAACTGGAAAATATTATTGCTATTCCTCAGGAAAGTCAATTTTCGATGGCAGAAAATGATTTGTATCCTAGTGCATTGCTTTGCCCTTGGGTTAACCGAGTTAGAAATGGAAATTATTCCTTTTTAGGAAAAAATTACCAATTGCCGATCAATGAAAAGGCCTTAGGTAATGCCATTCATGGATTTTTAGCAAGAAGGAAATTTGAATTAGGTAAACAAGAAATTACATCAGACTATGCGCGTGTGATACTTTATTATCCATATTCGGGTGATTTCGAAGGTTTTCCATTCCCATTTCAATTTGAATGGGAGTTTACGCTATTTCAAAATGGGAAATTGGATGTATCTATGAAATGTCTAAATACAGGAGAAGGCGAAATGCCTTTTGCTTGTGGATGGCATCCTTATTTTCAAATACCAGGAACAGATTTAGATGATTACCACATATTCTTTCAAGGAAAAAGTCGATTTTTATCTGATTCTCAGATGATTCCAATGAAGGAGGAGTTAATGGACATGAAAGACGGCTTATCCTTTAGAACCAACCAGATTGACCATGTATTTCGGTTAAATCCCTCAGAGGAACATGTCACTGAATTAGTGGATACGAAGCTCAAAAGAGCACTATTCGTTCAACAATCAAGTCGATTATTCCCTTTTTTGGTTGTATTTGCCCCTGCTAATGAGCAATGCGTGGCGATAGAGCCAATGACTGCAAATACGGATGCCATGAATACACTAGATGGCCTGATTCATTTAAAACCGAAAGATTTTTTTCAAGGAAATGTACAAATTTGGGTAGGAAATCCGTTAGAGCTCACAAGGTAGAACAATCATTTTTGTACATTTGTCTCATGAAGGTCCATTTACTCCTAATTTTCGCTGGCATTTTTATTGCTTTTCAGTCGATGGGCTCGATGAAACCAGATAGCGTGGTGAGAAAATGGAAGCAAGAATTTACGACAGGGATTAACCTGAATCAATCAAGCTTTAGTGATAATTGGAAAGGTGGAGGAACGAACACATTCGCTACAGGATGGTATTTAAACCATTCGGCGAGTGTACAAAATAATTCTTGGCGCTTAGCCAGTGATTTACAAATGCAGGTTGGTTTTTTACAAAATAGAACCCAAAGTTTACGTAAAAATGTGGATCGCATCTTTTATGAGTTTAAAGCGGGTTATCGGATAAGTCCTAAATGGGATTATTATGGTTCTACCAACTTTCAAACTCAATTTTTTCAAGGATTTGAATACAATAAAAAGAACAGTGCGGGTATTCCTGTTGATTCCATCACTTCATCCATTTTTGCCCCTGCCTATTTGACAACATCCATGGGTTTTGAATATCATCCACAAAAGGCATTTTATACTCGATTTGGTATAGGCAGTTTACGTCAAACCTTTGTTTTGGATGAACGGATTTCTCGAGCTGGATTATATGGTTTACAAAAACCTGGAGACAACATTCGTAATCAGTTTGTATTCCAGTTTTTGGCCAATGTCGACAAAAACATCTTTGAAAATGTTAATTTAAAAGCTCGATATTCTGCTTTAATGGATTATTTCAGATTTGGAGTATCCAATGGTATTGTACATCGTTTTGATGCCAATTTAACCATGAAAGTTAATAAATACCTAAGCACTAATGTACAAGCTGTTTTATTCCGTGATTATGACCAGGATCCCAATTGGCAGTTTTCTCAGATACTATCGATGGGATTGTTGTATAAAATCACGAAGTAAATTATTAGTTACTAAGTATAAGTTAATAGCGAAAATTAAAATGTGAAAATTCTAATACCTAATAACTAACTCACTTTTTCCTTTGTAAATAACGATCATACAATAACTGTATGATTCCGTCCTTAAGTCCTAAATCTGGAACAAAGATTTCCTCGCATTCAGCCGTTTTCATGGCGGCAAGATAGATGGATGCTGCTGGAACAATTACATCCGCTCGGTCAGTATTTAAACGTAATTTGTGTACACGCTCTTCATAAGTAAAAGAAGCTACATAGTCTGAAATACGCTGCAACTCGCTGAATTGCATCATTTTCGATTCGTTTACTTTTTCGGAAATATTATACAATTTACTAATGTTACCTCCAGTACCTACGGCAATCATTTTACCTGGGATTTCCATTTTTTGTTGGGTTATCCACTTTTGCATCTTTTCCCAATCACCTTCTTTCTCCTTCCCTTCTAATAAACGAACAGATCCAATTTTAAAAGATTTGGAGGCAAGTTTTTGGCGATTGTGGTAAATATTCAATTCGGTAGACCCTCCACCAACGTCAATGTGTAAGTAGTTTTTCTTGGGATGAAGGGATTGAACCACGACATCATTGATCAATTCTGCCTCTCTACTTCCGTCAATCACATTGATCTTCATGTCCAAAATTTTATGGATACGGGTAATGATATCAGGGGCATTGGAGGCTTCCCTCATGGCTGAAGTGGCGCAAATGGCATAATCCTTTACCTCATGTAAATCCATAAGTAATTTGTAGGCATGTAATAACTTAAATATTCGAACTTCAGAGTCAGGGGAAATGACACCATCAATGAAAACGTCGTGACCTAAACGTAATGCGAAACGTACATATTCGATACGTTTAAAACTAATAACTCCGTCGTTTTCCAATACACTGGAAATTTGTAGTCGGGCAGCATTAGAACCGATATCAATGGCGGCAAATTTCATAATGTAGCGGGTTTATGTAAGTAAAAACCATTGGCACGGGCTTCAAAATCTATTTCTGTTCCCAATACAAAAAGCAATTGACGACGATCAATGAGTAAAGGAATTTCGTCGATCACATATTCTTCATCAAACTCCGTTTTGGAATCAAATCCCAAAACGTAAGTTCCTCCACAGGTCCCTCCTTTCATCCCAACACGAATAAATGGTTCTGGCATTTTACCTTCATGGACCAAAGGCAATAAATTAGCCTTGGCACTTTCTGTAAATCGAACAGGGGCTTCTGTATTAGCCATGGAAAAAAATGATTAGCAAGACAAAATTAGCTAATTTTAGGTGACCAAAATCTAGATTGAGCATTTAACAAAAATTAAATTTTTGGATGGACAATAATTGACATAGAGATGGGTTAAATAGAATAAAATAATGCAATATGACGTATTCGATACTTTGGGCTGACGATGAAATTGATTTATTAACTCCTTATATTCTTTTTCTGGAAAACAAGGGCTATCAAGTGACTACTGTGAATTCAGGTGCGGATGCTTTGGAGTTGGTGGAGAAGCAGAAATTTGATGTACTTTTTTTAGATGAGAATATGCCGGGCATGTCGGGTTTAGAAGTATTAATTTCCATCAAACAAATCAGACCTAACCTTCCTGTCATCATGATTACTAAATCAGAAGAAGAGGAACTCATGGAAGATGCGATTGGGTCAAAAATTGCTGATTACTTAATTAAACCCCTCAACCCCAATCAATTACTACTTTCTGTCAAACGTATTTTTGACAAAAAAAGACTCGAGGAGGAAAAAACTAATATCAGTTATCAACAAGAGTTTAGGGCTTTATCCTTACAATATCAGGATCAATTAAGCGCCAAAGAATGGGCAGATATTTATAAAAAATTATTGTATTGGGAGCTTGAAATTGACAAAACTGAGAACAAGTCGATGGCAGAGGTTTTGAGCAGTCAAAAATCTGAAGCCAACGTCCATTTTAGTAAATTCATTGAGAATTCATATGAAAACTGGCTCCAAAAGCCTGATTCAGAAACACCCATACTTTCTCATTTAATGATGCGAAAATATGTATTTCCGAAACTGAAGGAGAAAAGTCCTCTATTTTTTATTTTAGTAGATAATTTACGTTTTGACCAATGGAAAATTTTGGAAGGATTTATTCAAGAATACTTCCAATTGGAGCAAGAAGAGACCTATTATTCCATTCTACCTACCACTACAGCATATGCTAGAAATGCGATTTTTGCGGGTATGATGCCGCTAGAAATACAAAAAAATTATCCTGATAAATGGATATTTGATTTAGGAGATTCAGAAGATGAGGAAGGTTTTAATCAATATGAGGAATTCTTTTTACAGGAGCAATTGAAGCGATTGAGAATTAATGCAAAAGCATCATACCATAAGATTATACATCAATACCAAGGCAAGAATTTAGTCGATAATTTCAGTAAGTTATTGACCAATGACCTGAATGTGATTGTCTATAATTTTGTAGATATGCTTTCACATGCCAGAACTGACATGGCGATGATTAAGGAATTGGCACCAGATGAATCTGCGTATCGGAGTTTAACAGCAAGCTGGTTTTTACACTCTCCCCTATTTGACTTATTAAAAAGAATAGCAGATAAGAAAGGTCGTGTCATTATAACGACTGACCATGGAATGATTCGGGTGCAAAATCCGATTAAAATAGTTGGGGATAGAACTACAAATACCAATTTACGGTACAAGCAAGGTAAAAATTTAAACTGGGACAACACAAATAAAATGATGGTTTCCAGAAGGCCTGAGCAATTGTTTTTACCAAAACCGAATGTATCCACCACCTATGTGTTTAGTAAAGAAGATTACATGTTTGCCTATCCAAACAATTACAATCACTATGTGAATCATTACAGAAATACATTCCAGCATGGAGGGATTTCACTAGAGGAATGCATTATACCGGTAGTATACCTCACGGGTAAGTAGAGAACAAGCTGAGAACTGAAGCAATGCTTCAACTCTAAATATTATCTACTGGGAAGATATTTCCTCCTTCGCATTTCAAGAATTTACCTGGAATTTGGCGCATGGTATTATAATCATGACTAGCCATCAATATAGCAGTTCCTTGCTGATTCAATTGTTTAAACAATTGCATGATTTCTAAGGATACTTCGGGATCTAGGTGACCTGTAGGTTCATCTGCCAACAATAGAACGGGATTATTCAAAATAGCTCTAGCGATACAAATACGCTGTTGTTCACCTCCTGATAGTCGATGTACCCGTTTTTGAATGGCATTGGACATGCCTACTTGAGCTAAAACTTGCTCTATTCGGAAACGAATTTCGTCTGGATTGGAATGTCCTGTGGCTTCCAAAACGAATGAAAGGTTCTTTTCAACGTTACGATCTGTTAATAATTGGAAGTCTTGAAAAACGAATCCTAATTTACGACGTAGAAAAGGGACGTCATTGCGCTTTATATCGTTTAATGAATAGCCTGCAACTTTAGCTACACCCAGTTCAATGGGTAATTCCGCATAAATAGATCGAAAAAGTGTACTTTTTCCACTTCCTGTTTTGCCGATTAAATAGGCAAAATCCCCCTCATTCATCTCTAAATTGATATTTTGCAAGGTAGGAATACCATCCTGCAAAATAGTAACATTTTCAAAAGATAGAACGGCCATAGGATTGCTTATTTATTCTTTGCTTTTTCGTGATCAGCCAAGAAAGTAGCCAAACCGCTATCTGTCAATGGATGTTTTAATAAAGCTAGAATAGCAGATAATGGACCTGTCATTACATCAGCACCAACTTCAGCGCAATTGATGATATGCATTGGGTGACGAACCGAAGCGGCTAAAATTTCCGTTTCGAATTCATAGTTATCGTAAATCAATCGAATTTGTTCGATCAATTGAATACCATCGTAAGAAATATCATCTAAACGACCGATAAATGGAGATACATAGGTTGCACCAGCTTTTGCAGCTAACAACGCTTGACCAGCAGAAAACACCAATGTACAATTGGTTTTGATTCCGTGATCAGAAAAATATTTTAGCGCTTTTACACCATCTTTGATGATAGGTATTTTAACAACAATTTTTTCATCTAATTCTGCCAATTCTTCACCTTCACGAATCATCCCAGCAAAATCGGTAGCAATTACTTCGGCAGAAACATCTCCATCAACAATATCACAAATGGCTTTATAATGCTTCAAAACCTGATCTTTTCCACTGATGCCTTCTTTGGCCATCAAGGATGGATTGGTTGTAACACCATCTAAAATACCTAAATCTTGTGCTTCTTTAATGTGCTCTAAATTAGCTGTATCGATAAAAAATTTCATGAGAAGAATTGGTTTAAACAAAAAAATGGCAAATTCACCGCTACAACCAACTTACCCTTGCTTCGATCAAGACCTGGGGGATTCAGCGGGAGCTGGTAATTTGCCGTTGCAAATATAATAAAAAATGCCCCTTTTTTCAAAATACATACCGATATTTTAGCGCTAGGCATTAACTTTGATGATGCTTTTAATCAACATGTCTTACCTAAAATCCTGGCCCTTAGTTGGCTGCCTTTTTATCGCCCTACTTTCTTCTTGTTCATCATCATCTGATGCTTGGTTAGAAGAGGCTAAAACTCGATTAAAAAAGGGTGAATTAGTATCTGCCCGGGAGGCTTTAAAAAAGTCCATTGAGAAAAATCCTGGCTCTGCTGAAGCATTTAACATGTTGGGGGTTATTGATTTTCAAGAGAAAAAATTCGTGGAAGCGGAAAGTAACTATCTAAAAGCAACAGAATTAAAGCCCTCATTATATCAAGCCCAATTAAATTTAGCGGCTGTAAGAATGGAAAAATCAGAATGGGAAAAAGCCTTAGCTCCTTTGGAAATTGCTATAAAAAATGCCCCTGATTCGGCTTCAGCCTATTTACAAAGAGGAATCGTGTGGGCTGCATTGGCTAAACCTAAATTGGCCTTGGCAGATTTCACTACCTGCTTAGTTAAAAATCCTACAGAAATCAATGCTTTGTACAACCGAGGTAATATCTATTATCAAGGTGGAAACCTAACAGAGGCAGCCAAAGACTTTGAAAAAAGTGTTGAAATTAATCCTACATTTGGAAAAGGATATTATGCATTAGGGTTAAGCTTGTACCAACAAAAATTAAGCGAAAAAGCCTGTTTAGCATTTCAGCAAGCTTCCAAAATGAATTATCCAGGGGCCAAAGAGGCGGTCCATAAACTCTGTGAATAACACCTAAACCATATCAATATGAACAAAGCATTTCTAATCTCAGGCATCGTATTTACGCTCATATTTATATTATTTGCCTATTGGCAATTGAACGACCCAGATCCCATTTTATGGGTACCTGTTTACTTGATTCCAACGTATACAGCTTTTAGAGCAATATCTGGAAAAGTAAATGCTGAGTTAATGGTAGTTCTATTTATTCTTTCAGGAGTGGCTGGGCTACAAACATGGGTAGAAATGACCGCATGGGAAGGATTCATCACGGATGGTTTGAGCATGAAAACGATGAATCAAGAATTAGCAAGGGAAGCCGTGGGTCTTTGGATTACTACCTTATCATTTGCGACATTTTATTTTCTCGATAAAAAATACAATTAACACATGCTGGATTTAGGATTCGTTTCAGCCATACTTCCCAATAAAACTTTATGGGAAGTATTGGATTTTGCTCAACAACAACAATTTGCTTGTGTAGAAATTATGTGCTGGCCATCTAGCAATGCTGATACTCGTCGATACGCGGGTGTAAGTCATATTGCTGTTGACAATCTATCACATGATGAATTAATTGCCCTTAAAGCACAATTAGCTCTACATCCTGTTAAGATTTCCGCCTTAGGATACTATCCCAATCCTATGGATCCCAATGAAGACCAAGCATTGTTTTACCGTGAGCATATCAAAAAAATCATTCGGGCAGCGGCCGTTTTAGGAATTAGTCGGGTTAATACCTTCATTGGTAGAGATTATACCAAAAATGTCAACTACAACATTGGAAAATTTACCGAAGTTTGGCCTGAGATCATCGGATTAGCTGATTCTTTGAACATCAAAATTGGTATAGAAAACTGTCCTATGTTCTTTACGGATGATGAGTGGCCAGGAGGAAAAAACCTCATGACTACGCCTAAAATTTGGGATCAGTTATTTAGTATAATCCCATCCAAAAACTTTGGCTTGAATTATGATCCATCACATATGGTATTCCAAATGATGGATTATACCTATCCTATTTACCATTATGCGGAAAAATTGCATCATGTTCACCTGAAGGACGTCAAGGTTTATCCTGAAAAATTAAACCGAGTGGGGATTTTAGCCAATCCTCTGGAATACCATTCTCCCAAAATTCCTGGGCTAGGCGATATTCATTGGGGTAAATTCATCTCTGCATTAAATGATGTTAGGTATCGTGGACCAATCGTTATTGAAGTTGAGGATAAGGCCTATGAAGGTTCGGATGAAGATATTGAAAAAGCTATTTTAAGCGCCAGAAATCACATCAAGCAGTATTTGCCTTAAATGTGGTTTGGAAGCCGAGGATTTAAATCCTCGGATCATACTCAAGTAATCTACTTATCTAATTGATTTACAAGGTGTTAAAAAAAATACCCGAGGATTTAAATCCTCGGGTATTTCAATATTTAATTAAAAAAACTATTTTTTCACTGGTTTAACAAAAATTGCTGCTTCCAACGTTGGATTGATTTCAATAGAAGTCGTATCCACTTGCATCGTTCCTCCACCCATAGGATTAACTGTTTCCATAGAAAAAGGGAAATACAAACCATCTACAGCTTTGTAGTTGGAAAACTTCAATTCAGTATCCATTACTTGACCACCTAGATTCACTTTAGTCGCAAATTTTAAGATTAAATGGGTACTTGCCGACACATATGCAGTCGCTACCTCGCCATCTTTTTTAGTAATTTGACAAACATAAACATCTGCCCCATCCAACTTCTCTTTATTAACTAGGTCAATTTTACTTCCTTCCAATTTGGCTGTCAATAATAATGAACCGACAGACTCTTGATTCTTGCTTACTTTAATCATCTCCTTGGGCATATCCTCTGGTTCACCCGAACCACCCATCATCTGTGGTCGAATCCACCAGCCATTTTCACCCTCAATCACTTGTACCATTTTATTCCCCATGACATCAATCTCCGAACGAAAAGCCTTTCCTACCAAAATAGAAGCTTTGGATTGTATTTCCATACCTTGAATTGTAAACTTGGTATTTTGAATCACCGATTTAACTTTACTCCACTTTTCAGCACCTCCCATAGCCTCTTGGTGCTTGGCTAAAATCTCATCTACGGTTTGTGCAGATACCACAAACGAACTAACACTTAAGGCAAGGATTGCCCATAAAAAAACGATTTTTTTCATGATTAGGATTTTTTATTGAATTCGAAATTATAGTAATAATTGAGCAAATGAAAATCACTCATCCCCGCAATAGACCAATTGTCAATTAAATCCTTTTTCTAGAAGAAATGGATGACAAAACGATAGCCAAGCCTATAAAAACAAGAATTCCTGCAATAAAAAATGCAGCACCTGGAAATTGGATTGGTGCAGAAGTAGAGGTAAAGTAAGCAAACATATTGGATGCTACTAATGGTCCAAGAATAGTTGTGATGGATTGTAAACTGGTTAAACCTCCTTGTAATTCTCCTTGTGCATCTGGCCCTACTTGTTGCGTAATCATACTTTGTAATGCTGGTCCTGCTATTCCTCCTAATCCAAAAGGTACCATAAATACATACATCATCCACGACTTGGTAGCATAGGCAAATAAGAAAAAGCCTAATCCATACATCATTAAACCATACAAAATGGCTCTTTTATCTCCTAGCTTGGGCATGATAAATCGTGACAAACCTCCTTGCACAATGGCCACAATCGCCCCCACAAATGCCAAGGAATAGCCCACTTCTGTTGGAGTCCATGAAAAGACCTTCATGGTAAAATAAGACCAGGTACTTGGATGTGCTTGACCGGCTAATTGCAAACAAAAATACCCACCCACTAATCCTGTAATTAATGGATACCGAGTGAATATTTTCAATGAACCCAAAGGATTGGCACGTTTGATATCAAATTTCCTGCGGTTTTCTACAGCCAAAGATTCAGGTAAAACAAAATAACCGTACAAGGCATTCAGTAAAGTCAATATCGCCGAAGCATAAAAAGGAACGGTAACTCCATAACTACCTAAAAAACCACCCACTGCAGGACCAATAATAAATCCTATCCCAAAGGCAGCTCCTACCATACCAAAGTTTTTAGCTCGATCCTCCGGTTTGGAAATATCAGCAATATATGCTTGTGCCGTAGTAAAGCTTGCACCCGTTATTCCTGAGAAAATTCGGGCCAAAAATAGCCAAATCAAATCTGGTGCTAAAGCAGAAATTAAATAGTTTAGACTAAAACCCAATAAGGAAATTAAAATAATAGGTCTTCGTCCAAATTGGTCCGACAAACCTCCTAAAACCGGGGAAAACAAAAATTGCATGATCGCATATGATGCCATCATCCATCCCGAATATTGAGAAGCAGAACTTAAATCACCTCCTGTAAAGCTAGAAATTAAGGTAGGCATAATAGGAACTATCAAACCTATTCCCAAAACATCAATAACGAGTGTAATGAAAATGAATAATATACTAGCCGAACCTTTTTTACGAGCCATTTGAAACTAATTGAGGCATTTATACAAACTTGTAGTTGATAGAATCACGTAAAAAATCCCGACTAATAGTTCCACATTGCAAAGGTGTTTTTGCCTTATCTGGCACACCGTCCAATTCAACTATAGCCCATCCTTTAAATTTAATTTTACGGATATTGGTAAAAATTCCCTTCATATCCACTACCCCTTGTCCTAATTCTACAAACTTATAAGAAGCTGGATTTGTTTCCTGACCTTTGACAGGACTCTCTACATCTTTGATATGAAAAGAATGGATGACATCCTTGTATTTTAAAACTGCGTCCGCTGGTTTGCCTCCTCCTTGATGGTAATGTGCTACATCCAACAACAATCTCAAATAATCTGTATTCATGTTTTTCACCAAAGTGTCCACCTCCTCAGGTGTTTCACCAAACTGGTTCATGTGATTATGATAGGTTGCCTGAACTCCTACTTCTTTAGTTCTTTTTCCAATTTCATTCATCACTTCAGCCAATTTCAACAAATCGCCTTGACTTGGATTTTCACCTTTCTTACGTAAACTGTTCGTCAATTGAATGGAATTTCCTCCTAAAGCTTTAACAAATTTGGCATGATTGACATGCTGTTCAATCGAGGCCGGAACCTTGGCAGGATCTATTTCTACATTGCCACTGGAAAACATCACTAATTGAAGCTTGGATGCATCCAATAATGCTTTTAAATCCTGTGAATTATCTTTGTATTTAGTGTAAGAATTAGCTCTCAACTGAATTCCTTTGAATCCTAAAGAAGCAATATCTAAAATAGCTTGTTCATCTTTTCCTCCCCAAGTAATGGCTGAATAACCCATTTTGAATGATGAATCTGCTACAGATGCAGGAAAAGAGGCCATCAAGGCCAATAAAGAACTTTGCTGGAGAAACTCCCGACGCTTAATCATAGTTGTAGGTTTATAAAGTAAAGGTAAGGTTTTGTAATTTCTACTTAACGGCTAATCTCAAGAAATCGGCTAACTCACTCAAATGATCCGTCCCAATATAATCAACTCCCAAATCATATAAGGTTTGATACCCCAATAAACTATCCGGAGTAGCCCATAACCTCAATTTTCTTCCTTGAGCATGCACTCGCTCTACATAAGCTTTCAATTTCTCTTTTAATTCTGGACTCATCGGGCCTTGTCCACTCCAAGCGCCAAATTTATATAAAGATTCACTTTCTAAAACAACACGATTTCCTAATCCAGCTGGATATGTTTCGGTAGACCGTCCGTCAAATGTGATCCATGATGGATACAATACATAGTTTTTAATCGCTGGACGGTTGCCCGAAATCACAATTCTCAAACCTCTTTTAAGGAATAAATCTTTATGAGGCTCCAATGCCTTAATCAAAACGGGTAGTGTCGAATCAGCACTGGTTTTAAAATCTATTAAGAACTGATGAAAATTCCCTTGCTTATCTTCAGATAAAACCTTCACTATAGGATCAATATACAAAGTTTTCAAAGTCCTATCTGCCTTGACATCTTTTACATCGTGGGCTACTAATAATTCTCCTTTGATGGAATACACGTCAGCCTCAATGGAACCAAAGCCTAAATTAAATGCTTCATAGAATGGCTTAGTATGTTCATAATCATTATGCGCATGTGCCTTTAACAAGGCCTTTTGAGCCATCAAATTACTTGTAAATAGACAAAGTAATATTCCAATGAAAACTTTCATCTTATTTCTTTAAATAATCTCCTGAAACAATTTGTGTATCTGCCTGTGTAGGTCGATTGTACAAATAAGCATAGCTTTCAACCTCTTGTCCATTCAGTTGAACTGAAACTTTAGTTCTTACGAACAAACTTTTATCTGGCTTATCCGCATCAAACTCTTCATACTCATCCAAAACACTCAATAGTTTAATTGTATTTGATAATAAATACAACTCACCTATCACTTGATCTTTCTGATCTTCAGAAGCAATGATACCTGGATATTCTGCTACTTGGTACATGCGACCTTGGTAAGTTGCCATACCTACATAATCAGAATTTCTCGCCAATAAACGATGTAGGTCATTACCACAATCACGACGAAGCGTACCATAGACAAATAAGTATTCTTCTACGTTAGGTTCTGGTAATTTAGCCTCCTCCAAAGTCAAAACTAAATCTTCTTGCTCTACTACTGTTCCCTCATGTAGCACTACATTTCCAATGATTCCTTCAAATGGGGCTGAAACAATAGACTCCATCTTCATAGCCTCAATCACATACAAAGGAGCATTTTTCTTTACTTCTTCGCCTGGTTTCACCAAGATACGACTTAGGCGTCCTTGCAAAGGTGCGCCGATATCTCCTTTTTGAGAAGCCTTAACGTGTTGTGGACGTTCTACTTTAATATTTTTATCAAGAACTTTAATTCTTCTAGCTTGACCGTTCAATTCAAAAGTCACATTACGTAAACCTGACTCATCAGGCTCAGACATGTGTAAGAACTTCACAATAATCGTTTTTCCTGGCTCAATGGTAATCATGATTTCTTCATCCTGCTTTAAGCCATAGAAGAATGCAGGTGTTGGCATGGCCGTTAAATCGCCATAAATTTGGTGATTCTTGTAGTAATCTTCGTATACTTTCGGATACATTTTATACGACAAGTAATCATAGAATCCGCCTTCATTATCTGGGAATTTCGCTTGAAAAGCTGCAAAATCCTTATCAAAATCAATCGGTGCCAAATGGTCATTCGGTCTTCCTTCCATCGGTGTCTCCCCCTTCAGAATGATTTCCTGCAATTGTTTAGGGAATCCTTGATATGGTTGACCTAAACCTCCTTTAAAGAAATCTTTTACTGACTCTGGGAAAGAAAGCGTTGCTCCTTTAGCATATACATCTTCAGCGGTTAAAGAATTGGCAGTCATAAAAATAGCCATATCTCCTACTACTTTGGATGAAGGTGTTACCTTAACTATATCACCAAATAACTTATTGGCTTCAGAATAATTATCCTTCAATAATTCAAATTTATCCCCTACGCCTAGAGCAACTGCCTGTCCACGTAAGTTGGTATATTGTCCTCCTGGAATCTCATTATCATATACTTCTGCAGTACCCGCCTTCAATTCCGATTCAAATGGTGTATACCAAGTTCTCACCGCTTCCCAATAGTTGGAATACTGATTCATCTCCTCTAAATCTATCAAATCTTGGTCAGCGTGACCTTGCATCATCGCTACCAAAGAATTCAGATTCGGTTGAGAGGTTAGTCCTGACATTGCAGCTAAAGCACCATCAACCACGTCTACTCCCGCTTCAATTGCCTTTAAATAAGTAGCAGATTGAATTGATGCCGTATCATGTGTATGCAAGTGAATAGGTATATCCACTGCCTTTTTAAGTTCTTTAACTAATAGCTCTGCTTGGAAAGGTCTTAATAAACCAGCCATATCTTTAATAGCTAACATATGAGCTCCCTCATCTTCTAACTGACGAGCCAAATCCAAGTAATACTGTAAATTATATTTCTCATTGGTAAATACATCTCCAGTGTAACAAATGGCTGCTTCAGCAATACCAGGAGTTCTTTCTCTCACTGCACGAATCGACACTTTCATTGCCTCCACCCAGTTCAAAGAGTCAAAAATACGAAAGACGTCAATTCCTGCTTCCGATGATTTCTCTACGAACTTCTCAATCAAATTATCCGGATAGGCCGAATATCCCACAGCATTGGATCCACGGAATAACATTTGAAGCAACATATTCGGCATAGCTTGACGGAATTCCTGTAAACGCTTCCAAGGAGATTCTTGAAGGAATCGCATAGCTACATCAAACGTAGCACCACCCCAAACTTCCATGGAAAACAATTGAGGAAAAGATTTGGCAAAGCCCGAAGCCACAGCCAACATATCTTGTGTTCTGACACGTGTAGCTAATAACGACTGATGACCATCACGGAATGTGGTATCCGTAAATAACACTTGCTTCGTCTCACGAATGTGCTTGGCAAATTTCTCAGGTCCCAATTCCATCAACAACTGCTTATTGCCTTTTGGAAAATCAGACAAAGCATCCGAATATGGAATAATTGGTGGTCTGAAACTCGCCGTAGGTTTGACCTTAACATCGGGGTTTCCATTGACAATCACTTCGCCTAAATAGCGCAAAGCCTTTGTAGAACGGTCACGGGTTGGCGTGAACTTAAATAATTCTGGATGCGTATCAATAAACTGAACGGTACACTGACCATTCTGGAAGATTGGATGTGAAATTACATTTCTTAGGAAAGGAATATTAGTTTTCACCCCACGAATACGAAACTCAGTTAATGCACGATTTAAGCGTTCAGCTGCTCCTAATAAAGTTCTTCCTTTAGCAGAAACTTTCACCAACATGGAATCAAAATACGGAGATATTTTTACTCCAGGATAAGAAGAACCTTCATCTAGTCTTATGCCAAATCCAGCAGCATTACGGTAGGCAATGATAGTACCAAAATCTGGCTTAAAGCCATTAGTTGGATCCTCGGTGGTAATTCGACATTGAATAGCGAATCCTCTCAAAGGAATATCTTCTTGTGACAGGATGTAAATACCAGGATCAGACAGTTTGTAATTTTGAGCAATTAATATTTGGGTACGAACGATATCTATTCCTGTTACCTCCTCCGTAATCGTGTGCTCAACTTGAACACGAGGATTAACTTCAATGAAATAAATGTTTTCGTCACGGTCAACTAAAAACTCTACCGTACCGGCATTGTAGTAGTTTACTGCTTTACCTATTGAAAGAGCATATTGGTATAATTTCTTTTTCGTTTCGTCTTTGAGACCAAAAGAAGGTGCTATTTCTACCACCTTTTGGAATCGGCGCTGAACAGAACAATCGCGTTCATATAAGTGCACCAAATTACCATGTTGATCACCCAATAACTGTACTTCTATATGTTTGGGCTGATCAATGAATTTCTCTATGAAAATCGTTTCGTCACCAAAGGCATTCTTTGCCTCATTTCGAGCCTCATTGTAAGCTTTTTCTAAATCTTCTTCTAAACGAACAACACGCATACCTCTTCCTCCTCCACCTGCTGCCGCTTTCACCATCACTGGAAAACCAATTCTTTTGGCTTCAGAAAGTGCCAATGAATAAACTGACAAATCTCCCTTTGAATCTTGAATCATCGGAACATTGGCTTTCATGGCCGCAACTTTCGCAGCAACTTTATCACCCAATGCATCCATCGCCTCTGGAGAAGGACCTACAAAGACAACTCCTTCTTCCCTACAACGACGAGCCAAATTGACATTCTCGGATAAAAATCCGTATCCCGGATGTATCGCATCGATGTTTTTGCTTTTACATAAAGCAATCAATCCTTCATAATCCAAATAAGGTTTTAAAGGCTCATCGTCTTTACCAATTTGGTAGGCTTCATCCGCTTTGTAACGGTGTAAGGAATACCTATCCTCAAAGGTATAAACAGCGACGGTCCGAATCCCCAATTCGGAGGCAGCACGCATGATACGAATAGCGATTTCACCACGATTGGCGATAAGGAGACTAGAAATTTTTCTTACGTATGACTTTGGCATTATCTTCAATTATTGCATTCTAACAAAAATGCTAAAATAATTGGCATTTTTGCATTAATTGCCCCATTTTCTTTGCCGAATATTAAAAATTTACAATAATTATAGGGTTCGTTACTAATTTGCCGGTAGATTATTTTCCGAAAAAGGGACCACAAAAAAAATCAAGCCCTCTTCCCTCGAAATTTCTTAACTTGCAGGCTGAATTTTTGAAGCATGAACACAAATAAACCTTTGATTGGTATTAGCCTAGGTGATTATAATGGCATAGGCCCTGAGATCATTTTAAAAGCATTGGGTAGCCCAAGAATTTTGAAATGGTGTACTCCTGTCATTTATGGTTCTAAAAAGGTATTGGATTTCTACCGACAAAAATTAGAGCTGAAAGATTGGTCTATCAAAATAGTTGACAACCTTAATCAGGTACAAGAAGGTCAAAGTTATTTAGTGAAAGCATGGGACGATAAAGATACCATGGTTGAACCTGGAAAAGTAACCCAAGAAGCTGGAAAAGCCGCCTTTGATTGCCTGGAAATGGCGATTAAAGATTTAGATCGTGGCTTATTATCTGCCTTGGTGACTGCTCCTATCAATAAACATAACATTCAGTCTGAGGCATTTTCATTTCCTGGACATACAGAATATTTAACCGAACGTTTTGATGCCAAATCGTCATTAATGATGATGGTAAGTGATAACCTACGTATGGGAGTTGCTACGGGACATTTACCCTTACAAGAAGTAAGCAATGCCTTGAATGCCCAATTGCTAAAAGATAAAATCAGTTTGTTTTTAAAGAGTTTGAAAGAAGATTTCTCTATTGATAAACCCAAATTAGCTGTATTAGGATTAAACCCTCATGCAGGAGAATCGGGCTTATTAGGAAAAGAGGAATTAGAAATCATTCAACCAGTCATCGACGAATTTAGAAGCAAAGGAAATTTAGTGTTTGGTCCATATCCAGCCGATGGTTTTTTTGGTAAAGCACAATTCAAAGAATTTGATGGCGTTTTAGGTATGTATCATGATCAAGGTTTGATACCTTTCAAATACATAGCTTTTGATACCGGTGTCAATTTTACTGCGGGACTTCCCATCATTAGAACATCTCCAGATCATGGAACTGCCTATGATATAGCTGGTAAAAATGAAGCTGATCCTAGTTCCTTCATGAATGCCATCTTTTTGGCAATGGATTTAGTAAAAAATAGAATGCAAGCATAACATGCCCGCCCAAGTCCTAATCATCGATGAAGTACATGAATCCATGGCCATTGGCTTGGAGGCTATGCAATTTTCTGTGGTAGATGGAAGCACATGGAGCAAAGAGGAAATTATTCAACAAATTGCTCATTTTGAAGGTTTAGTGGTTCGAAGTAAGCTCAAAATTGATACTTCATTTCTAACAAAAGCTGTTTCTCTACGATTTATTGCAAGAGCAGGGGCAGGATTGGATTTGATTGATTTAGAAGCTGCCCATCAACAAAACGTAGCCGTTTTTGCCGCAAACGAAGGCAATAAAGAAGCTGTTGCTGAACATGTAATTGGTCAATTATTAAGTCTAGCTCATCATATGCATAAATCCGACAAAGAAGTAAGGCAAGGAATCTGGGACAGAGAAGGAAACAGAGGTTGGGAGATTTCTGGAAAAACCATTGGTATCATAGGTTATGGACATATGGGACAATCGGTAGCTAGTCGTTTAAGCTGCTTTGGATCTACCATGTTGGTTTATGACAAATACCAACCCGTTAGTCGGTATAATGCTGATATGCAGGATATTTTTGATCACGCAGATATTGTTTCATTGCATATCCCTTTAACAGAGGAAACTCGCGGTATGGTAAATGAGCAATGGATATCTCAATTTAAAAAGCCCATTGTCCTCATCAATAGTTCAAGAGGTGCCATTACTCCTTTGCCGGCCTTATTATCAGGCTTACAAAGTGGTCAAATACAAGGACTTATATTGGATGTTTTACCTAATGAAAAAATCAATACTTGGTCAACAGAAGAAAAAATATTATTTGATCAAATAAGTTCCTATCCTGCTACCCTATTCAGTCCACACGTAGCTGGATGGACCATTGAAAGTTACCGCAAAATCAACGAGGTACTACTTGCCAAAATTAAAGCCTTTTATACCGCATGAATTACCCTGAAGGATTAGCTGACAAAATAGGCTTTAGCCATGTTCAGTCCGACATCAAAGCAGCTTGTCTCAGCCAGATGGGAGTAGAATTCGCAGAAAAAATGCGCTTTTCTAATCGATTTCCCTTAGTAAAACAATGGGTCAATCAAGTGCATGAAATGAAGCAATTGATGGCTGAGCGTGGAGGAGAATGGCCACAAGTAGATTATTATGACTTACGTCCATGGCTTGCTCCGTTAACCTTGGAAGGAAATTATTTATCAGCCGACCAATGGAGAGATTGGCAAAGGGGATTGGATGTACTCTACCAATGCATTCGATTTTTTCACCTTTTAGATGCTGAAACCTATCCAGAATTACATCAATTAACTCGTCAGTATTCCCAAAAAATCGCAGAGATTTCAGATCAGGATTACATGCAATTATTACCTGTTTTGCAAGAATTAGGTAGGGTATTTGATGCCAATGGACAAATAAAAGAAAATGCATCCTCGGAATTAGGAGAGATTAGAAGGAAGAAAAATGCCGAAGAGCAAGGATTGCGGAAGAAGCTTGATAGTCTGTTGAATCAAGCACAACAACAAGGCTGGATTTCTAAGGATTTCTCCTTGACGCTCAGAAATGGTCGAATGGTAATTCCTTTGGCAGCTGAACATAAACGGAAGATCAAAGGTTTTGTCCAAGATGAATCTGATACAGGTAAAACCGTATTTTTAGAACCTGCCGATGCGTTAACAGCCAATAATGAAATCAAATCTTTGGAGTCGGCAGAAAAGCGAGAAATCATTCAGATACTTTCACGTTTATCTGACCGTGTAAGACCCATGGTACCTATGTTGACTCAATGGTTACAATGGTTAGGTTTGATTGATTTTATACGCGCAAAAGCCATGTGGGCCCAAGAACACCGTGCTATTTTACCTCATTTACAGGAAAAACCTAGTTTAGATTGGCGAAATGCTCGTCATCCTTTATTAGAAAAATCTCTGGAGAAAATAGGTAAAAAAATTAAGCCTTTGTCGATTCATTTAGACGAAAAGAAACGACTTATGGTAGTCTCTGGCCCAAATGCTGGAGGTAAATCTGTCACCTTAAGTACCGTTGGGCTATTGCAATATCTTTATCAATCAGGATGTTTGGTGCCAATCGAAGAAGGCTCTAGCATGGGATTCTTTCAGCAGATTTTTCTAGATATGGGAGATGAACAGAATCTAGAAAATGAATTAAGTACTTATAGTTCTCATTTGAGTAACATGCGTTATTTCCTTCAACATGCCAATGCAAAAACATTGGTATTAGTGGATGAATTTGGTACAGGTACTGAACCCTCTTTAGGAGGAGCCATTGCTGAAGCTATTCTGGAAAAATTGGCTGATAAAGGTTGTTATGGTGCTATCAATACGCACTTTGGTAATCTAAAAAGTTTAGCCGACCGCAAAGAAGGATTATTCAATGCTGCCATGCGCTATGATACAGCACATTTGGAACCTTTATTTATCTTAGATATGGGTAAACCAGGTAGTTCATTTGCTTTTGAAATTGCTCAAAAAATAGGTTTACCAACGGGTATCATTGAAAATGCCCGAAAAAAACTCGGTAAAAAGCAGGTTGATTTTGATAAGCTTTTACTAGAAACTGAAACAGAGAAGCAGATTTGGCAAAGTAAAAACAATAGCCTTAGTCTTCAAAATGAACAAGTAGATGCCATCAAACAGCAATATGAGCAGTTGAAAAATCATTTGCAAGAAGAGCAAAAAAACATCATCAATAAAGCCAAGGCTGAAGCTAAACAATTGGTCAAAGAAGCCAATCAACGAATTGAGCAAACCATTCGAGAGATTAAGGAAAAAGCAGCTGGCAAGGAAGAGACCAAAGTGCTTCGAGAAAAGCTGGATGATTTTGCCCAAAAATCACTCATTGAGGCTCCAGTAAAACCTAAACCAGCATCGAATCCAATTGTCAAACTAATCAGTGGTCCAATCGCTGTCGGGGACTGGGTTGCGATACAAGATGGAGGTAGTGAACCAACAGTAGGTCAAGTATTAGAAATCAAAGGCAAAGATGCATTGTTGGCCTTAGGATCTATTAGTTCTACTATTAAATTAAAGCGATTACAAAAGGTCCAAGCTCCCAAAACAGAGAAAATCAAAACTGCTCCTTTAAAAGGCATTGACATTAATGACCGAATGGCGCAATTTAGCTTAACACTAGATTTACGAGGCAAAAGAGGTGAGGAAGTTTGGGTGACTTTGGATCAATACATCAACGATGTGTTGCTTTTAGGCGCTCCTGAAGTACGAATTTTACACGGAAAGGGTGATGGTATTTTACGGAGTTTGGTTAGAGAGCAATTAAAACGCTATGCCCAAATCAAGCAGGTACAGGATGAACATGCCGACCGCGGAGGTGCAGGTATCAGTGTCGTTACGATGAAATAGTCGAAAATCTTCCTCTATTCATGCCTCGATTAATAAAAAAATACTGACCTTTGTCCCTGATTTTTTACACTTAACAATACATTATGTCTATTGCAAAAACTGGCGACCAGGTTGCCGTTCATTACACAGGAAAACATACCGATGGCAGTATCTTTGATTCGTCCGTTGGAAGCAACCCATTAGAATTTCAATTAGGTTCTGGCATGGTTATCAAAGGATTTGATGATGGTGTGACTGGAATGACTATTGGTGAGAAAAAAACCATTACTATTCCAGCTGCAGAAGCTTATGGCGAGCATTCTCCAGAAAACACCTTAACCATTGAAAGAAATCAAATTCCATCTCATATTCCAGTAGAATTGGGCGTTACTTTAAATATGCACCAAGATGGCGGACATGTTATAGAAGTAACTGTGACTGATTTAACAGATACGCATGTAACATTGGATGCGAACCACCCAATGGCTGGAAAAGATTTAACTTTTGAATTAGAATTAGTCGCGATTAAATAATTCACCCGCATGAAAATTGATTTTCGTTCCTTTTTGCCACATGGTTTAGTCATACTTGGCTTTGTCATCATTGCATTTCTTTATTGTGGCCCCGTTTTAGAGGGGAAAGTATTGATTCAGCACGACATACAGCAGGCGCAAGCTGCGGCAAGGGAAAGTGTTCAATTTAAAAATGAAACAGGACAAGATGCCTGGTGGACTAATTCCATGTTTAGTGGAATGCCATCCTACCAAATTTCAGGCTCTTATCCGAACAGTATCTCCAGCTACCTAGGTAGCTGGATTACTAATATCCTACCTAACCCTGTTAACCTTATTTTCTTGCAATTGCTTGGCATGTACCTATTTTTATGGGCCTTGGGCATCTCGCCAATTTTAGGATTTGCCGGTTCTGTTGCTTATGCCTTTGCTACTTACAACATGGTCATTATTCCAGCAGGACACACTTCTAAGGTGTTAGCCTTAGCGTATGCCCCAGTGGTTTTGGCGGGTTTACGACTGTGTTGGGGACAAAGAAAGTGGCTTGGATTAGCCATTTTTACTTTGGGCATGGCACTTGAATTATATGCCAACCACATTCAGATTACCTATTATTTATTCTTCATTATTGGTGCGATCAAGCTTTACTTATTGACTGAGGCGATTAAAGCTGGTCAATTCAAGCGCTGGATAATCAATGGTTTATGGATGGCTTTAGGCTTAGTCTTAGCCTTAGGAACGCACACGATGCGATTATGGAATAATTATGAGTATAGTAAAGAAACTACTCGCGGTCCATCAGAACTGAAAGCTAACGCGTCAAGAGGTAATGGACTGGATAAAGGATATGCCTTTGATTGGTCGTATGGAATTGCTGAAACGGGTACTTTATTAATACCTAATTTCATGGGTGGAGCTTCCCAAGGTGATTTAGGAGGAAGCAAATCCAATACCTTCAAAACCATGACGGATGCCGGTATTCCAGAAGAACAATCGCTTGGCTTTGTGGAAAAAGGATTTACTTATTGGGGAGAACAAAGTTATACAGCAGGACCTGCCTATGCGGGTGCTGTCATCATCTTCTTATTTTTGTTTGCGGCACTTTATGTCAAGAGCAAAGAAAAATGGTGGATTATCTTCATTACGTTATTATTTACTACTTTTTCATGGGGTAAAAACTTTGGCTTTAATGACTTCCTTTTTGACCATTTTCCTCTTTTCAATAAGTTCAGAGCCATTACCATGGTCTTGTCATTTGTACAATTTGGATTGGTGGCTTTAGCTATGCTAGGCTTAATTCAATTATCAAAAGAAAAACCTAGTTTTCAACAAATCAAAAAGCCCTTATTGATATCATTCGGCTTTACTGCCGGTTTGTGTTTGATATTAGCCTTATTACCTGATTTGTTTCTTTCTTTCAAAGGACCACAAGATGGCATCCAACTCATTCAAGATACCAACTTAAATACTGCTATTTGGAATAGCATCCGATTAGATCGTATTGCCTTATTTACTTCAGATGCTTGGAGAAGTTTCTTCTTTATTTTGTTCGCTGCGGGATTGATTTTTGTCAGCACAATGGAGAAAGTTAAAAAGAGCATTTGGGTATTTGGATTGGTACTTTTACTCGTTTTGGATGTTGCACCTGTTGCCAAACGGTATTTTGGAAAAGAATTCTTTGTTTCTAAAAGCACACTGGAAGAAAATATAGAGCCAAGTCCTGCGGATCAACAAATCTTAGCCGATAAAAGTCAATTCCGCGTATTGAATTCGACCGTATCGTTCATGAACGATGCCACCACCAGTTATTACCACCATTCCATTGGAGGATATCACGGAGCTAAGCTTAGGCGATATCAAGAATTGATAGAGAAATATTTTGCTGGAAGTCCAGCTCAAATGACGGTATTGAATATGTTAAATACCAAATATGTAATTGGTATGGATTCAACGAACCAAGCTATTGCTCAAACCAACCCTTCGGCTTTGGGGAATGCTTGGGTTGTATCTCAAATCAAATGGGCTAACAATGCCGATGAGGCTTTGAATGCCATAGAAAAAATTAATCCAGCTCAAGAAGCAGTATTGGAAAATCAAGACAAAAAATGGTTGGGCGAATTTCAACCTGTCCCAAGTACAGGACAAGTTATTTTAAGTCAATATGCCCCCAATAAATTGACTTATCAAAGTCAATTAAGTGCATCAGGACTAGTCGTTTTCTCCGAGATTTATTACCGAGGGAATCAAGATTGGAAAGCCTATATTGATGGAAAAGAAATGCCACATGTACGAGCTAATTACGTATTACGAGCCATGGTGGTACCTGCTGGTAAACATCAAATTGAATTCAAATTTGCTCCGAAATCAGTAGAGACAGGAGGCAATATAGATGGTTTGGCCTCCATTGGATTGATTTTATTCTTAGGATTGTCCTTAGGATTAGATTTTAGAAAAAAGAAAGTATAAGTATATGATATATTCGATGACCGGTTTTGGGAAGGCCCAAAAAGAAATACAAGATCTTCAAATCAAAGTAGAGGTCAAGAGTTTGAATTCTAAATTCACCGATTTGTTTTGTCGCCTGCCCAAGTCGCTTTCTGCTAGAGAAATTGAAGTACGAAATTACCTTACTCAGCAATTAGAACGAGGAAAAATAGAGTTATCATTGACTATGCAAAAGGCCACGGAAACGGCCTCTCCTAGCCTGTTACCGGAAAAGCAAATTGAAGAATTATTCAGTGAATTAAAGCGAGTAGCAAAGCAAGTTGGGGTAGAATCTGTGAATGAAACAGCCCTGTATTTGCATGCTTTATCCATGCCCAATACCATTCAGGCCGAACAAAGCCAAGAAACGGAAGAAGAAGTAGAGGCCCTTTGGCAATCCATTTTTGAGATCATACAAGAGGCGACTCAAGAATGTAAATCCTTTCGTTTGAGAGAAGGTAATGTGGTAGAAGAGAAATTCAAGGAATACATTGCTTCGATTAAGAATGGACTTGATGCTGTAAAAGAGCAAGATTTGATTCGTATGCCTAATATCCGTGAACGGATGAAAAAGTCCTTGTTGGACTTAGGATTGAATGAAGATTTTGACCAAAATCGTTTCGAGCAAGAGGTGGTATATTACATTGAGAAATTTGATATTTCTGAAGAAAAAGTTCGCTTAGCGACTCACCTAGAATATTTCCTTGAAGTATTAAAAGAAGGGAACGGTAAAAAATTAAATTTCATGGCGCAAGAAATTGGCCGAGAAATCAACACCATTGGGTCCAAGGCCAATGATTCTCAAATCCAGCGTATCGTGGTAAACATGAAAGATGAATTAGAGAAAATCAAAGAGCAAACAGCGAATGTACTTTAATAGTGTTTAGTGATTAGTAATTGAAGAATCTAATCCCTAATAACTAATCACTAAAAACTAATAATCTACCACCCCTACTGTCAGGCTCAATCCCGTTCTGAATTCCCTATCATAGAAGAACTCAAAAGCGTATTTCCCGGGCATCTCAAATTTGGAATGAACTAAATTCCAAATGATATTCAACGTGGTATGATCCGCATTGGGGTTCTTTTGTATCGTGAACTCTCCTTTAAATGGCTCATGGAAGTTGTCGCCCTGTGGATTTAAAGCATCAATTTGGAAATAATGCAATCCAAGCTCCGAATTTGCTATTCGAATACGGGCAACAATAGCACAAGATGGATGAATGGCAGGAAACTCCTTGGCCGTGATGTTATCAAACGTGCCATTGATCACCAATTTGCCTTGTCCATAATCGGCAGCATAATCTGCCAAGGTGAATATCTCAACTTCCATATGTATTTCTTTAAAGTAGTAATAGAACAATAGCAATACAGCCTAAACTAATTCCAATGCCCTGTCGACCGCTTATTTTCTCCTTAAAAAACAAGTAGGCTACGGCCGTAGATCCCACTATTACTCCAATATTAAATATTGGCAAAACTATCGCTCCATTGTTACCAAAGTAATCCAAGGTTTTCAATAAAAAGTAAAAGGAGAAGAAATTAGGCAATCCTAAAGGAAAAGCCGCCAACATAGAAGACTTATTCCAAGTAAATTTCCCTAAGATCGTTCCACGAACTAATTCCAGTACTGAAGCACCAATTGCCCCAGCCACAATCATCAGCATGAATGGAATTGTCCCCCCTGCTTCTATGGCAACTTCTGCATTCAAAAAATTGAAGGCTGTATTGGTTATTCCATATCCAACAAACACCAATAATAAAGCTAATAAAGATTTATTTTGCCCCTTTGCATCTATTTGTGGGCTACAGAAATAAATAGCACCAAAAGCCAAAAGTAAACCAACAATGATTTGCCAAGTCCAAGTAGCCCCTCCCCGATTCCAAATCAATAAATTAAATAATACAGGAATAACTAAAGAGATATTATTGGCCAAGGAAGTTGTCGCCATGCCGTTTTTCTGGGTCGAAAAACCTGTCAAAAGGAAAGTAAGCACAAAACCCAAACCCAAGGCCACCATTCCCATTGAATAAGACAAATCTGGCCAATGAAATGGTAGTGCATTAGGCTGAACAGCCCAGCCCGTTAAAAAACAAATGGGATAATTTAAGAGGATAGTCAAACTAGTGTCCACTCCAAATTTGGCATGCATCCTAAAATTGACCAACAATAAAACGGCAAAGAAAACGCTTAAAACAAAGTATATCATGGCATTATGATTGATGCACCAAATCCTTCAAGAAACTTACCCATTCAGGTGAATTGTTTAAACTTTCAACCAATTGCCAGTGTTCACCACCCGCCTCTTCAAATAATTCCTTGTATTCCTCACCCACTTCTATGGTTGTTTCTAAACAATCAGCCACAAAGGCAGGAGAAAAAGCTAATATTTTCTTTTTGCCTTCCTTCACTAATTTTTTGATGGTTTCATCTGTGTAGGGCTGTAACCAAGGGTCCCTACCTAACCTACTTTGAAAGGCTGTTCCAAATGTTCCTTCTTTCAGACCCATTTCTTTGGCAATCAAGCGAGTCGTTTCAAAGCATTGAGCGCGATAACATCCATGATTCTTTTCTGTAATTTGCTCACAACAGGTGCCAAAAACACAGGTATTTTTCGTGATATCACCATTTCGAATATGTCGCTCTGGAACTCCATGGTAAGAAAATAAGTAATAATCAAAGTCATGATCCGCTTGGTATTTCTTTGCTTTTTCGGCAAAATAGGCGGCAAATCCAGGTCTTTGATAGAAATAACTAACCAATGAAATACTGGGCATAATTTGCCAAGAGCTCATCAGTTCCATCACTCGCTCATAAACAGAACCTGTAGTAGCAGAAGCATATTGTGGAAATAAAGGGATGATGATCAATTTTTCCAATTGAAGCTTTTCCATCTCTTTTAAAACCGATGGTAAATCTGGATTTTGATAACGCATGGCCAATTTAACCACGTAATTTTCACCTAAGCTCTTTTGTAATGCATCGCGCACATCTTCTCCATAAAATTTCAAAGGAGAGCCGCGTTCTTCCCAAAGTTGTTGATATATCTTTGCCGACTTAGGAGCCCTAAAAGGCGCAATAATGCCATTAACCAAAAGAAATCGAAAAGGATATAGGATATCTATTACCCGGCCATCCATTAAAAATTCCCTTAAATATCGACGAACTGAACCTGTATCCGGAGCATCCGGAGTACCTAAATTAACCAATAAAACTCCTACCATTTTGTCCTAATTTGCCGCAAAGATGATGCAAAATTCTTATAAAGTCCACCCTTCTGGTGTAATCTTTGTTCTGGTTGGCCCCTCAAAGCAAGGAACGCGGTCCTGACAACCTGGAGAAACTCCTGGACAGAAAAACATTTCTCCTGGAACTTGAGGTATAAATGCCTTTTCCCCTGGAGGAATGCCCTTCGTACGGTCAATGTAAAAGATTTTCTTACTTACTGAGAATACATTAAATATCCCTAAAATCTTTTCTGTTGGATTCGTAACCGACTTCACATTAACACTAAATCTTGTTTCAGCAGGTACATCAAATAACGATCCACTAGATTGTACTTGAGCGATTAGACTTTGATAGAATGTAAAAGCACTTTTTGAAATACCTCTTTGCTCTAAACGAAAGTAATAAGGGGTGTAATTATCAAATGGAGCACGAGCCACCTGACGACCTACAATGCGTTGACCATTGGTTAAAACATCCGAAAACACATTCAAATCATTGTTTGTTGAAATATCCCAACACTTCCCATCACAGGTATAATTCAAGATTTGATCCGTTGCAACGGCAGGAGTAATACAAGTATTTTGTCTAAAATTCCAAGTACCTCCTCCTCCACAAGAAGCACATATGGATATCGGTTCATAATGTTTCCAATTCCACATGTAATAATCACCTTCCTTAGGACTATCCTTAAAATCAAGATAAACCGTATATCCAGCTCGGCGAACATCTCCTTTGGAATATTGATCTAAGACCTCAAATTGAGTCACAATATTTTCAATCTCAGGAACGGGATTCATTTCTTCTTGGCTACTCTGGTATTGCCTACCATCCAAGGTCTTGATAAATAATTGATAAGTGGAACCTACTTTTCCAGCAAAACCGGATGGGGGCAAATAAGTGCCTGTGGCTCCTCCTGTAACCTCCTTGAAGGTTGTTTTAGTGCCTGCTTGGTCAACGATGTACACATCTGCCTTGGTGACAGGAAGTGATAATACCGACATGATTTTATTGGCGGAACTAGTCAAACGTATCTTACACATGGTAGGATCATTCACAATGTCCGCTTCAATGGTCATGTAGGAAGTAGAGTCTATTTGGGCAAAATCTTTGATGGGATTAATGCAGGCCCAGGTCATGAAAACCAGGACAAAACTCAAGAATATATAGCTAATTAACTTATTAGGCATTTCTATAAAAATTTAAAATTATAGGTCAATGAAACAAATGGAGCAGCAAATACACTTAGCTCATAGGCTTGAAGTGCTTGCTTATTCGATTTAAAGAATACCGAATAAGGGTTTTGTCTACCATATAAATTATACACAGTAAAGACCCAGCTTCCCTCCCATCTTTTTTTCACCATGGATGGGTTACTGATAGTCCAAGAGAAATCTAAACGATGATAATCTCGGATACGGTCATTATTGCGTGATGCAAATACGGGATATCGCTTTCCTGCAATTTCATAACTTCCAGAAGGAGATGAAAATGGACGGCCCGTATTATAAGCAAAGGTAAATGAGAAACTATGGTGTGTAGTTGGTTGAATATTCAACATCATATTGAAGGTATGAGGCTTATCATAATTGGTCGCAAACCATTCACCTCCATTGATTGCTTGAATTTCAGGAAAATCTCCAATCATTCGATTGAATGCACGTGCATAGGTATAACTAACCCAACCTGAAACTTCACCTTTTTTCTTTTGAACCATCAACTCCACCCCATAGGCCTTGCTTTTTCCTGTAATCAACTGTGTTTCAATGTTTGGATTCAATTGCAAATTAGCCCCTGAAACAAAATCCAATGTGTTTCTCACATCGCGATAATAGGTTTCCAAAGATGCCTCATACACATTCTCGTTGTAGGTTTTAAAGAATCCTAAGGAATAAAAATCGGATTGCTGTGGCTTAATGAATGAATCAGCCGTTTTCCAACGAGATGTAGGTAATGGGGTTGTATTATTAGATAGCAATTGGAAGAATTGCTGCATTCTATTGTAGCCAAATTTCATGGTTGTATTTTCTGCTAAAGAATACTTCATGGTCAATCGAGGCTCTAAACCACCATAAGAAGCCATTACTTCGCCATCGCCATATACTTTTTTACCAATAACACTATTAGCCGAAGGCATCCTACCTGGCGCGTATTCGTTAACAATTCCCGCACCCAAACGCCAATATTGGGAATATCGTAAGCCTGCTTGAATGGTAAACTTAGGACTTACAGTCCATTCATCATCGGCATAAATGGCTGTCTCTATGGATTGTTCATCTGGTAAAACTACTCTAGCGACACGAGAAACCACTCCATCATTCAAAGATCCTGGTTTCACATAATAACGAGTGGCCATAGCACCAAAATTCATTTTGTGACTATCTCTAGGCTGATAATCAAAACTCATGTGAACATTTTTATAATCAATGGAACTTTGTAAATCGATGGTGTTGACTGTGTCAGGAGAATAGGTTTTTGTTTTGTACAAGGTGCTGGTAGCACTCAACATCATATTCAGCTTATCTGAAAAATAATGATTCCAATGTATGGCTAGGTTATTATGTCCATAATCAAAAGAAGTACGTTTGGCCACAACGTTTTCAATACTAAATAAAGAATCTACTCGATAGAAATCTTGACTTAAATAATTGGAGATAGAAATCGTGTTTTTATTATTGGGACGATAGAATACTTTAGTCGCCACATCCATAAAATTAGCTCGGATATTCTTTAATTCCGTTGGGGCAAACCACTTGAACATAAAATCATTAACAGATAATCGCCCAGCAATCAAAACAGACAATTTCTCTTTGATGATGGGAATCTCGGCCATCACCCGATTGGAAACTAAACCAATACCTCCTTGCATTTTGAACTTATCGGTATTAGGTTCAATCATTTTAATGTCCAAAACTGCAGCTGTTCTTCCTCCAAAGCGGGATGGAACACCACCTTTGTACAACTCTAAATCCCGTATTGCATCGGATGCAAAAACAGAAAACAAGCCGAACATGTGTGTTGGATTGAAAATGGGCGTATTATCAATAAAAATCAAGTTTTGATCTACATTGGAACCACGAATATTTAGACCATTGGCCCCTTCGCCCACCGAAGAAACACCTGGAAGTGTTTGTAAACTGCGGATCACATCGACCTCCCCCATCATAGTAGGAAGCTTTTTAATTCCTTTTAAACTTAGAACCGTCACCCCCAAAGATGGCGTTTGAATATCACGTTTGGTGGCTGCACTGGAGACAATCACCTCTTCCAATTGCTTGGTTACATCGTTCAATTGTGCATTTAGTGTGGTATTACCTTTGATATACACCTTAGCACGAAATGGATTATAGCCCACATGGCCAATTTTAACGACAAATTCACCATAAGGTAAATAGATGCGATAATAACCGGAGGAGTCCGTAGAGGTTCCAGATTTCTTAAAATCTACCGATATATCTGCACCACGAAGAGGTTCTCCCGTTTGAGCATCAATAACTTTTCCTTCTAAATAGGGTAAAGTAGTAGTGGTGGAGGATTGTGAATAGCTTTTATGAAAAATGACTAGGCAACATAAGACACAAAAGACTCTAGTAAAGAGTTTTATCATACAGTTGGTTTGAGGTAATAAAACCAATAATACGGATAATACCCGAGATGCTGAAATGAAATTACATGAACATCGACCAAATGGAAGATATTGCGACGAAAACTAAAGCGGCTGGCGTTAAAACTTTCCAGCATAAGTACATCAATTGATCAACTCGAAGACGAGGTAATGTCCATCGAACCCACATTTGGATAGCAATCAAGATATAGGTTTTAAACATCAACCAAATAAAGCCCAAAATGGTTCCTGTGATAGTGCCAGGTGTACCATTGGTCCAATCGGCAAGTCGTAAACTACCCATATTAGGAAATGGCGAATACCATGCTCCCCAGAAAAGAATTACTCCTAATACACTGACTAAGAGCATCATGCCGTATTCAGATAAGAATAATAAAGCCCAACGCATCCCAGCGTATTCTGTATGAAAACCTCCTACTAATTCAGATTCGGCTTCTGGAATATCAAACGGAGCACGATTAGCCTCTGCTAAACTGGTGATAAAAAAGAGTATAAAGAGAAAGAAGAAGAAAGGTACACGAACCACATTCCAAGAAAGAATACCCCCTACCTGCGTTACATCCAAATCTAAAAATGACAATCCAAACAAGTAATTGGTCTGTTGGCTAAATATGCCTTGTTGCAAAGCTATTTCCTGTAAATTCAAGCTGGATGAGATTAATACCACGCAAAGAATACTCAGACCCATGGGAATCTCATAGGAGATTAGTTGAGCTGCTGAGCGAATTGCCCCCAACAATGAATACTTGTTATTGGAAGTCCAGCCAGCCAATAAAATCCCCAATGAATCCAAGGATACAATTCCCATTAATAACATAACTCCCATTTCGGTTTGACTACCTTGAAGAAAATTACCAGAACTTAGTGGAATCACTGAAAATGAACCAAATACAGCTAAAAATATAATCCAAGGAGCAAATAGAAATAATTGTCTTTGAGCTGATGCAGGGACAATATCTTCTTTTTGGAATAACTTCAATAAATCAGCAAAAACCTGAAGCAAACCCCATTTTCCCACTTCCATTGGTCCCAAACGGTCCTGCATAAACGCAGATAGTTTACGCTCTACGTAAACACCCACCACCACATTGATAGTCAGTAATAGCAAACAAACCACCAAGGCTATCCACATGGATTATAGTTGATTTAGAGCGTTTAAGAAATCTTCTTTCAAATCTTCAATGGCTTCTAAACCAACAGCCACACGAACTAGTCCATCGGTAATACCTACAGCAGCCCTGTCCTCGGCTGACAATTTGGAGTGTGTCGTAGAAGCTGGGTGTGTTAAAATGGTACGTGTATCTCCCAAATTAGGTGAAATGGACACAATTTGAAGCAATTGGCTCAATTTTTGCACTTGAGCAAAACCTCCTTTGATATCCAAAGTCAGAATTCCTCCTCCATATTTCATTTGTTTTTTAGCCAATTCATATTGAGGATGACTTTTCAAGAATGGATATTTCACAGCTTGCACCGCAGGATGACCTTGCAAAGCTTCTGCCAATGCCAGTGCATTTTCCGCATGTTTTTGCATGCGTAAATCCAGTAATTCTAAACTCTTCGACAATACCCAAGCATTGAATGGTGATAAAGATGGGCCAGTATGTCGAGCAAAAAAACGAATTTCTGCTATATAATCAGCTTTTCCACAAACGACTCCGCCTAATACACGACCTTGTCCGTCGATGTATTTCGTTGCCGAGTGAATCACCAAGTCAGCTCCTAAATCCAAAGGCGTTTGTAAAATGGGAGTTGCAAAACAGTTGTCCACCGCAAGTATGATATCCTTGCCTTGTTTCAAAGTCGCTAATTCCGCAATGTCAATTAAATCCAAACCCGGATTGGATGGACTTTCACAGAAAAAGAATTTGGTATTGTCTTTAATGGCTGCCTCCCAAGCTTTGATATCATGACCATCCACAAAAGTGCACTCGATGCCCCATTTTGCCGTTATTTTAGTTAAAATCTGAATCGCTGAACCAAAAAGTGCATTGGATGCTACCACATGATCACCTTGCTTCAATATACCAGCAATAGAAGAAAAAATAGCCGCCATACCGGTTGAAAAAGCTAAACCAGCTTCCGCATTTTCCAACATACACATCTTCTCTACAAACTCATCTACGTTAGGATTTTGGTAACGTGAATAGATGTTTCCGGGAATCTCCTCAGCAAAAATAGCCCTTCCTTGCTCTGAGTCCTCAAAGGTAAAACTTGAGGTAAGGTACAAAGGCACCGAGTGCTCACGGTTATGTGATCGCTTGGCTTGAATACGGATGGCTTGAGTTTGTTTCTTCATATAGGCGAAAATTTAATCTACAAATTTAATGGAATAGCCCGAAAATCAAATTTAATATTTCGCCTACACTCATTCCCTAGCAAATTCCTCCCCTCATCGATAAGGTCAAGACCCTATAGAAAAATACGAGGATTAATCTGGAGAATTTGAGTAAATCAATTCTTTTTAGGACTTTTACGAGTAATTAATACATTTAAAAGAAACTATGAAAAAATTATTAACTCTACTCCTTGCATTAGGAGTATTGATGCCAGCTCTGGCGCAAAATGAACAATGGACCAGTCTTTTCGATGGTAAAACGTTCAAAGGATTCAAACAACTTAATGGTCAAGCCAAATACGAAGCCAAAAACGGTGTCATGATAGGCACTACCGTAGCCAATACACCCAATTCTTTCATGGCTACTGAAAAAGAATACGGTGATTTTATCTTAGAAGTCGACCTTAAAGTAGACAATTCGATGAATTCCGGTATTCAAATTCGTAGTCTTTCCACACCTGATTACATGAATGGACGTGTTCATGGATACCAAGTGGAAATAGACCCTTCGGATCGTGCCTGGTCAGGTGGCTTATATGATGAGGCTCGTCGTGGTTGGTTATACCCAGTCGAAGAAAATGTAGCTGCTAAAAAAGCCTTCAAAAAAGGCGAATGGAATCACTACCGTATAGAGGCTATCGGAACTACCATTCGTACATGGGTAAACAATATCCCTGTTACCTATTTAGTAGATGATATGACTGCCAAAGGATTCATTGCTTTCCAAGTGCATGCCATTGGTAAAGATCAAAAAGAAGGAACGCAGGTGATGTGGAAAAACATCAAAATTCAAACAGGAAGCCAAATGCGTCCTCGTCCTTTGGACAAAACTACTCCTGTAGAAAATTACACCTTAAATACCCTTTCTCCACAAGAAGAAGCTCAAGGTTATAAATTATTGTTCAACGGTAAAGATTTAAACGGCTGGCGTTCGGCTTTCAAAACTACAGCTCCTCCTTCAGTTTGGACTGTAGAATCAGATGGTACCTTACACGTAAATAGTAAAGGTGGAAAAGAATCAGGTAATGGTGGTGATATTCTAACCAATGATCAATTCGGAGCTTTTGAATTGGTTTTTGATTTCAAATTAACCGAAGGAGCTAATTCTGGAGTAAAATATTTTGTCGATGAATCTTATAATTCAGGCATGTCAGCTATTGGTTTGGAGTTTCAAGTATTGGATGACGACAAGCACCCAGATGCTAAGTTAGGAACAGAGGGCAATAGAACTTTATCAAGTTTATATGACCTAATCCCTTCCGACAAAGACAAGCGTGCCATTAAAAAGATTGGAGATTGGAACCGTGGACGAGTGATTGTTTATCCAAATAATGTGGTTCAACATTGGTTAAATGGCTTCAAAGTGATCGAATACGTTCGTGGAAGCAATATTTATAAAGTGTTAGTAGCTCATAGTAAATACAACAAATGGCCGGGTTTTGGTATGAAAGCCAAAGGCCCAATCTTGTTGCAAGAACATGGTGATTCTGTATTTTACAAGAACATCAAAATCAGAGAAATTAAATAACAACCGATACCTCAAAAATAATTTTTAACATGAAAAGAAGAGATTTCATCCAAAAGAGCGCAGTTGCCTCCTTAGGAACATTTGCCTTCAGCCCTAAATCTTACAGCAAGATTCTTGGAGCAAATGACCGTGTTCGTGTAGCCTGTGTAGGTTTTTCAGACCGTCACCGTTCCTCACACGTTCCTCCATTCAAAATTTTACAAAAAGAAATGAATTTTGAAATGGTGGCAGTATCTGACCTTTGGAACCGCAGACGCGAAGAAGGAAAGGCTTATTTGGAATCCCAATTAGGAAGCAAAATCACTACTTACCGTAATAACGACGAGTTATATGCAGCTAAAGGAGTAGATGCGGTATTTATCTCCACTGCGGATTTCCAACATGCCTTGCACACCATTGAAGCCGTTAAAGCAGGTTGTGATGTATATGCAGAAAAGCCTTTGGCTGAAACTATGGAAGATGCACGTGCTGTATTGAAAGCTGTAAAAGAATCCAATAAAATTGTTCAGATAGGTTCACAGCGTAGAAGTGGTGCTAACTACTGGGCAGCGGATGAATTTATCAAGTCGGGCAAATTCGGTGATATCAAAATGGTGGAGTTGATGTGGAACGTCAACCAACCAGGTCGCTGGAGAAGAGTGAACCTTTGCAAAGACTTAAAAGAATCTGATATCGATTGGAACCGTTTCTTGATGAACCGTCCAAAAGATTCATTTGATCCTCGTAAATATTTAGAATACCGTTTATTTTGGCCATATTCTTCAGGAATTCCAGGTCAGTGGATGTCACACCAAATTGATACAGTTCACTGGTTCTCAGGCTTGGCCCATCCACGTTCTGCTGTTTCCAATGGGGGTATTTACCAATGGAATGATGGTCGTAAAAATGCAGATACTATGACTACGGTATTTGATTACGGCCCAGCAGATCAACCAAACAAAGGCTTCCAGGTAAGCTTTACATCTCGTTTCTCTAACTCAGCCGGTGGAACTAAAGAAATTTACTACTCAAATGGTGGTGAATTGAACTTAGATACCAACATGATCTCACCGAATGGTGGATTAACGGAAGGAGAAGCTAGAGGTATGGGTATGCAGGCTAACTTATTGCCAACCTTGAAAATTGAAGGTCCTAAAGTTGAGACTGGATCTAACACAGGTGGCGATAGCTTAACATTTGAGCACATCAAAAACTGGATGCAATGCGTTCGTTCACGCAAAACTCCTAATGCTCCAATTGAAGCAGGTTACCAACACTCCATTGCTACGATCATGGCCAACGCGGCATATCGCACAGGAGAGCGTGTTACCTTCAACGAGAAGACACAAGAAGTTATGGCCGGTTCAAAAGTATTCAAATACTAAGAATCAGCAGAAAATGGGAACCGGGTGGTTAGAATACTTCCCGGTTTTTTTATGTCCAAACTAGGGATTCGGTTGACAAAATGGGTTTTTGTTTTGCCGACAATTCCCTAACTTGCATCCAATATTTGAACGCATCCCTCATGATGAAAATCCCTACCCAAACCAAAAAAGATCTGTACACGCATATCGCGATTCTGATCTCCTTATTTCTGGTTTTATTTTTCGGGTTCTTTTTTGTGTATTTGCCTTGGAGTACCCACCATGGGGAAACCATTAAAGTGCCTAATTTAAAGGGAATGACCATGGAAAAAATGGAGGAATTGGTGGATGCCAATGACCTAACCTATGAAATTTCCGATTGCACTTTTACGGCAGATAAACCTCCTTTGACGATACTTTCTCAATATCCTTTACCCAATGCTTTGGTGAAGTCGGGTAGAAAAATTTACATTACCATCAATTCAGAAACCCCTCCTACCATCAAAATGCCTGGCTTAATAGGCTTATCAGTGCGAAGTGCGGAGCAACAATTGTTGATTTCTGGATTGAGAAAAGGTATTGTCCATGAAATCAATGACCCTAGGGTAAAAGAGGTGATTGAAATGCAAGTAAATGGACGTAAGATTGAGGCAGGAGCTACGATTCCTAAAGGAACTATGGTCGATTTATTCATAGGAAATGGAACGGCGAATGTAGAAATGGAATTACCTGATTTAGTGGGTAAACCATTGGATGAAGTCAACATTATTTTGGCAGGTATGAATCTGACAGTTGGTAAAATTTATTATGAAGCCAATGATGCCTATCAACCTGGAGTCGTATTTAAACAAGTTTGTGCCACTTGTACAGGAACAAGCATTCACCCAGGAGACACCATTGACTTATGGGTTGTAGGTGGAGGAGAAAATCAATAATCACATGGAAGATATTACGATAGAAGAATTAAAAGAGAGAATGGATAACAATGAATCATTGTATATCATTGACGTCCGTGAAGAACATGAATTTGATGAATTTAACATTGGTGCTCAATTAATCCCTTTGGGAGAATTGCCCGAAAGATTGGATGAAATTGAAGCAGATAAAGATGCAGAAATCATTGTTCATTGTCGCTCAGGAGCACGTTCTGGTCGTGCCAAAGAATATTTAAGTAGCGAAGGATACAGCAAAGTCCGTAATTTAATTGGTGGAATGCTCGCTTGGCAGGCCGCAGGATATTAAGATGCAATCCATTTCGGCTGTTACTTTCAAAGAACAAATCAGCCACTTACACCTCCTGGATATACGTACGCCCCGCGAGTGGGACGACTTTAATCTGGGAGGAGTTCATATTCCACTCGATCAATTATTGGACCGTATTAAAGAAATCCAAGAGATCCCGCAACCCATCACTGTCATTTGTTACAATGGTACGCAGAGCTACATCGCGTGTCGACTTCTATCAGCAAAAGGCATTTCATGCCAAAATCTAGAAGGGGGATTGGAAGAGTATTTGAAAATATAGGGATCAGGGGTTAGGTATTAGTTGTGAGTTATTAGTTATTAGGATTGGAATTTACAAGTTGAAAATCTAGTGCACCTAGCAATTTTAACTCTTGAAGACTTATAAGATTGCCATTCAGAAAGATAATGCGCACGTCATTCAATTTACATTACAAGACATTCTCAATGGAAAGCTTCATCCAAGCGAAGGATTGGAACGACTGGGAAGGTAATTGTAAATGATGAATTATAAATTATAAATGATGATGGCTCATTCTACATTCTACATTATTCAATCTACATTGAACGACTAATCCCTATGAAAGAATAAAGCCATATACGGAGTGAACATCGGTTCTGCGCAGCAGAATTCGTCTTGGGATTAACCGTATTTTTTTTCAGATTTTTTTTGTTTCTTTTTTATAAAAAAAAGAAATGCCTTAGTATTCTACGCTAAGTCAAGTTATTATTATGGGAAATTCGAATACCATAGAATTCTATGCTTAATCATTTCTTATTATGGAGAATTCGAAATGACTATGCGAAACATGTTCTTTAGCTTTGAATTATTTCGAATAGCTCGTTTTAGTATTAGTTTTGACCTTATCAGCCTTTTTTCTATTTCTAATTATCGGCAATATTTTAAATTTACTGCCGTATTATAGTTTTCCTAACTATTCCAAAGTGCAGATTGCCATAACGAATACCTATAACAGGGGCTTATATTCAAGAATAAATTCAAATTATTTATACGACAAGGTACATTTAACACTTGCACACTTGTTACATTATTAGTTAACTTTGTAAGTGTTCTAAATTTTTGATGGAAACTGTAAGACAAATCATCTTTTACAAAGATTATTTTCATGACTTTTTTAATGACCAAACAGAAAAAGTAAAAGAAAAAATCGATTACGTTTTATATGTCATAACAGTCGCGGAAAGAGTACCAAAGAAGTTTTTTGACCATATAGAAGGAACAGACGGACTTTATGAAATTCGAGTTGAATTCCAAAGTAATATTTTTAGAATATTTTGTTGTTTTGACGAAGGAAAAGTGGTTATACTATTCAATGGTTTCCAAAAAAAATCTCAAAAAACACCACCAGCAGAAATTGAAAGAGCTTTAAAAATCAAAGCCGAATATGTTGAAGAAATTAAATCAAGAAAAAGATGAAAGCTACACATGAACCTAATAAGAGCATCACGACTTTTGAAGAACATCTTGAAAATCGATATGGTAAAACTGGGTCAATCAAAAGAATAGATTTCGATATCAAAGCCAAAGCTTTTGCCATTGGTGAAGTAATCAAAGAAGAACGACGCTTGTGTTCCATGACCCAAGAACAACTTGCAGAAAAAACTGGGACGAAAAAAAGTTTTATATCCAGAATTGAAAATGGACATAGCGATATTCAACTTTCCACTTTGTACAAACTTTTGGAAGTAGGTCTAGGCCGGAAAATCACCTTGACGATTGAGTAAATAATCCTAAATTTCTTATTAATGAATGGATTAAATAGAATATCTTCCCAAATTCACGGCATTCTACATTCTACATTCTTCATTCTTCATTCTACATTGACCACCCTCAAAACCTCCCCTTTCACCTCATCGGGATGTAAAAATTGAAATTCCCCTTGATGTCTAAACCAAGTCAATTGCTTTTTGGCATAATGCCGGCTATTTCGTTTCAATAAACGGACCATTTCTGCTTCATCGTATTCGCCTCTCAAATGCCCATAAACCTCTTTATAACCTAAGGTTTTCAGCGCATAAAGATGTTGGAATTCTTGATATTGAATCGCTTCGTTCACAAGCCCTTGTGCTAACATCTGGTCCATGCGTTGATCAATACGTGCATATAATTCTTCTCTGGGTCTATCCAAGCAGATTTTAATGGCTTGGAAAGGTCGATCTGCCGACTGCTTTTTTCGGAAATCTGAATAAGGTTTGTCTGTGGATAAACAAACTTCCAAGGCTCTGACAATGCGTTGGGGATTCTGTTGATCTACTTGTGCTGCATATATTGGATCTAAGCGCTGCAATTGCTCCCACAATGGCGCAATACCATCTTTCTCCAATTGTTGCATCAATTGCTCACGAAGCACCAAATCTACCTCAGGCATTTCATCCAATCCTTCCAATAATGCTTTGATGTATAATCCAGAACCTCCAGTTAATATGACCACCTCATGCTTTTGAAATAATTTCTCCAACAGGATTAAGGCCTCTCTTTCAAAATCACCCGGTGAGAAATATTCTTGTATGGAATGAGAATCAATGAAATGATGTTTGATACCCCCTTGCTCCTCCTTAGTGGGTTTGGCGGTACCAATAGCCAACTCACGATAAAACTGTCGGGAATCACCTGAGATGATCTCGGTATGCAACTTTTGAGCTAGCTCGACACAAAGGGCAGTTTTGCCCACTGCCGTAGGACCTGCTATCACCAATAAAATGGGTAATTTTTTCTTCATGAATGCTTCACTTTTTGGGTATATTTCTTGACAAAGCGTCCTATCAATGGACCCACGATGATGCCAGGCAATAACCAAAAAACAAAGGAAGGAATAAATTGAGGGAAAATAGAACTATTGACCACTAAAAATGCCGTTAATGAGGCTATATAAGTCCCAATCATGCGTTGAATGTGGTTGGAAAGCCAGGCTAGTTTCATGCTGTAACCCGACTTTCTGAAAAGATAATCTTGCCTGACAAATCGAAGTCCGATACTTCCAAAGACCAAAAACACGATACCGAAATTCTTAGCTTGAACTAACAGGTAGATTCCAAATACAATAAAAATGATCCCAAAGACTAACATGAATACCGAAATCACGTAGTCAATTACTTGCGCTTCCTGTTCCTTCTTCTTAAAACGAAGGTAACGTTTGGCACTTAGGTTCATGTACAAAGTAAAAATCCCGACAATGAACAAAAAGTAATTGGGATGAAGAACAGCCATGACCAAGGAAGTGGCTCCAGCAAGGCACATGCCCCAATAAAAAAGGAGGCCCAGTTTTCGGTGGTTCCTATCCCCTTTTCGTAAAAAGAGAATCAACGTTCCTACCAATAAACCTAGGCCTCCCCCTGCAATATGTAAACACAAAAGAATAAAAAAGACTTCTTTCATGTTTCGAGATTACCAGAAATAGGTGTACAAGAAAGTCAAAATAGTACAAATCACCACAGCACCTGCAATAAACGAAGGTGATAATTTGAACATACTAGCATCAATTTCTAATCCTTTAGGGTTGTTTTTGCTTTCAGGATCTGCTAATGAAATAATCACCATACAAGTCACACAGAAAATAAATACCCAGGCCATACGATCCATGAATGGAATCATCATGCGTCCTGTTTCATCTGGGAAAGAAGAATAGAACATACACTCTGTTACACCTGTCCAAGAAGGAATGTATTTGGTCAAAATAGAGAATGTCACACCTCCCAATAAAGCTACTAAGGCAGCTTTGGAAGTGGCTCTTTTCCAGAAGAAACCTAAAGTAAACAAAGCAAAAATACCCGGTGAAACATAACCTGTGTATTCTTGGATAAACTCAAATCCTCCCTTTTTATCGATACCCATCATTGGGGCAACAATCACGGAAGTAACCATAGCACCCACCACCGCAAAACGACCTACATTCACTAATTTCTTTTCAGAAGCGTTCGGGTTGATGTATTTCTTGTAAATATCAAGAGTAAAAATCGTTGAGATGGAATTGGCCTTACCTGCCATGGAAGCAACTACTGCCGCTGTTAATGCTGCAAATGAAAGTCCCTTCAAGCCAGTAGGCAACAAATTCAATAAGACTGGGTAGGCATTATCCTTGTTCAAAACGCCATCTTTTAACATTTCTGTTTGGAACATACCGTCCTTGTACAACAAATATGCCGCAATACCCGGTAAAACCACAATGATTGGCATCATCAACTTTAAGAAGGCAGCAAATAAAATACCATTTCTAGCCGTTTTCAAATCTGCTCCTAAAGCTCTTTGTGTAATGTATTGATTACATCCCCAATAGTTCAAATTGATGATCCACATACCTCCAATTAATACCGCTAAACCAGGTAAACTTGGGTAATTAGGATTTCCTTTCTGTAAAATCATATGGAAATGCTCTGGTGCTTTCGTTAATAAATGGTTCACACCATCCACTACTCCTGAACCACCGAAACGGTCAGTTACCATATTCAAGGCTAAATAAGAAGTCGCTAAACCTCCTAAAACTAAAAATACTACTTGAATAACGTCGGTGTAACCAATTACTTTCATCCCTCCAAGAGTAATGAAAATAGCAAATACCGACATGCCTATCATACATACGGTAAAGTCGACACCTGAGATGGTCGTAACTGCCAAAGCCCCTAAATACAAAATAGATGTTAAGTTAACGGTAATGTACAACATCAACCAGAACACCGCCATGATCAAACTGACTGTTGGACTGTAGCGCTGAGTCAAGAATTGAGGCATGGTAAAAATCTTGTTCTTCAAATAAATTGGCATGAAGAATATTGCCACAATTAATAAGGTTGCAGCGGCCATCCACTCATAAGTAGCAATGGCTAAACCTAATCTAAAACCATCACCTGAAGTACCAATAAACTGCTCTGCTGAGATATTAGAGGCGATTAATGACGCTCCAATAGCCCACCAAGTTAAAGATCCTTCCGCTAAAAAGAAGTCGTTGGAATTAGAAATTTTTGATTGTCTTTGTTTGTAAATCCAGTAACCATATCCGGAAACAACAATAAAATAAAAGAGGAACACGAGGTAATCGAGTAACTGTAAACCTTGAGATTGCATAGTTTTTTATAAAAGTGAATGGGTCAAAAGTTTACTAATTTAGAGGAATCCGAAGGAAAATAAAAAAATATTGCAGAATAGTTAGACAAAATGTGATTTAATCCATTCTGGCTGGTGGTACTAAGATCACCTCTTCACGGTCTACAATCACCTGACCGGCTAATAAATCTTTCGTCTTTCTAATGTACTTTTTTGAACTGATGATCACTGGACATAAACTCTCGTGTTGCCTTTTAGAAAAATGCGCCGCTAAGCCAGCTGCCTCCTCGATAACCTGTTTGGGGACTACTTTTTGCTGGGGGTTTCGAATCACCACATGGGAACCAGCCACATCTCGAGCATGCAACCAAACATCGTGACGTTTGGTATACTTCATGGTCAGTAAATCATTGTTTTTGGCATTTCTTCCTACCCAAACCGTCCAACCTTGTACATCAAATACCTTGAATGGAATTTCCTCTACGACCTTTTGAGAACTATCTTTCGTCAATAAAGGGATAAAAGCTTTCAATTGCTTTCGGTTTGTGGCTTGATAGACCTGCTCCCAACGTTCCTCCCAAAGCTTGATTTCATCCATTTTACGATCCACTTGCTCTTGCCAATGGGCTAACTCTTTGGCATAATTTTTCGACTTGCGGTAGTAATTCTCTGCATTTTGAGTTGCACTTAAACTAGCATTCAGTTTAACTTTTATGGTGCTATCTCGATAAAAATCAGGCAGTTCTACAACATTAACATTGGCAGGAATCAAATGCAAATGGGCCATAATGATATTAGCAATCTCTTCATAAGGAACGCTAGCTCCCCTTTTACTTCCTTGATTCAACAAGTCCTGTAAGTATAATTGAGTCTTCTCTTGAGCCCTTTGAAAAAAATTCAATAGCTGATTTTTCTCTTTTAAAAACTCTCCAATGGAAAAATGATACTTATATAATGCATTTAGAGCCTCCAAAGGATCATGTCCTACGTACAAGGCTTCTGTTTCCAATTTCAATAAACTAAGGTAAACCCCATCCTCTCGGTGATACACATATAGGGTTGGGTCTTCTAAATCTATTTTTAAGGATTGAAGCATTTCCCAACGATCATACAACAAGGCATTTTCATATCCCAAACTCAAAAGATGGGCTTTTATCTCTTTTCCAAAAGTGGGAAACAAGGCTGAATAATTCCCATCATGCTCTTGGAATGCCTCCCAACTTTGATCTAAGGAGCGATGTAAATTTGACAAAGAAATGTTTGCATCCTTCTTTAATCTGGATTGAAAAAGACTCTGAAATTCCCCATCACGAAACAAAATAATGTTGGCTCGATTGCCATACATTTTGAAAAGCAAAACAAAATCACCTAAAAAATGTAGGCTAAAAGCACGCTCATTCTCATACATTTCCACTTCTTGTACCTCTGCCAAAAGAACATCTGAAAACAAATCCACGGAATTTCTTCCCGCCCGGTGAAAGTTGTCAGGAAATTGCAAACAAGAAAACTGTGGTCCTAGACAGCATTTCATCCAAAACTCTTCTCCATTTTGCCTTTCAAAACCTAAAACCAATTCATCCTTTTCTTGGGAAAAACATTGCTTTAGACGAGCATACATCAGTTTTTGACGTAAGGTTGAAGCAAGAACTCGCAAGAAATAATAATTATTGTGCATAAATTGCGGGGAATTTAATCCTTTTCATGTCCAAGCAAGATTCATATTTAACCATTGCTTCTCCTTCAGAAGGCCTGTACAAAGATAAAGGAAGTAAGTTCATCGGCATGGCCTACCCGGTGAAAGATCTAGAAGAAATTAAAAGTCGTCTTCAAGAGCTAGCCTTATTGCATCCCAAAGCCCGACATATTTGCTATGCGTATCGATTAGGGTTCAGTCAAGAGGAAGCCCGCTCCAATGACAATGGAGAACCTTCAGGAAGTGCAGGTAAACCTATTTTGAATACCATTTTATCTCATCAACTGCATTATGTTTTCATTGCAGTCATTCGTTATTTTGGGGGCACTTTATTAGGGGTTCCGGGTTTAATTCATGCCTATAAAGAAGCCAGTTTAGATGCATTAGCTCATGCTGAAATTTATGAATATGAACCTTTGGTAGAAGAAGAAATCGAATTCCCCTATTCTGAGTTGAATGAGGTCATGAAAATCTGCAAAAAATTACCAATTCGAATACTAAATCAAAAAATTGACAATCTTTGTACTTTCAATCTTTCCTTTACACAAAGAAATGCTTCTGAAGTATTAAAAGCATTGGAAAAGATTAGCCGACATTAATACATAAACCTATTTCAAATGAACTATTTTAAACTGTACCGTACTCCTCACGGACATGTCATTCAATCCAGTCAATCGGATAAATCCATTTTTCATCAAGCCACTTCTTGGGATGATTTCATCAATCAAGAAAACCTATTTGAAGCTTGTGCTAAAGCCTTTGCTCATGGTACGGAAGTGAATTTTGGCGACATTCATCTATTGCATCCGGTAGACCAACAAGAAATTTGGGCAGCTGGTGTGACGTATTTGCGCAGCAAAGTCGCACGAATGGAAGAATCGAAGGAGTCAGGAGGAGATACATTTTATGACAAAGTATATTCTGCACCTAGACCTGAAATTTTTTATAAAGGCAATAGCCATAGAGCTGTTGGACAAGGTGGCCAAGTAAGAATTCGTAAAGATTCAGCATGGAATGTTCCTGAACCGGAATTGACGCTTTTCGTTAATGCACATGGTCAATTAGCAGGTTATACTATTGGTAATGACATGAGTTCAAGGGATATTGAAGGAGAAAATCCATTGTATTTACCTCAGGCCAAAGTATATGATGGAGCAGCGGGTATTGGACCGTGTTTGCTGGTTACAGACCAAGCTTTGTCACCTGAAACGGTAATTGATATGCGTATTTTCCGTGATGGAAATGAGGTTTTCCAAGGGGATACCCAAATATCTCAAATGAAAAGAACTCATGCGGAATTGGTAGAATACCTTACTCGTGAAATGTCCTTTTCTAAAGGGACATACTTGATGACAGGTACCTGTGTAGTACCTGATCATCCTTTTACTTTGCAATCAGGCGATCGCATCGAAATTCAAATTGAACCCATCGGAACTTTAATTCAAATTGTAGCATAATGAACCTTACAGGTGAACAAATTATAGGAAATTCATTTTCCAAATTAGGTACGAGTACTTTTCAAGGCATGCAAGCAGATTCAGGTATTGCGATTGCAACGCCCTTTTATGAAGCAACAAAGCTAGAAATAGACTTAGCCATTGCTAAAGCTAAAACAGCTTTTGCCAGCTTAAGAAAAATATCCGACGAGAAAAGAGTCTTGTTTTTAGAGGCGATTGCGGAAGAAATTATGGCCATAGGCGACCCATTGATTGAAATGGCCTGTTTAGAAGCAGGATTGCCAACTGCTCGTATTCAGGGCGAACGTGGACGCACCACAGGACAAATTTTAGCTTTTGCTAACTTTATTAAGAACAAAGCATGGGTTAATTCAATTGATGATCCCGCTTTACCTGACCGTCAACCCTTACCTAAACCTAGCTTGTTCCAAAAACAGATTCCTCTTGGACCTGTAGCGGTTTTTGGGGCAAGTAACTTCCCATTGGCATTCTCTGTAGCTGGTGGAGATACCATGTCGGCTTTAGCTGCTGGTTGCCCTGTCGTGTTCAAAGCACATCCTGCCCATCCCAATACCTGTGAAATGGTCGGAAGAGCTATTCAAAAAGCGGCACAAAGAACGGAGATGCCGGAAGGTATTTTCTCTTTGGTACATACTACTTCTCATGAATTAGGAGGTTATTTAGTGCAGCACCCAGACATTCAAGCAGTTGCATTTACGGGATCTTACCGAGGGGGAAAAGCTTTGTATGATTTAGCTGTTAGAAGACCTAATCCGATTCCAGTTTATGCTGAAATGGGAAGTATTAATCCGGTAGTTCTTCTCTCGGAGGGACTGGCCGCCAATGGGGCTAGCCTTGCTGCTAATTTTAGTCAATCAGTATGTTTAGGACAAGGTCAGTTCTGTACCAACCCTGGCTTAATTGTTATTAAAAAATCCGATGAAGCATTTTTACAGGATTTAGCCGCGCAATTAGACACCATGTCATTGAATGCGTTTTTGACACAAGGAATTGCGCAAGCATTTACTAGGGGATGCGAAAAATTAGACCAACATCCTGATGTAAAGCGGTTTACTACTCAAGCCATTCCTTCTCCAAGCTTATTCGTTACTTCGGCACAAGCAGCCATGAAAGATCAAGAGATATTAGAAGAGGTTTTCGGACCAAGTACCTTGGCTGTGGTAGTAGAAAACCAAGCAGAAATGATTGCCTTCATTGAATCTTTACCAGGTCAACTAACGGGTACCATTCACGGAACCATTGAAGAGATTAAAGCATTTCCTGAATTAATCGAAGCATTAAGTTTACGAGTAGGCAGGATTTTACTGAATGGATTCCCCACTGGTGTGGAAGTTTCGCCAGCCATGGTTCATGGAGGCCCATTCCCTGCCACCAGTGATTCCAGAGGAACATCAGTAGGTACGCAAGCCATATACCGCTTCACTCGACCGATTTGCTACCAAAATTTTCCTGCTGAGTTAATCAATTAGTTGATACAATAAACCCGATTTTCCCAACGTTGGCAAGGTTTGGAACCTTGACAACGTTAAAAAAAAGCCTGAGAAATTAACCTCAGGCTTTTCTATTCGTCATAATGGAATCGACATTTGGCGATTAATATTTCTCCATCCCGATATTGATAAATCAAGCGATGTTCCTCGTCGATTCTTCTGGACCAAAATCCGGCGTATTTAAACTTCAATGGCTCTGGTTTACCAATACCATCAAATGGATTTCGGGAAATATCCTTCAATAAATCATTGATTCGTTTTAATTTCTTCTTATCAGTCTGTTGCCAATAGACATAATCCTCCCAGGATTCATCTACAAAGATGTATTTCATTCTTCCATCAGTCTTTTACTTTGAACGTCCCCTGACCTCAGTTTTTCTATAGCAGCATCCAGCCTTTTTACATTCTCCTTTGAAGACAATTCATGCTGAGTAGCACAAAGCGAATTATATTCCGTTAATGACATGATTACCACCCCATTATCTTTTCCTCGATTGATAATCAAGGTTTCAAAATTTCCAGTTACTTGATCTAAGTACCTTTTGATATCTTTTCTAAAATCGGAGATAGAAGTCGTTAGCATGTTTAAAAAATTTGTACAAATATAAGTACAATATTATGTACATATTTAATAAGTAAACTAATTTCTATTTTTATATTTAATTTGAGTCATCATTATCAATAAACTGATACAATAAACCCGATTTTCCCAACGTTGGCAAGGTTCTAAACCTTGACAACGTTAAAAAAAAGCCTGAGAAATTATCCTCAGGCTTTTCTATAATTTATCTCCATTTAAACGACTTCTGGATTCGGTACATTATCAAATATCACATTACCTTCCCTATCTAAATCCATCAATACGGCTGAATCCTTTTTTACTTTACCAGATAGAATCTCTTTCGACAATTCATTCAAGACGGCTCTTTGAAGTACTCGCTTCATTGGTCTTCCTCCGTAATTGGGATCATATCCGTCTTTGGCTAATTTAGCTAAAGCTTCATCGGTAGCTTCCAAAGTAATTTGCTGCTCAGCCAATCTTCGCTGAATTTCTTTGAATTGAATACCCAAGATCTTTCGAGCATGTTCTTCAGATAATGGTTCAAACAAGACCACTTCATCTACACGATTCAAAAACTCTGGACGAACCACTTGTTTCAATAAGGTCATAACTTCCTCTTTGGTCTCATCCATGATGATTTGATTATTCCAACCTTCCATTTGTCCCATTTTTTCTTGAATCAAATGACTACCAATGTTAGATGTCATGATGATAATGGTATTTTTAAAATTGGCTGTTCTCCCTTTATTATCCGTCAATCGACCTTCATCTAGCACTTGCAATAAGATATTCCAAACATCCGGATGGGCCTTCTCTATCTCATCCAACAACACTACCGAATAAGGTTTTCTACGCACGGCCTCTGTCAACTGTCCTCCCTCATCATAACCAACATATCCTGGAGGCGCACCAATCAAGCGGCTTACCGCATGGCGTTCTTGGTATTCCGACATATCAATGCGAACAATCGCATTCTCGTCATTGAATAAATAAGAAGCTAGCGACTTCGCTAATTCCGTTTTACCTACACCTGTGGTACCTAAGAAAATAAAGGATCCAATCGGGCGACGAGGGTCTTGCAAACCAGCTCTAGAACGACGAACCGCATCAGAAACCAATTCAATAGCTTGATCCTGACCAGCTACACGTTTGTGTAATTCATCTTCTAGGTGTAATAATTTATCAATTTCAGTTTGCAACATTTTACTCACCGGAATACCCGTCCACTTAGCTACCACCTCGGCTACATTCTCGGCCGTAACTTCTTCTTGCAACATGGTATTCTCTCCCGTAGAAGCCGATTGCAAATCTTTCAATTTTTGCTCTGACTCCACTAAACGGCCATAACGAATCTCCGCTACTTTACCATAATCACCTTGACGTTCGGCTTGTTCAGCTTCTAACTTCAACTTGTCAATTTTCTCTTTCTCAGAGCGAATGGTATCCAGTACCGACTTCTCAGCCTGCCAACGCGCCTTTAAAGCATCTCTTTTTTCGGATAAATCAGCTAAATCGCGAGTTAAGATTGTTTCTTTTTCCTTATTGTTTTCTCTACGAATCGCTTCTCGTTCTATCTCCAACTGCATGATTTTGCGTTGGATATCATCAATTTCCTCGGGTACTGAATCAATCTCCAAACGCATTTTAGCAGCAGCTTCATCAATCAAGTCAATGGCCTTATCGGGCAAGAAACGATCTGAGATATACCGATTGGATAATTCAACTGCCGCAATCACGGCATCGTCTTGAATTCTAACCCCGTGGTGCAACTCGTATTTATCTTTTATACCACGTAAAATGGATATCGCATCTGCAACATCAGGCTCTTCCACCATAACCGCTTGAAAACGACGCTCTAAAGCCTTGTCTTTTTCGATATACTTTTGATACTCTTTTAACGTAGTGGCACCAATGGCATGTAATTCACCACGGGCCAAAGCAGGTTTTAACAAATTAGCTGCATCCATGGCTCCCTCTCCACCACCACCCGCACCAATCAAGGTGTGAATCTCATCAATGAATAACACAATCTCTCCATTGGAATCTGTTACTTCTTTAATAACCGCCTTTAGTCTTTCTTCAAACTCACCTTTGTATTTGGCTCCAGCTACCAGCAAACCCATATCTAAGGACATAATAATCTTAGATTTTAAGTTTTCTGGCACATCACCAGACACAATTCTTTGGGCTAAACCCTCAACTATGGCAGTTTTACCAACACCAGGCTCTCCTAATAAAATGGGATTATTCTTTGTCCTACGTGATAAAATCTGCAAGACACGTCGAATTTCTTCATCACGCCCAATCACTGGGTCAATTTTCCCAGCCTTGGCCAAATCATTCAAATTCTTACCGTATTTTTCTAAGGATTGGTAAGTACCCTCTGCATGTGGATCGTTCACTTTTCTATTTCCTCTAAGTTCAACAATGGCATTTTTTAACGAAGCGGTACTGAGGCCTAAGGATTTCAAAGCATCCGCTACGGCGTCATTCCCATCCAGCAATGAAATAAATAATACTTCCACGCTGACATACGAATCTCCCATGGTTTCCTTCCATTTTTCAGCCTTTTGAAGGGATTGTTGCAATCCATTACTCAAAAAGGGCTCTCCTGAAACCTTGGGATAAGAGCTAATAATTTTACTTAACTTTTCTTGGATTTGTTGGGATGAAATACCCAACTTTTTCAACAAAAATGAAACCGTTTGGGTATCATCTTGCAGAATCGCGGCCAACAAGTGACCCGTCTCAATGGCTTGCTGGCCAGCATTTGCCGCCAACTCCACTGAATTTTGAATCACAATACTCGCTTGGGAAGTGTAATTTTTAGGATTCATCTGTTTTTTTTCAATTTGACCTCTTCCATTCAAATCTTAATCCACAGAGAAAAATCGGAAATAATGACCTATTTATCCTTTCTAAAAACAACCAAATAAGCCATTTTGTCCGAAAATCAGGCATATTGTACTTGAACCGCCTCTTCAAAGCGATGCAAAGCCTGTTTCAATAATTCTATTTCCAATTCAAATTCTTTGAAATCACAGACCTTGGCCTTAGCCTCAATCTTTTTACATATCGTATACACCTCGGCTGCACCAAGTGTACCTGAATTACCCTTCAAAGTGTGTAGTTCCGATTGAACTCCCTTACAATCATTCTTCTGGTAAGCACTTTCAGCATCTTGGATTTGCTGCTTGGCCTCATGAATAAAATCACACAACATACTTTTTACAAAACCCTCATCCCCTCCAGTGGCTTCCAATAAAGAATCCAAGGCCTCTTGGTCAATGGGATTAACGGAATGTTCTTCACTGAATACTTCCTGTTTCACATGGGGTTTTACTCCCTTTTTAACCCAATGATTCACCATTTGAATCAGTTGTTGAGCTCGAATAGGTTTAGCCAAATAATCGTCCATACCCACCGCTAAAAAGCGTTCACGGTCTTCTTTCATGGCATAGGCAGTCATGGCAACTATCGGTGGCAAGCTAGCTAATCCCAATTGCTTCAAATGTTGGGTTGTCTGCATTCCATCCATTTCTGGCATTTGGATATCCATCAAAATCAAATCAAACTCATGCGTTTTGCTCAATAAATGAATCGCATCCTTTCCACTGGAGGCTGTTTGAACAATACATCCCGCTTTAGCCAATATCTGTGAAGCCACCTTTCGATTGGTGGAATTATCATCGACCAACAAAATATGGGGTTGTATATCTTCTAATTTTCCTTGGATCACAAATTTGTCAGCTTCCTTATTTCGCTGCACCAATTCTTGCTTTCCTACTTTCAAATGTACTTTAAACCAAAAAGTACTACCCTTGCCCAAAGTAGATTCTACTCCTATTTCCCCTTGCATCATTTTACAGAATTCACGGGAAATCGCTAAACCTAAACCAGTACCACCGTATACTTTAGAAGTGGAATTATCTAATTGCTGAAATGCACTAAACAAAATCTTTAAGTTTTCAGGACTAATGCCTATACCTGTATCTTGAACTTTCACCACTAAATCCAAGGACTCTTGGGTGATATTTTCTCCTGAAACATCTATACTCACTTTCCCTTGTTCCGTAAATTTCAAGGCATTGGATGTCAAATTGGAAAGAATTTGTAACAATCTTGTTTCATCCGCTACCACAACCTCAGGTAAATCTTTGGATAAATGATATTCCAAGGTATTACCTTTCTGACAAGCCACTTGGGAAAATAAGGCCATCAATCGATCCAAAACATCATCTAAAACAATGTCATTAGGATGTAACACCATCTTACCGGCTTCAATTTTGGCTAAATCCAAAATATCATTTAAGATATGAAGTAGCGTTTCTGAGGATTTTTTGATGGTTTGAACGTAATCTACTTGGTCTTCATTTAAAGGCGTGTCACTTAATAAATCTACCATGCCTATCACTCCATTCATTGGTGTACGAATCTCATGACTCATATTGGCCAGAAATTGTTCTTTTACTTTTAAAGACCGTTCTGCTTGTTCACGTGCTTCCACTAAGGCATGTTGGTATTTCTTCAAATCCGTAATATCTCTGGCGATACCCGAAACTTCTTCAATCGTCCCATGTTCTAAAAAAATGGGATTCAAATAAATTTCAAGCCACTTCTCCTCCCCTGTCTTGGTTAATAGCTCCAATTCAAAGTGCTGTTTTTGACCTCTAAAAGCCATCTTGTAACCTTCCTCCATACGTCTACGCTCTGGCGGAGCCAACAGCTGAAAACCCATTTTTTCAGCGCTGATATTTATCTGAGGACTTATACTGATTTGTTCAACCAATAAATCCGAATACTCGTGGTTAAAACTGGTCAAAAACAAGCGTTTATTCACTGACCACATCAAGTGGGAACTACCCTCAAAAATGGCATTCAAACGAGCGGTTTCACGGGCCAAAGCCTCTTCTGCTTGTTTTCTAGCAATAGCTAAAGCAACCTGTCCAGAGATAAAGTCCAATAACTCCAAATCTCGGTTTTCGTACTTATTAGAACGCTCGTAAGACTTGACTCCAATTATCCCCGTTACCCGATCGCCAATTCTCAGCGGTACACAAAGCATGACTTTAGGGACAACACCATAGAGGTAAATTTTCTTCTCATTGGCCAATTGATGTATATCATCATCATGCAAAATCAAAGGTTTATTGGCCATGATGGCATATTCCGTCAATCCATTACCCAATTTTCTTTTGGTAAAATGGACCCTGGAATTAAAATACTCATCCACATAATAGGGGAAATACAAAAAACTTTTCCCTGGGTCATATTGTGCAATGAAGAAATTCTTGACATCAATCACTTCCCCCAATTGCTTGTGAATATTGGTATATAAATCATCCAAATTGGATGAATTGATCGTTACCTGGGCGATGGAAGAGTATAATTTACTGGCTCGTTCTGCACGTACTTTGGCAGTAGAATTATGTAAAATACAACGAAAAGCGGTGGGTACTCCTTTTTCAAATCGACAAGTAGCTGAACCACTCACATATAATCGTCGACCGTCCTTTCTTCTAAATACAGCAGTAAATTCAGGAATCTCCTTTCCCTTACTGAGCAAATCCAATTGCTCCAGGGTGTTGGATGCAAATTCAGGGTGAAGGACATCGAGCAATTTCAAATCTCGTGCCTCATCCTCTGTATAGCCCATGGTTTCTAACCACGCTCGGTTTACAAAGAGAAAACGACCCGTAATACCTGTAATTTGAATTAAGTCGGTGGTATTATTAATCAAATCCTGCAACTGTGCATTGGACCGGGTTAAAGCCTCACTTACTTTTTTCCTTTCACTGATATCTTCACCAATGATACTTAAATAGGTCTGTTCGTCTAACTCACTAACAATGGTGGAATTAACTTCCACCCACTTTATTTCTCCGGATTTAGTTACATAAGTTCTTTCTCGCTCTTCAAATAATCCGCCATTGGCAACAGCTTGATTAAATGCTGACCTTCGAATCTGTCTTTCTTCGATGGGCAATAATGTGGTAAAAAAATCTTTCCCATTTAACTCGTTAGGTTCATAGCCTAAAAGTTTATGGGTATAAACATTAGCATGGGTGATGGTCCCATCCAGGGCCATGATGATTCCAAAAAGCTTTAAACTTTCTAAAGTACGGATTAGATTCTCTTTAGCCGAGGTCCCCGTAAAGGTGGACTCCGTCATTTCGAGAACATCCAACTGATTTTTAAGCTGTCTAATTTCCTGAATTAATTCTTCCTTGGATTTCTGTGCCCAACCTGCCATGGCTTTATTCGACTATTTTGCTTACAATGTACAAAAAAGGGCGTAATTTTACTTCTTAAAGCCCCATCAGCACGTGCAAGTAAGAGCAAAAAAGAGTTTAGGACAACATTTTTTAAATGATTTAGACGCAGCCCAGCGTATCGTTAATGGACTGAATCCGCAAGGTGCCTACAAGAAAGTATTAGAGATAGGTCCTGGAATGGGTGTTTTAACTCAATACTTAGTTAAAAAGAAAGACTACGAGACTTACCTCATTGAAATCGATCAAGAGTCAGTTGCTTACTTAAGAAAGAATTATTTAGAATTTACCGGACCCCGCTTAATTGATGGGGACTTTTTGAGATACCCACTAGAAAACATCTTTGGAGAGGAAAAATTTGCCATTGTAGGTAATTTCCCCTACTTCATTTCGACCCAAATATTTTTTAGGATTTTGGAATACAAAGACCAATGCGTCGAGGTGGTAGGTATGTTACAGAAAGAAGTGGCGGAGCGACTAGCCGCCAAGTCAGGTAATAAGGATTATGGCATTTTAAGCGTATTACTGCAAGCATTTTATGATGTAGAATACTTGTTTACCTTAGGACCTGAGGTATTTACTCCTCCTCCAAAAGTTAATTCGGGGGTTATACGTGTTGTAAGAAATTGGGACAAAAAATTAGACTGTGATCCCCAGAAATTCAAGCAAGTGGTAAAAATGGCCTTTAACCAGCGACGTAAAACATTACGAAATGCCTTAAGAGCCATGCAGTTACCTGACCACCCTCTATTGACCAAAAGAGCCGAGCAATTAGGTGTAGCTGAATTTACCGAACTGACCGAATTGTGGAAAGCTAATGGTTATGTAGGAGCATAGCCGAAATCCAGCAAATATTTCTTAATTTAGATACGAAATTTTCAAACCTCAGCGAAATCCATGGAAGTAGTCAACCCACAACACCTTCCGTTTGAACTCACCAAAGAGTTTTTAGAGGAGATCAAATTACTCATCGTTGAGCAATCCAATGAGGCTATTCTAGCTAAAATTGAAGATTTATTTGCAGCAGACATTACCAGTATTTTGGACGAATTGAGTGGCGAAGAAGCCAAATACATCGTTCAATTACTTGATACCAAATTAGCTGCTGAAATCATTTCAACCCTGGACTCAGATGACCGTAAAAAGTTTCTGAAAAATTTCAATTCCAAAGAAATTGCAGGTTATATCAATGTCATTGATTCAGATGATGCAGTAGATATTTTAAATGAGCAACCTGTTCGTGTTCGTGAAGAAGTTATTGCTTTGCTAAAGGATCGCGAACAAGCACGTTTCATCATTGACTTAATGCATTATGATGAAGATTGTGCTGGTGGTTTAATGCAAAAAGAGTTGATCAAAATCAACGTCAAACAAACGGTTACCGAATGTGTCGAGGAGATTCGTCGACAAGCCGAAGACGTTGAAAAAGTATATGCTGTGTATGTGGTAGATGATGATGGTTTATTGATGGGAACTGTTTCTTTGAAAAAAATCATTCTAGCCAAAAGAGGTTCCAAAATTCAAGATGTATTTGATGCCGATGGAATTGTTTCTGTTCAAACCTATATCTCAGGGGAAGAAGTTGCCGATTTAATGCAAAAATATGACCTAGAGGCCATACCGGTAGTCAATATACAAGGACGATTATTGGGTAGAATCACCATCGATGACGTAGTCGATTTTATTACGGAATCCGCACAAGAAGATATTCAGGTCATGGCCGGTATCTCCGAGGACGTAGAAGAAGATGACTCCATTTGGCTTTTGGTACGTTCACGTTTACCTTGGTTAATTGGAGGCATGGTGGGTAGCTTTTTAGCAGCAAAAATCATTGACCGTTTCGACAGCTCCATCTCATTAATGCCAGCCATTTCAGCCTTTATACCCTTGATTGGTTCTACTGGTGGTAATGTGGGAATTCAATCTTCTTCATTGATTGTACAAAGTTTGGCAGACAAAAGTGGATTAGACACCACACTTTGGAAACGACTTCAAAAAGTGTTGATTGTAGCCTTAATTAATGCTTTAATTGCTGCGGCATTTGCATTTGGATGTTCTATGTTAGTAGATCATGGTGCCATTATGCTTTCTGTGACCGTTTCCATTTCTTTATTTGCTGTGGTTATGCTGGCATCGCTTATGGGAACACTTACGCCTTTGGTATTGAATCAATTAAATATCAATCCTGCAGTAGCTAGTGGGCCATTCATTACCACAACCAATGACATTCTAGGTTATGGGGTTTATTTCCTCATCGTCTATTTATTGCTCTAACATGCTGGCTGTCATTCAACGTGTTTCGGAAGCTAAAGTTGAAATTGAGGGTAAAATCAATGCCCAAATTCAACAAGGTTTTTTGATTTTATTAGGAATTCATCAGGCTGATAATGAGGCTGATTGTCAATATTTGGCTAATAAAATCAGCGCTCTTCGCATTTTTTCAGATTCAGAAGGCAAAATGAATCTAGACATTACAGCGGTGGATGGTCGCATTATCTTGGTTAGTCAATTTACTCTGCATGCTCAGACAAAAAAAGGGAATCGACCAAGTTTTATAGAAGCTGCAAGACCTGAGCAAGCCATTCCCTTATACCACCAACTCATTGAATTACTGGAAAGCAAATTGGGCTTTCCCATACAAACTGGGCAATTTGGTGCTGATATGCAAGTAAGCCTTGTCAATGACGGCCCAGTCACCATCATAATCGATTCACAACACCCAAACTAATGACGATACAAGAAGCACAGGAACAAGTTGACCAATGGATTAAAACAGTCGGGGTTCGTTATTTCAATGAACTGACCAACATGGCCATGCTAACGGAAGAAGTAGGAGAAGTGGCTCGTATCATCGCCAGAAGGTATGGAGAACAGTCAGAGAAAGAATCTGACAAACAAAAAGATTTAGGGGATGAAATGGCGGATGTCTTATTTGTATTAATTTGTTTGGCCAATCAAACAGGCATTGATTTGGAGAAAGCTTTGAAACAAAATTTAGCCAAAAAAACAATTAGAGATCAAGATCGCCACCACAACAATCCGAAACTAAAAGCATGAAAATCGTAATATTAGATGGCTTAGCCTTATTTCAACATGATATTCCAAGAACTTCATTGATTAATTTGGGAGAAGTGGATTTCTATGAAAAAACAAGTGAAGCTGATATTACTTTACGAGATCCCAATGCCACTGTTTTAGTAACCAATAAATGCTTGGTCAATGAGAAAGCATTATCCCATTTCACTCAGCTGAAATTAGTGCTCGTAGCAGCCACAGGTTATAATTCCGTGAATATTCAAGCATGTAAAGCGAGAGGAATTCAAGTATCCAATGTTCCTGCTTATGGAACCTACTCGGTGGCGCAACATACCTTGGCTCTTTTATTGGCATTTAGCAATCGCGTAGAACATCATAATCAATCAGTACAAGCAGGAGAATGGAGCAAAAATGATTGGTCATATTCTTTGAGTCCCTTAACTGAATGGGCCGATAAGAAAATGGGGATTATTGGTATGGGGAACATTGGGCAATGTTTTGCTAACATGGCTGAAAGCTTAGGAATGCAGATATATTATCACCACACCCGTGATTTACAATTAAAAAACAGAACCTATTTATCGAAAAAAGAATTAGCACAAACCTGCGATGTTATCAGTTTGCATTGCCCTTTAAATCCACAAACAGATCAAATCATCAATGCCGAATTTCTTTCTTGGATGCCTAAACATGCTGTTTTAATCAATAGCTCTCGCGGAGGACTGGTGGATACTTTGGCATTGGCAGAAGCAGTACAAGAAAAACGAATTGCAGCTGCCTTATTGGATGTATTAGACCAAGAACCACCGGCTAGCCATCATCCATTAATTGGTATTCCCAATATCTATATTACCCCACACAATGCTTGGCTGAGTCTAGAGTCGAGAACGAGAATCATACAAAGTCTCACCTCTACTTTAAGGGGATTTTTAGCAGGAAAAGCGATTAATCAGGTGAATTAAGGCTTTTTCTTAACAGAAGGAACTTGTGTTTTGGTGATATGCTTTCCCATGGATTGACCTTCCGATTTTGAAGGAACATATGGTTTCACAATGGCCAATTGATCCAAACTTGGATTTAATTTTTGAATTAAAGGATGGCGAATATCAAATTCTGCTTCTCCAGAAATTTGACTGTATTCCATATCCGATAATCCCTCATGTTGGTTTTCTGAATTACTAAATTGAACCACATGGGTCAAATTATCGCCACCTAATTTGCCGCCTTCCCAACTTACTACCATACCTCCATTTACCCAATTAAATCCAGAAATTGTAAAGTTTTTCTGATTTAACTTCTCCACATCAAGAACTTTCAAACCCAAGTATAAACCTGAATTCGTTTTCCATAAAGATTGTTTTCCAAGTACAGAAACATCCAAAATTTGCCCCTGATGGTACATGATGTACACTTGCTTATTGGTATTAGGGTATAAAATGGAACCCCTTAAGGTATCTTCATTTAATATCCAACTTGTATCAGCCACTAAGGATTCTTTGCCGTACTGTGCTTGCAAACCAGCTAGATCTTTACATGCCAACACATCATTTAAGATTAAATTAGGAACTAGCGTTTCTTGATTTTCAGATTTCGATGATTGACAAGAAAGTACCGCTAGCAGCACAATGGAATACAAGTAATTTTTCATACAAATTAGAAATGATCGAACTAAATTAGACAAATCTATTTGATGAAACAATGACTTAGATCAGTCTGAACCCAATCCCAATAATCCGCTAAAATAGGATAAGATCCAAAACTAAGACACCAATAAGTCCAGTAATGGAAACTAAGGTATCCATCATGGTCCAAGAGCGAATTGTATCTTTAAAATTCAAAGAAAAATATTCTCTAAATAGCCAAAATCCTGTATCGTTCACATGAGAAAACATCATACTTCCGGCACCCAAAGCTAAAACCATCAAATTAGGATCCGCTGTAGAATTCACTAAGATTACTTTCATAAAGCCTGCTGCAGTAATACCTGCCACGGTAGATGAACCTACGCAAACTCGAATGATAGCAGCCATAGCCCATCCTAATACATAAACATTCATGGAAGATGAACCCAGATTATCCGCCACGGCCTGACTAACTCCTGCCACAACTAAAACCTGTTTTAAGGCTCCTGCACCTCCAAAAATCAATAATATTCCAGCGATATCTTTGATGGATATCAAAGAGGAGCTTACTAATTCATCCGAAGAAAATCCTATTCTTTTTAAAAGTATCCCAGCCAACAATACTGACATAAATAGTGAAAATATGGGATTGGATAAATAAGCCGCTAATGAGGGGAAATATGGGGCACCAAATGACCCAAGAGCTAATAAAAATATTGGAAATAATACAATCAAAAAACTAGAAAAGGTAGATAAACTACGCTCCTGAGGGCTATTGTCATCACGAACAAAAATAAATGCTTGATTGGCTGGTGTTGTGATATTTTTTGTTGTCATACCATACCATAAACCAGATACTAAAATAGCGGGTATGGCTATGGCTATTCCATATAACATGGTTTTAGATAAATCTGCTTCAAACTCCATCATGATAGCAAGAGGTGCTGGATGCGGAGGCAAATATCCTTGTGTAACAGTTAAAGAGGCTAACATGGGTAATGCCAAAAAAGTAGCAGGTTGCTTTAATTTAGCCGCAGCAGTAATGACTAATGGGGCCAACAACATAAAAGCGACCGAATAAAAAAGAGGCAGACCCACTAAAAAACCCGCCATCATAAAAGCAATTCGGGCATATCGAGTGCCAGCTAGCTTTAATAAAACTTCGGTCATGTTTTGTGCTGCACCACTGATTCCTACCCATTTACCTAAAATCGACCCAAAAGCCAAAATTCCGGCTATAGAACCTAAGGTACTACCCATCCCCTCTTGAATGGCTTTAAAAATAAGGTCGGGACTAATTTGAAAGGCAACTCCAGCCAAGATACTGACTCCAACAAAAGCTACAAATGGCGGTAATTTTAGCCAGGTCATAGCTAAAACCAAAGAAACAATAGCTCCAAACGTAATCAGAAATAGCATAGGCTATTTGTTTTCTTGAAGAGCAACTAATTGTTGCCACACCTCATCATATCCTAGTCCTTCTGCCTTTCCCTTAGGATTAAACAACACTTTCGTTTGTTTACTTTCTTGATAAAAACCAGAATAGGACATATATTTTTTAAAGTAAGTAAATTCTCCACAAATCACCAATCCTGGAACCTGAAATGCATTCGCCATGTGGGTTGGACCTGAATCCAAGCCAATAAAAAAAGAAGCTCCTTGAATAACTTTCATGGTTTCCATCAAATCACATTGACCAACCAAGGAGGTAAAATGTGGATGCTCTAATTTTAAAGGATTCTTCATGCCAATTTCAACTACATGAATACCCCATCTTGAAATGGATTCTACAATTAAACGATGCCAATGCTCATCCTTCCAATCTCTCAATCCAGCATTTGATTTACAATGTATCAGCCAATATGATTTAGGTAAATCAAATTTCAAAGTTTGCTTATCCACATACAAACGAGGCTGACCTTGAATAATTCCCAGGTCGGCCAATTGAGATGAAATTTCCAGCAAATTAAAATGATGGTAATAATTATTCAATCGTATACCCAAATCATCTGCTTTCTTATTTTTTAAGGATATTTGAAAAACGGGATCTTTTCTAAAATCACTTAATTGTAAAAAATAAAAGTGCTTAAATGGATTCCAAAACAACAGAAATCGAGCCACTAATAGCGAATATTCATCCACCAATTCTGCGATTAATGGATGCTGAGAAAACACAGGAAAATAACGTCTTTCGGTAATCCAATAAATAGCTGTATTCCCAAACTTTTGATGCAGAGCGCCTAAAATAGGCTCTGAAGCGACCATGTCACCCAAATCTCCATCCATAAGGATACCAATATGAACTTTAGCAGGTTGGGATAAGCGTTTAAAAAAAATACGGAAAGTGAGGCTTAAAAAATACGCCAATGAACCTATCGCATAGGTCATTCGATGAAACATGATTTATAAAATTTAAATAGGTTTAAGAGAACTAGAAATTTCTTCTAGAACTTGATAGGTATTCAAAATTAAAACTAAAAAATTAGAACCTTGCATACATATTAAAATAAGAGACAAATTCCTTCAAGCCAATTCCTTAAAATTTCCCTAAATTTGAAAATTAATTAATTTTATGCCCAAAGCTATTTCTTATATTTCAGCCATCGTCATTTTAGCTTTGATTGGAATATTTGTGTGCTATATACATTATTTCAGCTTTGATTTCCCCTATCAAGACGATGTTACTCTTTTAGAGTTTATTAACATCACACAAAATACTCCTTGGAACTGGTCGATTTTTTTTGAATCCTTGTTTCGTGTGGATAACGACCATTCCATTGTAATACCACGACTAATCACCTGGATAGACTACTTAATTTTTGGACAAGTTAATTTCCAACATTTAATCTTAGTAACATTAGTAGAATTGATTCTCATACTCTACTTACTCTTTCGTTTGTTTAAAAGACAAGGAATTCATCTAGTATACTTTATCCCGGTTGCTTTCATTTGGTTACAACCACAATACCATGAAGTATCCAACTGGGCAATAACCGGCCTACAACATGGCCATGTGACCCTATTTTTATTGGCGAGTCTACTTTTGATAACTGAAAACAAAGCCTATGCCCTGACTTGGGCTATCTTATTGGCATTTTTGGCAGGCTTCACTTTTGGTAATGGTTTCATTGTATTTATTGCGCTTGCCTACGTTTATCTATTACAAAAAAATTGGAAAAACGCATTGATTGTGGGTAGCTGCCTAATCTTTTTCTTTGCTTGTTATTTACAGATATACCAAATGGGACAAGCCGCCAAATTCCATTGGAATATCAACCACATCATACTTTCCTTCCTTGGCTTTATTGGGGCAAGTGCTATGGAATTCCCAAAGATTGGATTACTACTCTCCTGGATTTTCGGATTTATAGTTCTATGCATATTTACCTTTTATAGCATTGATCATGGGAGGTATAATTTGAAAAATAAAGATCAAGGGACATATTTAGGTATTTTAAGTTTTATCCTATTTTCATCTGGATTGATTGCCCTGGTTAGATCAGCCGAGAATTATACCATTTATAGTCGCTTTCAATTGTATGCAGCCTTATCCATTATCATAGTATACCTGCATCTGTTGTTACATATCAATAAACGATATCATCCTTATTTACTCATTGGAACATTGCTCTATGCAATTCCATTCTATTGTCTTTCATTTTTTAACCATAGTAATTCGCAGCAATACCAAAAAATGAGTTTTTTGGCTGATCGAATCAATTGGAAAAACAATCAAAGTATATTATCTGTGAGTTCAGGTTTTTTATGGAATGCCAAACCTATAATACGTGAGGCTGAAAAAAAACACGTTTACTCCATGAGTTACCCATGGAATAATCCATTCCAAGATCAGGTGAGTATACCATTGACAAAAGAATCCTTCAAATTTCAAGCCAAAGAATTCAAACAAGTCATGCAACAAAAACATGCCACATGGATTAATCATTATTATTGGCTAGAATTCCAACATTTCCCATTTAATACAGCATTCGATAAACAGTGGTTTATCCTACTTAAATCAACCAATTTAGCCACGACTAATAAGTATATCCTTCCTATTCAATTTGCATTAAATGGTAAAAAGAATTTCCTAAGCATGGAAAACTATCGAGCTAACTATGGCTCTATTAAAATCAACCATGAGTCCCTAAAAGCTGGCAATTACAAGATGTTTCTGTTGAATCTAGTTACAGAAGGTGATCCGTCCAGAAACAAATTATATGCACTCAATCAAGTCCTTCAAGTAGACACCAGTTTGCATAGATTGATATTAAAATAATACGGAAGTTATAAGGCACAAAAAAAATCCAAGATTCATTGAATCTTGGATTTACATTACTCCGTGTTCTAAATTATATCAATTTTTGGGGTTATAAGAAAACTCTTTCAGAGACCACACTTACCGTCTTAAGAATATTTTCATTTTTATAACACTTCAAAGGTACGCGATTTATTTGCAATCACAAACAGTTCAATTGGAGTACTTGTAAAGAAAAATTAACCCCAAAATAATCTTTACGAATTTAAAAAAGAGAACAATTTATTCGTTAAAATTTTTATTGAAATTTAAACAAGAGAACATTAGTTCATGTACCTAGCGAAGTACTGACCCGGCGACTCCCCCTTGAGTTTCTTTACTGCGGCATTAAAACTCTGCCTAGTACCAAAGCCCGATTCTGTGGCTATAACCTCGATTTTGTAAGATTTCCAACGAGGATTATCTCGACATTGCTCCTCGGCATATTGAATTCTCCATGAATTTACATAGTCTGTAAAGGAAAAGTCAAGCTCTTCTTGTAAGGCTATACGTATCAATCTTGGTTTAATTTTTAAACTTTGAGCAACAAGATTTAAAGAAATATTTGATTTTAAAAAAATAAATTCAGATTCAAAATAGCGATCTAATTTTTCCAAAATTGACTTATTCTTTACATTGATTCTAGATTTATCAGAATCAAAAACAACTAAATCGTCATTTTTCACTTGAATTTCTCGGTGTGAATGCTGAAAAACTAAGCCTTTCAAATACGGTCCATCCAATAACCGTGGGTTTAAGAATAAGAATAAAGCCATGATAGCAAATTCCCCTGCATAGAGAAAATCACGAGCCATGGTCTGTACTTGATCTTTGTAAATGATATTAAAGGCAATGTGACAAGCCAAAACGAAGATTTTTAGCAGTAAGTCGCCAGTCAACCAAAAAACAATCAAGCGATTCTTCAATAAAAATGATTTGGAAACGGATTGATAATATCTAAACAATTCAAATGCAGTCCATACCATATAAGAGATATAGGATATCCCCTTAAGATAAAGATGTATTTTCATCGGTATTAATCCATACTGGGAGAAACTAGTGTTAAATGTACCTTCCTGAATTACTTCATTGATTTCTGCAATTTTGGCCGATTCTGAACTAAAATATAAGGGTATAAACTCGAGAAAATGAATGGCAAAAGGGAGAAAGTGTAAGAAATAGATTTTCTTAAATTTCCGTTCAGGATACAATAAAAAATGCTGAAAAAGATATGATAAAGGCCCTATTAAATAAAACAATGGAGAAATAACCCGAAAATAATGGGGATGTTCCAATATGATCGGTAACTGTATATAATAGCTACAATAGAGCTGAATGCCTAGTTGCAAAAATTGAAGTCCAAGCAACCTTGTCGCCAATAAACCTCGCTTCAGCATTAAGCTAGCACCGAAAGCAAAAAATAAGAATCCTAAAAAATAGAGATAATAGTTTATGGTAATTTTTTCCATAAATGAGGTAAGACCTTGGAATAGGGATTTCTAAGGTCTATTATTGAGAGTAGAGTTATAAGTATTAAAGTAAAATTCGATAAAATTTTACTAAGTTAAAAATCACAAAGCAGGCTTATGGAGAGCCTGCCTTGTGATTATAAAAATATTAGTCTTCCATAGGGTGTTCAGAAAGAAGCTGATCTACTTGATAAAAATCTTTTTTACCTAGTATATTGGCTCTAACTTCTTTTACCTTTTGTGGCGTAACTACGGAACCTTTATTTCCAAAGGCATTACGAATATAGGTTAAGACATCCGCCACTTCTTTATCATTCATTAGTCCACCAAAAGGGGTCATTGGCACTTGTCCTGAATACTTAACTCCATTCACAGTCATAGGACCCATTAAACCTTTCAAAACCAATTTGATCAGTCTATCTTGGTTACCAGTTACCCATTTTGAACCCGATAAAGGAGGAAATCCTGAGGCAGTAAGTCCTTTACCATCTAATTGATGGCATGTACCACAATAGCCCTCTTTTCCAAACAAGGCTCCACCCGCAGTATATGAGGCTAAATCTTCTCCTTTTAAATTCGTGGCACCATATACCTCTTTTTTACGCTCTACACCTTTGCCACTTAGATGAGCCAATGCCGTCTCATAGGTATGTACCATCCAATCATCCAATGGCTTGGATTTGGCAATAGCTAAAATAGGTAAACCTTTTGCTGGTCCAATCCAAGAAGCCGCTACGATAGCTTCTAATCGTACTCGTCCATGCTTATCTTGAGCAGCTTGGCTCAATAATGCCGCTTGATTGGGTAATTGGTGACCATTATAACGAACCGCTCTTACCGCCGCTGCACGAACATGGTAATCCTTTGCTTTTAATAATTGGTTCAATAATACTTGATCTACTTTATTCATTCCCCAAGTAACCCATAGGGCCTCCAAGGCATTATGCTCATAATTAGCATCATTTTTATCTAATTTGGCAACCCATGCTTTGGTTTTTGAAATCACTTCAGCTACATTTCTACCTCTCAATTCTCGACGTGTTCTGTATCTTGTACGATACTCTGGTAATTTTAAATTCTCCAATAATTCATCGATAGAAGCTCCATAAACCTTGGCTGGTTTTACCAATGGACGCGACGGATAGGTAATCCGATAAATACGACCATGGGTATGATCTCTCAATGGATCACGAGCATTGTGCTGCATGTGACCAATTAAAATATTATGCCAATCGATGAAATACAAGGATCCATCTGGGGCAAATTCCATATCCACAGGACGGAAATTACGATCCTCACTTTTAACCAAATCAACACGATGTTTCGACTTATAGCCTGTCCCATCATCCCAGATTTGATGTTGTTTCATACCTAAAAATCCAATTGTATTGTTAATCAACATATCTCCTTGAACTTCATCTGGAAAATGCCTACTGGAAATGAACTCCAAACCAGAAGTCGGTCTAACACGATGCGCCTCCTCTATTAAATTATAGGATTTATGATTGGCTTCACCATATCTGCTCAAGACACTGCCTGGCATCATCCAACGAACATCGGGACCCGAAGTTTCTGCAAAGAAATTCTGTCCCCAACGATCAAAAGCTATTCCCCAAGGATTAGGAATAGATAATTGAGCCACTCGTTCAAGATGTCGGCGAGTAGGATTAAAACGATAAAAACCGCCATTGGTTCCACGAACAGTTCCATAAGGAGTTTCTACATTGGAATGTAAGAATACCCCCTCACCCATGTAAATAGCGCCTGATTCATCTGAAACAAAAGCATGAATTTCATGGTGTGAGTCATGGTCGTCAAATCCACTATAAATGATCTCTTTGCTGTCTGCCTTATCATCTCCATTGGTATCTTTCAATAGTACCAAATTAGTTCCTTGGCTTACAAAAACACCTTCTTGTGTAATTTCAAAACCCACAGGCAATTGTAAATGATCTGCAAAAACGATTTCGCGATCAGCCTTGCCATCTCCATTGGTATCTTCATAAATCAAAAGCTTATCATTTGGCTTGGGATCCCCTGGCTTATAATGAGGGTATGTTGGCATTGCTGCCACCCAAAGTCGGCCTTTATTATCAAAAGTCATTTGAGAAGGCTTGGCTAAATTTGGAAACTGTTCTTCAGAAGCGAACAATTCCAATTTATAGCCAGCTGGAACCTGAATTGATTTTAGCGCCTCGTCGCCATATAAATAGCGAAGACTTCCATTTTTTTCAGGGTTGTAATTGGTTGTTACTGCGGGCAAAGATCGGGTCTTTTTGTCTTCCGCTTCAACATCCAATACTTTACCTTCACGAGCGGCCAGCCAAATAGCATTCTGCCGAACTTGCGTCATTTGGCGAATCTTTTCAATTTCTGCTGGGTAATTATCTGGGCCAAAAGGATTATAACGTCGGCCATAAACGTGAACTCCATTAGGAATTTTAAAATCATTATGCCACATCCAGTTTTTCTCATCAACTGCTGCCTGAACCAAGGCTCTACGAGATTCGATTTCGCTTGATTTTTTTCCAAATAATTGATCTGCTAAATATAAAGACAAACGCTGGTAGCCAGCATCATTCAATTGAAGCCCGTCGATAGTTAATGGTGCTTGACTTTCCGCATACCATTTTTGTGAAATGGCAAAAACATCAATGAACAATACATTGTTTTGATCGGCTACTTCTTTCATAGCCTGAGTATACAAAGCTAAACGCTCGTTTTCCTTTTTGCCATTAGGTAAATCGCGTAATGAACTTATGTCTTCAAAAGCAATGGGTGAAACCAAGGCTAATTGAGGGGCCTTCAACCCATTGTATTTTTGCTGCTGCGTATGTTTGATAAAGGCCGTCAATTCTGCTTTGTAATTTTCCACTCGGGCTTGACCTTCTGTGGATTCAGGATAGCCAAAAAAAGCTACGACAATATCTGTTTTTAAACGACTTAACCACACATCATGCTTTTCCAGATGACCTTCACTACCTGAATTCTTTGCAAATTCCAATTGAAATTTTTCTGCTCCAGGAAAAGCCCAAGGGTCATTACGGGAAGAATGTGGTCTAAATCCGGGAGTATCTCCTCCATCACAAAGATTTCTGACACTCAGTAAACTATCGGGATATCTCAAATGTAATTCTGTTTCAAAATGATCGAAATTGATCATTCTTGAACCTAGGTTATTACCAATCAACGAAATACTGGTGTTTTTTTTGATTTGTAAATAGGGAGAAGAGGAAGGCTGAAAAGAGCTAAATGCAATGATAGCTAAAACAATACCGACTATCCCGAATTTTATTTTAAAGGACATGATCTAAATATTTTTGTTCTATGTAGAGTTGGGGGATGCTAAAGTAATATGAATGGGTAAAAAAAAGATGGACCCTGAGGCAGGATCCATCTTGTTAGGTTTTAGTTTCCTAATGTCCAGCCTTCGCGGTAAGTTCTCTTGACAAAGGCATTGGCTGCGTCGTAATTTGTTACGCGCATGTTTTGGTTATCCCAAAGCAACTTCGTGTTTGAACCTGGATAATGCATGCCATTTCCTGTTTTTCTTGGTACAGGAATATCTGCCACACGAATAGCTAAATTCGCCATTAAAATAGCTTCAGTCAAAGGACCAGCCATTTCGAATGGTGAACTCAATTGCTTCTTACCATATCCTGCGATACAGCCTTCTACCCACTGGGCATAGTGACCATCTGCACTACCTGGTACACGCTCTAATTTACGTGGCACTTTAACTTCTTCATTTCTAGATAAAGGCAATAATCGAGGATTTGCCGCATATTCGCTGGCCATCATTTTACCTTTAGTTCCAATAAACAAGATACCTGAGTTACCATCTCCAAACATTTCATCTGGTCCTAATTCTTCTGGTCTTTCTGGCTTGATACCACCATCCATCCAGTGCATGGTGATAGGACCTTGAGTACGATCTGTTTTAGGGAAAGTTAAGGTAGCATGACTTGATGGAGGGCAACTATCTGGGAAGAATCCACGCTTACCAAAAGCGGTAAATACACTACTCACAGAAGCTTGTACATCTGAAGCATATTTCAAATTCAAAACACGGAATGGAGCTTCCATTAAATGGCAACCCAAATCCCCTAATGCACCTGTACCGTAATCCCACCAGCCTCTCCAGCTTCCTGGGATTAAGTTATCTACATAATCTTTGTATGGAGCCGTTCCTAACCATAAGTCCCAATCCAATCCTTGTGGAACAGCAGGCTTATTGCTTGGCCATGGGATACCTTGTGGCCAAATAGGACGGTTTGTCCAGATTTGTACTGTATGCACATCACCAATGATACCGGCATCAAACCATTCTACTAACTGACGAACACCGTCACCTGAAGAACCTTGATTTCCCATTTGGGTAACTACTTTGTATTTTTTAGCAGCCTGAGTTAAGGCTCTAGCTTCGTAAATATCATGCGTCATTGGTTTTTGCACATACACGTGTTTACCTAATTGCATGGCGGCCATAGCCTGAATTGCGTGGTTATGATCTGGGGTAGAAACGGAAACAGCATCAAAGCTTTTTGATTCCTTCTCCAACATCACACGCCAATCTTTGTAATATTTAGCTTTTGGATATGCTTCTACTGAGTCTTTTGCCTGACGATCATCCACATCACATAGAAATCCGATATCTGCTTTACCACTTTGCGCAAAATAACGTAAATCTGATTTTCCTTTTCCTCCTACTCCAATACCGGCAACTACAATTTTATCACTGGGTGCTGTGAAGCCTTTTCCACCTAAAACGTGGCGGGGAACAATCATAAAACCAGCAGAGGCTAAACTGGCAGACTTAATAAACTCCCTTCTGGAAGCATCGGATTTTTTTAGTTTCATAGGTCTAATTTTAAAGGTCATTCGAATTGATAAATCCTGTATAGCAATTCAATCTTCAAAGCTATAACAATTTTGCATTTGAACAATTCAATTTAAACTATTTTTAATCCTACGATGAATTGTAGGCTTCTTACCACTAATAGTAGAATTTAGAAGTACTTGATAAGGAATAGATACAGAAGTCATGTACACAGGATTCTGCTGATCTCTTTCTGTAAAACATTCCCAGGGCGCTCCAAAGCCCCTTCCTTGTCTAAAATCACCTGTTCTAAGATCTGCTATAAACTCCTGAATGAGCTGTTGTGCCAAAGTAGGCTGTGTCAGCGCCATTGTAAAGGCAACCCATCCAGTTGCAGTGGACCAATAAGCTCCATTTTGATAGGTATCTTTTTTCACTAAACTTCCCTCCCAGGCTGTTTTATCATTAAAGTCATCGGTTCTAATGACATGCCGAACAGCCCCGCGGTAAGCCAAAGTCTTATTTTGATAAGATTGACATATTCTTTGAGAAGCTTGAATAGCTTTATCCTTAGATAACACTCCTGTATATACGGCCCATGCTGTACTCCATACATCTGCCTGTGCACTCATACTTGTGGATGCTTTCAACATTCCATTGGGCTCAAGAAAAACTTGAACAATATTTCTTTTTATGGTATTTGCCAAAGTCTTTAATTTTTGATGCTCCATTTGATTTCCTTTCCATTGATACATTTCAGACAATTGGGAAATGGCCTGATATTTCAATATGGATGTGAAGCACAAATCACCCGTGATATGGATAGCATCCCGAAAACCAAAATCGACACCTCGATTAGACGCCTCTACATGAACTAATTGATTGCTCGGGTTCTCTGGAACAGCCTTCAACGCTAAAATCAAGCGATTGAATAAACTGATTCCCCGAATTTGCTGGTCAAGTATACTAAGATCTTTGCTTTGCTTGACATATTCATAAGTCATGTGAATGAAATATAACATATCATCCAAAGGAGGCTGATGCCCCCATCGAATTTCACCTTGATTTTCAAATGAATAGGTTCCAGGAAAATAAATGGGCTTTGCGTCATCAATCCGAATATGATCTGCAATGGCCCCTTGGGGAATGATTGAACCATGTACTGTTTTCTTAATTTCATCATTTTGGGTAGAAGCAGTCAATAAAAGCATGTGTTTTTGCTCTTCCAAAGTAATCATTCCTGTACCCACTGACATCGCATAATCCCGAGTCCAAAAAGCTGGATAAGATGATCTTCCTCCTGGTCTAATTAATGTCCCTCCAGTTTGATTAGGCCCAAAATCAGTTGAAATTCGTTGATTTGGTAATATCCTTGAACTATCAATTACCGCTTGGGTCAATTCTTTCAAATAGTGCAAATCAGCTTGACTGATCAATGCTTGTGCATGGATTTGAAGGAAAGGAAAGAAGATGAGTAGGAAAAGTAAACGCACAAATTAAATTATGGATTATAAATTATGGATTATAAATTGTGAATGCCTGAATGACGTTGACCGTTTTGTGTCACTTATACTTGATTCATATTCAAGTATTTTAGGTATTTAGCTTATAGCTTGATTTAAATTTAGTAGTTTTTTTTCAAAT
>NZ_JAANOG010000012.1:0-24250 GCF_019923745.1 Aquirufa aurantiipilula
CAGTAACAAGTTACACAGGAGCAAAAAACATTACATTCTCAGGAGCAGCCGCATCTCCAAGTCCAGCAACTACACCAACGATAGCAGGCACGAACTTTGGAACAGCTACAAGCTTGACCTTTACGGCTGGTGTGGCTTCAGGTTCTATGGTCTTGTATAAAGCAGAATCTGCTACGGTAAATGCGACCGATGGCACGATCAACTCGAATACAGGAGGAACATTGAATGTAACGGTGAGTCCAAGTACATTAGATAAGTTTGCCGTTTCATTCACTTCTCCACAAACCAATGGAGTTGCCTTTACTGGTACAAATACCATCACTGCACAAGATGCATACGGAAATACGGTAACGAGTTTCAATGCTTCAACGGATAACATCACCGCAACGACTAATTTAACGGGTGTTGTTTCTGGCTTATCAGGTGGAAACGTCATGAATAGTGTGGGTGATTTTGTGAATGGAGTGGCTAATGTAACAGGACAATTTACCTTTACTGGTACGATTGGAACGGGAACAGCTACCTTCACTTCAGCCTCAGGAAAAACAGGATCTGCCAACGGTGATATCGTAGCAGGTACAGCTACAAAATTAGTCGTAACAGGAACAGGAACACAAACTGCCGGAGGAACACAATCGATAACGATTACAGCTAAAGATCAAAGTGGTAATACAGCTTTAACTTATACCGGAGATAAATCGTTGACTTTCTCAGGAGGGAATAGTTCTTCTAGTCCAGTTACAGCTCCTACAGTGACGGATAAAAATGCTAGTGCTGTCAATTTTGGTACAGCTACCGTGATTACGTTTAGTAATGGGGTGGCTACAGCTAATTTAAAATTATATAAAGCAGAATCTGCTGTGGTTTCAACCACAGATGGAAGCATCTCATCTACTGGTGGAGACAGACTATCTGTGACTGTTACCGAAGCTAGCTTCAGTAAATTGGCAGTAAGTTTAACCAGCCCTCAGATTAATGGTACAGCCTTTACAGGGTCCAACACTGTAACAGCTCAAGATGCTTACGGTAATACATTTACTTCTTTTGATGCATCTCAAAATAATGTGACGGTAACAACTAGTTTAAGTGGTGTTATTTCTGGTTTCTCTGGAGGTGGAGGTACCACCATGCAAACAGCTGGACGCTTTGTCAATGGAGTAGCAGATATTTCCACGCGTTTAACTTATACAGGAACTGCAGGAACAGGAACTTTCACCTTTACTCCCGCTACTGGAACAGGTGTAACAAGTGGTAATGTAGTGATCAACTCAGGTGAAGCAACCAAATTGGTCGTAACTGGTTCTGGTACCCAAACCGCTGGAGGATCGCAGACTATTACGGTTACAGCCAAGGATGCTAGTGGTAATACTGCTACGGGATATACCGGATCACATTTAATTACTTTCACAGGAGCAGCAAGTTCTCCGAGTCCAGTTACGGTACCGACCGTAGCAGGATCTAACTTTGGTACAGAAATTAGTCTAAACTTTAGCAATGGTGTTGCCACTGCTAGTATGGTCTTGTACAAGGCAGAAGTTGCCACTATCACTGCTGTGAATGGAATTATTGTAAGTGCTGGTGCAGATCGTTTGTCGGTGAATGTTAGTCCTGCCGCTTATGCCAAATTAACGACGAACCTAGCCACTCCTCAAGTAAATGGAGTAGCCTTTACAGGAACAAATACTTTAGAAGCAGAAGATGCCTATGGTAACACAGTTACCTCTTTTGATGCCAGTGCAAATAATGTCACAGTTACTACAACATTAACAGGAGCTATTTCAGGATTATCTGGAACGAATAAATTGACAAGTGCTGGAGATTTTGTTTCGGGTATTGCCAATTTAACCAATTTAGGGTTGAAGTATACAGGTGCAGTAGGTACGGGAACATTTACCTTTACTCCACAATCAGGAACTGCTGCTACGAGTGGATCGGTCTCAATTAGTGCTGGCGCAGCTACTAAATTGGTAGTTACAGGAACTGCTTCACAAACTGCTGGCAATGCTCAAACCATTTCTATCACGGCTAAAGATGCTCAAGGAAATACAGCCACTGGATATACAGGATCTCATACAATAACCTTCTCTGGCGCAACTAGTTCTACTAGTCCAGCTACTGCACCTACTGTTGCTTCTACTGATTTTGGTACGGGTACTAGTTTGAATTTCAGTAATGGTGTAGCCACAGCTTCTATGGTATTATATAAAGCGGAATCTGCTATTATTGATGCTACCGATGGCACCATATCAGCAGGAGGGGTAGATCGTTTGTCAGTAACAGTTACAGAAAATAGCTTTAGTAAACTAGCTGTCAGCCTAGCAAGTCCACAAGTGACAGGTATTGCCTTTACGGGAACCAATACCTTGACGGCACAAGATGCTTACGGTAATACGATTACAAGTTTCAATGCTTCAGGAAATAATATTACGGTTAGTACCAGTTTAACAGGTAGTATCACGGGCTTATCTGGAACAAATAAACTATCCAATGGTGCTGATTTCAGCGGAGGAGTAGCTAATTTGACAAGTTTGGGTCTGACATTTACAGGAAATACAGGAACCGGAACTTTCACATTTACCCCAGCAACAGGAACTGCAGTGACAAGTTCAAATGTCACAGTAAATGCTGGAGCTGCCACCAAATTTATACTGACAGGTACATCTACATTAACAGCTGGTGGAAACCAAACGGTTACTATTACCGCTAAAGATGCTCAAGGAAATACAGCAACAGGATATACCGGTGATAAATCCATTGTATTCTCTGGCGCGAACAGCTCTATTAACCCAAGCACCGCAGCTACTGCGCGAGACAAGGATAACGCTGATATTAATTTTGGTACAGTAACGGTCATTACATTTAGCAATGGAGTTGGTACAGCTTTAGTCAAATTATATCGTGCAGAAACGGCTCAGCTTGTAGCCACCCAAGGTGGTGTTACTACTTCTGGTTCAGATCGTTTGACCGTAACAGTTAGTCCAGCTGCTTATAGTAAATTAGCTGTAAGTTTAGCGACACCACAGGTGAATGGCACAGCCTTTACAGGAACAAATACATTAACTGCTCAAGATACATATGGTAATACGGTCCCTAGCTTTGATGCAAGTGCTAATAATGTTACCGTAAGCACCAGCTTAACAGGAGCCATCACTGGATTATCTGGAACAAATAAATTAAGTAGTGCTGGTGACTTTACATCAGGTGTGGCGAATTTAACAAGCCAATTGATCTTCACAGGAACGGTCGGAACAGGAACTTTTACCTTTACACCGCAAAGTGGAGCAGCCGTAACCAGTGGAAGTGTTCAAATTAATTCAGGTGCAGCTACGAAATTAGTTGTTACTGGTTCAAGTTCACAAACTGCAGGAGGTTCTCAAACAATATCCATTACGGCTAAAGATGCAAGCGGAAATACCGCCACAGGCTATACAGGTTCCCATACGATTACTTTCTCTGGAGCAAATAGTTCTTCTAGTCCAGCTACAGCACCTACCGTAGCGACGACTGATTTTGGTACAGGAACAAGTTTAACATTTACCAATGGTGTTGCTACTGCAGCTATGGTATTATACAAAGCTGAATCAGCTCTTGTTGCGGCAACTGATGGAACTATTTCTGCTGGAGGTGCGGATCGTTTGACGGTTACTGTGAGTGCTGCTACTTTCAACAAATTAGCTGTAAGCTTAACGAGTCCTCAAATCAATGGCACAGCTTTCACAGGAACGAATACCTTAACGGCACAAGATGCTTATGGTAACTCGGTTACGAACTTTAATGCATCAGGCAATATCATTACGGTAAGCACCACCTTAACAGGAGGCATTAGTGGATTATCAGGAACAGATAAATTAAATAATGCGGCCGACTTCAGCAGTGGAGTGGCGGATTTAACTAGTCTTGGTTTGATTTATTCGGGAACAGTAGGTACAGGAACTTTCACGTTTACTCCAGCAAGTGGTACAGCAGTAACAAGTGGTAATGTGACCATCAATTCAGGTGCTGCTACTAAATTCATTGTGACTGGAACAGGTACTTTAACCGCCGGAGGAAATCAAACTATCACTATTACAGCCAAAGATGCGAGTGGAAATACGGCTACAGGTTATACCGGAGATAAATCCATTGTATTCTCAGGAGCGAATAGTTCTATAAACCCAAGTACAGCTGCTACTGCCCGAGATAAAGATCTTGCCGATATTAACTTTGGCACAGCTACTGTTGTAACATTTAGTAATGGTGTTGGTACTGCTTTAGTGAAATTATACAAAGCAGAAACAGCTCTTTTAGTGGCGACACAAGGTGGTGTAACAACTTCAGGTTCTGATCGACTAAGTGTTGTAGTTTCCACGGCTACTTTAAATAAATTGGCAGTTAGTTTGGCAAGTCCACAAACCAATGGAACTGCCTTTACCGGAACGAATACCTTAACGGCACAAGATGCTTATGGTAATACTGTGACGACTTTTGCTGCCAATACGAATAATGTAACAGTAACAAGTACCTTAACAGGAACCATCAGTGGATTAGGTTCAGGAGTCAATAATGTATTGAACCAAGCAGGCGACTTTAGCAGTGGTGTAGCAAACTTAACTAGTTTAGGTTTGAAATTTACTGGAACTGTAGGAACGGGTACATTCAGTTTTGCTACTGCTACTGGTGGTGCTACAGGAACTAGTGCTAATGTGACAATCAATCCTGGTTCAGCTACTCGCTTAGTTATTACAGGAACTAGCACGATTACCGCAGGTACTAGTCAAACCATCACTTTAACAGCCAAAGATGCTGAGGGAAATACTGTTACTTCCTACACAGGAGTAAAAGCATTGACCTTCTCTGGAGCTGATGCTTCTCATAATCCAGCCACAGCACCAACGGTAGGTGGGGTTGATTTTGGTAGCAGTACCAATGTAACATTTACCAATGGGGTTGCTACAGCTTCTATGATACTATATGAAGCAGCAGTTGCTAATGTTGTTGCTAATGATGGAAGTATTTCATCATCAGGTGCAGACCGATTGACAGTTACAGTGAATCATAGTACTTTAAATAAATTTGAAGTATCATTTACTACCCCACAAACTAGTGGAGTTGCGTTTACTGGAGTAAATATCATCACAGCAGAAGATGCCTATGGTAATGCCGTGTTAACATTTGATGCCTCGGCAAACAATGTAACAGCCAGCACTAGTTTAGGTGGAGCGATTACAGGTTTATCAGGTACAAATAAATTAAACAGTAATTTAGATTTTGTAAATGGGGTAGCGGACCTTACTGGTAAACTTATATATACTGGAACCTCAGGATCGGGTACGATTACCTTTACTTCTACTACGGGAGGAGCCACCGGTTCGTTCAATGGAGTTATTAACCCAGGCACAGCAACTAAATTTATCATTACAGGTAATAATACAGAAATAGCTGGAAATGCTCAAATGATAACCATTACAGCCAAAGATGCGAGTGGAAATACGGCTACAGCTTATACAGGAACTAAATCCTTAACATTTACTGGGGCAGCTAACTCCATAAATCCATCTACTGTACCAACAGTAGCAGGTACTGATTTTGGAACGGCCACCAATATTTCATTTACGAATGGTGTGGCTACAGCCAGTATGGTTTTATACAAAGCTGAAACGGTCAATGTGGTAGCTACTCAAAGTTCCATTACAACTTCGGGATCAGATCGTTTGAGTGTCTTAGTTTCGGCAGCCACATTCAGTAAATTAGTGTTAAGCTTAACAAGTCCACAAACCAATGGAGTTGCCTTTACGGGAACGAATACCTTAACCGCACAAGATGCTTATGGTAATACTTCCTTATTCAATGCTTCGACTAATCCTGTTACCGTTACGACTTCACTTACCGGAACGATTTCAGGATTATCAGGAACAAATATTTTAAATAGTGCAGGTGACTTCACTGCTGGTGTAGCCAACTTAAGTTCTAGTTTGATTTTCTCTGGAACAGTTGGAACTGGAACATTTACATTTACTCCAACGACGGGTACCGCAGTAACAAGTTCCAATGTAACGATTGGATCAGGTGCGGCTACTAAGTTCGTTATAACTGGAACAGGAACTCAAGTGGCAGGAGCTACGCAAACAATGACCATTACGGCCAAAGATGCGAATGGTAATACAGCTACAGGATATACAGGAAATCATGCTTTAACTTTCTCAGGAGCAAGTTCTTCAGCGAACCCTGTGACTGCAGCTAATGCAACGGATAATACCAGTGCAGCTATTGATTTTGGAACAGCAACCACCATTGCCTTTACTAATGGAGTTGCAACTTCCGATTTGAAATTATATAAAGTAGAAACTGCCAACATTGCTGCCAGTGCTTCTGGTATCAACGCATCTACAGGTAGTGACCGTTTGACCGTTGTGGTTAGTCATGGAGTTGCTACCAAATTCACCGTAAGTTTAGCAAGTCCTCAAAACTCTGGCACAGCCTTTACAGGAACAAATACCTTGACAGCATTCGATGCTTATGGTAACGTGGCTACTACTTTCAATGCTTCAGCCAATGCCATAACGGTAACGTCATCATTGACAGGTACAGTATCGGGATTGAATGGATCTAATGTATTGAACAATGCCGCAGACTTTAGCTCGGGTATTGCTAATTTAACGAGTAAGTTGACATTTACTGGAACAGCAGGTACAGGAACATTTACCTTTACTCCAGCTTCAGGTACTCCAGTGACGAGTGGAAATGTGACTATGGGATCAGGTGCTGCTACGCGTTTAGTAGTTACAGGAACAGGAACACAAACAGCAGGTAGTTCTCAAACGATTACCGTAACGGCTAAAGATGCCAGCGGTAATACTGTTACGACCTATACAGGTGATCATGCCATCACTTTTGCTGGGGCAGCTAGTTCTTCGAATCCTGTGACAGTCCCTACTGTTACGGACAAAACAGCGGCTGCAGTAGATTTTGCTACGGCAACTACCATGACCTTTACTTCTGGGGTAGCCACAGGAAGCATGACCTTGTATAAAGTAGAATCGCCATTTATCACAGCAAGTGCTTCTGGAATTTCTGCTTCTACTGGAGGAGATCGTTTGTCAGTAACAGTAAGTCCAAGTACAGGTTTGAAATTTACAGTTAGTTTGGCGACACCTCAAACTAGTGGACAATCGTTTACAGGGACAAATACCTTAACAGCTTATGACTCATGGGGTAACGTTGCAACAGGATTTAATGCTGCTACCAATAATATTACGGTAAGCACCACATTAACAGGAACCATTACAGGTTTAACAGGTACGAACAAATTAAATAATGTAAGTGATTTCACTAACGGTGTTTCTTCTGTTTCAGGCTTAACCTTTACAGGAAATGCAGGTACAGGAACATTTACCTTCACCCCAGCTTCTGGAACAGCAGTAACAAGTTCTAACGTGACTATCAATGCAGGTACTGTAAGTAAATTGGTGATTACTGGTTCAGGTACTCAAACTGCAGGGGTAGCTCAAACCATCACCATAACAGCTAAAGATGCCGATGGTAATACAGTAAGTGGTTATGCTGGAGATAAAACCTTAACCTTCTCTGGGGCATCGAGTTCGGTGAATCCAGTAACTGCACCTACGGTAACCAACAAAAACGCTTCAGCCATTAATCTTGGAAGTAATACCATTGTGACATTCACGAATGGGGTTGGTACCGCTTCTATGATTTTATATAAGGCAGAATCGGCACTGGTTTCAGTAACTGATGGAACGGTAAGCTCTTCATCCAATGGAGATAAATTAAGTGTGGCAGTGAGTGGAGCAACAGCTTCTAAATTAGTGGCTACTACTTTATCTCCATCATACCCAACCATGGGATCGAATAACGTGACCTTGAACGCCTTGGTACAAGATCCTTATGGTAACCAAGTGAATGTTTCATCCAATACAACCATACAATTGGGATTGACCATTGGCGGAGTAGATAAAACGGATAAATTAGTTCGCACAACCTCAGGAGGGGTATTATTAGGAAATCCAGTAAGCGTGACAATTAATGCAGGAAGTAGTTCATTCTTAATTGATTATTTACGCTTTACTGAGTCCACTAGAAATGCACCAGGCTATACTTACAATAATAATGCCATAGTAACTACAACGGCAATATCGGGAATGAGTTTGTCGTCTAGTTCAACAGGATCATTTACTATTACTGAAGGTGCCATTTATCAACCTACTTCAAGTGGAAACTGGACAGCAGTTGGCTGGGAAGTATCTACCGATGGAGGAAACAGCTTTGGAGCAAGTTCTGCACCAACTCAAACTTCTCAAGGAGAATATGATATAGTGAAAATTCCATCAGGAATTACCACTACTTTAAATACCAATATTGAATTATACAGTTTGATTATAGATGGGGTATTTGACTTACCTTCAGGTAATACATTGACCTTAAAGCACGCAGTTAATCCTGCGGCTGAGTACAACATTCACACCCACGGAACATTCAAAAACTCGGGTGGAACTTTTGTGAACACTTTAGGTTCAGAATTATTAGCCTTCCACGGAGGTACCTATGAGCATGCAAGAAACGGAGGTTCAATTCCTGCTTCTACCTGGTCAAGCAATGCAGGTGCAGGTACCCATGCTTTATTAAAAGTTAATGGAATTACGACGACAGCATTGACTGGCGGTTTAGACCAAAACTTCATGAATGTGGAGTGGAATAATGCTTCTCAAAGTGTTACACAAACATTGCATGGAAATATCAGTGTTTCTCAAAACTTTAATTTAGCTAGTGGTGATTTAGCCATTGGATCAAATACATTGACACTGGATGGGTCTATGTCGAGCATAACCGGAAATTTACTGGGTAGTTCAAGTTCTAATTTGGTTGTCAATACGACTTCAGGAACACCAACATTCAGCTTTAAATCGGGTTCTCGTCAATTAGGTAACTTAACAGTCAATACCTCTTCTGGAATTGCTTTAGATTCAGATGTTTTAATCAATGGTACTTTGACATTCCAAAATGGAAAAGTGGTGACCAATGGGGCTAATATTTTGTCATTAAGCAATGGAGCTAGTATTTCTGGTGCTGGAAGTGCTAAATATGTTCAAGGTAAATTGGCAAGAGGAATTCCTCAAAACTCCAGCGCGGTAGATTTCCCTATAGGTGATTCTGGAAACTATGCTCCATTGAGTTTATCATTTGCAGGAAGATCTGGGAATTTAACCATTACCACATCAACTGCAGTTCTTGGTTCAACTCCAGCTGTTGCATCAGGTATTAGTCAGTCCAAATACATCAACCGTTTTTGGATCATAAATGACTTAGACAATACATCAGGAACCTATACTTCATTGGATGCAACCATGAATTATGTGGGTGGAGATGTACAAGGAAGTGCCAATACAGCGGCCATCATTGTTAGAAAAAAATTAGGTGATGTTTGGTCAATAGGTAATGCCGGAACAAGAACAAGTACTTCGGTTCAAAGTTCAGGATTTACTTCATTAGGAGATTTTTATGCAGGTGAAACTGCTGGAACGAATAAGTTTGTATTGAATGCACCAGCCAATATAGCTGCGGGTACTCGTGCGGCTTATACCGTTTCTCGTCGTGATATTGCCAACTTATCCAACACCGTGGGTGCTCAAACCGTGTACTTATATAGTACAGGTGGTACATTCCATAGTACGGCTAATAACGGAGTTCTTTTAACTTCTGTGACTATTGCGGATGGAGACTCAGTAGCTAACTTCTGGTATAGACATACGGTAGCAGGTAACTACACCATCACTGTTTCTGAAGCTACGCCAAGTGCAAATGGGGCAAGCGGTATATTAGATGCATCAGACAATATTACTGTTAATCCAGCCAGTGTGGATGCCGCAGTTTCTACTTTATTACCTACCTCTGCTAGTATCACAGCGGATGGGGCCAGTACTCAGGTATTGACTGTTAGAGCCAAAGACGAATTTGGTAATAACATCACTTCAGGAGGTGCAACAGTAACAATAACCAAACTTTCGGGAACAGGTACGATAAGTGCAGTAAGTGATGGAGGAGCAGGAACTTATACAGCTACTGTAACGGCAGCAAGTGCCTCTGGTTCTGGTGTGTTTGTGGCTACCATTGGTGGAGCTGAAGTGAAAAGTGGTTCTGGAGTTCAAACAGAAGCAACTGTGACCTATGTTCCAGGTTCTATTGATGCAGCTATTTCAACGTTGACACCAACAAGTGCAAGTATTACAGCAGATGGAATTACTACTCAAACATTAACAGTAACTGCTAAAGATGCTAATGGAAATAATATTGGTGTAGGAGGAGCAACAGTCACGATAACGAAATTGTCTGGGTCAGGTAGTATTGGTACTGTAAGTGATGCAGGAAATGGAAATTATACTGCTATAGTCACTTCACCGACCACAGCAGGTTCAGGTGTATTTGTGGCTACGATTGGTGGAATAGCCGTGAAAAATGGCGGTGGTTCACAAACACAATCGACTATTACCTTTGCTCCAGGGGCTGCCACTAAATTAGTGGTGACAGGAACTGGTACTCAAACGGCAGGAGGTACACAAACCATCACTGTAACGGCGAAAGATGCTAATGGTAACACGGCAACCACTTACACTGGTTCACATAGCATTACCTTCTCGGGTGCGGCTAGTTCTTTGAGCCCAAGCACGGCACCTACAGTAGCTGGTACTAATTTTGGAACAGGAACAAGTTTAACATTTACGGATGGTGTAGCCACTGCATCCTTGAGATTATATAAAGCGGAGGCAGCAACAGTTTCTGCCACAGATGGAACTATTTCATCAACAGGTGGGGATCGACTTTCTGTAACAGTAAGCCCTAGTACACTAAGCAAATTTGCTGTAGAGTTAACATCTCCTCAAATCAATGCCGTAGCATGGACTGGTGTAAATACCGTAACTGCCCAAGATGCTTATGGAAATACCGTAACGACTTTTGATGCTTCCCAAGACATCATTACTGTTACGGGTGTTCCTGCAGTAGGAGTAGTTATCTCTGGATTATCTGGTGGAGATAAATTAAATTCTGCTTCTGATTTTGTGAACGGAGTTTCGAACTTAACCAATAAATTAACCTTAACAGGTAATTCAGGAACTGGTGCCTTAGTTTTTACTTCGGCTTCAGGTGCTACCGGAACAGATTCAGGAGATATATTGCCAGGCGATGCCACTAAATTTGTTATTACTGGTAATACGACTCAAACAGCTGGAGGATCTCAGACCATTACGGTAACTGCCAAAGACGTTTCAGGCAACACAGCTACAGGATATACTGGAAATAAATCCATTACTTTCTCTGGTGCGGCAAGTTCTGCAAGTCCAGCAACAGCTCCAACAGTAGCAAGTACCAATTTTGGAACAGCCACTACCCTGAACTTTAGCAATGGTGTGGCTAATGCTTCTATGTCGCTTTATAAAGCTGAATCTGCAGTGATTGTAGCTACTCAAGGTGCTATTACTACCTCTGGGTCAGATCGATTGTCTGTCAGTGTAAGTGCCACAGACTTCTCGAAACTAGCTGTAAGTTTAACTAGTCCACAAGTGAGTGGCGTTTTATTTACAGGTACCAATAATTTAACAGCTTTAGATGCTTATGGTAATACGGTAACAACATTCAATGCTGCGTTAAATCATATTACTGTAACGACTAGTTTATCAGGTACTATCTCAGGTTTTGTAGGAGGGGATGTCATATTAGCTGCCGAAAGATTTGTCAATGGAGTAGCAGATATTTCGGGTTGGATGAGATATTCTGGAACTGCAGGAACAGGAACCTTTACGTTTACCCCAGCTACGGGTACGGCGGTTACTAGTTCTTCTATCACAATTAACGCTGGCACGGCAACGAAATTAGTGATTACAGGAAATGCGAATCAAACAGCCGGAGCTTCTCAAACCATAACAGTAACGGCAAAAGATGCACAAGGAAATACGGCTACAAGTTATACCGGAGCTCATAGTATTACCTTCTCGGGAGCCAATAGTTCATTAAGTCCAAGTACGGCACCTACGGTGGCTACTACTGATTTTGGTACAGGAACAAGCTTAACATTTACCAATGGTGTTGCTACGGCAGCTATGGTATTGTACAAGGCAGAATCTGCCTTTGTTGCAGCTACTGATGGTACTATTTCAGCTGGAGGTGCAGACCGACTAGCTGTGGCGGTGACAGCTACCAGCTTCAGCAAATTGGCAGTAAGCTTGGCAAGTCCGCAAGTGAATGGCACAGCCTTTACAGGAACGAATACCTTGACAGCACAAGATGCGTATGGTAACACGGTTACTAGCTTTAATACCTCAGGCAATAACGTGACAGTGACGACTAGTTTAACAGGAAGCATTACTGGCTTATCCGGAACAAATAAATTAAATAACGCAGCTGACTTCAGTAGTGGAATAGCGAATTTGACTAGCCTAGGCTTGACATTCACAGGAACCTCAGGTTCTGGAACATTTACGTTTAGTCCAGCTACAGGAACAGCGGTGACAAGTTCAAGTGTTACCGTGAGTGCGGGTGAAGCCACTAAATTGGTAGTAACAGGAACAGGCACACAAACAGCCGGAGGAACTCAGACCATTACGGTAACTGCCAAAGATGCCAATGGAAATACAGCAGCTACCTATACAGGAACAAAATCCATTACCTTCTCAGGAGCAGCTAGTTCATCTAGCCCTGCCACAGCACCAACGGTAGCAAGTACAAACTTTGGTCAAAGCACAAGCATGAGCTTTAGCAACGGTGTAGCCACAGCGACTATGGCCTTGTATAAAGCAGAAAGTGCCACGATAGCAGCTACCGACGGAACTTTGTCGGCAGGAGGTTCAGACCGATTATCAGTAACCGTTAGTCCAGCAGCATATAGCAAATTAGCGGTAAGCTTAGCAACACCACAGGTGAATGCCACGGCCTTTACAGGAACGAACACATTAACAGCCCAAGATGCATATGGAAATACGGTTTCTAGCTTTGATGCTAGTGCCAATAATGTTACGGTAACCACAAGCTTAACTGGAACAATTTCTGGATTATCCGGAGCGAATAAATTAAGTAGTGCAGGAGACTTTACGGCAGGTGTGGCGAATTTATCAAGCCAATTGATCTTCACCGGAACGGTAGGAACAGGAACCTTTACTTTCACTCCACAAAGCGGAACCGCAGTAACGAGTGGAAGTGTACAAGTTAACTCAGGAGCAGCTACCCACTTAATGATTACGGGTAATGCAAGTCAGAATGCGGGCGAAGCCCAAACGATAACGATTAGAGCGGTAGATGCGAGTCATAATACAGCGACAGGCTATACAGGCACGAAGAGTTTAACCTTCTCAGGAGCAGCTAGCTCAAGCAGCCCTGTGACTGTGGCAACAGCCGATGGAACGAACTTTGGAACAGCGACTAGTGTCGTATTTACCAATGGTATAGCGACAGCATCGATAATCTTGTACAAGGCAGAAAGTGCCGTGATAAGAACAACAGACGGGACTATTTCAGCGACAGGAAATACGCATGAATTACCAGTAACGGTATTAGCAGCTAGCTTCAGCAAATTGGCAGTAAGCTTGGCAAGTCCACAAGTGAATGGCACAGCCTTTACGGGAACGAATACCTTGACAGCACAAGATGCGTATGGTAACACGGTTACTAGCTTTAATGCCTCAGGCAATAACGTGACAGTGACGACTAGTTTAACAGGAAGCATTACGGGCTTATCCGGAACAAATAAATTAAATAACGCAGCTGACTTCAGCAGTGGAATAGCGAATTTGACTAGCCTAGGCTTGACATTCACAGGAACCTCAGGTTCTGGAACATTTACGTTTAGTCCAGCTACAGGAACAGCGGTGACAAGTTCAAGCGTTACCGTGAGTGCGGGTGAAGCCACTAAATTGGTAGTAACAGGAACAGGCACACAAACAGCCGGAGGAACTCAGACCATTACGGTAACTGCCAAAGATGCCAATGGAAATACAGCAGCTACCTATACAGGAACAAAATCCATTACCTTCTCAGGAGCAGCTAGTTCATCTAGCCCTGCCACAGCACCAACGGTAGCAAGTACAAACTTTGGTCAAAGCACAAGCATGAGCTTTAGCAACGGTGTAGCCACAGCGACTATGGCCTTGTATAAAGCAGAAAGTGCCACGATAGCAGCTACCGACGGAACTTTGTCGGCAGGAGGTTCAGACCGATTATCAGTAACCGTTAGTCCAGCAGCATATAGCAAATTAGCGGTAAGCTTAGCAACACCACAGGTGAATGCCACGGCCTTTACAGGAACGAACACATTAACAGCCCAAGATGCATATGGAAATACGGTTTCTAGCTTTGATGCTAGTGCCAATAATGTTACGGTAACCACAAGCTTAACTGGAACAATTTCTGGATTATCCGGAGCGAATAAATTAAGTAGTGCAGGAGACTTTACGGCAGGTGTGGCGAATTTATCAAGCCAATTGATCTTCACCGGAACGGTAGGAACAGGAACCTTTACTTTCACTCCACAAAGCGGAACCGCAGTAACGAGTGGAAGTGTACAAGTTAACTCAGGAGCAGCTACCCACTTAATGATTACGGGTAATGCAAGTCAGAATGCGGGCGAAGCCCAAACGATAACGATTAGAGCGGTAGATGCGAGTCATAATACAGCGACAGGCTATACAGGCACGAAGAGTTTAACCTTCTCAGGAGCAGCTAGCTCAAGCAGCCCTGTGACTGTGGCAACAGCTGATGGAACGAACTTTGGAACAGCGACTAGTGTCGTATTTACCAATGGTATAGCTACAGCATCGATGGTGTTGTACAAGGCAGAAAGTGCCGTGATAAGAACAACAGACGGGACTATTTCAGCGACAGGAAATACGCATGAATTACCAGTAACGGTGTTAGCAGCTAGCTTCAACAAATTGGCAGTAAGCTTGGCAAGTCCGCAAGTGAATGGCACGGCCTTTACGGGAACGAATACCTTGACAGCACAAGATGCGTATGGTAACACGGTTACTAGCTTTAATGCTAATTCCAATAATATTACGGTAAGCACGACATTAACAGGTGCAATTACTGGCTTATCTGGTACTAATAAATTATCTGGAGCAGATGATTTTGTCAATGGAGTGGCAGATTTAACTTCATTGAGTTTAACCTTTACAGGAACAGTAGGAACTGGAACATTTACGTTTGCACCTGCCACAGGAACTGGAATTACTTCGGGTAATGTCACATTCAGTCCAGGTATTGCTACCCGTATGATTGTAACGGGTTCGACCACAGGAACAGCGGGTACGGCACAAACTGTAACATTAACAGCTAAAGATGCTAGTGGTAATACCGTTACAACTTACACTGGTGATAAGTCCATTGTATTTACAGGCGCTATTTTAAGTGCTAATCCATCCGTTGCACCAACGGTAACGGATAAGAATTCGGCAGCGGTTAATTTTGGTACTGCGGCTACCATTACCTTTACTAATGGTGTGGCTACTACCAGCATGACCTTATATCGTGCGGAAGTAGCTAGTATAGTTGCAACCCAAGGGGGTGTAACATCAACAGGTTCAGATAGATTGATTACTACTTACTCGGCTAATACATTATCTAAGTTTGCGGTTTCATTAACCAATTCACAGATAAATGGTACAGCCTTTACAGGTTCGAATAACTTAACGGCTCAAGATTTCTGGGCTAATACGGTAACGACATTTGATGCCAGTGCTAACAACGTAACGGTGACTACTAGTTTGACTGGAGCTATTTCTGGTTTAACTGGAACCAATAAATTATCGGGTGCTGGAGATTTTGTCAACGGAGTAGCTAATTTAACTAGCAAACTAATCTTTACAGGAACGTCAGGAACTGGGACATTCACTTTCGCTTCGGCCACTGGTGGAGCTACAGTAACAAGTGCCAATGTTACGGTAGTAGGAGGGGCTGCAACCAAATTACGTATTACAGGTAGTGCTTCAGAAACTGCAGGAGCAGCACAAAGTATATCTATAACGGCATTAGATGCCAATGGAAATACCGCAGTAGCATACACAGGAAGCAAGAGCTTGACCTTCTCAGGTGCCAATGCTTCTTTATCTCCTGCCACCAATCCTACAGTAGCTGGTGTTGATTTTGGAACTACTACCAATTTGACATTTACAAGTGGAGTAGCCAATGGTAATTTAGTATTGTACAAGGCTGAAAATGCTTTGGTGGCTGTTACTGATGGTACTTTATCCGCTTCCGGTTCAGATCGTCTGAGTGTAACAATAGCTTCTTCAAGCTATAGTAAACTAGCCGTGACTTTAGCAAGCCCTCAAAGTAATGGAGTAGCCTTTACAGGTACCAATAACTTGACTGCTCAAGATGATTATGGTAATACCGTAACTACATTCAATGCTTCATCTAACAATATCACCGTTACAACTAGTTTAACTGGTAGTATTTCAGGATTATCGGGTACCAATAAATTGACATCTTCTGGAGACTTCGTGAATGGAGTAGCTAATTTAACATCTGCATTAACCTTTACTGGTACTAGTGGAACGGGTACATTTACCTTTAGTCCTGTCACAGGTACTGCGGTTACATCGAGTAATGTGACGATTGGCTCAGGAACCGCTACTAAATTAGTTATCACAGGAGCTTCTGCTACTCAAACTGCTGGAGGAACTCAGACCATTTCGGTAACTGCCAAAGATGCCAATGGTAATACGGTAACTTCTTATACAGGAACGAAATCCATTACCTTCTCAGGGGCTAATGCATCTAGCAATCCAGTAACAAATCCAACTGTGGCGGGAACCAATGTTGGAACGGCAACGAACATTAGTTTCACTAATGGGGTAGCTACAGCAAGCCTTGCTCTATTTAAAGCAGAAACACTTGACTTAGCAGCTACCGATGGAAGTATCTCTGCCGCAGGTTCTGATCGATTCAATGTTACAGTAAGTGCATCTACTTATACCAAATTGGTGGCAAGTTTGGCAACACCTCAAACAAATGGAACGGCATTTACAGGAACGAATACTTTAACTGCACAAGATGCCTATGGTAATACAGTAGCATTTAATGCATCTACGAATAATGTGACAGTAAGCACAACCTTAACGGGTGGGATAACTGGATTATCAGGTACAGATAAATTGACGAATAGTAATGATTTTGTTAATGGTGTAGCTAACTTAAGCAGTTTAGGATTAACCTTTACAGGTACTTCGGGAACTGGTACATTTACCTTCACTCCAGCTACAGGAACTGCTGCTACGAGTGCCAATGTTACTGTAAACCCTGGAACTGTTAGTCGATTAGTCATTACAGGAACGGCTAGTGTGACTGCTGGAGATACACAAACCATTACTTTACGAGCTAAAGATGCTAGTGGTAATGTGGTCACCACCTATACAGGAGATAAATCGATTGTGTTCTCAGGAGCAAATCAAACAAATTCACCTGTGGTAAATCCTACAGTTAGTGATAAAACCAGTGCCAACGTAAACTTTGGAACAGCTACTACCATCACATTTACTAATGGTGAGGCAACGGCATCCATGAAATTATACCGAGCTGAATCAGCACTGATTGTAGCGACAGAAGGGGCATTAGCTTCTTCCGGAGCGGATCGTTTAAGTGTGGCAGTGGCATATGGAAGTTTAAGTAAGTTTGCGGTTAATTTGGCATCCCCTCAAGTTAATGCGACTGCCTTTACAGGTACGAATGAAATTACGGCACAAGATACTTACAGTAATACCGTCTTGAATTTCAACGCGAGTACAAATAATGTGACGATATCAACCTCATTGTCAGGTGCCATTTCAGGTTTAAGTGGAACCAACAAATTATCCAGTGCAGGTGATTTTGTGAGTGGTGTTGCCAACTTGACGACCAAATTAATTTACACAGGTACTTCAGGTGCAGGAACATTTACCGCATTAGCGGCTACTGGTGGAGCTACAGGAACAAGTTCGTCCATTACAATTTCTAGTAGTTTAGCTAGCAAATTAGTGATAACAGGTACAGGAACTGGAACAGCAGGATCTGCTCAAACCATTACTATTACAGCTAAGGATGCAAGTGGAAACACGGCAACAGGATATACGGGAACAAAAAGTTTAACCTTCTCTGGAGCTACTAGTTCGACTTCTCCAGTAACGGCTCCAACGATAGCTGGAACCAATATTGGAACTGCAACGAACATAAGCTTCACCAATGGTGTTGCTTCAGCAAGTTTTGTTCCATATAAAGCAGAGACGGCCACCCTTGATGTAACTGATGGTACTATATTGGCTGCAGGATCAGATAGGTTAGCAGTAACGGTTTCTGAATCATCATTCACAAAATTGGCAGTGAGTTTGGCTAGTCCACAAGTGAACGGAACAGCCTTCACAGGAACGAATACCTTAACCGCACAAGATGCCTATGGTAATGCGGTGACCAGTTTTACAGCTTCAACTAACAACATTACAGTAACCAAGACATTAACTGGTACAATTACTGGATTAAGTGGTGGAGCAGTCTTGAATGCTCACGGAGACTTTGTGAATGGGGTAGCTAATTTGACATCCAAATTACTCTTTACAGGAACATCGGGTACTGGTACATTTACTTTTAGCCCTGCTACAGGAACAGCAGTAACGAGTGGAAATGTGGTAGTTAATCCAGGTGCTGCAACTAAATTGGTGATTACAGCCACTCCTGGAGCTATCACCGCTGGTACAACAAAAGCAATCACCATCACAGCGCAAGATGCCAGTGGAAATACGACCACTTCTTATGCAGGTGATAAGAATTTAATTTTCTCTACTTCTACGACTCCATCAAAAGTGCCAACAGCTAGCAATAAAAATGCTGTTGATATTGATTTTGGATTAACCACTGTGGTCACCTTTGTTAATGGAGTTGGAACAAGTACCTTAAAAGGATATAAATCTGAGTTAACTACTGTTAGCGTAACAGATGGTACGATCAGTTCAAGTGGTGGAGGTAATTTACCTTTGGATATTACTCCAGGCACTTTCAGTAAATTAGCAGTAAGTTTGGCTAGTCCTCAAACATCTGGAACGGCATTTACAGGAGTGAATACCTTAACTGCTCAAGATGAATTTGGTAACACGGTAAATTTAGATGCTTCTACCAATAATGTAACGGTTACTAGTAGCCTTGGAGGAACGATCACTGGATTGTCTGGTACCAATAAATTAAATAATGCCAATGATTTTGTCGGTGGTGTAGCTAACTTAACCACATTAGGATTAATCTATACAGGTGCATCTGGAACAGGAACGTTTACCTTTACACCTGCTACAGGAACAGCTATCACCAGCAGTAACGTGACCATTAATCCAGGTACAGTAAGTCGACTTGAAATTACGGGAACAGGAACACAAATGGCAGGAGGGTCTCAGACCATCACTTTACGCGCAAAAGATGCTAGTGGCAATATAGTGCCTTCTTACACGGGAGATAAGTCCATTGTATTCTCTGGTGCATTATCGTCTACCAATCCGTTCGTTAATCCAACGGTAACGGATAAGAATAGTACCGCTGTAAATTTTGGAACTGCTACTATCATCACATTTACCAATGGTGTAGCTTCAGCAACCATGAAACTATATCGCGCTGAAACCTCAACCATTGTTGCTACACAAGGAGCCTTGGCCTCAAGTGGAGGAGATCGTTTAAGCGTTGTGGTTTCTCCAGCCAGCTTATCTAAATTTGCGGTTGCATTATCTACTCCACAAATCAATGGTCAAGCATTTACTTCATCCAATATTATTACAGCACAAGATGCTTATGGTAATACGGTAACAAGTTTTGATGCCAGTGCAAATAATGTAACAGTGACCACCAGCTTAACAGGTAGTATAACTGGTTTATCAGGTACTAATAAGTTATCTAGTGCAGGAGACTTTGTCAATGGAATTAGTGACTTATCGAGCAAACTAACCTTTACCGGAACATCTGGAACAGGAACATTTACCTTTACTTCTACTACGGGTGGAATTACAGGAACTAGTGCCAATATTGCCATCAATGGTGGTACTGCAACTAAATTAGTGATTTCTGGAAATGCCACTCAAACGGCTGGTTCTTCACAAACCATTACTTTAACGGCACAGGATGCTAATGGTAATACAGCTATTGCATATACCGGAGTTAAGAGCATTACTTTCTCTGGAGCGACAAGCTCTCCAAGTCCAGCAACCAATCCTACGGTTAGTGGAGTGAACTTTGGAACAGCTATTAACGTAACCTTTACGAATGGTGTAGCTTCAGCTAACATGATATTGTTTAAGGCAGAAAGCGCTGTTGTGTCTGCTACGGATGCTAGTATTTCAACTTCTGGTTCAGACAGATTGACTGTGGCTGTTTCTGCTGCTTCATTCTCTAAATTGAGTGTAAGCTTGGCAAGTCCTCAAAATAGTGGTGTCGCATTTACAGGTACAAATACTTTGACTGCGCTAGATGCTTATGGTAATACCGTAACTGGATTTGATGCCAGTGCGAATCCGATTACCATTACAAGTACATTGACAGGAAGCATTACTGGGTACACAGCTAATGTCATGAACCAAGCGGGTAATTTCTCCAGTGGTGTTGCCAACTTATCATCTAGTTTGGTATTTACTGGAACAGCTGGAACAGGTACATTTACCTTTACCCCTCAATCAGGGACAGCTGTTACATCAGGCAATGTGACCATCAATGCAGGTGCTGCCACAAAATTATTCATTACTGGTACTGGTACACAAACAGCTGGAGCCTCACAAACTATTACCATCACAGCAAAAGATGCAAGTGGAAACACAGCAGCTTCTTATACTGGTGACAAAAACTTGACATTCTCTGGTGCTAATAGTTCTGCTAATCCAGCAACAGCACCTACGGCTACGAACAAAAATAGTGTAGCAACCAATTTGGGATCTACGACTGTAGTAAGCTTCACCAATGGTGTTGCGACTGCTGATTTAAAAGTATATAAAGCTGAAAGTGCTGAAATTCAAGTAACTGATGGTACGATTAACTCAACAGTTGGCGGTAGTTTGTCAATCACGGTTAGTCCAGCTGCCTTCTCTAAATTGGCAGTAAGTTTAGTTGGATCTCAAGCCAATGGGGTGGCCTTCACAGGTAGCAATACCTTGACAGCTTTAGATGCTTATGGTAATACAGTAACAGGATTTGATGCTTCTGGAAATAATATTACCGTAACGACTAGTTTAACAGGTAGCATTTCGGGATTATCTGGAACTGATAAATTATCGAGTGCAGGTGACTTTAGCAATGGTATTGCCAACTTGTCAAGCCTGGGAATGAAGTTTACAGGAACCGTGGGTACGGGTACATTTACCTTTACACCAACTAGTGGAACGGCAGTAACTTCTGGCAATGTATCGATAGGTTCTGGTGTAGCTACTCGTTTGGTGGTAACAGGAACAGGTACACAAACAGCAGGTGGTACACAAACCATTACAATTACCGCTAAAGATGCCAATGGAAATACCGTAACCTCTTACACAGGAGATCACGCATTAACCATCTCGGGAGCGAATGATTCAAATAATCCAATCGTTCACCCAACAGTTATAGATAAAAATGCGGTAGAACAAGATATTCACACGGGAGCAACATTGACATTTACGAATGGAGTTGCAACTACAACCTTGGCGCTATACACTGCGGAAGTAGCTAACTTGGCTGTAAGTGATGGTAGTATTAGTGCTGCTGGTGCAGATCGCTTAACCGTAACAGTTAGTCCTAGCACATTTAGTAAACTGGTCGTAAGTTTAAGTTCTCCACAAACTAACCGGGTAGCCTTTACAGGAACCAATACCTTAACGGCACAAGATGCTTATGGCAATACAGTTACAAGCTTTAGTGCCTCAAGTAACAATGTTACAGTAACAACTGCCTTAACAGGTACTATTTCTGGATTATCAGGAACCAATAAATTAACCAGTGGTAGCGATTTCGTGAATGGAGTGGCTAATTTGACAAGTCTAGGATTGAAATACTCAGGAACTATAGGTACAGGTACATTTACATTTACCCCAGCTTCGGGTTCTGCTGCGGTAAGTACGAGTATCACTATGGGTGCTGGTCCAGCTGATCACATCATGATTGTTGGAACTGAAACTCAAACTGCAGGAACTTCTCAATCATTGACTATTCGTGTCGTAGATGCGAACCATAATACAGTTACTTCCTATGCTGGAACTAAAACCTTAGTTTTCTCAGGAGCCAATAGCTCTACAAGTCCAGTAACAGCTCCAACTGTCAATGGAACAGCATTTGGTTCGAATACTTCAGTTGTGTTTACTTCTGGTATTGCTACCGTTTCATTAACCTTGTATAAAGCTGAAAATGCTGTAGTTCAAGTTTCGGATGGTACTTTAGTGGCAGTAGGAAATCACCACGAATTACCTGTAACGGTATCTGCTACAAGTTTCAATAAATTAGCAGTAAGTCTTGCTAGTCCTCAAAATAGTGGAATAGCCTTTACTGGTACCAATACATTACAAGCATTGGATGCTTATGGTAACTTAGTAACTACCTTCAATGCAGCAGGAAATAATGTGACCGTTACAGTTAACACTTTAACTGGTTCTATATCTGGTTTATCTGGAACGAATGTATTGAATGCTGGTGCTGACTTCTCTGGAGGTGTTGCGAATTTGACAAGCCTAGGTTTAGTTTATACAGGTAACACAGGCACAGGAACCTTCACGTTCACACCGGCTAGCGGAACGGCAGTAACGAGTGGAAATGTAACGATAGGAGCAGGATCTGCTAGCAAGTTCATAGTAACTGGAACAGGCACACAGACAGCCGGTGCAAGCCAGAACATCACGATTACAGCGAAAGATGCAAGTGGCAATACCGCTACTGGATATACTGGAGCTAAGTCGATTACCTTCAGCGGAGCAAATGCATCCTCTAGTCCAGCTACTAACCCAACGGTAGCCGGAACCAACTTTGGTACAGCCACTAGCGTAACCTTCAGTAATGGAGTAGCGACTGTGAGCATGAGCTTATACAAAGTTGAGTCTGCCTCAGTGGTAGCAACCGATGGTTCAGTAACCACGAGTGGATCAGATCGTTTGAGTGTAACTGTGAGCCCAGCAACCTTCAGCAAATTAGCATTAAGCTTGGTAGGACCACAGACCAATGGAATTGCGTTTAGTGGCACGAATAGCTTAACAGCCTTGGATGCTTATGGCAACGTGGTAACAGGCTTTGATGCATCTGGTAATAATGTAACAGTAACGACAAGTTTAACAGGAAGTATTACAGGCTTATCGGGCACGAATAAATTAACTAGTGCAAGTGACTTTGTGAATGGAGTAGCGAACTTGACAAGCTTAGGCTTGAAGTTCACAGGAACAGTAGGTTCAGGAACTTTCACGTTCACTCCAGCAACAGGAACTGCTGTAACTAGTGGAAGTATCAGTATCAACAGTGGTTCAGCCACCTATTTAGTCATTACTGGTACAGGCACTCAGACAGCGGGTGGAACACAAACCATAACGATTACAGCGAAAGATGCGCAAGGCAATACAGCAACTACTTACACAGGAGATAAGAGTTTAACTTTCTCAGGTGCCAATAGTTCTACTTCTCCTACTACCGCTCCTTCGGTCAACACTACGGCCTTTGCATCTGCAACTACCGTTAATTTCAGCAGTGGTGTAGCTACAGCTACTTTAGCACTTTACCGTGCTGAATCCGCTACCGTGGCAGTGAGTGATGGAACAATTGCTGCTGCAGGTTCTGATCGACTTAGCATCACTGTAAGTGCTGCTAGCTTAAGTAAATTCGCTTTGAGTTTTAATTCTCCGCAAAGTAGTGGGGTAGCCTTTACCGGTACGAATACCATAACGGCACAAGATGCTTACGGCAATACGGTAACAGGCTTTAGTGCTGCTACGAACAATGTTACGATTACATCTAACTTAACTGGTAGTATTTCTGGTTTATCTGGAACAAATAAATTAAGTGGTGCAGGTGACTTTGTCAGTGGCGTAGCTGATGTGGCTAGTAGCCTTATTTTCACAGGTAATACCGGTAATGGAACATTTACCGCAACTGCAACAACTGGTGGAGCTACTGGAACGAGTCTAGTAACCATTGGTGCTGGTGCTGCGACGAAATTAGTTATCACAGGTTCAAGCACCCAAACGGCTGGAGCCAGTCAAACGATTACCATAACGGCTAAAGATGCGAGTGGAAACACTGCGAGCGGATATACCGGAGCTAAGAGCTTAAC
>NZ_JAANOG010000012.1:24347-88305 GCF_019923745.1 Aquirufa aurantiipilula
GAATGTAGGCACAGCGACGAGCATCAGCTTCAGCAATGGAGTAGCGACAGCTAGCTTGAACTTGTACCAAGTAGAATCAGCGGTATTGGCTGCCACGGATGGTAGCATATCAGCCGCAGGTTCAGATCGATTGACTGTAGCAGTTTCTGCAGGAAGCTTCTCAACTTTTGTAGTTACTATTAGTAGTCCGCAACAAAGTGGAACAGGATTTACTTTCGGTGGTACCAATACCTTGACTGCGAAAGATGCCTATGGAAATACAGTAACGACTTTTGATGCATCGGCGAACAATATCACAGTTACTAGTAGCCTTGTAGGTACTATTACTGGCTTATCAGGTACAAATAAATTGACAGGAGCTGGTGACTTTGTAAATGGTATAGCCAACATCAGTAATTTAACCTATACAGGAGCTGCTGGAGTTGGAACATTTACCTTTACTCCAGCGACAGGTACAGCGGCAACAAGTGCTAATGTAACAATCAGTGCTGGAGCTGTTACCAAGTTCATTGTAACTGGAACAGGTACACAGACAGCCGGTTCAAGCCAGAACATCACGATTATAGCGAAAGATGCAAGTGGCAATACGGCTACTGGATATACCGGAGCTAAGTCGATTACCTTCAGCGGAGCAAATGCATCCTCTAGTCCAGCTACTAACCCAACGGTAGCCGGAACCAACTTTGGTACAGCCACTAGCGTAACCTTCAGTAATGGAGTAGCGACTGTGAGCATGAGCTTATACAAAGTTGAGTCTGCCTCAGTGGTAGCAACCGATGGTTCAGTAACCACGAGTGGATCAGATCGTTTGAGTGTAACTGTGAGCCCAGCAACCTTCAGCAAATTAGCATTAAGCTTGGCAGGACCACAGACCAATGGAATTGCGTTCAGTGGCACGAATAGCTTAACAGCCTTGGATGCTTATGGCAACGTGGTAACAGGCTTTGATGCATCTGGTAATAATGTGACAGTAACGACAAGTTTAACAGGAAGTATTACAGGCTTATCGGGCACGAATAAATTAACTAGTGCAAGTGACTTTGTGAATGGAGTGGCGAACTTGACAAGCTTAGGCTTGAAGTTCACAGGAACAGTAGGTTCAGGAACTTTCACGTTCACTCCAGCAACAGGAACCGCAGTAACTAGTGGAAGTATTACCATAAACCCTGGTTCAGCTAATAGACTTGTAATTACTGGTACAGGCACTCAGACAGCAGGAGCAACACAAACGATTACGATCACAGCGAAAGATGCTAATGGAAATACGATAACATCATATGCTGGTGATAAAGCACTTACCTTCTCAGGTGCACTTAGTTCATTGAGTCCGGTAACTGCACCTAAGGTGACAGATAAAAATTCGAATCAAATTAGCTTAGGCTCAGCGGCAACCATCACATTTACGAATGGTGTGGCAACGACTAATCTGTCCTTGTATTTGGCAGAAACTGTGAATATTGCAGTTAGTGATGGAACCTTAACTGCATCAGGCGCTGATCGTTTGGCAGTTACAGTGGGAGTAGGTGCATTCAGTAAACTAGGATTAACCATGGCTGCGTCCCAATCTAGTGGAACAGCCTTTACGGGAACCAATACCTTAACTGCTTTAGATGCATATGGCAATACGGTTACAGGCTTTGATGCATCTAGCAATAATGTGACAGTAACGACAAGCTTAACAGGTAGCATTAGCGGCTTGTCGGGTACGAATAAATTATCGGCTGCTGGAGATTTTGTTAATGGTGTAGCTAACTTAAGTAGTTTAGGATTAACATTTACTGGAACTGCAGGAACAGGAACCTTTACCTTTAGCCCAGCTTCAGGTTTAGCTGTAACTAGTTCCAACGTAAGTATCAGTTCTGGTGCAGCTACACGTTTAGTAATTACTGGTGCATCATCAACTCAAACAGCGGGTGCAGCACAGTCCATTACCATCACGGCAAAAGATGCAAATGGAAATACGGTAACTTCCTTCACGGGCGATAAAACACTTGTATTCTCAGGAGCAAGCCTTTCACCTAATGGAAACTTTACTGCCAGTGCAAGCAATAAAACAGCAGTGGCTACCAATTTTGGTACAAATACTATTCTTACATTTAGTAATGGTGTCGCAAGCTCTAGTCTAATCGTTTATGCAGCCGAAACGGCTAATATTGCTGCAAGCACTGCTGGAATTACAGCTTCCGCGGGTTCAGATAGATTAACGGTAACAGTAAATGCTGGAGCGTTTAATCAATTAACCTTAAGTTTAGCTGCTTCGCAATCAAATGGTGTTGCTTGGACGGGTACGAATACTTTGACAGCAAAAGATACTTACGGAAATACGGTGACTAACTTTAATGCTAGTTCCAATGTAATCACAGTAAGTTCAAGCTTAACAGGTAGTATCACGGGATTGTCAGGTATCAATAAATTGAATGCTGCAAGTGATTTTGTGAATGGTGTAGCCAATTTAACTAGTCTAGGTATTGTTTACTCCGGTTTGGCTGGATCTGTGAACTTCACATTTACCCCAACTACAGGAACAGCAAGTACAGGCGGACCAGTGACCATTAATCCTGGTGCTTTAAATAAATTGATTATCACGGGAGCAAGTACCCAAGTGGCTGGTACGGCTCAAACCATTACTTTGACTGCCAAAGATTCTGGTGGAAATACCATTACAAGCTATACAGGTACGAAGAGCATAACCTTCTCAGGAGCTTCAGCTTCCACACTTCCAGTAACTAGTCCAACAGTTGCCGGTACCGCCTTTGGAACAGCTACTAGTGTCGTATTTACCAATGGTATCGCTACGGCAAGCATGAATTTGTTTAAAGCAGAAAATGCGATTGTTTCAGCAACCGACGGAAGTATTACTTCTACGGGTACGGATCGTTTGACCGTGAATGTAAGTACTGCTGTCTTTAACAAGTTGCAAGTGGCTTTAGCTAGTACACAAGCTAACGATGTCGCCTTTACAGGTACCAATACCTTGACGGCCATAGATGCCTACGGTAATACGGTAACTAGTTTTGATGCTTCTGCCAATAACATTACAGTGACCTCAAGTTTAACGGGAACGATCACCGGATTATCCGGCACGAATAAACTTGTCAATACGGGAGACTTCATTAATGGAGTGGCTAACTTGACGAATTTAGGATTGAAGTTTACAGGTACTGCCGGCACAGGAACATTCACATTCACTCCTGCAACGGGAACCGCTGTGACCAGTACAAACGTAAGCTTCACCAGCGGAAGTGCTACGAAATTCATAATCACAGGAGCAGCCAATCAAGTAGCAGGTGTGGCTCAAACCATCACCATCACAGCGAAAGATGCTAGTGGAAACACAGTAAGCTCTTACACTGGGGCTAAATTATTGACCTTCTCAGGAGCTAATCCTTCGACCAGTCCTGTGACTCCTGCTACTGTAGCTACTACAGATTTTGAAACAGAAACGTCCATCAACTTTAGTAGTGGTGTGGCAACAGCAAGTATGATTTTATATCAAGCTGAATCCGCTGTCGTGACGGTATCTGATGGAACTATTTCTGCAGAAGGAACAGATCGCTTAAGTGTGACAGTTGTCCCAGGAAGCTTTAGTAAGTTAGTTGTCAGCTTAGCAAGTCCTCAAAACAATGCAGAAACTTTCAAAGGCACGAATACATTAACGGCTAAAGATACTTATGGAAATACCGTAACAGGATTTAATGCTGCTACGAATAACATTACTGTTAGTGCTAGCTTGACTGGAACTATCAGTGGTTTATCGGGTACCAATAAATTAAATGCTGCCGCTGACTTTGTGAATGGTGTGGCTAACTTAACTAGCCTGGGTATGATTTACACAGGAAACCCAGGTACTGGTACATTTACCTTTACTCCAGCCTCGGGAACTGCTGTAACCAGTGGGAATATTCTAATCAATGGTGGTGAAGCGACTAAATTGGTCATTACTTCAGCTGCAACAACTGTAGCAGCGGGAGTAGCTCAAAGTATCACCATTACGGCTAAAGATAGTAATGGCAATACTTCGACGATTTATACAGGAACTAAGTCATTGATATTCTCGGGTGCTAATTCATCAGCTAGTCCGGTTACTTCACCTGTAGCCACCAACATTGCCTTCGGAACAGCCACTCCAGTCACATTTGTGAATGGTGTAGCTACCTTGAATGTTACCTTGTATAAAGCAGAGACAGCTTTACTTGCAGCTACTGATGGAACCATCACTAGTGCAGGTTCAGATCGTTTAAGTTTACCTGTGACAGCTGCTACATTCTCTAAATTGGCGGTGAGCTTAGCTTCCCCTCAAAATAGTGCAATCGCTTTCTCAGGAATTAATACCTTAACAGCATTAGATGCTTATGGAAACACTGTCACAGGGTTTAATGCATCTACCAATAATATTACCGTAACAAGCAGCTTAGCTGGTACCATCACAGGTTTATCTGGTACTAATAAATTAACAAGTGCGGCGGATTTTGTGGCTGGTGTTTCTACCTTAACAGGATTAACTTATTCAGGTGTAACAGGTACAGGAACATTTACCTTTACTCCAGCTACAGGAACAGCCATAAGCAGCAGTTCGATTGTCATTAATGCCAATGTAGCTAGTGCAGCTACGTCTACATTAACTCCAATAAGTGCTAGTTTAGTAGCTGGAGCTACTCCACAGACATTAACTGTAACGGCTAAAGATGCTTTAGGTAACGCCATTACTACAGGTGGAGCCACCGTTATTATCTCCAAATTGTCAGGTGTAGGAACAGTTTCTGCTGTAACAGATAATGCCAATGGAACTTACACAGCTACTGTAAGCTCATTAGTAGCTGGTACAGGAGTATTCGTAGCCACAATCAATGCAAATCCAGTATTGAGCGGTGCGGCTACTCAAACTCAAGCAAGCATTAGTTTTACAGTGGGTGCAGCCAATGCGACGGCTTCTACCTTAACTCCTAGTACGGCTAGTTTATTAGCAGATGGTAGTACACAAACATTGACTGTAACGGCCAAAGACTTAAATGGAAATACCATTACTACTGGTGGTGCTACTGTATTAATTACTAAATCTTCTGGAGTAGGAACAGTTTCTGCAGTAACAGATAATGGTAATGGTACTTATACCGCAACAGTGAGCTCTACCACACCTGGTACAGGCGTATTTGTGGCCAGCTTAAATGGTAACCCTGTATTAAGTGGAACAAGCAGTCAAACCACAGCAACGATCACGTTCAATGCAGGAGCAGCTACGAAATTGGTCATTACAGGTTCTGGAACACAAACTGCTGGTGGACAACAAATCATTACAATTACAGCTAGAGATGCTAGCGGAAATACGGCATTAGGATATACAGGATCTAAATTAGTAACATTCAGTGGTGCAACTAGCTCAGCTAGTCCAGTTACGGCTCCAACCATTGATGGTACCAATTTGGGTACAGCTACCAACTTAAACTTCACGTCTGGTGTAGCTACCGCAGTGATGAGATTGTACAAAGCTGAAACTGCAACAATCGCTGCATCTGAAGGAACCATCACAGCGAGTGGTTCTGACCGATTAACTGTGGCTGTAAGTGCAGCAAGTATGTCTAAGTTTGAGTTGAATTTGACTAGTCCTCAAATTGCCGGAGTGGCCTTTGTAGGAGTCAATACCCTTACAGCACAAGATGCCTTTGGTAATATCATTAGCAACTTCAATGCAAGCTCAAATAATGTGACAGTAACGACCAACTTGGTGGGCACTATCACAGGATTGTCAGGTACCAATAAATTGAACGCTGCGACTGATTTCGTAAATGGAGTAGCTAATTTAACTAGCCTAGGTTTAACCTACACAGGTGAAATCGGTGCAGGTACATTCACATTTACAGCATCTACGGGTGCGACAGTAACCAGTCCTAGTATCACCTTAAGTTCTGGTGAAGCAGCTAAAATTAAGTTAAGTACCATCGCGAATCATTCTGCAGGATTAACTCAAACAGTGACAGCTACCTTGGTAGATGTAACGAACAATCCTGTAAAAGCGACAGCAAATGGTGTGATTACTTTAACGGTTAAAACTGGTACAGGAACAATCTCAGGAACTGTTTCAGCTACCTTGTTGGCCGGTTCAAGCTCTGTGGATATCAGTGGATGGTCATATACGAAGAGTGAAACGGGGGTTGTATTATTAGCAACAGGTAGTGGATTGACTTCAAGCAATGTAACTGGTAAAACAGGTGAAAGCAATGCCTTTAATGTAACGGCTGGTGCTCCTGCGAAATTTATTATCACATCCAGTCAAACGACTGTTGAAGCAGGTTCTACTATTACGGTAACTGTGAAGGCCGTGGATTTATTTGACAACGTTGTGACGGATTTCACAGGGGATCAATTGATGCAGTTCTTGGGAGCTTCGCAGTCACCAAATAATTTATTCAATCCTCAAGTAGGAGCTACCCAGATCTCCACTTCGTCTATTCCAAGTGATGGCAAGACTCAAGCAAGAGTAGAGACTAGTAAGAAAACGACAAGCTCTACCGTGAATATTTTAAGTAACGCAACTGGTGGTGCAAGTTTAGGTTCTGTTAATACTGGAAACGCAAATGCTAGTGCTAACCAAACATTGAATGGTATGACTCCATTCGGTGCAAGTTTCACTGTGAAATTTGTCAACGGGGTGGCTACTTTACAATTGGTGTTATTCACAGCTGAAGTGGCCAACTTAGAAGCAAAAACTCCGACAGGATCGATTGTTACTAAGCCAGAAGATAAATTACCAGTAACGGTATTGCCTTCTACCTTCTCAACTTTGGAAGTGGAATTAGATCCACAACAAGAAGCAGGTAAGCCAATTACAGGTTCGATGACTGCCATTGATGATTACGGTAATACGGTAACTTCATTTAATGCGGCAACTAATCCGGTGAAAATTGTAGTGACCAATGTGTCTGGAACGACGAGTACAACACAAAGTACTTACGTGTTGTCAAAACCTACCGACTTTGTGAATGGGGTGGCAGACTTCTCTGTACTTGGAATTACGTACAAACAAGGAACTTCGGGATCAAGTAAATTTACCATTACACCAACAGAAGGAACTACTGTTCAAACTCCTGAAATCGTAGTAGTATCTGCTGATTCTGATGGCGATAGCGTATCGGATGAGCAAGAAATAACGGATAAGACAGACATGAATGATGGTTGTTCTTATTTGATGAGCTCATTCGTGATGTCGAAAACATCGTCAGCTTGGAAAGCGATGGATTGCGATGGTGACGGTTCTCCAAATGGAACGGATATTGAACCATCCAACGCTTGTTCAGGTGGTGTAGCAGGTTATATTCCTCCAAAAGGAAGTATTGGTTATGCCAAGTATTTTGCGGGAGATTGTGATAGCGACGGTATTTCTAATGAAATGGAATGTAACGGAGGATACCTAGGAACAGGTACATGCCAAGACTTTGATTCAGACGGAATTCCTAACTTCCTTGATCCAGATTCGGATAATGATGGAATTCTAGATATGATCGAGAAGAACGTGGATAGCGATGGGGATGGAGATGCCAACTACTTGGATTTAGATTCAGATAACGATGGTATTTTAGATACTCAAGAAAGATCAGTTGATACCGATGGAGATGGAATCATGAACTTCCTAGATGTGGATTCTGATAATGACGGAATTTTGGATGCTTGGGAAGGAACAGATAACAAACGTGGTACTATTGATGATAACTACGATGGACGTGTGGATAAAAATGGTGCTGCTCCAGATGTTAATGGAAACGGTTTGGCTGACTTCTTAGAAGGTAACCCTGCTCCAGTTCCAGATACAGATAAAGACGGATTGCCAGATTATATCGACTTAGATTCGGATGGTGATGGTATTGCGGATAAAATCGAATTAACCAATGACCCTGATAAAGACGGAAGACCAAACTACCGAGATAAAGATTCAGACGGAGATTGGTTAGGAGATAGCGATGAGCGCGATACCGATAACGATGGAGATCGTATACCAAATTACTTGGATGATGATTCCGACGGTGATGGTATTCCGGATGCTTGGGAAGGAAAAGATAAGTGTAGAGATTGCGATAATTCCAACGATGGAAATGACAATGGATGGGATGATCGTGGAGAATACAAAGCTGTGATGGATTCTGACAAAGACGGATCTCCAGACTTCTTAGACCTAGATTCAGATAATGACTGCATCCGTGATGGTGTTGAGGGTGGAGCTGATTGGGATCTAGACAAATTAGCCAACTTCCGTGATACAGATTCAGACGGAGATGGTATTTTGGATATCGTAGAAGTAGGAGATTGTGCTAAACCTTGGGATACAGACGGCGATGGTTTGAAAAACTTCGAGGATACAGATTCTGATGGTGATGGTATTCCTGATGCCGTTGAAGCAGGTAAAGATTTATCTAAACCAGTGGATACAGATGGTGATGGTATTCCTGATATGTTGGAATTGGATGCTGACAATGATACCATTCCAGATAAAGTGGAAGTAGGTGGCGACGTTTGGAAACCATTGGATTCTGATAAGGATGGTAAATATGACTTCCAAGATACAGATTCAGATAATGATACGGTATTGGATAAAATGGAGGTTGGTCCTAACCCTAACATGCCAAGAGATACAGACAAGGATGGTTTAGCTGACTTCCGTGATGTTGACTCTGATAATGACACCATGCCAGACGGAGTGGAAGTAGGTATCATCAACGATATACCTGTGGATACAGATAAAGATGGTTTAGCGGATATGTTGGATACGGATTCTGATAATGATACAATTCCAGATAGCGTAGAAGCAGGAAATATTCCATTAGTACCATTGGATTCTGATGGCGACTTATTCCCAGATTACCGTGACATTGATTCGGATAATGATGGTATGCTAGACAGTATTGAAGTTGGTGCTGATGTCAATAATCCATGGAATACAGATAGTGACCTTTTAGTGGATGGTACTCCGAAATATGATTACCGCGATACAGATTCCGACAATGACGGTATCCCAGATTTCATTGAGGCAGGTGCTAATCCATCGAAACCTCAGGATTCTGATGGAGATAATGTACCAGATTACCGTGAATTAGATGCGGATAATGATGGTATACCTGATAGTGTTGAGGCAGGTAAAGATCCAATGATTCCAGTAGATTCTGATAAAGATGGAAAAGCCAACTACACCGATGTGGATTCAGATAATGATACCATCTCAGATAAAATTGAAGCCGGTGATAGTCCAAAAGTGCCAGTAGATACAGATAAGGATGGCTTACCAGATTACTTGGATCTAGATACAGATTCGGATACCATTCCAGATATCGTGGAAGTAGGTTCAGATCCTAGTAGACCAGTAGATACCGACAAAGACGGATTGTATGATTTCCGTGATTTAGATTCAGATGCCGACGGTATTCCGGATAAGATGGAAGCAGGTTCTGATCCGAACAAACCTTCGGATACTGATTTAGATGGATTAGCAGATTACCGCGATACGGATTCCGATAATAACGGCATCTCGGATAAAGAGGAGGTTGGTCCAGATCCATTGCGTCCAATTGATACGGATGGTGACGGCGTACCAGATTACAAAGATCCAGATGATGATGGTGATAGCATCCCAGATAAGTTAGAGGATGACTTGAACTATGGCGCATTACCAGATTGCGATAAGGATGGTATTCCAAATAGTAAGGATAAGGATATTTGCGAACCATTTGTGACGCAAGGATTCTCGCCAAATGGAGATGGTATCAACGATAAGTTTGTGATTCCAGGAATCATGAGCATGCCAAGCCACCATTTAAGCATCTTTAACCGTTGGGGTAATATTGTTTACGAAACCGACAATTATAAAAATGATTGGGGTGGCGAGATACCAAAAGGCATAGGTGTCGTTCAAGGAGAAGGTACAATTACAGATGGTGTATATTTCTACGTCATCGACTTCAAAGGAGCGAAACCAAATATTCAATCATTCATTTATGTGAATAGATTGGATAAATAAAGAGATTGATTTGATGCCCTATACATCATTTCAATGAGAGGGAAACCTCTAAAACATTAGAACACGGATTGCAGAAAGTCGGGACTTTTTAAGTTTCGACTTTTTTATTGGTGAAATTTGAACCTTCAAAATGCTAGTAAAAAGAGAACAAATTTCTTGCCATTTCATAAGTATTTTTCCCATCAATATTTTGATATTTGCAGGGCAATGAATAATTGCTCATTTTAACCACTAATAGCCAAATCAAACACCCCAAGGTGCTAGGTTGGCGTATATAAAACATGTGTTCTAAAAAATTATCCGAGAGGGAAAGCGTTCGCTTTTTCTTTTCTAGTCGACAGACGTATCGTCTACTTATTTATTTTTTTCTTATGAGTTGTATGTTTTGGCCCTCAAAGGTCCAAGGCAAATCAATTTCATTTTCAACTTTTTCCTTGGCTAAAGAATGGAGGGAAAAGGATTATGCTTATTCTGAATCGAATCAAAAAAAACAATCAAGACTGGTGGGTGGTGCTACCCGACTGAAAATCACGGGGAATCTTACACAAGTAGCAGGAGAAACACAAACCATCACCATTTCTGCTTTAGATAATCAAGGGCATTTGGATGAAACATTTAATCAAACGTTACCACTAAAATTTTATGGAGCCAATCCTGTTGATTTTATTGATTCAACCAACTTACAATCACCTGGAGGTTCCGTTTTTAGGTATTCCATTGTTCCTAAAATAAATAATAAATCAATAGGACTAGATACTAGTGCCATTACCTTTAATCATGGTATTGCCCAAGTAGATATGCAATTGTTTAAAAATGAAGTGGCAACAATTAGGTTAGAAGATCTTGATAATACCTTAACCTGTCAAGGTTCTGACCAATTGACGGTAGATGTTAGATATGGAACTAAGCGTCAAATTAATATTCAAGGTAGATATAGGCAATATAATCGGATACCATTAGAAGGAAAGTATAAGCTGACCATTGTTGACCAGTATTATAATGTCATCAAGGATTTCGATCCCGTTAGTAATCCGGTAGGATTAAGATTAAGCAATTTGCCTGGAACATTTTATATTCCATCCGAACAAAGAAGCATTTTAAATAGAGCAAGCGATTTTCAGCAAGGGGTGGCTGATTTACAAGCATTAGGTTTTATTTATTCGGGAAAAGTTTCGTCAGGAGGGAACCTTCATGCTTTTTTTGAAAATAATCAATTAGATTCATATTCTATTCCGATTGTATTTTATGGGGGTAAGGGACAGACCTTGCAACTTAAAGTTGGAAGTAGTAATTCGATTACTAGAAATGCAGGATCAATAATAGCTATCTCTCTTAATTTTTTTGATGTAGATGGAAATCTTGCAGCTTATTCCTTGAATGGAACAGCTGAAAATGTGACGAGGGAAGCGGTTTTTCAAGCTAGTCCGCAAGCAGCTTTGACAGGTCAAATCCCAAAAATTGGTAATAAAAGCATAGGAGAAAAAATCGATGTATTATTTTCCCCTGGTGGAAATCAAAGTAGTAACCTAAATGCTCAATTTTATTTCCCAGAAACCCTTATTGTATCGGCCACTATGTGGTTGGCAGATGGTTCTCAAATATCGACTAATACGCCTACTGAAAAACTCCAAATTACCATTAATCCTGGAGTAGTAAATAAATTTCGACTCAACTTAACTAGCCCCCAAATCAGCGGTATTTCCTTTGTCAGTACCAATGAACTCACCGCTTTAGATGCATTTGATAATGTTGTGACCAGCTACAATGCAGCGATTACTAGCAATGCTGTATCCATCACTAGTTCGGGTTTGAATGGAGCCTCATCCTTGACTTTGGGTGGGAATGTATTGAATCGTTCCACGGATTTTGTCAACGGAGTGGCTAATTTAAGCAATTTGGGACTCAAGTTTGTAGGAGATGAAGGAGCAGGAATCTATACTTTCAGAAAACAATCTGGAAATATTTCAGTGAGTGCCCCTATGACTATTTTACCAGGGGATCGAGATAATGATAATTTAAACGATACCTATGAGCGGGGCGGAAACCTTCTAGCTTTGCAAGACATTGACAGCGATGGAGATGGTATACCTGATTATTTGGATGCTGATTCAGATTTGGATGGAATTTCGGATAGAATGGAATTAGGCAATGATACTGACAGCGATGGTATTCCCAATTATTTAGATAGCGATTCAGACAATGATGGCATACCAGATCAAGTAGAAAGTAATCAAGATAATGATGGAGATGGAATAGCCAATTACCAAGACTTAGATTCCGATAATGATGGAATTTTGGATGGGAAAGAAGGACATGGTGATAAGGACCAAGATGGAAAACTCAATTTTTTGGATGCAGATTCGGATAATGATGGTATTCTAGATGTGTGGGAGGCTGTGGATATCAATCGAGGAACCATAGATCAGAATTATGACGGGAAAGTCGATATTGGAGGAGTATTCCAAGATAGCAATGGAAATGGAATCGGGGATATGTTGGAAATAGGTATTGGAGGTAAACCTGCTAATCTACCAGATACTGACAAGGATGGTATTCCTGATTATTGGGATGAGGATTCAGATGGAGATTCATTGTTAGATCGGATTGAGCTTACTTCCGATCCCGATGGTGATGGCATTCCCAATTACCGAGATTTGGATTCAGATGGGGATTGGTTAGGTGATAGCGATGAGCGAGATGGCGATAATGACTTAGATGGGAAGTTCAATTTCTTAGACGATGATTCGGATAATGATGGCATTCCAGATGCATGGGAAGGGAAAACCAAATGTGCAACATGTCAGTCCTTACAAGATGAAAATGGAGATGGCTGGGATGATCGAGGACAATACATGCCGGTTATTGATACAGATAAAGATGGACAAGCCGATTATTTGGATGCAGATTCGGATAACGATACAATTCCCGATCGAGTGGAATTAGGGGCTGATTTTGATGGAGATGAATTGGCCAATTTTAGAGATTTGGATTCAGATAATGATGGTATTTTAGACCAAATGGAAGTTGGAAGTGATGTATATCATCCTCGAGATTCAGATCGGGATGGTTTAGCAGATTTTGAAGATGCTGATTCAGACAATGATGGTTTATTGGATATTATTGAAGTTGGAAAAGATTCAAACCATCCTGTAGACTTTGACCTGGATGGAGTTCCTGATTACATCGATGTGGATGCGGATGGTGATGGTATTTTGGATGTAAATGAAGTGGGAAACAATCCCGTATCTCCTGTGGATTCCGATCAAGATGGAAGCCCAGATTATTTGGATATGGACTCAGATAATGATGGTATTGTAGATGCTGTAGAAAAAGGTGCAAATTCTGGAAAGCCAATGGATAGTGATTTAGATACGATTCCAGACTTTAGAGATTTGGATTCTGACCAGGATGGTATTCCTGATAAATTGGAAGCAGGGAAAAATCCGAGTAATCCTGTTGATACCGATGCCGATGGAATAGCCAATTATTTGGATGTAGATTCTGATAATGATGGACGCTGGGATAATCTAGAAGCGGGCAAGGTTACTACTAATCCATTAGATACCGATGCAGACGGATTCTTTGATTATGAAGAAATAGACGCAGATAATGATTTTATTAAGGACAGTATTGAATATGCAGGCGACCCTATTAATCCAGTTGATACTGATGCCGATGGATCATTTGATTACTTGGATTTGGATTCAGACAATGACGGTATTCCAGATAAAATAGAAGTAGGATCTAAGCCAAGTGAACCTATAGATTCAGATTCTGATGGTAAAATGGATTTCCGAGATGAAGATTCCGATGGAGACCAAATTTCGGATGCCATCGAAGCTGGCTTAGATCCTAGTCGCCCAATTGATACCGATGGAGATGGAATTCTCAATTATTTGGATTTAGATTCTGATAATGATGGATATGTAGATTCACTCGAACGTGGACCACAAGGTATACCCATTGATTTTGACCAAGATGGCTTAGCTGACTACATAGACTTAGATTCAGATAATGATAAAATTTCAGATAAAATCGAGGTTCAACCTTTTAGTTTAGGAAAGGCTACAGATACAGATAAAGACGTTAAACCTGATTACCAGGATCTAGATTCAGACAATGATACCATACTAGATTTTATGGAATTAGGACCTAATTTCAATCTGCCAATGGATTCAGATCAAGATGGAATTCCAGATTTTAGAGATGTAGATTCTGATGGAGATGGAATACCTGATAAAATGGAAGTTGGAAAAAATCCCCTTAAACCATTGGACTCCGATAAAGATGGGATTCCTGATTTTCAAGATATGGATTCAGATAATAATGGAGTCAATGACAGGGAAGAAGTAGGACCTGATCCAAGTAATCCTCTGGACACCGATAAGGATGGAATATTTAATTATTTGGATTCAGATGATGATGGAGATGGCTTATTGGACTATTTAGAAAATGATATCAATTTTGGAGGAATAACTGATTGTGATCATGATGGAATACCTAATCAATTGGATAGTGATATTTGCGATACTTACCTAACAAATGGTTTTTCACCCAATGGTGATGGTACGAATGATACATTTGTTATACCAGGTATCATGAATTTACCCAACCACCACATAAGCATTTTTAATCGCTGGGGGAATTTGGTATATGAAACGGATAATTATAAAAATGATTGGGATGGCGTGTCCAATAATGCAGACGCCCTATTAACGATGGATGGTAAAATAGTGGATGGTATTTATTATTATATCATTGATTTTGGAAATGTTCGGCCCATGATTCAATCCTATTTGTACATAAATCGATTGAAGAATAATTAGTATACAAGTGGTTTTATTAGTTAGGTTATAAAAAAGCGAGCGATGTTTATTGCTCGTTTTTTTTTGTAGTTTAAATTTTACTTTTAAAACGAGAACATATTTTGCTTTTAATTGAATATATTTTCATATTTTTTTTGTAATTAGATATTCAAATTTTATAAATAATTCCCTGTGTTAGAATGGTTCTAGTATTTCTAGTCTGTTCATTTAAATTTATAAACTGATTCCTTGTATTATGTGTTCTAAAACTGTTGATTTTCGGCAGGAGAGATTCTCTGCTGGAATTTTCCACTTTGATCAATTTCAATCATTTTTTGTGATAGTTTTGATTTGCTTTGGGTTACTTATGCTCCCAAATGAAAGTCAAGCCTCAGCTGAAATTGGTGTCGCCGTTAAATTTAAAATTACTGGATCGGCAACTCAAACCGCAGGTGTATCCCAAACCATCACCATTACTGCTGTGGATGGCTTAGGGATTACTGATAACTCCTATGTTGGATTTCATGATTTAATATTTTCGGGAGCCAATAGTTCTATTTTAGGGAATACACCAAAGGTTAATTCTGTTGCGTTTGGAACCAGTTCTAGTATTACATTTACTAATGGAGTTGCCACGGCAACTTTGGATTTGTTTCGTGCCGAAACAGCTCTTATTCAAGTTTCAGACGGAACCTTGTCTTCCTCTGGGGCAGATGGATTAAGCATTGTAGTTGGCTTTGGAGCCTTAGGTAGATTTGATCAGGTTTTATCAAGCCCAGAGCAAATTGTTGATAGAAATTTTACTGGGACCTATACCGTAACGGCTCAAGATAGTTATGCCAATGTCATTACTAATTTTAATTCAGCCATTACACCTTTAACGGTCATAGGGAATAGTAGTTATGCTGCAGGTACATTTACCTTAGGTTATGGAGGGAATGTGTTAAATCGTGCAAGTGATTTTGTCAATGGAGTGGCCAATTTGCAAGCCATTGGAATTAAGTATTCAGGAACTACCAACGCTTCAGGTAACATTTTGATTCGAAATGCTGATTTAACAATTATCTCTCCTATTTCTGCAAACATTCGAGGAGGAAATGCCGTTCGATTAGCAATAACAGGTGGAACCACGAGAGTAGCTGGAACTAGTTCTGCCGTTACCATAACAGCATTAGATACCTATGGTAATACTTCTTATGAATATACAGGTATCAAATCTTTGCTCTTTTCAGGAGCAAATACGTCGACAAGTGGAAATATTCCACGTATATCTACTACCAACTTTGGAACAAATACCAATTTAACGTTCTCTGCTGGTTTTGTAACTAGCACTATGACCTTGTTTAAAGTAGAAAATCCTACTATTTCAGTAAGTGATGGAACACTTTCTTCTTCTGGATCAAGTAATTTGACAGTAACGGTTAATCCAGCCGTTTTAAATAAATTCGAGGTAGTCATTCAAAATCCTCAACAAAGCGAACGAAATTTGGCGGGTGTAAATACCGTAACAGCACAGGATCTGTATAACAATACGGTTACCTCATTTAATGCAGCTACTAATAATGTAACTGTTTCAACGACCTTATCGGGTAGTATTACGGGACTTTCAGGTGGAAATAAACTAAACTCTGCATCCGATTTTGTAAATGGAATAGCTAATTTGACAACCCTAGGGATGATTTACTTAGGTGCAGAAGGTTCGGGTACATTTACTTTTAGAGCCAATACAGGACCTACGGGTACTAGTCAGATTATAGAAACTGCATTTGCAGATGATGATAGTGATGGGATACCAAATTCCATGGAATGTTTCGGAACATCTTCGTTATTAGGCACTTGTGCAGATTTTGATGGGGATGGACGGATGAATTCTCGTGATACTGATTCAGATAATGATGGAATCAATGATTCCTTAGAAAGAAATATGGATTCGGATGGGGATCGACAAGCCAACTATTTAGATTTGGATTCAGATAATGATGGAATACCGGATGCCACAGAAGGGATTCAGGATACGGATGGAGATGGAACCCCCAATTACATTGACCTTGATTCCGATGGCGATGGCTTGATGGATGCTTGGGAGGCTAGTGATAATGCTCGAGGAACTGTAGATCAGAATTATGATGGGAAAATTGATATGAATGGAGTTTTTGCTGATGTTAATGCCAATGGATTAGCTGATGTATTGGAAACCATTTTGAGCGGGAAAGTATTGCCATTACCTGATACAGACCGAGATGGGACAAAGGATTATGTTGATACAGATTCAGATAATGATGGGATTTCAGATAAGCTTGAGGGCAGTTCAGACCCCGACAAAGATGCATTTCCCAATTACCGCGATTTAGATTCGGATGGGGATTGGTTGGGAGATCAAGATGAAAGAAATGTGGATAATGATGGAGATGGAGTTAGTAATTATCTAGATGCAGATTCAGACGGAGATGGAATTCCAGATGCCTGGGAAGGAAAAAATAAATGTGCCACCTGTACAACTTTGAAAGATGATTGGAATGATGGTTGGGACGATCGAGGTCAATATGTGCTTGTCATAGATACAGATAAAGACGGTAGTTCCGATTTTTTGGATTTAGATTCTGATAATGATTGCCTTCCCGATGCTGTGGAATTGGGAGATGATTTGGATGGTGATGAACTTGCCAATTTTCGGGATTTGGATTCAGATAACGATGGAATAGGGGATAGCATAGAAGCTGTTTTTTGTACTAAGCCTGTTGATTCAGACAAAGACGGTAAAGCTGATTTTGAGGATGCTGATTCAGATAATGATTTGATCCCTGATAAAATTGAGGTGGGGTCTAATCCTGCAAAACCCCTGGATTCAGATGGGGATGGATTAGTAGATTATCAAGATGTTGATAGTGATGGAGATGGATTATTGGATTCTGCGGAGGCAGGAAAAGAGGTGAATAATCCTTTGGATTCAGATTCGGATGGTATTTTGGATTTTAGAGATACTGACTCCGACAATGATACCATATTAGATAAAATAGAAGTGGGGGCCAATACGCTAAAACCATTGGATTCTGATAATGATGGAATTTTTGATCATTTAGATATTGATTCAGATAATGACAGTATTGCTGATAAATTGGAAGCAGGTACAGACCCTAGCATTCCTGTTGATACGGATGCAGATGGTCAACGAGATTACGTGGATACTGATTCGGATGCAGATGCTATTCCAGATCAAATTGAAATGGGAGCTGATCTAACAAAACCACAGGATACAGATGGAGATGGCAAATGGGATTTTCGTGATACGGATTCTGACAATGACGGAATTTTAGATTTAATAGAAGCGGGTCAAAATCCCAATAAACCGATTGATTCTGATGGAGATATTATAGCTGACTTCATGGATATAGATTCAGATAATGATAGTATTTTAGATAAAATAGAGGCAGGTTCAGATTCGGCAAAACCAAGGGATACCGACCTTGATGCTAAGCCAGATTATATTGATTCTGACTCCGATAATGATGGATTATTGGATTCATTAGAAGTGGGAACCAATAGTAGCATTCCATTAGATACCGATCAAGATGGCGTGGCTAATTATCGCGATTTGGATTCAGATAATGACGGTTTATTGGACAAATTAGAAGCCGGGAATGACCTTTCCAAGCCCTTGGATACGGATAAGGATGGATTTGCTGATTATATAGACATCGATTCAGATAATGATTCTATGGCGGACCGATTGGAAGCGGGTGCTGATTTTAATCGACCTGTAAATACCGACAGAGATGCATTACCCGATTATCGGGATACGGATTCCGATAATGATTTGATTCCGGATAAGGTAGAAGTAGGTTCTGATCCGACTAAACCTATGGATTCTGACCGAGATGGCATATTTGATTATCAAGATGTGGATTCCGACAATAATGGGATATTAGATGCCACAGAATTAGGACTAGATGGTAATAATCCCATAGATACCGACAAAAATGGAATTCCAGATTACCGTGATTTGGACAATGATGGAGATGGAATCAGTGATCTACTAGAATTGGATGTGAATTATGGAGGTTTGGCAGATTGCGACAATGACGGCATCAGTAATATGCAGGATAAGGATGTTTGTGAGCCCTTTGCCCCTCAGGGGATTTCTCCTAATGGAGATGGTAAAAACGATAAATTGATTATTCCTGGATTATTAAGTTTTCCCAAACATCACATTTCAGTCTTTAATCGAGCTGGTTCGATCATTTTTGAATCGGACAACTATAAAAATGATTGGGGAGGAGAATTGAATTTTGTGAGTGGTCAATCGAACTCATCTCAGCTTGTTCCTGATGGGGTTTATTATTATGTCGTGGACTTTGCAGGAGTGAAGCCCTCCATTCAATCCTTTTTATATGTCAATCGATTAAACCTGAAATAAGGTAAATCAAAAGGGAGCTTCAGCTCCCTTTTGATTTCAAATGGATTATCAATTTCTTGGACAATTTATATAAAATCTCATTCGTTAAACGGCTGATTAAACCTGCTTCCGCAACGCTGGCAAGGTTTTGAACCTTGACAGCGTTAGGAGTTTCACCAATTTCGCGCGGGAATACACGGTTTAATCCTGGCGTTTAGAAAGATAATTCTTCCATTTTTACTTCAGGATTCATCATATAAGTGATTAAAGTGCCATCATTCAATATTTCTCCTACACGGTAACCTTTATAGGGAGTACCCCAATTACCTCCAATGTGGGAATCAAATAAAAATGGCGTATTGTTCATCATTTTTACTCCGTCTTGATCATGCTCATGTCCATGAAAGGCAGCTTTTACATTGGGATAGTTTTTCAACAAATCAAAAAATTCAGGATGATCTATGCCATGTTTGGTCCATTTGGCTTGCGGGATATGCAAAAACAACAAGACTTGCTTGTACTTTTTATGGGCGTCTAATTGCTCTTTCAGCCAAGTTAAATCGGGGCAGAGGTATTTGCCTTGCTCATTGGATGTGTCTCCTAATAATATTCCGACCTTTTTATGTGCCACCTGATGATTCAATGGTGTTCCCCAAATGTCTTTCCAGTATTCAGGACTTACTAAATCATGGTTACCTCGTGTAACATAATAGGGCATTTTTAAACCATCAATTTTGACCTTTGCCTTTGGCATCCAAGTCTTATCATCATGGACGATATCCCCATTCATAACACAAAAATCCAACGGATTTTCTGAGTGAAACTGGTTAATCTGCGCAATGGCCTTGTCCAACATTTCTTCAAATGGCGTATTGGGCTGTCCATAATGAATGTCTGAAGCTACAATAAATCGCAATTTTACTTTCTTGCGAAAGGTCTCAACTTCGCTAGGACTTAAAGCTTTGACTTGTCCAGAAAGTAGAAATATAGAGGCAAAAGAAACTTGCTGAATGAAATTTCTTCTGCTAAGGGATAGCTGTTCTTTTTTTGACATTGAGGTTTAGATTAAGAAACTAATTTATCTTTTTTTGGCTAAAATATAGTCCTTGCTTATGAATATTAATCCTTTCTTAATAAGTAAGCAATTGTATTTTCTTTATCGAATTTCCCTTATTCTTAGTGCTAAATAAGGCTTTTCTGGTAATCTGATTTTTTGATGATCTTTATCAAAAAAACGGTAATCACTTTCTTTACCTGTTTCAAAGATCTCGGGCAATGTTTGAATTGTCATTCCATAAGTATCAATGATATCTACTCGAAAACGAGTTCCAGCAGTCAATTTGCCAAAGACTCCATTATTGATGGGTAAATTAAACATCCAATATTCTTGAATTTGTTTACCAAAATAGATCAAATAATTACCCTTTCCTCCGGAGGAGGTCTGGTTATCGCGAGATACATCCGATAAGCTTAATGGCCCTGGTCCTTCCTCCAGGATTTGTCTCAAAAAGCGGACTCTCTTCCAGCTTTCTCCTCTAAATATTCCTCCTTTAGCCCAAAATATGGTATCTCGGTGGTCTTTGAACATAAAGGATTCTCCATGTGTAACATATGTACCACCCATGACTCCATTCCAAATCAAATGCGTCATGGTTTCTGAACTGTAGCGACCCCAGCGTGATTTGAGATTGCCTTCATAGCCGACTTCATCTAAGACGACAGGTTTATGGTAAACATTGCGCAGCATCGCTGCTGAATTGGGACTTTGTACAGGCGATTCATCCTGTACACTGATGTGGGTAAATTCCGGTTTCCAATACTCATAATACGTAGCTGTAGCACCATGGATGGAACATAAATGACGGTAAGGGTCAGATTTGACCACTGTTTTAGTTAATTCATCCCAATCCGCAATCGTTTTTGATTTTACATAATCCCACTCATTTGCCATCGACCACCACACATTTCTAAAAGAAGAGATTCGGGCCAAGAGATACTGAATATAACGAATGTTGACTTCTCTAGGCATGGCATCAAATCCCCATCTTCCTTTGTCGTATGGATGAAAAAGTATCAAATCAGCTTCTATGCCCAAGCTTTGTAAAGCATCGATTTGTTTTTCCAATTGCTGGAAAAAGGCTGGATTAAATTGATTGTAATCCCATATTTTTACTTCATTTCCTTGAGCATTTATTTTGGATTCTTTTAGGACAAAAGGATAAAGTCGAGGTTCTTCTTTAACCAAATCATAATTTTTGGGAAACACACACATTCTGATTTTATTAAAACCTGATTTTTTAAGGGAATTCAAGGTCAATTGTTGCAATTCAGCACCCATGTGATTCCAGGCATAGGCTGTTGTTCCAAATGGATAATAGGTTTTACCATCTGCATAAGTAAAATGAACCGAACCATTTGTACGCACCATACCATGATTTTCAGAAGAAGGGGCAATGCATTCCACAGTGCCAGTTTTTTTGGCTAGTCCAGCTATATTACTCTGAGTTGTATATTTCCATATTCCCAATCGAGTAGGCATGAATCTAAGCTTGAAGGTTTGATTTCCATCATAAAAACCTGAAATAGTGATTGTGGTATCGGCATGAACAAATATGGCTTTAAATTCTACATCTTGATATCCGTTTCCATTAAATGCAGATTGATAGGATAATTCCACGCGGTTCCAACGTTCCACTGACTCTTGTGCCATAAGGCCAAATGAAAGAAATAAAAGAAAGCTTATTCCTAAAAGAAATGATTTTTTCATCCAGAGATTTTTTTATTGTGTTGGGTTTTTGGAGTAGTAAAGTACGAATTATTGTTTCAAGATAAATAGGTTTCCAATCAAATATTATCAAGATTTTTGTTCTAAATTGATTAATTTGCAAGCCTATTTGGCGCCATAGTTCAACGGATAGAATAGACGTTTCCTAAACGTTAGATGTGGGTTCGATTCCCGCTGGGGCCACAATGAAATGATAAATTATAGGTTATAATTTATCAATGGGGTTTGAGTCCAATTCCTCATTTTAATCAATTTTCTTTCCTAAACGTTAGATGTGCCGGGGTCGCGTTCGACTCGATTCCCGCTGGGGCCACAATGAAATGATAAATTATAGGTTATAATTTATCAATGGGGTTTGAGTCCAATTCCTCATTTTAATCAATTCTCTTTCCTAAACGTTTGATGTGCCGGGGTCGCGTTCGACTCGATTCCCGCTGGGGCCACACAGAAATGATAAATTATAGGTTATAATTTATAAATGGGGTATTAGTACCATACTTCCATCTAATCAGGTTTATTTTCTAAACGTTTGATGTGCCGGGGTCGCGTTCGACTCGATTCCCGCTGGGGCCACACAGAAATGATAAATTATAGGTTATAATTTATAAATGGGGTATTAGTACCATACTTCCATCTAATCAGGTTTATTTTCTAAACGTTTGATGTGCCGGGGTCGCGTTCGACTCGATTCCCGCTGGGGCCACAATGAAATGATAAATTATAGGTTATAATTTATAAATGGGGGTAATTCAATACTACATTCTACATTTTCCATTCTACAATTAACGGTTAATCCTACGAAAGATGGGAACGTAGCATGAGCGAAGCGGAAGGCGGATATTTGACCCAGTGCGTGGGCCTGAGTGTAAACGTCAAAGATTAAAGCCGTATGCGGAGTGAACATCGGTTCCGCAAAGCGGAATTCGTATTGGATTAACCGAAACCATCCTGTTTTTTTGTTTCTTTTTTTTTTAAAAGAAATACCAAAGTAATGATCTTAAAGTAGTGAGTGATTAAAGCTGTAGAAGATTAACTTGATTAAGCATAGATTATTGCGGATTATCTTTTTTTGAAAAAAAAGAAACAAAAAAACTTGTTTTTTGTCGTTCCGCCAAGGCGAATTCTGCTACGCAGAATCGTGATTCTCTCCGCTATCGCCTATACTTTTGACGCGGACGCGCATCGCTTATGCGCAAGGTCAAAACCTCGTCTACCGCTGCGTTCATCACATTTCGCAGGGCTGAACGACGGGATTAAATATGCAAAATTCTACATACTATCTACATTTTACATTGAAAGGTTAATCCTACGAAAGATGGGAACGGAGCTTTTTTTGATTTATCATTTTACCGCAAAATTCTTGCTTATATTTGAATGCTTAGTACCTGAATTTTGTTTTAGTATTTTATGATTATTTCTACATTCTTCATTCTACATTCTTCATTTAAATGAAACATACCTACCCCATATCCGGAATGAGTTGCCAAGGTTGCCGGAGCCACGTTGAAAAAGCACTGAATTCAGTTGAAGGTGCCATCGCTACTGTCGATCTAGAAAAAGCAGAAGCGACCATCCAAATGGAACACCATATTCCGACCGAGGTCTTTGAAAAAGCCCTGCAAGCTAGTGGGGGCAATTATCATATCGGGCAAAGTCCTCAGCCTATGTTGTCCAAACCTAAACCTGTCGCCATTCAAGGGGCATTGTATTATTGCCCCATGCATTGTGAAGGAGATAAAACCTACGATAAACCTGGTTCTTGCCCGGTTTGTGGCATGGACCTGGTGGCTCAAGCAGGAAGCTCAGAGAATGAAAATAGTACTTATAACAAGCTGCTCTTCAAACTGAAAATTGCCATAGCATTTACTTTGCCTATTTTCATCATTTCCATGACAGACATGATTCCTGGGAATCCATTATTTCAATGGGCTACCATGACCACCTGGAATTGGGTTGAATTGGTTTTATCCATTCCAGTCGTATTTTATGCCACTTGGATGTTCTTTGAACGCGCATGGCAATCCTTAATAAGTCGGCATTTTAACATGTTCACACTCATTGGTATCGGAGCTGGAGCGGCTTGGCTTTTTTCAGTGATTGCCCTCTTTTTTCCATCCATTTTTCCTCATCAATTCCATTCACACCACGGAACAGTCTATGTGTATTTTGAAGCTGCTACCGTGATTTTAACCTTGGTGCTGTTGGGACAAGTCCTCGAAGCTCGAGCCCATGGAAAGACCAATGCCGCCATTCGGGAATTATTGAAATTAGTGCCAAACGAGGCGACTCTATTACGTGATGGCAAGGAAATGATCGTGCCAATTGACCAAATACAAAAACAGGATTTGATTCGAGTAAAACCAGGGGAGAAGATTCCGGTCGACGGGCACATTCAGGAAGGTCATGCCTCCATCGATGAGTCCATGATTTCGGGAGAGCCAATACCGGTCGACAAGCAAGTGGGAGATGTTGTGCGGGCGGGTTCGATCAATGGGAATACCAGTTTTATCATGCAAACTGATAAAGTGGGAGCGGAGACCTTATTGGCACAAATCATTGATTTAGTACATCAAGCAAGTAGTTCCAAAGCGCCCATCCAAAAAATGGCGGATACGATTTCTTCCTATTTTGTGCCTGCGGTGGTACTTTCTTCGCTACTTACTTTTATTGCTTGGGCCATGTTGGCCAACGAAAATGCCTACACATTTGCATTCGTGAATGCCATTGCTGTGTTGATTATCGCTTGTCCTTGTGCGCTGGGTCTAGCCACACCGATGTCGGTGATGGTCGGAGTGGGGAAAGGGGCTCAGAACGGTATTTTGATTAAGAATGCTGAGGCTTTGGAGAAATTGGCAGAGGTGAATGTGGTGATTATCGACAAGACAGGTACTGTGACGGAAGGTAAACCTTCTTTGGAGAAAATGTTGGTCAGTTCGGAGGAGATTATCGAGAAGGATGTTTGGCAAAAAATCCTTTCTTTGAATAGCTTGAGTGAGCATCCTTTGGCTAAAGCCAGTGTGGTTTTTGCCAAGAGTTTAGGTATTAATTCTGTCAAAGTAAATCAATTTGAAACTATATTAGGCAAAGGTGTTTTGGGGCAAATAGAGGGTAAAACGTTTGCCATTGGAAACCAAAAACTGATGGAAGAGCGAGCTATCAATATTCCCGTGGATTTATTTAAACAAGTGATAGCGGAGCAAAAACAAGGCAAAACGATTTCCTATTTTGCGGATGAAAAAGAGGCTCAAGTAGCCTTGGTAATTAGTGATAAGATCAAAGAATCGAGTCAGCAAGCTATCCAAGAATTGCAGGCAGAAGGATTACAAGTGATTATGCTAACGGGCGACAACCAAGAAACGGCGGATTTAGTCGGTAAGAAATTAGGTCTAGATGCTTGGAAAGCGCAGATGCTGCCACAGTCTAAATTGGATGAAATAGTACGTTTACAGGCAGAAGGCAAAAAGGTAGCGATGGCAGGTGATGGCATCAACGATGCACCAGCTTTATCTCAAGCGGATATTGGCATTGCCATGGGTACAGGCACCGACGTAGCCATAGAAAGTGCCGAAATAACGTTAATTAAGGGAGATTTACGGGATATAGCCAAAGCTAGAAAGCTTAGCCAGATGGTCATTCGAAACATCAAAGAAAACTTATTCTTTGCTCTGGGTTACAATGTACTGGGTATTCCCATTGCCGCAGGAGTCCTTTACCCATTCTTTGGTACTTTATTATCTCCGATGCTCGCCGCCCTTGCCATGAGCTTCAGCTCGGTATCAGTGATTTCGAATTCCTTGAGGTTGAGGGGGAAGGTGTTGTAATGAAGAATGAAGAATGTAGAATTAAGAATGAAGTGTGAAAAATGTAGATAATTTAAGACTAAAAATTTTTGTCTGTTTAATTTTTTACTGTTCCAATCAATTCACAAATTAGAATTACTTATAAATTCTACATTCTACATTCTTCATTCCCACAGCCTACTCTGGTACATACTCATCACTATGTCCCATCAAGTGATTGCCGCTTAGCCAGTTCGGGAAGATTTGGTAGTGCTTATCTTTGATTAGGTTCATGACGGTTTCACGCAATTCGTTCAAATTACTCTTTTGCTCAGCCGAAATAAAGACAGTTTTAGGTTGATTGGTTTGCCAGTGGGTCTGTTTCAAGAATTGGGTTACTCGATCCATTTTGCTCAATTCTGGTTCTCCATCCTCATTCAAGGCTGCCCCTTCAAAGAACACGTCTTCCACTGGGAATAAGTCAATTTTATTAAATACTAGGATGGTTGGCTTATCACCCGCACCCATTTCATTCAAAATTCCTTGAACGATTTCTATTTGTTCCTCAAAATTTGGATGGGAAATGTCAACGACGTGTAAGAGTATATCCGCTTCTCTTACCTCATCCAAAGTAGATTTAAAGGATTCAATCAGCAGGGTAGGGAGTTTACGAATAAAACCTACGGTGTCGGTCAAAAGAAATGGAATGCCTTCCCAGCTTACCTTACGTACCGTTGAGTCTACCGTTGCAAATAACTTATTTTCAGCAAAGACTTCAGCCTTAGCCAATTTTTGCATCAAAGTAGATTTCCCCACGTTGGTATAACCCACCAATGACACACGCACCATGCGATCGCGGTTCTTCCGCTGGGTGAATGTTTGTCGATCTATGGCTTCTAACTTCTCTTTCAAAAAGGCAATGCGGTCATTGGCAATACGACGGTCAGTTTCCAATTCCTTTTCACCTGGACCACGCATACCCACACCACCACGTTGCTTGGAAAGGTGAGACCACATGCGGGTCAAACGAGGTAGCATGTATTGGTACTGAGCCAATTCCACTTGGGTTTTGGCTTGTACTGTTTTAGCTCTTTGTGCAAATATGTTCAAAATCAACAAACTGCGGTCTAAGACTTTCATCTCCTTACCACATAATGAGATCTCATATTCAATGTTTCTTACTTGAGAGGGCGACAAATCATCGTCAAAGATGATCATATCCACATCTTTGTCAATCACATAGCGAATTACATCATCCAATTTTCCTTTACCCACATAAGTACGGTTATCAGGCTTGGCTAGTTTTTGAGTAAAACTTTGCAAGGTCAATACCCCTGAGGTAGAGGCCAAAAAAGCTAGCTCGGCCAAGTACTCGGCCGTTTGCTGTGCATTTTGTTTTTGAGTAGTCACAGCCACCAAGACGGCGGTTTCTTGCTCTTTATCAGTACTATATCCCTTTTCTTCTCCCATATATAAGCTAAAAAAAGCCTTCCCGTAAAGAAAGGCTTTTTCAAATTAAGCAATTCTATTTTATAAGCCCTTAATTAATTTCTCATTAAGTGCTACATAATCATCATTTTTTGCAGCTTTCGCCAATTCAATGGATTTCAAAGCCGTTGCTTTGGCACCCGCTTTATCTCCCAATTTAGCTTGAATCTTCGCTTTTAAATGGAATACCCAAAAAGCAGTTGGATTCGAAGAGGTAGCTTTCGTTGCCCATTCTAAAGCCTTGTTTAAATCACGTCCTGTTTCAAAATAATAGGAAGCAGATTCAAAATAAGGTTTAGTATCAGCACTCATCACTTGCTCAATGGAAGCAGCAATCTTAGCATCAATCTCTGTTTCTACCGGAATAGAGACAAAGGTCTTTTCCCAAGATATCTGTATGAACATCTTATTGGCTGCAACTAGTTCAAATTGATATGCCAAAGATTCCACAGGGTACTGTAAGGTAGCTGTAGGAACAGTAGCAGTCAATACATTTTCCTCTGGGTGATAATTGAAAACGCCGTCTGTTCCTTTGTTGAAGATTATCTCCCAAGATTTCTCAGAAGGATTAATCATCAATTGATAAGAACCAGCCTTCAGGCTTTTGCCCATAATTTTTACATCTTCACCAAAAGTGACTTTGGTAGGAGCATTGGCACCCGCTCTCCATAATTTTCCGAAAGGAACGATATCACCAAAAATCTTACGGCCACGAAGGGCAGGACGAGAATAGGTGATCTCTACGGATGATAAAGAAAACTCTTGTTTGATGGTTTGTGCAGGACTAGGAGTAGGGACTTTGAACGATTGCGCATTCGCATTCATTCCTAATGTAGTCAATACCAAAAACAATAGTAACTTTTTCATAAATCTAAGCAGATAAAGCCTCTGCACCACCTACGATCTCTAGGATCTCGTTGGTAATAGCGGCTTGGCGTGAACGGTTATACTCTAATTTCAAAGCTTTAATCAATTCACCGGCATTGTCCGTAGCCTTATCCATGGCCGTCATACGAGCTCCATGCTCAGAAGCATTGGACTCTAATAAAGCACGGAAGATGGACAATTTGATGGATTTTGGAATCAACTCGTTGATGATTTCCGCTTCTGATGGTTCGAAAATGTAATCCACAGCAGAAGGTTTTACATCACCTGTATTGCTTTCTTGCAAAGGCAATAATTGTTCGGTACGAATGATTTGAGTGGCTACGTTTTTGAATTCGTTGAAAACGATTTCTACCACGTCATATTGTTTCTCCGCAAATCCATTCAATACTTCTTCTCCAATCAAACGCGCATTGCCAAAATTCAATTTGGTGTAAATATCTTGGTGCTCAGCGTTTAGCTTATAGCCTCTACGACCTAAATATTCACCACCTTTTTTACCCAATGGCATTACAGTTACTTGACCTGCTTGGTGCAAAGTCGCATATTTTTGCTGAATTAAAGCGATGGTTGCTTTACCAATGTTCGCATTAAAAGCACCACATAGACCACGGTCAGAAGTTACCACCAAGATCAATACGTTTTTAATATCACGTACTTCTGTGAATGGATTCTCTTTTCCTGCATCCGTACGTCCTGATACTGTCGCAATCATTTCTGATAACTTCTTAGAATAAGGGCGCATTTGGACAATGGCATCAGTGGCACGACGCAACTTCGCTGCCGAAACCATTTTCATGGCTTTGGTGATTTGTTGCGTCGAATTAACTGAAACGATTCTATTTCTTACTTCTTTTAAGGAAGCCATACGATTCTAATTTTTTAAACTGCGTATTTAGCTGCTACTTCATTTCCTACACGCTTCAGTGTAGCTGTCAAGGTATCATCAAATTTACCTGCTCCTAAAGCATCTAATGTTGCTTTTTCAGTGGCACGTAATACTTGGATGAAATCTTTTTCAAATTCACGTACTTTCTCTACTGGTACTTTATCCAAGTTACCTGTAGTAGCCAAGTAAATCATAGCTACTTGATCTTCTACACGTTGTGGAGAGAATTGAGGTTGTTTCAACATCTCTAAGTTACGACGACCACGGTCAATCGTTAATTTAGTAGAAGCATCCAAATCAGAACCAAACTTAGCGAATGCTTCCAATTCACGGAATTGAGCTTGATCTAATTTTAAGGTACCAGCAACTTTCTTCATTGACTTAATCTGTGCATTACCACCTACACGTGATACCGAGATACCTACGTTGATCGCTGGACGAATACCTGCGTTGAACAAGTTAGACTCCAAGAAGATCTGACCATCTGTAATCGAAATTACGTTGGTAGGGATATAAGCAGAAACGTCACCTGCTTGTGTTTCAATGATTGGAAGAGCTGTTAAGCTACCACCACCTTTTACCAAGTGCTTGATAGAATCTGGTAAGTCATTCATTGACTGAGCAATGGCATCCGAAGCATTCACTTTAGCTGCACGCTCCAATAAACGAGAGTGAAGGTAGAATACGTCACCTGGATATGCTTCACGTCCTGGTGGGCGACGAAGTAATAGGGACACTTCACGATAAGCTACGGCTTGCTTAGAAAGGTCATCATAAACAACCAAAGCAGCACGACCTGTATCACGGAAGAATTCACCAATTGCTGCACCAGTAAATGGAGCGTAGAATTGCATTGGAGCTGGATCAGCAGCACTCGCCGAAACGATTACCGTATACTCCATAGCACCTGCTTTACGCAATGTTTGCTCTACTTGTTTGATGGTAGAAGCTTTCTGACCGATGGCTACATAGATACAGAAAACTGGCTCACCTTTATCGTAAAATTCTTTTTGATTAATAATCGTATCGATACAAACAGCTGTTTTACCTGTTTGACGGTCACCAATAACTAACTCACGTTGACCACGTCCTACTGGGATCATGGCATCAATCGCTTTGATACCTGTTTGAAGAGGTTCTGTTACAGGTTGACGGAAAATTACCCCTGGGGCTTTACGCTCCAATGGCATTTCGTATAAATCTCCAGTGATAGGACCATTACCGTCGATAGGCTCACCTAATGTGTTTACTACACGACCTAAAATACCATCACCCACTTTAACCGAAGCAATTAACTTGGTTCTCTTTACGGTATCACCCTCTTTTACCAAAGTGGATTCGCCTAATAATACGGCTCCCACATTGTCTTCTTCTAGGTTCAATGCCAATGCTTTAAGTCCGTTTTCAAAAACGATCAACTCACCTGCTTGTACATTGGATAACCCGTAAATACGAGCCACACCATCACCCACTTGGAGTACGGTACCTACTTCTTCTAATTCTGCTTGGGTCTTAGCCTGAGATAATTGCTCCCTAAGGATGGCTGAAACTTCGTCTGGTCTTACTGATGCCATGTTAAAATGGAGTTTTCTGGGATGTTAAATACTTATTTTGAACTAAATTTTCGGGTGCAAAATTAGTTATGAAATTTCAATATTCCCATAACTATTGCAAAAAATGTATGAATTCATAAGACTTTTTTTAGATACTTACCGTTAGGTCATTATCCGTTCCGTTAAATGGCGTTAAAATAATTGAGATAGAGCCATTTTTCTGTATCTTAGAGCCTTTGTTTGACTATATTAATAAATTCTATGAAATTTCCATTGACACGATTAACAACAATTCTTACGCTAACAGTTCTATCATTTTCCACTTTTGCTCAGACAAAACCTGCTACCAAAGCGAAAGTAGCTGCTAAACCTGCTGCTGCAGCTCCTAAAGTGAAATCAGCTAACCATTCTGGCGCTCATTTTGCTAGTACCTTGGATTCTGTTTCCTATGCTGTAGGAGTTTTAGTTGCTCAAAATTTCAAATCACAAAATGTGGTCTTAAATCCTGAAACCGTAGCCAAAGGTTTTGCCGCAGCTACACAAGGTAGCACTTTAAGCCTCAGCGAACAAGAATGCCAAAAAGTAGTCAATAATTTCATGATGCGTAATCAAGAAAGACAAATGGCAGAAGGAGCCAAACAATATTTGCCTAATAAAGAAGCTGGGGAAAAGTTTTTAGCTGAAAACAAAAAGAAAGCAGGAGTGTTAGTAACCCCAAGTGGTTTACAATACGAAATCATTAAGGCTGGAGATGGTCCTAAACCTACTTCCGCCGACAAAGTAAAAACCCATTATCATGGAACTCTGATTGATGGCACCGTGTTTGATTCTTCTGTGGATCGTGGTGAGCCAATTTCTTTTCCAGTTACGGGTGTAATACCAGGTTGGGTAGAAGCTTTGCAAATGATGACTGTAGGTTCTAAATGGAAACTTTACATTCCTCAAGAACTTGCTTATGGAATCCGCGGTGGTGGAGCAGCCATTAAACCCTATTCTGCTTTAATTTTTGAAGTAGAATTGATTGCTATCGAAAAATAACATAACGCATCTCGGTATATGAAAAAGATACTGCCTATTTTAATCCCTCTATCACTTTTGGTGGTATTGTTTTTGCACGGCAAAAACCAGACTAGCTTCCCATCCACCAAATCTTTGGTGTATCAGGAAGGTGATTTACAACCTACCGATACCCAGCGTAAGGTGGAGCGATTGGTTTTTGGCATCTTAAGTAACTACCATTACCGCAAGATTCCAGTGAACGACTCATTATCTTCTAAAATCTATGATGCTTATTTAAAAGAGCTTGATCCTAATAAGGTGTTCTTTTTAGCTTCTGATATGGAAGAATTAGAGAAATACCGCTTGACCATAGATGATCAATTGAATGATGGAGATTTGACTTCAGCATTTGCGATTTACAACCGCTATCAGCAACGCATGAAGGAGCGCTATGCCTACATTGATCAAATCTTGCAAAAGATACCCGATTTTACAGTAGATGAGAATTACCAGCCTGGTCGCGAGAAAGCAAAATATGCTGCCTCAAAGGAAGAGCTAAATGATTTTTGGCGTAAAGATGTCAAAAGACAATTGTTGGACTGGAGGATATCCGGAAAAGCAGATACCACTGCTTTACGTGAATTGAAAGAGCGTTACAAGCGCTCCGAAAAATACATGGCGCGTACTCGCTCGGAAGATGTTTTCCAAGTATTCATGAATGCTTACACAGAAAGTATTGACCCACATACTTCTTACATGATTCCTCGCACAGCGCAGGCTTTCAATACCGACATGGCACAAAGCTTTGAAGGAATTGGTGCTACGCTTCGTTTGGAAGGAGATTATGTGACCATACAAGATTTAATTCCAGGTGGTCCGGCATTCAGAAGTAAGCAAATCAATCCTAAAGACCGCATTATTGGAGTAGCGCAAGGTGACGATGGTAGTTTTGTGGATGTAATTGGCTGGTTTACGGATGATGCAGTCAAGCTAATTCGTGGGCCGAAAAACACCGTAGTTCGTTTGAAGTTATTGCCAGCAGGAGCTGGTGCAGGTTCTCCAGGAAATGAAGTGCGACTGGTACGTGAGAAAATTAAATTGGAAGAGCAAACGGCTAAAAAAGAAATTTTGACTTATAACCAAGGGGATAAGAAAATCAAATTAGGTTTAATCACCATCCCAATGTTCTACCGGGATTTTGAAGGAGCTCGCAAAAGAGAGTCTGATTTTAAATCTACTTCGGCTGATGTGAAGAAATTCTTAACAGAGTTTAAGTCGGAAGGGGTAGATGGTTTGATCATTGACTTACGTAATAATGGTGGAGGTTCATTGATTGAAGCTGTCGATTTAACAGGCTTATTCATACCCAAAGGCCCGGTGGTGCAAAGAAAACAATCCGATGGAAAGATTACGCAAGAAGTAGATAAAGACCCAGAGCAATTCTACGATGGTCCTATGGCGGTGTTAATTAACCGTTTCTCTGCTTCGGCATCAGAAATTTTTGCCGCTGCTATTCAAGACTATAAGCGTGGAATTATTGTAGGAGAACAATCCTATGGTAAAGGTACGGTGCAGTCGGTGGTGGATTTAGATAATTACATGAATAACGAGAAAGAGCCTGTAGGTCAATTGAAAATTACCTTGGAGAAATTCTATCGTATAAATGGTAGTTCCACCCAACATAAAGGTGTAAGTCCTGACTTTGCATTGCCTTCGGCATTTTCCGCAGAAGAGTTTGGCGAGAGTTCCCAACCGAGTGCATTGCCTTGGGATATGATTTCCCCGACCAATTATCAAATTACATCCAACATAAATCCCGGATTAATCAATAAGATGCAGGCTAGCTTCCAGGCTCGTTTGAAAACGAAACCTGATTTGATCAAATTGAAGGATGATTTTGAGCGTTGGAAGAAAATCAAAGAATTGAATTCTATTTCTTTACAATTCGATAAGCGGAAGAAAGAATTGGATGATCAAAAGAAAAAGCCTGATGAGTCGCAAGCAGTAATGGATAATATTGCAGGTTCCGCAGCAGATACTCCTGAAGGTGAAAAAGATAAAAAATCATCTACAGCAGATAAGCATGCCAAAGATGTCTATTTAAAAGAAACACAACAATTATTGGCAGACTGGGTCTTAGGACCATTACCTACCAAAGTAGCAGCTAAACCTGCAGCAAAGAAATAATGGATGATTTAGCAAAAATTTTAGAGCAATCATTACCTGTGGTTCGTGAAACAGGCCAATGGATACAATCCATGGTCAATCAGATAGCCATTGAACATATTCAGTACAAAGGCAAAAACGATTTAGTCTCTTTTGTAGATCAAACAGCAGAGGCAAGATTGAAAGAAAGCTTGTCAAACATTTTTCCAGAAGCAGGATTCATAGCTGAAGAGTCGGCTTCTGATTTCTCAGAAGTTGGGGATGGTTATTATTGGGTAATTGATCCTTTGGATGGAACGACCAATTTCTTGCATCAATTGCCTATTTATGCGGTTTCTGTTGGTTTGATTTATCAAAAGCAACCAGTATTAGGTATGATTTATGAGCCTAATCGGGATGAACTGTTTTACGCTGTCAAAGGAGCAGGGGCACATTTGAATGGTTTGCCTATTCAGGTTTCATCACAGCCAACTTTGGAAAAGAGTTTATTAGCAACGGGTTTCCCTTACCATGATTTTTCCTATCAAGATAAATATTTAACCCTCTTGAAGGAACTCATGCAAAAAAGTCATGGTTTGAGACGTATGGGCGCTGCCGCCATTGATCTAGCTTATACTGCCTGCGGTCGATTTGAAGGCTTTTTTGAAGCTAATTTGAAACCTTGGGATGTAGCAGCAGGTAAAATCATCATTGAAGAAGCAGGAGGGAGGGTGACCAACTTTTCAGGTGGTTCCGATGTGATTTTTACGGGTCAAATTATTGGCGCAGGGGCTATATTTGAAGAATTTTTAGGAACTTTGCAGATGCATTGGAAAAACTAATCCGCTCATGGAAAAAATCGTCATCGGTCTCGTATTTGTAGGAGCTCTTGTTTACCTAGGGAGAATGGTCTATCGGATGTTTTTTTCCAAACAAGTGGGTTGTGCCAAAGGTTGCGGAACTTGTTCAGCAATGCCCACGGAAACCAACAATCCCGTTTAAGCTTTGAAAGAGACGTCCAGCGGTAAAATAGTCGACTTACACATCATTCGCAGAATATATGGGTTTATCCAACCCTATAAATTCCGTTTTTGGTTACTAGTATTTTTGATTCTTTGCATGGCAGGTGTTTCTCCTGTAGTCCCACTACTTATTCGTTATACGCTTGATCATTATGTCGATGTGACTCATATTCAAGATCTCTTGCGTATGTTTTTCATTATGCTTGCTGTATTGTTTTTACAAACAGGTTTACAATTTTCTACCAGTTATTTAGCGGGTTATTTAGGTCAAACGGTGATTCGGGACATTCGGGTAACCTTGTATCAAAAAATCATCAACCTTCGATTAGCTTTCTTCGATGCTACACCCATTGGTCGCTTAGTGACCAGAACTGTTTCTGATATTGAAACCTTGAACGATGTTTTTTCTGAAGGTCTAGCTTCCATTGCAGGGGATTTATTGCAATTGTTTTTGATTGTTGGCGTCATGTTTTATACCGATTGGCGTTTGACCTTGATCATTTTGGCCACAGTACCCTTCATGGTTTTGTCGACCTACATTTTCAAAGAACATATCAAAAAGTCCTTCAATGAAGTACGTTTAGCCGTAGCAAACTTAAATTCCTTTGTACAGGAACATATTTCAGGAATGATGATTGTGCAATTATTTCATGCGGAAAAAAGAGAATTAGTCAAATTTCAAGAAATCAACAAGGAACATCGGGATGCCAATATCAAGAGTATTTGGGCCTATTCTGTTTATTTTCCTGTGGCGGATGTGATTGCAGCCGTGGGTACCGGTTTAGTAGTGTGGATGGCTTCTACTTATATTTTAAAAGAACAACAAAGCGTGGGGACTTTGACGGCCTTCATCATGTTTATTAACTTGTTTTTTAGACCCATCCGTATGTTGGCCGACAGATTCAATACCTTACAAATGGGAATTGTCTCTACAGAAAGGATTTTAACACTTTTGGATTCAAAGGATTATATCCAAAATAATGGCACACATTTGGCAGATAAATTGGAAGGAAATGTGGAGTTTAAAGACGTGACATTTGCTTATAATGAACCAGAATGGGTGGTTCGAAATGTGAGTTTCGAGGTTGAGGCCGGTAAAACTTTGGCCATTGTAGGTGCGACTGGGGCAGGTAAATCTTCCATCATAGGATTATTAAGTAGGATGTATGATTGTCAATCTGGTCAAATAATGATTGATGGCATTGCATTGACGGAGTATGAAATCGGAAGTTTACGAAAAAACATAGCCGTGGTATTGCAAGACGTATTTTTGTTCAGTTCAACCATTGCTTATAATATCAATTTAGGAGATGAATCCATCAGTCAAAATAAGATGGAGGAGGCGGCAAAAGCAGTAGGAGTGCATGATTTTATCATGTCATTACCAGGTGGATACCAGTATCAAGTGATGGAAAGAGGGGCAACCTTGAGTGTTGGTCAGCGACAATTGATATCATTTGTTCGGGCCTTGGTGCACGACCCCAAGATTATTATTTTAGATGAGGCTACATCTTCGGTAGATACAGAAACAGAATTGATGATTCAGGAGGCTATAGCTACTTTAATGAAAGGACGTACTGCGGTAGTGATTGCTCATCGATTATCGACAATACGACATGCTCACCAGATTTTAGTGATGGACAAAGGGGAAATTAAAGAACGAGGAAATCACGATAATTTGATTAAAAAAGACGGTTTATACGCTCAATTATATCATTTGCAATTTAGTAAAGCAGTTTAATTCGGACGTACGCACAATTATGATTATCTTTGCGCTCTTATGAAGTTGAAAAATTTAGTATTGATTCTTTCGGTAGCCATAATTGGCTTAAGTTCTTGTGGAAAATTTGAGAAATTCCGTAAGAGTGCCAGTGTACCTACCAAATACAAAGCTGCGGTAGATTATTATAAAAAGAAGGATTTTGCCAAAGCGGGCATACTTTTTGATGAAATTTTACCTTTGTTGAAGGGTGATTCTACACAAGAATTAGCTACTTTTTATCAGGCTTATTGTGATTTCAACACAGGGAACTACACGCTAGCCAATTCTCATTTCAAGAAATTTGCAGAAGTATTTTCACGTAGTGAGTATGCGGAAGAAGCTATATACATGTCGGCATTTGCTTTGTATAAGGATTCTCCCAACTTCAATTTGGACCAAACTGGGACCTTATCGGCCATCAACGAAATTCAGAGTTATTTAAATAATTATCCAGATACAAAGTTTAAAGAAGAGTGTAGTAATATCATTCGTGAGTTGCGTAAGAAATTAGAGCGTAAAGCCTACGAAAAAGCGCGTTTGTATTATAAAACATCACCTTTCAATATTGCTACATTGAAGTCTTCAGTAATTGAAATCACCAATTTTCAACGAGATTTCCCTGATTCGGATTACAATGAAGAAATGGCTTATTTGAAAGTTTTATCTCAATTTGAGTTAGCGAATAGCACCATTGAGATGAAGCAAAAAGAACGTTACACAGATGCTTCGAAGTTTTATTTGGAGCTAGTGGATAAATATCCGAACAGCAATTATTTAAAATTGGCTGAGAAGATGTACACGAAAAGTATAGAAGAGGTAGCTCGAATCACCAAATTGGAAGATGAGTATAAGGCTGCCGTGGAAAAAGAGAAGGCAAAAACATCCAAATTGGCCACCAGTCCTCAATAGTTTTTACCAAAAATTTAGTCTAAATTTGCAATCTTAAATTTATAGAGATGTCTAAGATCCAAACAAACCCATCGATCATCACCCGTGATGTTGATAAAATTGCCGAAAAGACGGGAAATGTGTATGAATCAATTTCCATTATTTCGCAAAGAGCGCGTCAAATCTCTAGTAAGATGAAGGAAGAATTATCAGGTAAACTTTCTGAGTTTGCTTCCTCTGTAGATAATTTAGAGGAGATATTTGAGAACCGCGAGCAAATTGAAATTTCCAAATATTACGAGCGTATGCCTAAGCCATCGGCTTTAGCTATCGACGACTTTATGGCTGATAAAGTTGATTTTCGTATCCGTGAGGAAGGTACAGACGAAAAATAATTTTATTTCGTTTGATTTCTAACCATGAAATCTACTCCCTTTTTTCTGAGCTTAATCTTGTTGCTAACTTCCTGGGGACTTCGTGCCCAGGAGTTACAAGCAACAGTGACCATCAATACAGAGCAATTACAGCTCGATCAGCAGCGCGGAAGCAATCAAATTTACCCAGAATTACAAAGGACCATGCAAGAATTCTTGAATGGAAGACGTTGGTCCAATGATAATTTTGCTCCTGAAGAAAAAATCAAAGTAAACATCAATTTATTATTGACCAAAGCCACCTCTCAGGGCGACTTTGAAGCGAATGCTCGTGTACAAGTATTGCGTCCAGTCTTTGGAACATCGTATGAGACGATTGTGTTGAACATCATCGATAAGAACTTTAATTTCAAGTATTTATTGGGTATGCCATTGACATACAATGACAATTCCTACATTGAGAATTTAAGTGCGATGTTGGCCTATTATGCTTATTTAGCTTGTGCCTATCAATATGATTCTTTTGGGAAAATGGGTGGCGATGTATTTACTCAGAAGTTGTTTAATTTAACCAATTTGGCTCAAACTTCCGGTACTGGTTGGGGTGTTGTGAGTGATGTACGCAGTCGGGTAGCAATTTCCGAGAGTTTAATGAACCAACAACTACAAGGTATACGAGAGGTAAATTACACGTACCACAGATTATTATTGGATACCTACAAAGTTCAGCCAGATGAAACCCGAAAAGGCATTTTGGAATTGTTAAATCAAATTCGACAAATCAATCAAATTCGTCCGGGAGCTGCTAGTATCCGTATTTTCTTTGATGCCAAGGCCGATGAAATCTTCTCCATCATGGATGAAGCTAGTCCTAGCGAACGCCAGCAGGCCTTTGCCTACCTGAGTTTATTAGACCCTATCCGGACAGAGACTTATAGGAAGTTGATTAGGTAAGGATTTATCTTTGAAGTTTTATCGTTGAAGTATCTCTTTAAGTCTTACCCTTGTGTTTTGTAGTTGAGATTTATCCTTGAGATTTATCGTTGTGGTTTGTCCTTGAGATTTATTGTTGAGGTTTGACGTTGTGGTTTGTCGGTGAGGTTTATCGTTTAGGTTTGACGTTAAGGTTTGTCGTAGAGATTTGTCAAATCTTGAAGATTTGACAAATCTAAGCGGGATACACATCATTTACAAATTATAGAATCCTTACAGTATTTATTATCAAATAGCTTATTTAATGTAGAACATTTACACGTTTAAGTTGTTAAAACGTAAACTGTGTTTTGTGATTCAATAATAGACATTAATGGAATTACTCCCAATTCAAAATATTCAAATTAATTGGCGAAAAATAGCTGAAATAGACAGTGTGGTGAAGTCTATTTATCGCTTAATTATTTATAGTAGGTATCATTTGGACGATGATTTGTTGGATATTTATGTTTCGGGAGTCAATGATTTAAAAGAACAATTGAGTATAAAAAATGCTCAAATGGAAGCCCAAAATGAAGAAGAAGCGGAAGAATATGTGAAGAATTTAAAAGTTTCACTTGATTTTGTTATTGCAGAAATCGTGCTTCATCAAAACTTAAGTAAGGAAATTCAATTGTTCCAATTGCTTCGGTTAGTCTCTCCTGAGACAAATGCTCTTCATCCTAATCGCTACCGTCATACCATGGTACAAATAGGTGCACATATTTGTCCAGAACCGTTGATGGTACCAAGTTTGGTAGCTGAACTTTTTTATAGAATACAGCACATTTCTAATCCTATCATACGGGCCATATATTTTCATCACGAGTTAATTCGAATACATCCTTTTGCTGATGGTAATGGCAGAGTTACCCGTATTGCCAAAAATTGGATGCTGATGTATGAATTATATCCACCCATATTCATTAATGATGCTCCTCAAAAAAAAGAGTACATTTCTACCTTAGCCAATAGTTTTAGAGAACTAGAAAAAGCACCGAATCAGTGGAATAAGTATACGGAATTGTTTTTTGAACAAGAACTTGACCGTCTGTTGATTAATGCTAATTGGCTGTATGAAAGTATTAATTTAAAAGGCTTATCTAGGGAAAGTCAGATTGAAAAATAAATGTGACTTCGAGAACCTCAGCCACATTTGCTCCAACACTAATGATTTGTTTTTCTGTAATTAATTATGACTTCAATGTCAAAGTTGTTTATTTATACTAAGGTGCGCGAGACACTTTCAAAGGAGTTTATTCCTATCAAGGTGCCTGATGTTCTCGAAGACACCTTGCCTCTCAAGTGAATTTCTTAAGTTTTAAGTTAATTTTTGCGATTTTCAGGTGCCTGAGGTTCTCGAAGGTACCTTTTCTTTATTTTCAGGCTGAGGTCCCCGAAGCCACCTGCTTATTTTCCAAAGTTAAAATACACAGGCCCTCCGTTTTATCCGTTACCTTATTCCGGTTATCTATTCGATAGCCCATTACCCAAACCACAGAACCCTTACTCAAGACCAATTGCACGTTTTTCTTTAAATTCAAAGGCACTTTTTTGTCCGTCAGAAAATCAGAAATCAGTTTCTTTTGATTCATTCCAAGTGGACAAAACCAATCACCTTCCTGATATTTTCTAATTTCTAATGGAAAATGCAAAGTCTCTGCATCCAAACAAGCTACGTTTGACCCTGTCGGAGGAGTAAATCCTTTTTCATTTTCTCCAAAATCAATGTGTAAAATTTGATTTCCTAAATCCACATCATCCGCTTCTTCATCTACTAGGATAGGTTTAAATTCTGATTGATCTTTCGGACTAAGCACCCATTGTTGTCGATCTATATTCAAGATATGACTAGGAGATTCAAATATTTTACCAACTTGTTGATCTCCAGCATCTAAAATATGTCCCATAGCATCCGCTGTAAATCGATAGGCCAATAAAAGTTGTTGGCGCATAACCGTTTCTTTTTCAGCTAAACTTGGGTCACTTAATTGTACAAATATGTTTCCTTGCACATCCACATGGCAGCGTTCCTGTTTCCAAATTTCAAATTCTGCTTGCAGCCATTTCTCTATCGAGGCTATATTGGCACTACTTTGTGCTACGCTCTGCTCAAATTGAGGATTTAATTCAATGAACTTCGGAATTATTTCATGTCGAATAAAATTTCTTTGGTATTTCGTGGATGCATTAGACGAATCTTCTCTCCAAGCCAATTTATGACTAACCACAAAATCAAATATTTGCTCTTGATTGGCAAATGCCATAGGGCGAATGATATGCCCATTTTTAACGGGAATGCCATGAAATCCTGCTAGCCCAGACCCGCGACTCAAATTCATTAAGACCGTTTCTGCACTATCCATCTGGTGGTGCGCCGTGGCAATAAAATCATAACCTTCCTTTTGTCGAATCTCCTCAAACCAATCATAACGCAATATTCTGGCAGCCATTTGAGAAGATAGTTTTTCTTTCTCCGCGAAAGCTTTAGTATCAAAGCAAATGCTATGATAGGGTACTTTTAAAGTCTTGGCCATTTTTTTGACAAACACCTCATCTGCCAGAGATTCTTCTCCACGTAAACTGAAGTTTACATGTGCTATCCCGAAATTGAATTTGGCAAGCGAAAACAATTTAGACATGATGACCGAGTCAATTCCGCCACTGACAGCCAGTAAAATTTTTTGATCCGCCTGGAATAAATTCTCTTTTCGGACAAATTGGATGAAATCTTCCAGCATAAAAATGGTAAATTGCGTGATAAAGCCACGAAATTAACGATTCGCTTTCAAGATGCGTTATAAATCGCCCATTTTCCTGTTTATTCTATTGCTTTTTCCTGTCTTGGCATATTGCCAAAGCCAAGTTCAAGTGGTTTACGCGGATAGCCTTAACGGTATTCAAGTAGAATCCTCCATAATTAAGAAATTGATTGGGAAAGTAGTTCTTCGACAAGGTACAACGACCCTAACTTGTGATCAAGCTATTCTTAATAGCACAACTAACAATGTAGAAGCTTACGGTCGTGTAAAGATTATTCAAGCAGATACTGTGACCATCACGGGAGATTCTGCTTTGTACAATGGAGATCTCCGCCAAGCTTATATGTTGGGAAGGGTAAAATTAGATGATCATACCATTGTTTTGAATACCAATAAGTTGGATTATGATATGAATACCAAAATGGCTGTATATCATACTGGAGCCAAGATTTTGGATAAGAAAACCACCTTGACAAGTAAGCAAGGCTTTTATAATACAGTCACAAAAAACTTTTTGTTTAAAGAAAAAGTCCGAGTGGTTGATAAAGAAGGAGGCGCACTTAAGGCAGATTCTTTGCGATATAATACAGCCACCAAAGAAGCCTTTTTCATTTGTCCGACAGAAATTATCAATAATAAAGATACCGTTTATACTAAATCTGGATTTTATAATACCCAAACCAAAGTCTCCAATTTTACTGGTAGGTCAACTGCCAAAATGGAAGATTATACCTTAACCGCAGATTCCTTATTTTATGATAGTCCTACCAAGATTGGGGTGGCTAAAGGAAATGTTGAGTTTTTAAGTCAAAAAGATAAAGTGGTATTGACAGGGAAAAATGGTCGCTATAACGGTAAAACTGGGATTACCCGAGTATATGGTCATGCATTGATGCGTAATATCATGGAAAAAGATACCTTGTATCTGACCGCTGATACTTTGGTTTCATTTGATAATAAGAAAGATTCCGTACGTAAATTATATGCCTACAAGCATGTGCAGATATATAAGTCGGACTTATCCGCCCGATGCGACTCTTTGGGATATGATATGCGCGATTCTGTCATACATTTTTATCAAAAACCCATTATTTGGACCAATGATTCTCAGTCGACGGCTGATTCAATTTCTTTATTCATGGTCAAACAAAAGTTAAAAGAAATGCGTCTAAGGGGTCACTCTTTTGTGATTTCAGCTGATTCGGCTTCTCATTTTAATCAGATAAAAGGTCGAAAGGTTTGGGTATTCTTTAATGATGATTCGAAACTCAGGCGAGTGAATGTAGAGGGAAATGGAGAAAGTATCTATTATGTAATGGACGATAAAAAAGTGACCACTGGATTAAATCGTGTAGAGTGCAGTCGGATGAATCTTTTTTTTGAAGAAAATAAAGTCAAGAGAATTACGTTTATCACCAAACCTGAAGCGAGATTTGTTCCTCCCAAAGAATGGAACGAAGATTTACAAGTTTTAGATGGCTATCGTTGGCGAATCAATGAAAAGGTTACTTACAAAAAGTTAATGGAGACGGTTAATGCACCGGAAATATCCATTCCAATTGTTAAAAATCCTTAAAATTGGGCCTTTGGTCATTCAAATTGTACCATTTGACCTATTTGCATTTTTCTAACACAATATCTGTCTTACTTTTGTTTCACCATTCTTTGGATAGATGAACCGATTTTTACCTATATTGATTTCTTGTGTGCTCGTTTTACTCTTAATTGAGAGTTCATGGAATGTCAATGCGCAAGGTGAAAGCAAATCTCGCTCGCGTTTAGAAATGAAAGCGAAACCAAACCCAGTTCGATTACCCATTTTATTGGCTAAGAGAAGTTTTAAAATTAATCCTCAGTTACAAACTAATTTAAATATTCACGAGAATACCTACATCAGTCAGTTTTTGAAGAATACTTATGCACAAGCTAGCACAACGAAATCAACAGAACCGATTAGTATGGACCGTAAAGTTTCTGAAGAGACTGGAGCCAATGACAATTATTTGTTTCAGTCGGACCGCCTAGTAGTTTCTAATTTATACCCCAATCCGGCAAGTGATTATGCCGATATTGATTTCCAAATGGCCACATCCAACCAGGAGGTGAAAATTGTGGTATACAATATTTTAGGTCAAGAAATCAAGGAGTTGATTTTAGATAAAGATCAGCGCAATGCACGTATTTCTTTGCGTGATATCAATAGTGGAATGTATATGTATCAACTAATGATTGATGGTCGATCAATCGTTACCAAGAAGTTGATTGTCAGAAAGCAATAAATTCAATTTGAAATTCGTTCGTTTAAAACAACGTCGTCAAGGTTCCAAACCTTGCCGACGTTGTTCAAAGCATCATTAAAATCCACTTACGGTTCTCTTAATAAATGCTGTTAAATCTGCTCCAGTAAGAAGGTTCTGAGATAATAAAGCCAAATCAGCAATTTGCTTAGCTAAATTTTTCTTTTCCTCTTCAGAAGGTAAATCAATTAATTTATTGATCAATGGGTGATTGGCATTGATAGTAATTTGGTAGGTCATTGGCATATTGCCAAACATTCCCATTCCTCCACCACCTGTTTTCGACATATCACTCATACGTCGCATGAATTCGTTCTGAGTCACGATTGCAGGTAATTCATCCGGAGACATGGCTTCTACACTCACTTGCTTTTGCTTATCATTTAGAGTTTCTTCAAAGATTGATTTCACGGCATTCTTTTGATCATCTGTCAAAATAGCCTCTAATTGTATGCCAGTATCAATCAATTTATCAATGGAATCAGCATCTACACGTTTCCACTGTGTTTTTTCAATTTTAGATTCCATTTGGTTGATAAAGTGAGCATCAATCATGGAATCCATTTTTAATACGGAATAACCTTTTTGAATGGCGGACTGAATAAAGGCATCTTGTTGCTGTACATCTGTCGTGTATAAATACACTTTTTGTCCATCTTTATCCGTTTGCAAGGCTTGAACTTCTTCAGCATATTCGTCCAAGGTAAAGAGCTTGTTGGCAGTAGTTTCTACCAAACAAAAATCTTTCGCTTTTTCGAAGAATTTTTCATCGGAAATCATGCCATACTTAATGAATAAGCCGATGTTGGCAAATTTCTCCTCGAAACCTGGTCTGTCTGATTTAAATAATTCTTGTAATTTATCCGCTACCTTTTTGGTAATGTAACTATTGATTTTCTTGACATTGGAATCTGCTTGTAAGAAACTGCGCGAAACATTTAAAGGGATATCTGGAGAATCAATAACTCCGTGCAATAGCATTAAAAACTCAGGTACAATGTCTTTAACTTCATCAGTAATAAATACCTGTCGACTGTACAACTGGATTTTTTCACGTTGTAATTGGAACTCGTTTTTCACTTTTGGGAAATACAATATTCCAGTCAAATTGAATGGATAATCTACATTCAAGTGAATCCAAAACAATGGTTTCTCTTGGAATGGATACAATTCCTCGTAAAATTTCAAATAATCCTCATCAGTTAATTCCGAAGGAGATTTAGTCCAAAGTGGAGAAGGATTGTTGATGATTTTCTCTTGGAATTCAATAGGGATTGGTAGGAATTTACCATATTTTTCCAAAATGGATTTTAAACGAAACTCTTCTAAAAATTCTTCTGAATCTTCAGCAATATGTAAAATGATATCGGTTCCTCTTTCCGCTTTTTCAGCAGAATTGATGGTGTATTCCGTCGAACCATCACAAATCCACTGAGCAGCTTCTGAACCCTCTTGGAATGATTTGGAGATGATTTCTACTTCTGAGGCAACCATAAATGCCGAATAGAATCCTAATCCAAAATGTCCTATAATACCCTTGTCATCTCCTTTATCTTTGTATTTCTCTACAAATTCTGTGGCTCCCGAAAAGGCAATTTGATTGATGTATTTTTTAATTTCTTCAGCTGTCATACCAATACCATTGTCTGAAATGGTAATGGTTTTAGCTTCTTTGTCAAAACTTACTTTGACTTTCAATTCTCCTAATTCGCCATTGAATTCTCCGATGGAACTTAATCTTTTGATTTTCTGACTAGCATCTACCGCATTGGAGACTAATTCACGAAGGAAAATTTCGTGATCCGAATAAAGGAATTTCTTAATGATCGGAAAAATGTTCTCGGTGTGAATGGAGATATTACCTGATTCTTTCATATTGTTCATGAGGAGTGATTAAAAATCTTTAATTTGATGCAGAAATAACAATTTCAAGTCCAAATTCAGTTGAGGTGTCATATTGTCAGGAATTATGTCGAAAATTAACTTACGAAGTGAAACAGATTGTCTCAATTGCGGTCATCAAGTGACGGAACGTTACTGTTCTCATTGTGGCCAAGAAAATCGTGAACCCTATGAATCTTTTTGGTCATTAGTGATTCATTTTGTGGAAGATATCACTCATTTTGATGGTGCATTATTTAGAACTTGTAAGTCATTATTTTTTGCTCCAGGAAAATTAACCCAGGCTTATTTGGATGGGAAAAGGAATAGTTTCCTGCACCCTATACGCTTCTACTTATTTACTTCTGCCTTTTTCTTTTTGACTTTGTTTTATGTATTTCAACCTTTGCAGTCCAAACTGAATAAAAATTCAAAGGCAATAGAAGTTGCTTCATTTCAAGTGAAGTTAGATAAACGAGATGCTTTTTTGAATTCTAGTGAGATTCAAGCCTATAAAATAAATCAATTAGCTAAACCTGAATCCGAGCGAGATTCCCCTTTGTTTCAAAATATCATTTTTCATTTTTTTGAGCTTCAGAAAAAGTATCCTGAAAGCAAAGAATTTTACCTGGCATTATATGATGGAGTTACCCATAAAATGTCTCAAGTGTTGTTTTTGACAATACCCCTTTTAGCATTGATTTTACAGCTAGTATTCATTCGGAGAAAGTATTATTACTTCATGCACCATGGGATATTCGTTTTGCATATAGCAACTAGTTTATTCATTACATTATTTATTAGGAATGTATTAAATATTGCGCAGTTGACCTTATCCTGGGAATTCATTGATGTTATTAAAAATATCTTGATGCTTGCTTGGTTTTATTTTTATTATCGAAGTTTTAAAAACTTTTACCAATTAAAAGCAGTTAAGTCTGTTGGATTATTTTTGACATCATTCATTGCGCAATTGACTTTAGTATTGATTGTTTTTGTGTCTTTGGTTTTATTCTCATTTTTTAGCCTATAAATGATTCTCACACGCAGCATTTTACTTGGAGTATTGAGTTTTTGTACCTGGTCACTTTTTGCCCAACAAGAATCATTACGCATGGTATATCCTTTCATTCCCTTGTCTATCAATCCAGCCGAGGCGGGAAGTAAAGGAGTGGCCTCAGTGACGGGTATATTCAGAAGAAAGCCTTTGTTTCAGCAGGGTGGTGCTACAGTTTCCTCCCAACAGTATTTTAGTTTTGATATGCCAATCCGGCAAGAGCAATGGGGCATTGGTTTTTTGGCCTATAACACAGATCAATCCTATGGTCCATTGGGTGGAGGAATTGCAGCCAATTTGGGTTTAGCTGGATTAGTAGCTAAACGATTTGTTATCGGAAAAGGGCAGGGGCTTCAGTTGGGATTAAATCTTGGTTTGAATCAGTATCCCGTGCTAGGTCGAAATGGAACTTCTGAGTTTGGAGGAAGTATTGGCTTTGGAATTGCCTATCAATATGAGAAATTAGAATTGGGGATAAGTCGGCCGACTCAAAGTTTACGTAGTTTGGAATGGACGAATCCCAATCCTATCTATGCTAAAATAGGTTATCATCTTTCTCCTGGTCAAGGGAATTTATTGAAGTTGGGAGCCTTGATGCGCCAACAATATTCGGAAACTCGCTTTGATTTGAATGCTGTTTTCTGGTGGCAAGAAAAATTTGGATTGGGTATTTGGTGGCAAAATACAGGCTCAGAATTCTCTAATGAGGCACTTTTGGGCAGCATTGAGGTTCCTTTTGGTCGTAATTTTCGGGTAGGTTATGCCTATGATTTTTTGGGTAAAAACTCTGTGTATCTAAGTCCAGGTACTACGAATACCGGTACAAGCAGCACCCAAACTGCGGTATCAGCTTTTCATCAGATTTTTATGCGGTATGAAATTGATTTAGGTAATGGAAAAATTGCCAATTTCAGACCTTAAGCATGTGGCTAAATAATTTGATTATCTGTAGATATAATGATAAATTTTAAAGATTTTTTTTGGGTTAGACTAAACAGTCGGAAATCCTTGGAAATTTGTGCTCCAAACGGGAAAAAACCCCAATTTTTTTGGGGATAATTATAATCCCCTTCGTAAATTGCGAAGATTTTTTTAGACAAGATTAAATAAAATTAACCAATCAATAACGTTTGAAACTTTTCTGGATTTAGGCCAGATTTTACATTATGGATTCATTTTCCTACGTTGCCAATGCTGATACCCAAGTTATTTCTGACTTGTTTGATGCATATCGAGTTGACCCCAATTCAGTAGACAGTTCTTGGAGAGATTTTTTCAAGGGATTTGAGTTTGCTCAAACTTGGCAAGGAGAAGGCGCTTCGCCTTCAGGTGCTGCCTTAGAACCTTCACATGTTCAGAAAGAAATGTCGGTAATCAGTTTGATTAAGGCATTCCGTTCAAGAGGTCACTTACTTTCCAAAACCAATCCTGTACGTGATCGTAAGGATCGTCAACCTCGTTTAGAAATCAAGGATTATTCCTTAACTGAGGCAGATTTAGATACGGTTTTCCAAGCGGGAAGTTTCTTAGGAATAGGGCCAGCGACCTTGCGTAAAATTTGTGAAGTATTAGAAAAAGTTTACGCCGGATCCATTGGATTTGAGTATTCATACATTCGTGAGGTTCGCGTAAAAGAATGGTTAAGAAATAAAATAGAAAAGGAGGCATTATCTTTTACGCCTTCCATTGAAGAGAAAAAGCAGATTTTACAAAAGCTCAATGAAGCAGTTGTATTTGAGAATTTCTTAGGTACAAAATATTTAGGTCAAAAGCGTTTTGGTTTAGAGGGAGGAGAAAGTACCATTGCAGGTTTGGATGCCATCATCAACAAGGCTGCTGATTTTGGTGTGAAGCAAGCGATGATAGGGATGGCTCACCGGGGTCGTTTGAATGTACTTGCTAACATCATGCACAAATCTTATGAAGCCATTTTCGATGGTTTTGAGGGAAATGTACCTGATCAAATTCATGGGGATGGCGACGTAAAATATCACTTAGGTTATTCTAGCCAGCATACAAGTCCTAATGGAAATGAGATTTCATTGAAATTAGCGCCTAATCCTTCTCATCTTGAGGCTGTAAATCCATTAGTAGAAGGTTTTTGTCGTGCCAGTGCAGATGCACATTACGACGGAGATTATTCTAAAGTACTACCCATATTAATTCACGGAGATGCTGCATTAGCAGGTCAAGGAATTGTATATGAAGTAACCCAAATGGCTAAATTGAAGGGTTATTCTACTGGAGGAACCATTCACTTTGTGATCAATAATCAGGTTGGTTTTACTACCGACTTTGAAGATGCACGTTCAGCTATTTATTGTACAGATGTTGCTAAAATCATTGATGCTCCCGTATTTCACGTGAATGGAGATGATCCAGAAGCGGTTGTATTTGTATCTCGCATGGCTGCTGAATTCCGTCAGGAGTTTGGTCGTGATGTATTTGTTGATATGGTTTGTTACCGTAGAAATGGTCATAACGAGTCGGATGAGCCACGTTTTACTCAGCCTACTTTATATGCTAACATTACTAACCACCCTAATCCCAGAGAAATTTACACGCAAACGTTAATTAAACGTGGAGATATTGATGCCAAATTGGCTAGTCAAATGGATTCTGAATTTAAAGCGGAATTACAGGCTCGTTTGGATATGGTGAAACAAAAAGTGAAACCTCCTTATGTGCCATTGAAATTGGATAACAAGTGGTCTACTTTGCGTTTTTCTAAAGCGGAGGATTTTGCGGCTTCACCGAATACAGCTATAAAAAAGGCGACTATTGACTTGGTTGCTAAAGCCATCACTTCATTGCCTGCAGGTTTTGTGGCATTGAAGCAAATAGAGAAAGTTATTTCAGACCGTAAAGGTTATTTTGAAAAAGGAGAATTAAATTGGGCCACTGCTGAGTTATTGGCATATGGTTCTATTTTGGCAGAAGGTAAAACAGTACGCTTGTCGGGCCAAGATGTTCAAAGAGGTACATTCTCTCACCGTCATGCAGTATTGCATGATGCCAATACTAACAATAATTATTGTAATCTAGATCATATCAAAGATGGTCAAGAGAAGATGCAAATCTTCAACTCCTTACTTTCTGAATATGGTGTATTGGGTTTTGAGTTTGGATATGCCTTAGCTAATCCAGATGCATTAGTTATTTGGGAAGCGCAGTTTGGTGATTTTGCCAATGGAGCTCAAACCATGATTGATCAATTTGTTAGTTCTCATGAATCAAAATGGGGTACACAAAATGGATTAGTTATGCTTTTGCCTCATGGATATGAAGGTCAAGGTCCAGAGCACTCGAATGCACGTCCAGAGCGTTTCTTGCAGTTAGCTTCGGAAAATAACATGGTAGTAGCTAATTTAACTACTCCTGCTAATATTTTCCATGCATTGCGCCGCCAATTGACTTGGGAATTCCGTAAGCCATTGGTAGTGATGTCGCCAAAATCTATTTTCCGTCATCCAAAAGTGGTTTCTCCGATTGAAGCATTTACAAAAGGTAAATTTCAGGAGGTTATTGGAGATACTTACGCCGAAAAAGCGAAAGTTAAAAAAGTGTTATTGTGTAGCGGTAAAGTGTATTTTGACTTGTTAGAAAAGCAAGAAAAAGACGCTCGTAAAGATGTAGCAATCATTCGTATCGAGCAATTACATCCACTACCTACAGCTCAAATTGAAAAGGAATTAGCTCAATACAAAAATGCAGATGTATATTTTGTCCAAGAAGAACCAGAAAATATGGGGTATTGGTCATACATCATTCGTGAATTTGGTTGGTCTAAATTCAAAGGATTGGTTGCACGTAAGAAAAGTGCATCTCCTGCAACAGGATTCTTAAAGGTTCATGCTGAAGAGCAGGCTGCCTTGGTTAATAAAGCATTTGAATAATTAAAATAAAAGCCGAACAACAATGGCCATAGAAATGAAAGTGCCCGCTGTGGGCGAATCGATTACGGAAGTTACCGTTGCTACTTGGAACAAGAAAGAGGGTGATGTGGTGAAGTTGGACGAAGTTCTTTGTGAATTGGAGTCAGATAAGGCAACTTTTGAATTGCCTGCAGAAGCAGAAGGAATTTTACACATTGTAGCAAAAGAAGGGGATGTATTGCCCATTGGTGCTGTAATTTGTACCATAGAGGTTGTTGGTGCTCAAGCCGCAGCTCCTTCTCCTGCCCCAGCAGTTGTAGTAGCAGACAGTCCTGCTCCTGCGCCAGTAGCTGCTTCACCAGCGGCTCCAGCAGCAGAAAGTAAGGTATTGGAAGTAAAGGTTCCTCCTGTAGGAGAATCTATCACAGAAGTGACCGTTTCTGTTTGGAATAAAAAATCGGGCGATACTGTTGCCCTAGATGAAGTTTTATGTGAATTAGAATCTGATAAAGCCACCTTTGAATTACCCGCTGAATCAGCTGGTGTATTACAAATTGTAGCTGAATCAGGTGCTGTGGTACCTATTGGAGGTATTTTGGCAACCATCACAGTTGGTGCATCTGCTAGCACAGTCGTTTCAAGTGCATCGCCTCAAGCAGTTGCCTCAGTGGTTGCACCTGCAGCAGCTCCTGTTTCTGCAGAATCCTATGCAGCCGGTCACCCTTCTCCAGCAGCAGCTAAAATTTTAGATGAAAAAGGAATTGCTGCCTCACAAGTAGCAGGAACGGGTGTTGGAGGAAGAATTACTAAGGACGATGCTCAAAATGCACAGCCACCTGTAGCCGCACCAGTTGCGTCTGCACCAGCAGCAGCATCAGCTTCTGATGTACGAGGTTCTCGTCGTGAAAAAATGAGCTCATTGCGTAAAACAGTGGCTCGTCGATTAGTAGCTGTGAAAAACGAAACGGCCATGTTAACCACATTTAATGAGGTTGATATGAAGCCAGTAATGGATTTGAGATCCAAATACAAGGATAAGTTTAAAGAAAAGCACGGTGTAGGATTAGGCTTTATGTCATTCTTTACCAAAGCAGTTTGTGTTGCCTTGAAGGAGTTTCCTTCAGTAAACGCTAAGATTGATGGAGATGAAATGGTATTCCATGATTTCTGTGATATTTCTATTGCCGTATCTGCTCCAAAAGGTTTAGTGGTACCGGTTATTCGCAATGCAGAGAATTTAAGTCTTGCTGGTATAGAATCAGAAGTGGTTCGATTGGCGGTAAAGGCACGCGATAATAAATTGAGTTTAGAAGAAATGACAGGAGGAACATTTACGATCACGAATGGTGGCGTATTTGGTTCCATGATGTCAACTCCTATCATCAATGCCCCTCAAGTAGCTATTTTGGGTATGCACAATATAGTTGAGCGTCCAGTAGTAGTGGATGGTCAAATTGTAATCAGACCCATGATGTATTTAGCTTTATCTTATGATCACCGTATTATCGACGGTCGTGAGTCAGTAAGCTTCTTAGTACGCGTGAAGCAGTTGTTGGAAGATCCTGCTCGTTTTTTATTAGATATTTAACAACGTGAATAGGCCTTAAGGGGCCTATTCCTTTTTTCCATTGCCTTATGTTAGAATTTGATGTTGTTGTAATTGGTTCAGGTCCTGGTGGTTATGTCGCAGCTATTCGTGCGTCACAGTTAGGATTTAAAACTGCCATTATTGAGAAATATGCTGTTATGGGAGGTACCTGCTTAAACGTGGGTTGTATTCCTTCTAAAGCTCTTTTAGATTCTTCGGAACACTTTTATAATGCCATTCACCATTTTGAAGAACACGGTATTGTGGGAGGAAAACCTAAGGTTGATTTGGAAAAAATGATTGCCCGTAAAGCAGGTGTGGTGGAGAAAATGAATGGCGGAATATCCTTTTTAATGAAGAAAAATAAGGTAACAGTATTTCATGGTTTAGGCTCATTTGAAAGTGCCAAAGTAGTGAAAGTTACCCAAGCTGACGGAAAAGAAGAATTGTTGTCGGCTAAAAATGTTATTGTAGCTACGGGTTCAAAGCCAACGAATTTGCCTTTTATTCCTGTCGATAAAACACGTATTATTACATCTACGGAGGCATTGAAATTGAAAGAAATCCCTAAGCATTTAATCGTTATTGGTGCAGGGGTGATTGGTGCTGAGTTAGGATCTGTATATGCACGTTTAGGTTCAAAAGTTAGTTTTGTAGAATATGCAGATGGTATGATTCCCACCATGGATAGAACCATGGGTAAGGAATTGCAGAAGTCTATTGCCAAATTAGGGGCTGATTTTTATTTCTCTCACCAAGTTACTGGGGCAGAAAATAAAGGTAAGGAAGTAGTGGTTAAAGCGAAAAATGCCGCAGGAGAAGAAGTGGAAATTAAAGGAGATTACTGTTTGGTATGTATCGGTCGTAAACCATATACGGAAGGTTTAAATCTATCTGCAGCTGGATTGCAAGCGGATGAGCGTGGAAGAATTGCCGTAGATGAGCATACTTTGCAAACATCCGTTCCAGGTATTTATGCCATTGGCGACTTGATTCGTGGAGCAATGTTAGCCCATAAAGCAGAAGAGGAAGGTGTTTTTGTTGCGGAAGTAATTGCGGGTCAAAAGCCGCATATTAATTATAATTTGATTCCAGGTGTTGTTTATACTTGGCCTGAAGTTGCCTCTGTTGGTAAGACAGAACAAGAGCTTAAGGCTGCAGGTATTGCTTATAAAGATGGTTCTTTTCCATTTAAAGCACTTGGACGCGCCGTTGCTTCCATGGATGTAGACGGTTTGGTGAAAGTGTTAGCAGATGCTAAAACGGATGAAATTTTAGGAGTTCATATCATTGGTGCGCGTGCAGCTGATATGATAGCAGAAGCTGTTGTTGCGATGGAATTCAGAGCCAGTGCAGAAGATGTGGCACGTATGTCACATGCCCATCCTACATACACAGAAGCAATGAAAGAAGCTTGTTTAGCTGCAACCAGCAAACGCGCAATTCACGCCTAATTTATTCACCTGCTTTTTCTTCTGAAGATTTAAAGCGGTTGGTCATTTTGATTAGTAAAAACATCACAAAAGCGACTAATATAAAGTCGATGAAAATGGTGATGAAATTACCGTATTGAATGGCATTTTCAGGAGAAAGGATTTTGCCGCTGGCATCATATTGAGCTTCGCTCAAAACATATTTCATGGCTTTGAAATCGACTCCAGTGGTTAATTCACCCACAATCGGCATGATAACTCCATCAATCAATGCTGTGGTGACCTTACCAAATGCAGCTCCCATAATAAAGGCAACTGAAATTTCAATAAGGCTGCCTTTCATGGCAAATTCTTTGAATTCTTTGATAATACTCATGGTGAAATTATTTTTAAGGGATTAAGGAATGGTATACAAAAAGGTCTGATAATTTCGTTTGTTTACTGATAATCTAAATGTAAGGCTTCTCAAATATCAGGTTTCTAGAAACTTGAGTTCAAATACTTGATTTTTTTTTAATTTTCAATCCTAAGTTTGAAATTGTTTCAAAACAAATTTCTAAGCAATTAATGAGTAAATTTGATTTTACCGTTCTTCGTCATGAAAACAGCACTCATTTTTTCGACTTTTTGTTTATTTTCTTGGGGACTTTTTGCGCAAAAGTCTGACCGAGTAAACGTTTTTCAATCTGGACAGGATTCCTATGCCAGTTTCCGTATTCCTGCTATCATTAAACTTCCTCATGGTGAATTATTAGCTTTTGCTGAAGGGAGAAAAGGAAGTGCAGCCGATTTTGGGAATATTGATATCGTTTCGAAAACGAGTAAGGATGGAGGGAGAACTTGGTCCCCAATTCAAAAGGTGGTGGATGTAGATTCTTTACAAGCTGGTAATCCTGCTCCCGTGGTTGATTATTGGGATCCAGAATATCCACAAGGACGAATCTTTTTATTTTATAATACAGGCAATAACCATGAAAATTTAGTACGACAAGGCAAGGGACTAAGAGAGGTTTGGTACATTACCTCCACTGATGAAGGTAAAACATGGTCAGCACCAGTGAATATTACTAAATCCGTACATCGCCCTGCTCAAGAGCCATATAAATTTGCCGAAGATTGGCGGTCTTATGCCAACACGCCGGGCCATGCTATGCAAATTAGTTCCGGGAGGTATCGTGGAAGGATATATGTAGCAGCGAATCATTCTAGTGGGGCGCCCAAATCTGATTTTTCCGATTATGTTTCTCATGGTTTTTATACCGATAATCATGGTCAAAGTTTTCAATTAAGTCAATCTTTAGGATTACTAGGCAGTAATGAAGCAACAGCGGCAGAATTATCGGATAATCGCTTATTATTGAATGCTAGAAATCAAAAAGGGGATGTTCGCACGCGAATTGCAGCTATCAGTTCAGATGGGGGTAATACCTGGGAAAAAACATACTATGAAACTTCTTTACCCGATCCAGTTTGTGAAGGATCTTTACTATCCATAGGTTATAGACAGGGCAAAAGTGTATTGGCATTTTCCAATGCAGCAGACCAAGAAAAACGTAATCATTTGACCTTACGCATCAGCTTTGATGAAGGATTAACCTGGCCCATTAGCCATGAAATTGATTCTACAAATGATCCCACAAAAAATCCTGATTTTACAGCATATTCTGATATTGTCAAAATTGATGAAAATCGAATAGGTGTTTTATACGAACGAAATGATTATGCCGAAATCGTTTTTGTCAGCGTTAAATGGGAGTAAAAATGTGTTTTTTGGCTAAGGCTAGCCAAACGCTGTCAAGGTTTGGAACCTTGCCAGCGTTAGCGATTTAGCTCATTCAATTTGAAGGATAGCTTCCTTAGCCAAACGATTGAAAATTCAAAAAAAGTATATGAAGTATTAAACTATCAAGTACTTGATTAATCTTCTACTTGAAGCGAATTGAAATCAATCACTTGTGTGCGGGCATAGAAACGCCAAGATAATAATGCTGCTGAACAGATTAGGCTGCAAGTTAATCCAATCCAGATTCCTACAGCACCTAGATCGCCATAAATGCCTAAGTAATAGCTCAATGGAATTCCTACGCCCCAGTAGGAAACAACGGTAATAGCTGTCGGAATTTTGACATCTTGAAGTCCACGAAGTAAGCCCAATGATACGGCTTGGATTCCATCAAAAAGTTGGAATATCGCGCCCCAAGTCACCAAACTAACAGCAATGGCTATGACATCCGCTTCTTGGGTATATCCACGTACTAACCAAGGTTTACAGGTAAACATAATGATGGCGCAAATCCCCATGAAGATGATGGATAGGAGTAAGGCTGCGTTTCCCGAAATAAATATTCCTGCCCGATTTTTCTCTCCGATATCTGTACCTACGTGGATTCCACCCGCAGCAGCAATACCCGTAGCCATCATATAGGTCAAGGAAGCCATATTAATGGCCACAATATGAGCTGCTTGTGCAGTAGAAGAAATCCATCCCATCATAACTACTGCCATGCCGAAGGTCGCGATTTCAAAAAAACCTTGAAATCCGGCTGGAATTCCCACTTTTAAAATTGTTTTTTCTAATACCCAAGTATGGTGTTCCGAACCCATGTGAGCAAAATACTTGGTAAATGATGGCGATTTGAAAATGTATAAACCAAGAGAAATGGCCATAAAAATACGACAAAGCAAAGTCGAAATACCTGCTCCAAACAAGCCCATCGCTGGAATTGGTCCTAAACCATTGATACAAATATGATTTCCAATCACATTTAACACCAAAGCTAAGATGGTGATATTCATTGCGATACTGGTTCTTTTCAATCCATCCGAAAAACTCTTAAATGCCGCAAACAAGAAAGTAGGGATAACGGAAATGGCTATTAATACCAAGTAGGGAAGGGTTAACTCTTTATTGATGGAGCTTTGTTGGAAAAGGTCATAATTCCATCCAATAATGGCAATGATCAAAATTGTTAGTAATGAAAGAATTAAGGCTACTCGAATTCCCGCCCTCATTAAATTTCCGCACTCAGCGTCATTGTTTTCAGCCACTGATTTAGAAATCATAGGAGAAATGATTTGCAAACAAATCAAGCCAATGATGGCAATCGTGAAAAAGATGGACCCAGCCATACCTGATGCCCCTAGGCTCTCAGCTGCTTGGCTTTTCATCTGACCTACTTGGATCGTATCAGCCAAACCCATCAACATGACACCTAATTGTCCAATAACAATCGGTAAAGCTAGTTTAATGGTGCTTTTAATTTTACCTACAAGGCTGACTTTTTGCATCATTTAAATTCGAACTATTTCAGCTCCCAATGCATTTAATCGAGTATCTATGTTCTGATATCCACGGTCAATTTGCTCAATATTATCAATTATTGAAGTACCTGTGGCCGACATAGCTGCAATTAATAAAGAAACACCAGCACGAATATCTGGTGACGACATGCGTATTCCTTTCAGGTTTTGCTTTCTATCGAAACCAACTACAGTAGCTCTATGTGGATCGCAAAGGATAATTTGAGCTCCCATTTCAATTAATCGGTCAACAAAGAATAGTCGACTTTCAAACATTTTTTGGTGAATCAATACAGTTCCTTTGGCCTGAATGGCAGTAACTAAGATAATGGAAAGTAAATCTGGAGTGAAACCTGGCCATGGATGGTCAGAAATGGTTAACATAGAACCATCAATGAAATTTTCTAATTCATAATGTTCTTGTGCTGGTACAAATATGTCATCTCCACGAAACTCTAATTTGATTCCGAGTTTACGAAAAACATCAGGAATAATGCCTAATTCAGGGATTTTACAGTTTTTGATGGTGATTTCAGACTGTGTCATTGCGGCCATCCCAATGAATGAGCCGATTTCAATCATATCTGGTAACATAGTATGCTCCGTTCCACCTAAAATCTCTACTCCCTCAATGGTCAATAAATTGGAACCGATGCCCGTAATTTTCGCCCCCATACGATTCAACATTTTGCATAATTGCTGAATGTAAGGTTCGCAGGCAGCATGGTAGATGGTGGTGGTACCTTTCGCTAATACAGCTGCCATCAAAATATTGGCTGTTCCAGTCACTGATGCCTCATCCAAAAGCATGTACGCTCCTGTTAAATGCGATGCGTCAACCTCGTAAAATCCTCCATCTTCGGCGCTGTAATTGAATTTGGCTCCCAATTTCATGAAACCTGTGAAGTGGGTATCCAATCTTCTACGTCCAATTTTGTCGCCTCCTGGAGAAGGAATACGACCTTTTTTGAAACGGGCCAAAGTTGGTCCTAGTAACATCACTGAACCACGTAGCGCGGCAGCTTTAGCTTTATATGTTTCTGATTCTAAGTATTCAATATTGACTTGAGAAGCATCAAATTCAATGCTTGATTCACTTAATCGACGAATTTTTACACCCATATCCCCTAATAAATCGATTAGTTGATTGACATCACGGATGTTGGGAATATTGTGTATGGTGACAGGTTCAGCAGTTAATACGACAGCACATAGAATTTGTAATGCTTCGTTTTTTGCACCTTGTGGAGTGATTTCTCCTGATAATTTTCTACCACCTGTTACTTTAAATGAGGCCATATTGGTCAATTATTTTTTATGATTTCTTGGATTGAAATTCCGATTGTTTCTGAAGTTTTTTCTATAATTATTTCCGCCGCGGTTGTTATTTGGGCTATTTGGGTATTCCGGAGCATTGTATGCATTACGGGCATTATTGGCTACTTTGGCATGACCTAAACCTTCTTGAGATAATTCATCTACGATAGATCCCAACAAATTTTCAGACATTTCTTTGATGTTTTGCCAAATAACCTGATCGTCTACCGTATCCTTATTCCAGGTTACATAAAAACCTTTCATTAAACGTGCAATGTAGGCAACCAAAATCTTTTTATCTTCCATTTTTTCTTCGGCAATGGCACGAAGAATCAACAACTCTACATTACGACCGTAGTGTTTGAATTTCAAATGATGTTGGTTATAATTTACTTTTTTAGGGGCTTTACCTACTGATTCTGGTGATGGAGGAGGGTAAGGTCCTTGTACGTCCAATTGGAAGTTAGACATGATGTACAAGTCGTCCCAAAGTTTTTTGGAATAGTCTTGGCTATTGTCCTTCATGCCTGGATGAATCTGCTTCATGAGTTCAATCATGAGGAAGGCATATTTGGTCCTTTTTTCACGATCTTGAATCGTCAAGATGTAATTGACCAATTTTTGTACACTAGACCCGTATTCTTTCATAATGTTGTGTCAATCTTAATTACTAAATACCAATCTCATCCAAAGATGAGGAAAGGAAATAAGGCAAAATACAAAGGCTGCCCAAATGGCCATCACTAAAACAGCCCCAGCAGCGAAATCTTTTGCTTTTTTTGCCAAAGGATGATGTTCTGGCGCTACTATATTGGTAATGTTTTCCAAAGCAGAATTGATCAATTCTGCCATCCAAACGCCTGCGATGGCTAAGCTTATCCAAAGCCACTCGATGGCCATAAAGCCTATATTAATACCCACTACAATAACTAAGATAGTGGAAGCTAAGTGAATTTTGGCATTATTTTCCTCTTTTATCAAGGTAATGATACCTGACCAAGCGATGGAAATGCTGCGAAAAGCTTTGGATAGATTGAACATATTAAAACTCTGCCGATTTTGGTGTTCTTGGGAATGGAATAACATCACGAATATTACTCATACCCGTTACAAATAGAACTAAACGCTCAAAACCTAAGCCAAAGCCTGCATGGGGTGCAGACCCAAACTGCCTTGTTTGTAAATACCACCAAATGGAATCTTCCTCAATGCCTACATCTTTGGTACGTTGAAGCAGTTTTTCGTAATCATCTTCTCTTTGAGAGCCACCAATGATTTCTCCAATACCTGGAAACAAAACGTCCATAGCGCGAACCGTTTTTCCATCATCTTCTAACTTCATGTAGAAAGCTTTGATTTCCTTTGGATAATGCGTTAAAATGACCGGCTTTTTGAAGTGCTTTTCTACTAAATAACGCTCATGCTCGCTTTGCAAGTCGATTCCCCATTCCACTGGATAGTTGAATTTCCCTTGCTTATGAGGCTTAGATTGCAATAAAATTTCAATAGCTTCTGTATAAGTCAATCGCTCAAACGTATTTTCAGATACAAACCGTAATTTCTCAGAAAGGGTCATTTCAGATTGTTCTTCTTTTTTCTTCATTTTTTCCTCTTCCAACAAGCGTTTTTCAAGGAAAGCAATATCATCAGCACAATTTTCTAAGGCATATCGGATCAAACTTTTAGTAAAGTCCTCAGCCAAATTCATGTTGTCTGTCAGTTCAAAAAACGCCATTTCTGGTTCGACCATCCAGAATTCAGCCAAGTGACGAGTCGTATTAGAATTTTCAGCACGGAAAGTAGGGCCAAATGTGTAAATTTTAGAAAGTGCCATAGCCCCTAATTCCCCTTCTAATTGGCCAGAAACCGTCAAATTCGTTTCTTTTCCAAAAAAGTCTTCTTTGTAATCTATCTTTCCTTCTTCTGTTAATGGAGGATTGATAGCCGGTAAAGTGGTTACCCGGAACATTTCTCCAGCGCCTTCTGCATCAGACCCTGTGATAATTGGAGTATGCAAATAAAAGAAGCCGTGATCGTTGAAATATTGATGTATTGCAAAGGCCAAAGCATGACGAATGCGTAGAATAGCTGAAAACGTATTGGTTCTAGGGCGAAGATGGGCTATCTCACGTAAGAATTCCAACGAGTGTTTTTTAGGCTGTAAAGGGTATTTTTCTGGATCAGCAGTTCCATACACTTGAATAGAAATAACCTGAACCTCTACGGTTTGGCCTTGTCCTTGAGAAGGAATCAAAATCCCTGTGACCGCGATGCAGGATCCTGTAGTCACTAATTTTAATGTTTCTTCGGAAACAATGCCGTCTGAAACTACCGCTTGAATATTATGAATGGTAGATCCATCGTTCATGGCGATGAAAGCTACGGAAGAAGATACACGTTTGGTACGTACCCAACCTTTTACCGTGACTGTTTGTTGGCTCGGGGATTGGAGAAGTAATTCTTTAATTTGCATATAAATAAATGGTCAAATGGCCCCCAATTGGGGCAAACTAGTCTCAAAATTACGTACAAAAAACGGAATAATTTTATTTATTTGTGAATTACAGGTATTTTTAAAAACAGGCCGTCAAATCAGCGTATATTTGTTTAATAGATTAAAGATATGCAGGGATTATCACTCAAAATTTCTCAGCAACAGCGGCTTTCTCCACAACAAATTCAGTTTGTTAAATTGCTTCAAATACCTACAGCAGAATTAGCTGCTAGGATCGAGGAGGAATTGGAGGAAAATCCTGCTTTGGAAGAGGGTTTAGATATTCGGGATTCGGATGAATTCGATGAAAAGGAAAGAGAGACTGTCGAGGATTTGGAACGGGAGGAGTTGGAAATAGGTGATTATTTACAAGATGATTATGCCGGCTATAAAATGGCGGGAGATTCCTATGATTCCAATGACGAATCCAAGGAAAGGCCCATGGCAACTGTAGCCAGTGCAGAAGATTATTTGTTGATGCAAATAGGATTTGTGCTGAAAAATGAGCGGGAAGAAATCATTGCGCATCAATTGATTGGATCATTAGAAGAGGATGGATATTTGAGGAGGAATATTGAAAGTATTGTGAATGATTTAGCTTTTACTCAAGGATTTACTACCGATTTTCACGAAGTTGAAGGGGTTTTGAAGAAAATTCAGGCTTTGGACCCAGCTGGAATTGGTGCTAGAGATTTGCAAGAATGTTTATCCATTCAATTGCATCGTAGGGAATCCGATTATCCTACTTGTTTATTGGCAATTCGATTGATTGATGAGTTTTTTGATGAATTTTCGAAAAAACATTTTGTTCAGTTGCAACAAAAATTGGGTATTGATGAGAGTGAATTAAAAAAAGCGATCAATTTAATCAAGCGATTAAATCCTAAGCCTGGTGGAGCCGAAGGAGGCAATTTGGCACCTTATTTACAACCTGATTTTGTGGTGACTAACCAACATGGGAAGTTAGATATTAAGTTGAATGGTAAGAATGCCCCAGAATTACGCGTCAGTAAATCTTTTCAGGAGATGTTGCAAACCTATGATCAGGGCAATAAGCAACAAAAAGAAATTAAGGAAGCTGTAACCTTTATCAAGCATAAGTTGGATGCGGCTTCTTGGTTTATTCAAGCGATACAACAAAGGCAAGGAACATTAATGAAAACAATGCATAGCATTGTGACTCAGCAGTATGACTTCTTTTTAACGGGTGATGATGCTAGTTTGAAACCAATGAAGATGAAAGAAATTGCAGCTTTGATTGAAATGGATGTTTCAACAGTTTCAAGAGTAGTTTCTGCCAAATCAGTACAGACGGATTTTGGTATTTATCCTCTAAAATATTTCTTTTCTGAAGGAATTACCCATGAATCAGGAGAGGATGTATCTACTCGAGAAGTGAAAAATATTTTGAGGGAAATTATTGAGCAAGAACCCACTCATGAACCTTATCCTGATGAAACCTTGGAATTATTATTAGCAGAAAAGGGGTTTGTGGTAAAACGCCGCACTGTTGCTAAATACCGCGAACAATTGGGTATACCAGTTGCGAGGCTTAGAAGGAAATTGTAAATGAATTGTAAATGGTGAATTATAAATTATAAATTAATGGGTGAGGTAAAATTTTAATGCCAAAATGGGTATTTAAATCAATTAATTGATAATAATAGAGATTGCATTTTATTAAAATGATGAACATGTAGATTTGGTAATAAAATTTTATCAAGTGAAACATGAGAATATCATAAAATCAAAATCGTTTTTTTTCGCCATTCAAATCTGGCATTTATATCAATATCTAGTTAATGAGAGAAAAGAATTTATTCTTTCAAAGCAAATTTTAAGAAGTGGAACGGCAGTAGGGGCGATAATTAGAGAGGCAGAACATGCAGAATCAAAATTAGATTTCAAGCACAAAATGTCAATTGCTCAAAAGGAAATAAATGAAACTATATATTGGTTGGAATTATTAAACGAAATTGATTACTTGGAAGAAGTTCACTATGTTAAATTAATGTCTGAAAGTGATGAAATCTTAAGAATTATTACAAAAATCATACTAACTGTAAAACATAATTTATCAATTAAATAATAAAGCATTCAGCATTTATAATTTATAATTCACCATTTACAATTCATCATTTATAATTTATAATTTCCTCCCATGTCTTCTTACCAATTTCTTCATCTTAGTCAAGTTAATGGAGTTTGGACCATTCATTTGAAACGTCCGGAAGTATTTAATGCCTTAAATGCAGGATTGATTCATGAGATTCGTGATGTGGCGGAGAAAGCCAAGGCATCGGAATCTGCAAGGGTGTTGGTAATAACTGGAGAAGGGAAAGCCTTTTGTTCGGGAGCGGATTTAAAATCGGGAGCCAGTGATTCGGATTTGGGAGCGGTTTTACGTGCCACCTATAATCCAATGATTTTAGCACTGAGGGGTTTGGATAAACCGGTGATTGGAGCGATTAATGGTCCTGCAGCAGGAGCGGGTTGTTCGTTGGCATTAGCTTGTGATTATTTGATTGCAAAGGAAGGAGCATATTTTTCTGAGTTATTCGTTCAGATTGGTTTGACATTAGATGCTGGTAGTACGGCCTTTTTAATGCAAAGTGTCGGGTATCATAAAGCTTTTGAATTGGCAGCTACTGCCAAAAAGATTGGGGCAGATGAAGCGAAAGATTTGGGATTTGTGGCAGAAGTTATTTCTGAGGAGAGTTGGGAGAGTCGATTACAAACAATCGGAGCAGAATTTGCTAGTAAACCGACTATGGCAATAGCTTTAATCAAGAGGGAATTGCAAAAGGCTCACCATCAGGACTTAGCCACGGTATTGGAGATGGAAGCCGAAGCACAGCGACAAGCTGGATACTCCAAAGATTTCCAAGAAGGTGTTGCTTCATTTCTTGAAAAACGAGCTCCACAATTTAGGGGCAAGTAAAAAATCGAATAAAAATGATTTTTTTTTCGACAAGGTCTTTTCATATTCCCAAAGAAATTCTACCTTTGCAGTCCCGAATGGGAATTGGTTGCGTAGCTCAATTGGATAGAGCATCTCACTACGGATGAGAAGGTTTGGGGTTCGAATCCCTACGCGACCACAACCTTAAAATAATAGACCCTTCTAATTCACTTTAGGAGGGTTTTTTATTGGCTTTTAAAACGAAGTGACCAAAACAGCTACCAAAATTAAGCTGAATTCATTATTTACTAGG
>NZ_JAANOG010000013.1 GCF_019923745.1 Aquirufa aurantiipilula
TGACTTTGCTCTTACTATTAAAATAAGAATTGTCATTATCCTTGTCTTGAATGCTATTTCTTCTCTTCATAACCATTTTAACTGGTTATGAACTTTTTCCTTTTATCAACACGTCAAAGAACTCTTTTAAACTGGCTTTGCATTTTGAACTTCGTCGAAACTCTGTCCTTGTACTCGCTTCGTTTATTGCGCTTGCTCGTTTAGCTAGCGATTGGGAGTGCAAAGATGCACGGTTTATTTATTTTGTGCAAATATTGGCGAAGAAATTTTTTACTTTTTTTTGAATTAATTCGCCAATATCGCAGCAACTAGCTGATAGCCAGAATGTAATTTTTTTGTTTTCCGTTTCCAATTAATAAGTATTTATTACGCAATAACGGAAAATCAATATTTGCTTGTGGATTATTTACTTTTACTTTATTCACACTAATCGCATTTCCTTGGATCGCTTTGCGCGCTTCTCCTTTGGAACTACAAATTAACTGATTACATCCCACACTGATTAAATCTGTCAAATTTTGGCACTCCGCCATTGCCTCCGGACTCACATGATAAATCGGGAGCTGTTGGAATACACTCTCCGACGCCGCTTCCAATTGCTCAATCGCATCCTTCGCAAATAGTATAGTAGATGCCTCCATTACTTCCTCACATACCTGAGCACCATGTACCCGCGTAGTAACCTCCTGGCCCAAGGCTTTTTGCAACAAGCGTAAATGTGGAGCCTCCGCATGTTGTTTTTCCATGTTTTCAATCTCTTTTTGCGTAAACAAGGTAAACACACGCAATAACCTCGGCACATCTGCATCTGCCGTATTTAACCAAAATTGATAAAACTCATAAGGACTTGTCTTGCTTGGATCTAACCATACATTGCCCGATTCCGATTTACCAAACTTAGTTCCATCCGCTTTGGTTACCAATGGAGTAGTCAAAGCAAATGCGCGATCCGTTTCATCTTCTCCAGTACCTTCCTTCCGACGAATAATTTCCGTACCCGTAGTAATATTACCCCACTGGTCAGAACCACCCATTTGTAAACGGACATTCTTGGTTTTGTACAAATGATAAAAATCGTAACCTTGTAATAGCTGATAGGAGAATTCCGTAAAAGAGAGTCCCGTTTCCAAGCGGTTTTTTACTGAATCTTTCGACATCATGTAATTTACCGTTAAAAACTTACCTGCTTCGCGTAAAAATCCCAAAAAACTAAATTCTTTGAACCAATCGTAATTATTTACTACTTCCGCCGAATTAGCTCCTGCATGGAAATCTAAAAACTTCTCTAATTGCTTTTGAATCCCAACTTGATTCTCCCGCAAGGTATCCTCCGATAAAAATTCCCGCTCTGCATTTTTTCCAGATGGATCTCCAATCATACCGGTAGCACCGCCCACCAAAGCAATGGGCTTATGGCCAGCTAATTGGAAATGCTTTAACAACATAATGGCCGCTAAGTTTCCGATGTGCAAACTAGGTGCAGTTGGGTCAAAGCCAATATAAGCCGTTGTCATTTCTTTGGCTAATTGCTCTTCTAAGCCGGGAATCATGTCGTGTAACATGCCTCTCCATCTCAATTCCTCGATAAAATTACCTTGCATTTTCTTGGGTTGTCATAAATAAAAGGGTTGCAAAAATAAGCATATTTGCTTGAATTCGTCTACTGTTTGAATAACAATGACGTATCTCCATAACTTAAAAAGCGATAGCCTTGATCTAGGGCCTCGGCATAGACCTCTTTCCAATGGTCGCCAATCAAGGCCGCAATCAATACCAATAAGGTTGATTTAGGCTGATGGAAATTGGTGATTAAGGCATCGCAAAGGTGTAATTCATAACCCGGCATGATCAATAATTCCGTTTCCGCAATCCATTGTTCTTGCCCATGGGCTCGTAAATAAGCGATGACTTTTTCCAAGGATTCTTTGGCCGTAAAAGATTTAGCTCTTGGTAGGTAGGCAAATTCTTTGGCTAAGACAAAACCCTCTGTTGGTATGTCTCTTTCTTCTAATAGATATATCCCTGACCAATATAAGCTTTCTAAGGCTCTCAAAGCCGTAGTACCTACGGGCACAATGGGACCTTCATGTTTCAGAATGGCTTCCATCATAGGAATGGAGAAAATCAACTGTTCCCGATGCATGGGATGGTTGGCCACGTTTTCTTCTTTAACGGGAAGAAAAGTACCTGCTCCGACATGCAATGTAATGAAGGTACTCTGGTGACCTTTGTTTGGAATTTGATCCAATAATGCTTGGGTGAAATGAAGACTAGCCGTAGGAGCCGCTACCGCACCTAATTCTTTGGAAAATATGGTTTGATACCTTTCTTGGTCTTCTTCATCTAAATCTCTACCTAAATAGGGAGGTAGGGGGATTTGACCAAATGTATTTAATATCTCAGCAAATAAATGTGAACTGTTCCAGGTGATTTTTACCCAATTTTTTTCTCGGTCTATCCAATGTAGATCTATTTGAATATCTTCATCACCAATCCGAAGCCCTTGTTGCAGTATTTCTCCTTCCTTCCAGCGTTTTTTATTTCCTACCAAACATTCCCATTCCACTACATGCTGTGATTCCATAGTAAGTTGGGTAGCAATTTGCGAAGCTAAAGGTTTTAATAAAAAGAGCTCAATGGTAGATCCAGTAGGTTTTTTGAGATGAATTCTAGCCGGAATTACGCGAGTATTATTAAAAACAAGTAAACTGTTTTTGGGCAATACCTCTAAAATATCATAAAAATGATGATGCGAAATTTGGCCGTTTTTGGAAACCAATAGTCGGGAAGCATCTCTGCTTGGACTAGGATGTAAAGCGATGCTGGATTCAGGTAAATGATAATCAAATGCCTGAATCGATAAAGGGGCTAATTCAAGCTTCATTATTCTTCCAAATAATCCGAATAGGTTAATAAACGAACAGGTAGGTAGGCGATCCAAATAAGCAATGCGATGATGCCTATATAAGGATAGTAGGAGAAATCTTGGTTATATGTTCTTTCGTCGTTCAATAAAAGTAAAGCCCTTAATACCAAAATCATGTAGGTATTAATCAAAGCAGGTAACATGTGTAACCAATGCCCTAGTGTTTCTTTAATCTTAGTTCCACCTTTTTTCTTGAAGATTGAAAATAATAGGGTGAATTGAAAATCAGGTATTTTCTGGATGTTTTTGATCAAAAGTAAGGCAAGCATATTAATCAAGGTCATGATGCCTGCCGTCAAATAAAATACTTCTTCTTTAGGTAGAAATCCATCGCCACGACCGGTCTCGCCAAAATGCACAGCCGTTGGATCCGGTAAGCCACGGTATATAAATAGGAGAGAGACCCCAAATCCAATGATGGATATGATGCGCCATACTCGGGAAAAGAAATGATCGATCGACATACGTTGATTAAAATGTCCACAAAATTAGGTCTGAAAATCTAACTGACCTAATCTTTGTTTTCTTTCCATCAGGAAAATGATAATTATGCCTCATTCTTGTTATTCAGGCTTGAAAAAAGTAGATTTGTACCTTATACTAAATAGCCATGGCAATCTATACAAAAAACGGAGATAAGGGTTTTACTCGGCTTGCTGATGGGAATGGTGTATCTAAATCGGATTTGCGAATTGATGCCATTGGGGATATCGACGAGTTAAATTCCTATTTAGGTTTATTGAATACACAGCTGTCAGATTCTTTGAATGCCAAAGTACTCGGTATTCAAACGAGTTTGTTTGTCCTCGGAGCCCATGTGGCTAGTGATTCTACCGAATTTTTAGGTAACATGAAGCTCATTGAACTACATGACATTGTGGCTCTGGAAGGTTTAATTGACGAGATGGATGAAGTTCTAATACCCATGCGAGTCTTTATTCTGCCCGGTGGTCACGAGACAATTGCCTTGGCACAAGTTTGCCGCACTGTTTGCCGCCGTGCAGAACGCAGCCTAATCAGGTGGGTTCAAGCTGAAGAAAAAGAAGAAGCTTATCAAATATCCATCGCTTATTTAAATAGATTATCGGATTATTTATTCATGATGTGCCGCTATCTCCACCATTCATTAGGAATTCCTGAAATTCCTTGGAACTCGGGCAGATAGCCAATACGATTTAATATGATGCAAATAGAAATAAAACCCATAGCCCAATCTCGAATCAATGAGGTTGATTTTGATCACTTAGTTTTCGGTCGCAGTTTCGCAGACCACATGTTAGTCGCGGATTATGCCGATGGCGCTTGGCAGAAAGTAAGCATTCAGCCTTACGGACCTTTGAGCTATCAGCCAGCCATGATGTCTTTGCATTATGGTCAAGCTATTTTTGAAGGAATGAAAGCTTATCGTTCGAAGCAGGATGATATTTTGGTTTTTCGTCCTGAGGAGAATTTCAAACGTTTCAATAAATCTGCCCTTCGGATGTGTATGCCGGAAGTCCCAGAAGAGATTTTTATGGGTGGTTTGAGACAGTTATTGCAATTGGATAAGGCTTGGGTCCCAGCCAAAGAAGGTTGTTCTCTATACATTCGTCCCTTCATGTTTTCTACGGATGAGTATGTGGGTGTATCTCCTTCCAATACCTATAAGTTTATTATTTTCCTTTGTCCAGTTGGTTCTTACTATGCTAAGCCATTGCGCGTGCGGGTGGAAACAGAATACATTCGTGCGGCCAAGGGGGGTGTAGGATTCTCTAAAAATGCAGGAAATTATGGTGGATCTTTATTTCCAACGCAAGAAGCAAATAAAGCAGGCTACGATCAAATCATTTGGACAGATGCCGCTACCCATCAATATGTAGAAGAAGCAGGAACCATGAATTTGATGTTTGTGGTGAATGGCGCATTGGTTACTGCACCGACAGGTGATACTATCTTAGATGGTGTTACCAGGAAATCGGTTTTACAGATAGCCAAAGATTGGGGCATGAAAGTGGAAGAAAGACCCCTTTCAGTGAAGGAATTGGTTGAAGGTATTCAATCAGGTGCTGTAACTGAGGCCTTTGGTGCAGGAACAGCGGCCGTGATTGCCCCAATTCAAGTGATTGCTTTTGAAGGAAAGGATTACGAATTGCCTGCTAGAAAAGAAAGTGATTTCTCATCGAAAGTTTTTCATGAAATCAATCATATCCGTTTAGGTGAGGTAGCGGATACCCGCCATTGGATTTGGAAAGTCTAGTTTATTTTAGAAAATACTAATTGAATACCTGGGTCTTTGGGTGTACCTACATCTTCCAAAATGACCTGGGTATTTTCATTTTTCCAAACTATCTTTTTGGCATTACCTCGGCCATTTCCGTATAAACTGCCCAAGTATTCCTTAAAATTGGCCGTTAAGTCCAACACCTCATCTTGTTCTTCCAAAAAGATATTCAATATAATTCCTTTTACTTTATTGTTCTCATCGGGTAAATAGGTGATGTCCACAAAGTTTAAATCCGTATCATCAAAGAACTGAGTGTAGGATTTTCCTACGCTAGGCTGTGTTTCGGATAATTCCACTTTCTCAGCTATCGTCGACATATCTTGCCCCCAAGTAACATTTCTGATCACTCCTTCAGACCCCAAGGTGATTCGCTGAAGTAGGGGAGTGCTTGCATCCCATGCTTGTTGCTTAGCCTGCTTTTTTGGTTCTTGATTATTCGGATTGGCTTCTTGTTTGTCGGTAGTAGTTTGACATGCATTATTAATTATCAAGAAACTGATAATGAGTGCAAAGGCGAAAAACTTTTGTATTAAGCTTGTTTTAGGGTTCATTTGAGTGAGAATCAGCAATGTGATGTATTTGAATTACTAAAATTAAAAAAATTCAAATTTGATATATTCTGTTTTTAGAAAAATAGTGTTATTTTTGTTCAACGATTTTTACGTTTGATTCGTCAAACTAACAATATTTAAGATTATTAGTGGTTAGGTATTTTAAAAAGGAGCCGGTCTTTGACTGGCTTTTTTTTTAGAATTCACGTCCTAATCCTACCACAAAGCCATATTTGCCCCCATTGTTAAAAGGGAGAGCCATCTTCAAAACAAAGTTGTAATAAGTAACGATATCGAGTCCAACTCCATATCCAAATAACCATTTGTTGGCATAATGACTTTTCGTCTCCACCCGGTTTGCTTGATTTACATAGGCCAAATCCAAAAATGCAGTCGGGTAAATGGATAAAGGCATTTGGTTAAATTGCTTGTAAGGAATGAAAGGAAGAGGTATGATTTGTTTATACAATTGGTATTTCCAGGTGTTTCTCGACAAGAAATAATCGGTACCATCCACTACTTTTAATTCAAAACCACGTACCACTTCATTTCGATATCCTAATCCACGTTGGTTTGCATAAGGGACCGTAGCGCCCTCTTGGGTAATCTTTCCTTTGAATTGACTACTGAAATAAAACTTTTTACCTAAATCAAAATAGTAGGAAAGTCCTGCATTCATCTCCCAAAAGTTGATTTCATCTTGAGGCAATACTCCAAATTTTTGAAAACTGATGTCGATTTTTTTACCTACCAAAGGGTAAACCACATAATCACGGAAATCATAGGAGAAAGTATAGCCCAATTGCATGAAGTTTTGCTCATTGGATTTTCCTTGAAAATAGACAGGGTTAAGCTTGGTAATCGTGTCTGCTACTAAATTATGGCTGTATTTGATTTCCAAGGTTTGAAAATCATAAAATCGAAATCGTTTCCTTAGCGTAATTCCTCCACTCCATTTTTCACGTAAAATATTCTCTGAGCCTAAATAGACCAGCGTATCTGCTTGTGTTTTGTAAGCGATATTTTTGCTTGTTAAGTAATCCAAATTAAATCCAACGCCCAAGGTTTTTTTGCGGTCTACATAAGGGTTGTTATACGAAAATTCCAATCGCTGAGAAAAACCTGTTTCTGCTTTTAACATGAGCTTTTCAGCTCTCCCTCGAAAGTTGGTATGCAACAAGTGTATCCCATAAATCGCTCGATCCAATGGATGACCACGGGCCCACCACTCATTTAAATTTCGGTCTGCTAATTGGAATACAGGATAGGCTAAAAAATACCATTGTTCTAATACATCAAAATTGATTGCCAATTTCCCTGTCTTAGTTAAGTGATATTCAGAACGAACCCAAATGAATAAATTGGTATTCATGAGTTTCCTCCGACTGAATTCCAGTTTTTTGTCTATTTCATTTAAATCCAGTAAATCACCTTCTTTGAAATCCAGCTCACGTCTAAGAATACTTCTTTTGCTGCGTTCATTTCCTTTGAATTGAATGCTATCTACCTCCACCATTTGACCCCATAGACGGTTGGATAAACCTAGTCCGAGGCAAATAATCATGCTGAAAATGAAAGCATTAGGCGGCAATAAACGTCTCATGCAGCTAATTTAGTCAAAAAGCACAGCTATTATTTTACCTTGGAATGAATTATTCAAAAAGAATGGAAGCTGGATGTTGATTCCATGCTTCTATTTGGTCTTGGAATTTTTTCTCAATCGCTTGCCTTCGGATTTTTAAAGTAGGAGTCATGCAATTGTTTTCAATGGTCCAATCTTCTCGCAAGACAACCATTTTTGACAAATGTTCGTACTTTTTAAAGTGCGGTTTTAAATTGGATTTGATGCCATCTAAAGCTATTTCTAGTATGTCCTTGTCGACTTTTTTACCTTCTGCATTTAAGATGATCAAAGCGATGGGTTGAGGTAAGTTTGTTCCAACTACGCAAGCTTGTTCTATCCATTCATGGGATAAAATCATGTTTTCGATTGGGGCGGGTGCTACGTATTGACCTTTACTGGTTTTAAAATTATCTTTTACTCGGCCAATGATGGAAATGAATCCTTCGGAATCCAATTCGGCCATATCCCCTGTTTTTAGCCAAGGGCCATCAAAAAGTTCTTGCGTCAATGTGGGTTCTTTGTAATAACCGGAAGTCATATATGCCGCTTTCATGAGTAACTCATGCGATTCAGGATCCAATTTAACTTCACAGGTCGGCCATGGTTTTCCTACCGTACCCAATCGAATTTGGTCTCGAGGCATCAGCGAGTTGAAACCCATGTTTTCTGTCATCCCATAGGCTTCTTGAATGCATAAGCCAATCTTTTGAAACCATTGCAATAATTCCGTGGGCATAGGTGCTGCGCCGGTAACGTTCATTTTGGTTTGATCCAAACCTAAGCCTTTGACGATTTTCCTTTTGATGAAAGTACTTAGCAAAGGGATAGAAAGTAAGAGTTGCAAGCGTTTTTGCCCCCCAATTTTTTGTAAAATACCTTCTCTGAATTTTGCCCAAATTCGTGGTACAGCTAAGAAATGGGTAGGACGACAGGCCACTAAATTATCTTTAAAACTATCCAAAGTTTCAACAAAGTAGATGGTTCCACCCGATGCTGTGCCCGCAAATTCAACGAAGTTACGCTCGGCAATATGGCTCAAAGGTAGATAGGAGATAAACCGATTATTAGGCTCTTGTAATAGAGCAGCTTCTTTGGCAATGTTGATTACTTGAATAATTCCTTGGTGATGCAACATGACACCTTTGGGAGAGCCTGTAGTGCCCGATGTGTAAATGATGGTACAAAGTTCACTTGCATCAGCTTGATGAAAGGAATCGATGGGGTCATATTGAGCCTCAATGCTAGTCCAATGCGATTCGGAAAGAGGGCTGGAGTGCTCAGGAGTGAATATTAAAGTGATGTGTTCAGGTATACCAGCTCGAATACTTTCCCATTGATCAAGTTTTCCCACAAAGAGTATTTGGCAGTCGGAATGCACCAAAACCTGATTCAATTGATCAGCAGTTAAAGTAGGATAAAATGGAACGGAAACAGCCCCTGCTGCTGCAATTGCCAAGTCAGCCATAATCCAATGCGCACAATTTTTGGATAATATACCAATGTGATTGGGGCGAGAATGATCTAAGTTTTGACGCAGGTAATTAGCTATTTTACTGATTTGAAAAGCGACCTCTTGGTAGGTATAATCTTTAAAATGGGTGCCAATAGGCTGCTTTAAGTAAACAGCCTCTGGACGATGTTCTGCCCAATAAAGAAAATTATCCAGGTTACTGCGGTAATGGTCAATCATGAGCAAGAGGTATTTCTAAGGTTAGTCCTTAAAAATAAAACTTAATTCCTTTATTTCATATACTTGTTCGCCTATGTGTTTTTCCATGATTAAAAGGCCTTGAGCATTGACTCTTAGAATTTTACCAACAAATTCATGTTGAATATCTTGATATGTGTGCCATTCTTGGAATCTGAATAATTTCTGATGATAGACTTCGTCTAGCAAATGGAATTTTTGCTCTAAAAAATGTAAATATTCTTGTTCAATGCCAGCTGAAATATGCTTGTAGATGTCAAGCAGGTCAAAGGATTGAGGTGACTTCATCCATGACTTTAAGGAGCATGCACGTAAATCTGCGAAGTTGGTTTGGTTGATATTTAGTCCAATTCCCACAATGGAAAAGGTCCATTGGCCTGATTGGAAATTATTTTCAATCAATATGCCACCTAATTTTTTACCATCTAGGTACAAGTCATTGGGCCATTTGATACTTAGTGGGAGCTTTTCTCCATAGTTTTCGATCGCCCAATTTTGTAGACCATGTAGGATACCTAGGGCTACAGCCTTACTGAGGTAAAATTGATTTTCGAGTAAAGCATGAGGTGGCTTGAGCAAATAAGACAGCAATAGGTTTTGATCTGGTTCTGCCTGCCAGGTATTTCCTCTTTGACCTCTACCCGCACTTTGATGACCTGCTACCCAAGCAAATCCTTCGGGAATATTGCTTTCTAATGACTCTTGAAAAGCCATGGAATTGGTGGAAGGGCAGCTGGGAATGTATTTCGCCAATTTGCCTATGAACCGGGTTGGTGCGTGGTAATTGTTCAAATTTATTTGTAATTTTAAGCTTGTGTAGAACAAATTTAAATTTTTAATCGTTAAGATAGTTCTCTATAAACATTTAGATCAAAACAATATATGCGTAAAAGTTCCATTAAGTCCCCCAAAGAAGATATCTCGGAAGAAATTGTGAATTGGGTAGTCAAGGGGATGCAAGAAAAGAAGGCACAGGAAATCATGGTATTGGACTTACGCGGTGTACAAAATGCATTCACGGATTTTTTTGTGATTTGTTCCGGTACTTCAGATACTCAGATTGATGCTATTGCGGATTCTGTCGATAAAGAAATTTGGGAGGCAGGTAAATTACATGCCCATTCCATTGAAGGAAAGGCCAATCGTGAGTGGATTTTGATGGATTATTATGATGTCATCGTTCACGTATTTTTAAAGGAAAAAAGATCCTTTTTTAAATTAGAAGAATTATGGGGAGATGCTAAATTCACCATCATTCCGGAATTATAATCTGGATTTTGTAGAATTTTTTCTCGAAAAGAAACTTAATCACTCCGCTACATTGTTACAAGCCCAAATAGATAACCAATGGCAAAACAAGTAAACAATTCAAAGAATACTAAGAGGTCTGGAATTCCCCCTCGATTACCTAAAAAACCTGTTGGAGGCATGCAAAGCTGGATGGTCATTGGTTTGATGATCGCTGTCGTGAGTATGTTCTTCTTTACTAAACAACGCACATTACAAGAGATTTCCCAAAAACAATTTGAGTCGATGTTGATTCAAAAAGAAGTGGAAGGAGTGACCATTGTCAATGATAAATTGGTAGAAGTTAATCTGAAACCAAATTTTGTTGCTAAGTATTTCAAAAACTCACCTCAAGGCCTTATTTCAGTAAAACAAGGTCCTCATTTTGAGTTTCAAATTATTTCCAAAGAAGGTTTTGAGCGTTTTTTAGAGGATAGACAAAAGGCCTTTCCTCGCAATGAGCAGATCATGGCCAAGCCAGAAACACGTACAGGACCTTTGGATTGGTTGGGTACTTGGGGTTTCTTTATCTTAATGGGCCTAAGTTTCTATTTCCTTTTCTTCCGCATGGGAGGAGGTGGCGGTGCCGGTGGACAAATCTTCAATATCGGTCGTAGTAAAGCTACCTTGATTGAAGGGGAGTCTAAAGTTCGCGTAACTTTCAACGATGTGGCTGGTTTAGATGAAGCCAAAGAAGAGATTCAGGAGATTGTAGAATTCTTAAAATTCCCTAAAAAATTCACGGATTTAGGAGGTAAAATTCCCAAAGGTGCCTTATTAGTAGGCCCTCCGGGAACAGGTAAGACCTTGTTGGCAAAAGCCGTTGCAGGTGAAGCTGGTGTACCATTCTTCTCACTTTCAGGTTCTGATTTTGTGGAAATGTTTGTTGGGGTAGGAGCGGCTCGTGTACGTGATTTGTTTAAGCAAGCCAAAGAGAAAGCACCTTGTATTATTTTCATTGATGAAATTGATGCAGTAGGCCGTTCTCGTGGACGAGGTTCTATGCCAGGTGCCAATGATGAAAGAGAAAATACGTTGAACTCACTATTGGTGGAGATGGATGGTTTTGCTACGGATTCAGGAATTATCATCATGGCTGCAACTAACCGTCCTGATGTTTTGGATTCCGCCTTATTGCGCCCGGGTCGTTTTGATCGTACTATCAGTATCGACAAACCTGATATCATCGGTCGTGAGGCTATTTTTAAAGTACACATTAAGCCACTAAAATTGGCGAATGGAGTCGATGTGAAAGAGTTAGCGGCTCAAACTCCAGGTTTTGCTGGAGCGGAAATTGCCAATGTGTGTAATGAGGCTGCTTTGATAGCTGCACGTAGAAATAAAGTAGCGGTGGAAATGACCGATTTCCAAGAGGCGATGGATCGTGTGATTGGAGGTTTAGAGAAGAAAAATAAATTGATTTCTCCAGAAGAGAAGAATATTGTAGCTCACCATGAAGCTGGACATGCTATTGCGGGCTGGTTCTTGGAGCATGCAAACCCATTAGTGAAAGTGTCTATTGTTCCTCGTGGGGTGGCGGCATTGGGTTATGCACAGTACTTGCCGAAAGAGCAATTCTTGTATCGTACCGAGCAATTGATGGATGAGATGTGCGTGACCTTAGGAGGTCGTGCAGCTGAAGAAATCATTTTTGGTAAAGTATCTACTGGAGCACAAAATGATTTAGAGCGAATCACCAAATTAGCTTATTCTATGGTGACGGTTTATGGTATGAATGATAAGTTGGGTAATATCTCTTATTACGATTCCAAAGGGACCGAATACCAATTCAATAAGCCATATTCAGAAACCACGGCTCGTGAAATTGATGAAGAGGTTCGCAAGATTATTGCAGAAGCCTACAAGAGAACATTAGCTTTATTGCGTTCTAAGAAAGCCAAATTGATTATTTTGGCAGAGCAATTGTTGAAAAAAGAGGTTTTGTTCCAAAGCGATTTAGAAGCTTTGGTGGGTCCTCGTCCATTTGAGCAATTAACTTCCTACCAAGAGTACATCAAAGGAGAGACAGAAAAGAAGCGTAAGGAAGCCAAAGATGAGCGTGATTTAGCTGAAAAGGCAGAATCTGCACCTCAAGTAGAAGAAGTCAAGAAAACGATTAGAAAGCCTAGAGCTAAAGCTGTAAAAAAGGAAGAAACCATAGCTTCCAATGACAATTCCAGCGAATCGGCCGTTTAACGAATGTTGGGGTGGCTAAGCCACCCCTTTTTTTATGAAACATATTCAGGTAGCAGTTGGTAAAAAGGTCTATTTCGCCTCTGATTTTCATTTGGGTTTTCCGAATGAAAAGGAAAGTAGGGAGCGAGAAACTTATTTATTAAACTGGCTAGATCAAGTCAAACCAGATGCCCAAGCTTTATTTTTGTTGGGCGACTTGTTTGATTTTTGGTTTGAATATCAAAAAGCCGTTCCCAAAGGATTTATCCGTTTCTTAGGGAAGCTTGCTGAATTATCTGATTCAGGTATAGAACTACACATTTTTGTTGGGAATCATGATCTATGGATGTATGACTATTTTCAAGAAGAATTGGATGCTAAGATTTATCGTCGTCCTGAGCGTTTTCTCTTGACATTTAGCGATGGATCTAGCAAATCTATCTTGGTGGGCCATGGGGATGGTTTAGGGCCAGGAGATTATGGATATAAAGCCCTGAAGCATGTATTTACGAATAAGCTAGCTCAGTTTTTATTTCAATGGCTACATCCAGACTTAGGAATTCGATTGGCACATGCCTGGTCCAATACCCGAAAGACCAATGCCATTACCCAGGGAGTTGTACCCTTTCATCCTGAAACCGATTATATTCTTCAATTTGTGCAGGATCAATACCAACAAGACCTTATTCAACATCAAGTATCTTCCAGTTACATTTTTGGACATCGGCATCATCCCGTTGCATGGGAGCTAGGAACTGATGCCACATATTATAACTTGGGGGATTGGTTTAGTCCAGCATTATGTAATGCTTACTTTTTACGTATTGACGCTCATGAAAATTCTTTCCAAAAGTATTCCGCTTCCTAGCATACTAGTTAGCTTATTGATGCTCATTTCTTTGACTATTTCAGCTCAAAGCCCTACTGAACATTGGAGGCCATCCATTCACTTTTCTCCGAAAAAGAACTGGATGAATGATCCCAACGGATTGATCTATTTTAAAGGATATTATCACTTGTTTTTTCAGCATAACCCCAAGGGAAATGACTGGGGGAACATGAGCTGGGGACATGCCCGAAGCAAAGATTTATGGCACTGGGAAGAGCTTCCTGTGGCTATTCCACACGGAGAAGAATTTATTTTTTCTGGTTGTGTGGTTTGGGATAAAGACCATGTGTCGGGTCTGGGAGATGCTAGCAAAGATCTATTAGTTGCCATCTATACGGCCGATTATCCCAATAAAAAACAAGAACAACATCTCGCATATTCCAATGATGATGGTTTGACATGGAAGAAATACGATCAAAATCCGATTTTAGATATTCAATTATTGAATTTCCGAGACCCCAATATCATCTGGCATCATTCTAGTAAGCAGTTTATTATGTCAGTGGCAAAACCCTTGGATCGTTCCGTTCAATTTTATGGATCTAAGAATTTATTGAAATGGGATTTACTTAGTGAATTCAGTAATCAAGGGGAATTAGAAATGATATGGGAATGTCCTTCCTTGGTTGAATTACCCATTGAAGGCAGAGAAAAGGAGAGCAAATGGGTATTATTTAACTCCTCTCAAGGTGTGCAAAAGGGTTTTGTGGGAATGCAATATTTTGTGGGAGAATTCAATGGTAAGACCTTTATCAATGAAAACACAAGTGATACCAAATTATTTGTTGATTATGGTAAGGATTTTTATGCAGCTATTCCATTTTATAACACTGCCCCTAATGAAGTTATGTGGCTAGGATGGGCACTGAGTTGGCAATATGCCAAAGAGCAACCAACTTTCCCTTGGAAAGGCCAGATGTCGTCGGTTAGAAAGTTGAGTTTGGTCGATACCCATGAAGGCTTGAGATTGAAACAAGATTTTCAACCCGATTTTAGTTCACTTGAACCTACTTTTCAGGCAAAGGACATTTCTATTTCTAAGCCTAAAATCTTGAATGGGATGAAGATGTTACAAGGGAAATCTTATCTGATTGATTTAGAAATAGAGTCAACGAATGCCGATCGTTGGGGATTAAAGTGGCAATCAGTGGATAATCCGAAAGAGTATACGGTGGTCGCTTTTGATGAGAATAAAAAACAATGGTTCATCGATCGTTCTCATTCTGGGAAGATTCTAAGCCCTGGTTTTTTCAAATTGGATGCTGCCCCATGGGTTGAAGGGAAGGCAAAACATGTACGTGTATTGGTTGACCATTCAATGCTCGAGCTATTGGCTCAGGAGGGTACTGTGGCTATTTCTTCGCTTCGATTCCCTCATTCTATCAAGGAAAATCTTTCTGTTTTTTCGGAGAAAGGTAAATTAGATTTAAAACAAATTACGATTTGGGAGGTGAAATAAGGTTCATTCGCACACTTTATTTTCGTATCTTCGTTTAATTTAATAATTCAAACTAAACACATCTCATGTCTCAATTTGCTAATCGTGTGGAGGTCATGTCTGAACTTGCCAAAAACATGGACGCTTATGTCCAGGAGTATTTGAATCCAATTGATTCCAATTGGCAGCCTTCTGATATGTTACCTGATTCAACGAAAGAAAACTTTTTGAATGAGGTGAAATTATTGCAAGAAGCAGCTAAGGAACTTCCTTATGATTATTGGGCGGTATTGATTGGAGATACGATTACAGAGGAAGCTTTGCCTACTTATGAATCGTGGTTAATGGCGATGGATTCTGTAAACCAAGTAGAGGACCAAGGTCAAGGTTGGGTACAATGGATTCGTAGCTGGACAGCCGAAGAGAACCGTCATGGTAATTTATTAAGCACCTATTTATACCTTTCAGGTAAAGTAGATATGCGTGCTATGGCTGTTTCAACACAGTATTTAATTGCCGATGGTTTTGACATTGGAACATCTTCAGATCCATATAGAAATTTTGTGTATACCTCTTTTCAGGAGATGGCGACCAATATTTCTCACCGTAGAACGGCTTCTTTGGCCAAGCAACATGGTAATCCACAATTGTCACGTATGTGTGCTCAAATAGCCGCAGATGAATTACGCCATGCCAAAGCCTATCGTCGTTTTGTAAGTGAAATTTTCAAATTAGATCCTTCTGAAATGATGTTGGCATTTGCCGATATGATGAAAAAGAAAATTGTCATGCCTGCACATTTCTTGCGTGAAATCAATGGTCAGAAAAGTTCTTTATTTGAGCATTTTTCAGATGCCGCACAGCGCATAGGTGTGTATACTACCCAGGATTATGTCACCATCATGCAAGGTTTAATCCAAGATTGGGAAGTGGAAAAAATCACGGGCTTGAATGATGCGGCAGAAAAAGCTAGAGATTATGTAGCTGCTTTGCCGGCTCGACTAGAGCGCTTGGCGGATCGTATCAAAATTCCTGAATTAGCTTATCCATTTACTTGGATTGCTTAATTAATTCGTTTACTACATGTCAAAGAAGTTATCCATGGACGAGCTAAATCGGCTCGATGTTCCTGCTTTTAAAGCATTGGAAAAATTCCCCTATGTGCTTGTCATGGATGACATTCGTAGCATGAACAATATAGGCTCTGCTTTTCGAACAGCAGATGCTTTTCGATGTGAGAAAATATATTTGTGCGGCATCAGTGCGCAACCACCACATCGTGAAATCACTAAAACAGCTTTAGGTGCTGATGAATCCGTCGATTGGGAATATTGCGCTACCTCATCAGATTGTATTGCTTTGTTACAAGCACAAGGTTTTAAAATCATCTCAGTAGAACAGGTTGAAGCATCTCAATCCTTGCAAAATTTCATGCCGGAAGAAGGGGTAAAGTATGCTTTTGTTTTTGGGAATGAAGTGTTTGGAGTTCAAGATGAATGGATAGCAGTGAGTGATACTTGCTTGGAAATTCCTCAATTTGGTACCAAACATTCGTTGAATGTATCTGTCAGTCTGGGAATTGTGGTTTGGGATTTTGTCTCAAAAAGCCAGTTTAAATAAGATTCATTCTTATTTAACTTTTTGTTCAAAAACTTAACACAAATAAATTTTTATTCCTGTAAATCTTTTCTAGATTTAGGCCTATAGTAATAAACATGTATGAGCAAAGCTGACAAATCATTAATGGAACAACTAGCATTATCTATTTTGCCAAAATTAAGTGGCTTAAATGATAAAAATGCTAAAAAAATGGTCAATACGGCAGATAAGGCCATTGAAACAATTGTTAAAAAATTCCAGAAATTAAAAGACCAACAAGTAAAAGCCTTGGCGGAATTGAAAGAGAAGGAAGCTAAGAGAGCGAAAAAACAATTGGAAAAAGAGGCTAAAAAGAAAGATAAATTAGCCAAGAAAGCTGCCAAAGACAAGCAAATTGCCTTGTTGACCAAAGGAACTAAAGTAGCCAATTCAGATGTAGTATCTTCGGCACCAGTTAGTCCTAAAAAATCACCTGCAAAATCCAAAACTACAGCTGCTAGCCCAGCTAGAAAAAAGAGAACGGTAGTAGCTAAATAAGGCTATTTCGTTTATCCCTATAATTTTGCGTTCATCCATTTTTAGACAAATAGGATGAGCGCATTTTTTATTTTAGGTGAAATTTAACATACCCTAACATGATATTATCTATACAAGACGTTGTCAAACGTTATTCTAGCCATGTGGCTTTAGATCGGGTAAGTCTCGAAATCCCCAAAGGAAAAATCTTTGGATTATTGGGGCCCAATGGAGCAGGAAAAACGTCTTTAATTCGCATCATTACTCAAATTACAGCTCCAGATGAAGGGCAGATTCTTTTCGATGGAGAAAAGCTTTCGTCCAAGCATGTCGAACAAATTGGTTATTTACCAGAAGAGCGCGGTTTATACAAGAAAATGAAGGTAGGAGAGCAATTGATTTATTTAGCTCAATTAAAAGGACTATCCAGACAGGAAGCTGTAACTCGATTGAAGGATTGGTTTATTCGCTTGGACATCAAAGAATGGTGGGATAAGCAAGTAGATGATTTATCCAAAGGGATGCAGCAGAAAACGCAGTTTATTTCAACCGTGGTTCATGAGCCTAAGCTGTTGATTTTGGACGAGCCATTTTCCGGTTTTGACCCCATCAATGCAAACATGTTGAAAGATGAAATATTGGCCTTAAAAGACCGAGGAACCAGTATTTTATTTTCTACTCACCGTATGGAATCGGTAGAAGAATTGTGTGATTCCATTGCCTTGATCAATCATTCTAAGGTAGTATTAACCGGAGAAAAAGATGAAGTCCGAAATCGATTTAAGGCACATCAATTTGAAGTCTTGTTTGAAGGTGATTTGACGCAGGATTTAAACGGAGTGGACCTAATAAGTTTGGAGATGTTGGGTAATCAAAGTTCGAAGAAAGCGGTATTTAAATTGCAAGAAGCCGTCAATCCAAATCAATTGTTGGGTCAATTAATTCCTCAAGTTCAAATCCAAAAATTTCAGGAATTGATTCCTTCATTTAATGATATATTCATTCAAGTAGTCAACGAAACCAATTAATTGAATCAACATGGACAAGATATTATTAGTTATAAAAAGGGAGTATTTAACTCGAGTGAGTAAGAAATCCTTTTGGATTGCCTCCTTGGTTGCACCATTGTTACTAACAGCTATTTATGCAGTACCTATCTGGTTAGCTACCCGCGATAAAGAAGTGAAACAAGTGGCTATTTGGGATGGAAGTGGGCTTTTTGAGCAAAAAGACTTGGCAGATAAAGAAATCGCTTTTCAATTATTGAAAGGAGATGTTTCTCAGATAAAGAAGACTTTTGATAAACAAGGTTTTGATGCTTTTGCAGCTATTCCAGTAGATATTTTAAAGAATCCTCAAGGCTTGAAAATTTATTCAGAGAAGAACTTGAGCCTGTCTTTGAAGAATGATATTGAACGAATGGTACAGGATAAAGTGCGAGAGATTTTATTGCGTAATGCGGGGATTTCAACGGTAAAATACAAGGAAACCCAAGTGGATATTTCCAGTGATACCATTACTGTTTCTAAACAAGGCGCAGAGACCACATCCAGTTCAGGAGGGGCCATGATATTGGCTGCAATCTTGGGATTTTTACTGTATTTGACCTTATTGCTATATGGCTCTCAAGTGATGAATGGGGTTATTGAAGAAAAGAGTAGTCGGATAATTGAAGTAATTATTTCTTCCATAAAACCTTATCAGTTAATGTTAGGGAAGATTTTAGGCGTAGGTATGGTGGGATTGACCCAGTTTTTGCTTTGGATTGTATTGACTGTGGGTTTATCTACAGCAACAAGTAAATTGTATAAAGCTCCATCAAGGATGGCTACAATCGCTAATACGAGTAATTCTGAAGAATTGAAGCAAAGTGTTGCCAAGGCAGAATCCAGTGCACAGCCGATGGAAGAGTTAAATAAGGTGATAGAAAGTACTAATATTCCTTTAATTTTAGGTTCATTCTTCTTTTACTTTTTGTTTGGTTATCTGCTTTATAGCTCACTTTTTGCGGCTATTGGTTCGGCAGTGGAAAGTGCGGCTGAAGCTCAGCAATTTACTTTTCCGGTGATGATACCCATCATATTGGCATTCATTTTGGCTCAGTTTACCATGCAAGATCCTGATAGTAATATTGCATTTTGGGCATCCATCATACCTTTTACATCTCCCATTAATATGATGGTGCGCTTGCCATATGGAGTACCAGCTTGGGAGATTATCCTATCCATGGTATTGCTAGTAGGAGGATTCTTGGCTTGCAGCTGGTTGTCTTCCCGTATTTACCGTGTGGGTATTTTGATGTATGGTAAGAAAATGACCTGGAAAGAGATCAGTAAATGGGTGTTTTATAAGGGATAGTTAATTATTTAGACAATTATTTAAATAAATAATTGATATTCATTCTATTTCAAAAATATTTGACTCAATGGTTAAAAAGAGCTTAGGGATTCCTTAGCTCTTTTTTGTGTTCATGAATTCAGAAATTTATCTAACGGTCGAGGTGAAAACATCAGTTTAGGGGCTCTTGGGCTATTTTTTCAATAAAATTATTAATGATTTCTTATCGGTGTTAATAAGCTCTTGTTTAAATAGTAAAAGAGTCCTACCTTTTGTGTGTAATGTCTTGTTTTTGAGATAGATATGTTAATTTTTTCAACTAAGTATTAGCGTATGTAAAGTCAAAAAGATATTACCGGGTATGCTGAAAACCGTTTCGAGTAGGCGACATGTTCTATAATAATTACTATGCCAACTTACCTAATAGAAAGAGAGATTCCTGGAGCAGGAAGTCTGTCTGATGATCAATTGAAATCCATTTCCCAAACTTCTTGTAGTGTATTGAAGAACATGGGACCTGCCATCCAATGGCTACAGAGTTATGTAACCAATGATAAAATTTATTGCGTGTATAAAGCTCCCAATCCTGAAATGATTTTGGAACATGCCCGACTAGGCGGATTTCCCGCGAATTTGGTAAGTGAGGTGTTTACCATCATCGACCCAACCACCGCAGATTAAGTTACTGAATGACTGTTTTATTCAGCCCAGGGCAGAATCTCTGCTTTTGGTATGAATTTATGTGCCTGAGTTGTCGTTATTTTACCTGAATCCTATGTAATTTGACACTTCTTTAGCACATCAATTAATTGTCATCCCTTGGAAAATTATTTTACCATTCTGATTGATTTCATCGGAACATTCGCATTTGCTATCAGTGGGATTCGTTTGGCATCTGGGAAACAAATAGACTGGTTCGGCGCCTACATCATTGGACTCGTTACCGCCATAGGAGGCGGTACAGTCCGTGATTTATTGTTGGGAATTCGACCTTTTTGGATGCTGGATGGACGCTATTTTTTAACAACAGGTATAGCATTAATTGCCATGCTTTTGTTGAAAGAGCGCCTTGTTAAATGGTGGAACATGTTGTTTCTATTTGATGCTATTGGTTTAGGCCTCGTTACCATTGTAGGTATTAGCAAATCCATGGATGCACAATTACCGTTTTGGGTGTGTATTGTTATGGGAACCATCACAGGTTCAGTAGGAGGTTTATTACGCGATGTTTTATTGAACGAAGTCCCTCTTTTATTGCGAAAAGATATATATGCCTTGGCTTGCGTTGCTGGAGGCTTGGTGTATTTCGCATGCCAGTATGGACAATTATCCACCACATGGACAGAGCTTATTGCTGCTTCGGTGGTGATATCAGTTAGAATTTTGGCATTTCGATTCCATCTTCATTTACCAGTCTTACATTCCATACCTCCTAAGTCGGATAATTAAATTTAGGCAACTTATCACCTCTAGGGATGCTTTTTTAAGATTTTAACCATGCTTCTAGTTTTACCTCATCCAAACCAGCGATGATTTTATCTCCATCGACTAAAATGGGTCTTTTGATAGCAGAAGTTTTTTGTTGAAGAAATTCAAATAAGCACTCTGGACTTTCTAATCTTTTTTTAGTGTCATCATCTAATTGCTTATAGGTGCTACCATTTTTGTTTAATACTGTGGTAGGTCCTAATTTTTCCAAGAATAAGCTGAGTGTATCAGGGCTAATTCCTTTCTTTTTGTAATCGTGAAATTCGTAAGTAATGCCTTGATTTTTCAAGTATTCAAAGGCTTTTTTCATGGTATTGCAGGCAGGTATTCCGTAAATGACAATCATGTTGGCTATTTATTTTAAAAAGGTGTGCGACTTGTTTGTTTTGGTGGTATTTTTGTTTTTTCCTTACAAATTTAACACAAAGCTACCTTATGGAGTACAGAATAGAAAAAGATACGATGGGTCAGGTGAAAGTACCTGCACACGTGTATTGGGGTGCACAAACCCAACGTTCCATTGAGAATTTTCCCATTGCTCAGGACATCAACAAAATGCCTAAAGAGATTATTCGGGCCTTTGCTTTCTTGAAAAAAGCAGCTGCCATCACAAACTTTGAAGCAGGCGTATTGGATGAATCCAAAAAAGAGCTTATTTCAAAAGTGTGTGATGAAATTTTAGCGGGTCAATGGGCAGATCAATTCCCTTTGGTAGTATGGCAAACGGGTTCAGGTACCCAGTCCAACATGAATTGCAATGAGGTAATCGCTTACCGTGCACATGTTTTGCAAGGTGGAAATTTAATGGATGAAAAGAAAGTAGTGCATCCTAACGACGATGTGAATAAATCTCAGTCGTCTAATGATACTTTCCCTACGGCTATGCACATTGCTGCCTATCAAATTTTGATGGAAACGACGATACCTGGCATTACCAAATTACGTGATACTTTGGCTGCCAAGGCGAAGGCATTTAAGGATGTGGTGAAGATTGGTCGTACCCACTTTATGGACGCTACTCCATTGACTTTGGGACAAGAATTTTCTGGTTATGTATCTCAATTGAATCATGGTTTAAAGGCCATTAATAATACATTAGACCACTTAAGCGAATTAGCTTTGGGTGGAACAGCTGTTGGAACGGGAATTAATACGCCTGCGGGCTATTCTGAGAATGTGGCCAAACACATTGCTACATTGACAGGATTGCCATTTAGAACGGCTGAAAACAAGTTTGAAGCCTTGGCTTCACACGATGCTATTGTCGAAGCTCACGGAGCTTTAAAAACAGTAGCGGTTAGTTTAATGAAGATTGGTAATGATGTGCGTATGTTATCTTCGGGTCCACGTTCAGGAATTGGGGAAATTTATATCCCGGATAATGAACCAGGTTCATCGATCATGCCAGGTAAAGTAAATCCTACCCAATGTGAAGCCATGACCATGGTTGCAGCACAAGTATTAGGTAATGATGTCGCTATCAATATAGGTGGTGCTTCAGGCCATTTTGAACTGAACGTGTTTAAGCCGGTGATGATTTATAATTTCTTACATTCGGCTCGATTGATAGGAGATGTTTGTGTGGCATTCAATGATAAGTGTGCGGTAGGTATCGAACCTTTGAAGGAGAACATTCAAAAGCACGTAAATAACTCTTTGATGTTAGTTACCGCATTGAATACGAAGATTGGATATTACAAAGCAGCTGAAATAGCTCAAACAGCCCATAAAAATGGCTCTACCTTGAAGGAAACAGCGATTTCCTTGGGTTATTTAAGTGCTGAAGAGTTTGATGCTTGGGTTCGCCCTGAGAATATGGTAGGAGAAATTAATCTGTAAATAGCTCCTAAATACGCGATTCTCAGCGATTTATATGAAAAATGCCCTATACGATTCGTATAGGGCATTTTTTGTGTTATTATGCCATTTCGCGCAATTCAATGCTGTAAAATGGGTTAACAAAAGGAAAGGTAGCTGCAATTCTCTGGGCTTCTTCCCAGTCGGATAAAATGAGGGTAACAATCTGGGAAATTTCTCCACCGTCAATTTGATTAATCAATTTGGAGTCTAGATTTCCTGAGGCAGTTAAGTGCAATTGCTGACCTGAAAATTTCTGATACAACATGTCTTCATAGCTGGATTTTAAACCCTTTAGCCAGGTTCTAATTTGCTCCAATTCTTCTTCTGTGGCCATGGAATTTTCACCCGAAATTCCGGCTACTGGTCCCCGAATGATGATGACAAATCGTTTCATTAAATTAGTATTATTCTAAGATTAAAATTCGCTTTGAAATTTTTCAAAGGGATTTGATTCTGTTTTAATTTTTGGTTTTTGACTTCGTTCTCTTGGAGCGGATTTGGGCTTTTCCAAAGGTGTGCCTAGGAGAGGAGCTAACCAGTTTTGTAGCACTTGTAATGCTTCCTTTTCTAAGGAATAGTAAATGAATACTCCATTCCTTCGGGTACTCACTAAACCAGCTTCTTTTAATACGGATAGGTGCCTGGATATCGTAGGCGCAGCATAGTTAAATTGCTCAAAAATGGTACTAGCAGGTAGTTCACCATCTTTCAAAAGCTCCACTATCTTTCGCCTCGATTCATCACCTAATGCTTTGGCTATAGACTCAACTTGCATATTAAAATTATCTATTTAGCTAATTTAGTATAATTCGTTGTATTATCCAAAATCTATGTTTTGGAGGAATTGGAATAGCTTATTTAGCTTGATAAACAAATAATTACCTATATAGCTAATTATAATTTGCCATAAAGCTAATTAATTAGTTGCATGAATAATTATTATTAGTATTTTGGCTAAATATTATTGATCCGTTCTTTTGTGGCTGTTCTTTCACCTTTTTGCTGATTACCTATATTATGTGACAGATTTGATTTTTATATGAGTAATCTAAAGTCCAGAAATCAACTGATTGGACAAAAAAAAATTACCCCAGAATTTCTTCTGAGGTAATGTTAATGGGTTCTAAAATGTAATCTTATTTTATATATAAAATGATTGCTTTTTAATTTTTCACATAGACTCTTTTTACCCGCTCACTGATGTTAGTCATGAGTTCATATGGGATAGTTTTTGCTTGATGAGCCAAATCTGTTAATTGTATTTTTCCGCCAAAGGCAATAGCTTCATCACCTTCCTTAACTACTGGTAAATGTGTGATATCTACCATGCACATATCCATACAAATGGCTCCTACTGTAGGGCATAAATAGCCATTAATTTCGAACATACCTTTGCCCATTCCTAAGCTTCTTGAATAGCCATCAGCGTAGCCTAATGCAAGGGTAGCTATGCGTCCGCTCGACTTTAATTTTCCTTTTCTACCATAGCCAATGGTTTCATTTTTCTTGATGTCTTTGATTTGTGAAATGTAGGTTTTTAAGGTTAATACATTTTCTAGTGATTTCATTTCAGTTTTATTCTCTGAAATACCATATAAACTGATACCTAATCGTACCATTTCATAGCGAGCATTGGGGTAGTTTTTGATGGCAGCTGAGTTGGCAATATGTCTCAAAGGTGTATATCCTAAGGTACGGATGATTTTTTGTGTCATTTTTTCAAATAAATTCATCTGTTTTTCAGTGAATTTTTGATGTTTGGGTGATTCGGATGCCACCAAATGGCTCAATATGCTAGCCACCCATACTTGTGGCATACTAGCTATTTTCTCGGTTAATTCTTTGCATTGTTCTAAGCTAAAACCTAGTCGTTTCATACCAGTATCTAACTTGATATGAATTTTGATGCTTTTATTGTGTGCATGGCTATATTCATCGATAGCTTCTAGCATGGACATGGAATATACTTCGGGTTCTAAAGCAAAATTGCTTAAGGTATCTAATTCTCCAATCTGTGGATTCATGACCATGATGGGACAATAAATTCCGTTCTTACGTAATTGAACACCTTCATCGGTATAGGCTACTGTCAGGTAATCAATGCCCTGTTGCTGTAGTACCTGAGCAATTTCTACAGCACCTGCTCCGTAAGCAAATGCTTTGACCATAACCATGAGTTTGGTTTCGGGACCTATAGTTTCTTTAAAATAAGTTAAATTGTTCTGTAAGGCGTCTAAATTGACCTCTAGTTTGGTGCAGTGTGTCTTTGTTTCTAATATTTGGGTGATTTGTTCAAAATTGAACTTACGTGCTCCTTTTAATAAGATAATTGCATCACTAATTTGATTTAAAATTCCACTATTGATGAGATCTTCTGTATTGTAAAAGACTTCTATTTCTTTGAAAGAATCTTGGTATTTGATCAATTGATCTCCGACACCAATCAGTTGATCTATTTTTTGTGATTGAAGTAAGGCGGCAATTTTAGGATATAATTCTGGTGCGGCTATGCCTGCCTCAATGAAATCGCTGATGATTAATACGCGTTTTTTATGCTCGTATTTTTTAAGTAGGGGTAATGCTAATTGCAATCCATCTAAATCATTATTGTAGGAATCGTCTATGATTTGGTTATTTCTTAGTCCCTCCTTAATCTCCAAACGCATGGAAATCGGTCTTATCCATTTGGTTCTGGTTTGTATTTCTTCTACGCTTAAACCAGCTACATGGGCCATAATGAGGCAATGGCAAAGATTTTCTAAATAGGCCTCATCGGTTAGTTCCGTTTTTACATCTAGAAATGCTTCACTTTGAGCGGGTTTTTTGATACGAATATGCGTTTCTTTAGGACTTATTTTCCAATATACATAAAGGCAATTAGCTACATCTTCTGTACTCCAAGCAATGAGTTCTGCTGCTGGATTAATGGATTGCATCTCAGCATTGATGGTATCCTGATCCGTATTTTTCCGACGATATACTAATTTTTCAACATGTGTAAATAGCTGTAGTTTCTCCTGTAGTTTTTGTTGGTCTGACTCAAAATTCTGACCATGTGCTTCGCCAAAATGCGTGAAAATCCCCCAGGTTGGTTGAATGATTTTTTCAATTCGTTGCATTTCACCTACACGTGATATTCCAGCTTCAAAAATGGCAATTTGGTGTTGGGCTTTTAAACCCCATACAGATAAGGGGACGCCGATTTGTGAATTAAAGCTTTTGGGGCTTTTGACGATTGAAAATTTACTTTGTAATAAGGTTGCTAACCATTCTTTACAAGTGGTTTTTCCATTAGAACCAGTAATCCCAATGACAGGAATCGAGAAGCTTTTACGATGAATGCTCGCTATTTCTTGCAGGCAATTGATACTGCTATCTACCACCCAAAAATCTGCCTGAGTCCATTTTTTAGCTTTTTCTGCTAATAAGCCTGACCAAGCAGCACTTTCTACAATGAATTCTCGGATACCTAAATGGTACAAAGGCTCAATGTATTGATGTCCATCATGATGTACCCCTCTAACCGCAAAAAAGGCCGTTTGTTGGGGTAAATATATCTGACGACTATCAAGGCTTAAGATGCTTGATTTTAATTGTATGGGCGATGAAAAATGAATCATGTATGCAGATCAAATTGGCAATTAGCTAAAATACAAAAAGGCGAGGAATACTTCCCTCGCCTTTAACGCTATTTTCAATAATTATATTGGTATTATGCTTCTAATGCTGCAACTCCAGGTAAAACTTTACCTTCCATGTATTCCAATAAGGCACCACCACCAGTAGAGACGTAACTTACACGGTCTCCATAACCTGCATTATTAATGGCAGATGCGGAATCTCCACCTCCGATTAATGAGAATGCCCCATTTTCTTCGGTCGCTTTTACTACGGCATCAGCGATGGCATTGGTTCCTTTAGCGAAATTTGGGAATTCAAATACTCCCATAGGTCCATTCCAAAGAATAGTTTTAGATTCAGAAACAACTTTCGTGAATAGCTCAATGGTCTTAGGACCAATGTCTAAACCTTCCCAGCCATCAGGAATTTCACCTCTATTGACTGTTTGTCTGTTCGCAGTATTACTAAAATCATCCGCTACTACATTGTCCACAGGCATGTATAAATTAACCCCTTTTGCCTTTGCTTTTTCTAACAAACTTTTTGCTAAATCCACTTTATCAGGCTCTGAGATGGATTTTCCGATTTTTCCGCCTTCTGCCAAGGAGAAGGTATAGGTCATTCCACCACCGATGATTAAATTATCAACCTTATCTAATAGTTGTTCAATAATTAAGATCTTATCTGAGATTTTAGAACCTCCCATGATAGCTGTAAATGGTCTATCCGCAAATTCTAGGATTTTCTTAGCATTGTCAATTTCTGCTTGCATCACATATCCACTCACGCGATCTTGTAGAAATTTACCCATAACAGCTGTTGAGGCATGAGCACGGTGAGCAGTACCAAAAGCATCATTTACCCATACATTGCCTAAACTAGCTAATTTCTTAGCAAATTCCTCATCACCTTTTTCTTCTTCTTTGTAAAAACGAAGATTTTCTAATAATAAGATTTCACCTGCTTGTAATTCGCTAGCTAATTTTACCGCTTCTTCACCAATGCAATCGGGTGCAAATTTTACTTTGATACCAAAAACGATGGAAAGGGGAGTCACTAAGTGTTTCAAAGAATACTTTTCTGTTGGACCATCTTTTGGTCTTCCTAAGTGGGACATCAGAATAACCGAACCTCCATCTTTCAGAATTTTCTGAATGGTAGGGATCGTGGCTTTTATACGCGTATCGTCAGTGATTTCGTACCTTTCGTTCAAAGGAACATTAAAATCAACACGAACTAAGGCTTTTTTACCAGAAAAATTGAAATTGGCGACTGTTTGCATACTATTTTTGTTTCAAATTGTAAGTGGATACGTATGCCTCAGATAAGGCAGGCAAATATACCCAAGTTTTGTTAATTGTTGAAAAAATCTAATTTTCTGTTGAAAATCTCGAAATTAATAGTCGAATAGTACAATTTTTACCCTTTGAAGGTTTCTCCGTATATGGATAACAGTCCAATTCCTAATTTATCACCCACCTATTATTGGGATTATTTCCAATATGTATTGCGTTATGTAACAAAGCATTATGCCGAACTTTTGGATGAAAATGAAAGGACTTTTATTCATGATTTTGAAACTTCATCCTTTGCTGCACAATGTTTGTATTTACGCTTAGCATCTCGGAGAACCATTTGGTTTCAAGAAGACTTGCTACAATACCCTGAAATTCCATCTTTAGAAGATGCCAAAAGAGAGTTATTCCATTTGAATCTGTTGGAAAGAATAGGTCAAACCGAGGGACAGTCTGCCTATGCATGTTTGGCTAATTTGAATAAAGCTATTTGTTTCGATTTGATTCAAATACCTGGGCAAAAAAGTCCAGTACCGAAATCCGTTTCAAAACCAGTTTTGCTTCAATATATACTTGAAAACCTCAGGGAAGAAGAGCTGCTTTTACGTTTAGAACAGCTCCATATCAGTCTAATTCGACCTTTACAGACAACCTATTTTCATTTCATTCAATTCTTATTTTTTGGTAGTCGCAATCATGATTTAACGGATTTTGTAGTTCGAGATTTGGGTCATCGTCAATTTATTGATATTGATGAGGCAGATTTAGTGCCTTATTTTTCCAATCGCGAGGAAGCCATTCAGAAATGGCGTATCAGTATTTGGCGGGAATGGTTTTTTGAAAAGTCAAAGGAAGAGAATGCCGTAGAAGAAGTCATGGCGAGTTGGCAAGCGAATATGTGGCCTTTGGTACCGGAATTATTGGAATTATGTATAGGTAGTTTTGAAAGGACCTTATTTCATGTAGCGCGTTGGTTGGAACGCCAAGGTGAATTGGAAATGGCACTATCCTTGTATGAAGAAAGTTTAGCGGGAGCCTCTTTGGAACGGCGAGTCCGACTATTGCTTAAGCTAAAGCGAATCGATGAGGCCATGATGTGGGCTAGAACAGGTTTGGAATTGATTTCAAATCCCAAGGAAAGGCATTTTTTTGAGGATTTCTTATTGAAACAAGCCTCTAAAAAGCAGATAAAACAAGTTACTGCAAGTTTGAAAGAGGCGGAAAAATTGGCCATATCGATGGAATGGAAAGACCAAGTAGAGGAAGGTGTGGTGGATTATTTTAGAAATCAAGGCTATTATGCCGCATTTACGGAAAATCGAGTTTGGAAGAATTTGATGGGACTTTGGTTTTGGGAATTGATATTTCAACAAAATAAGTCGGGATTTCATCATCCATTTCAATATGCTCCAAGTCATTATGCCCGAGAAAATTTTGCCATAGATTTAGCTGATGAGTTTAGGACATATTTGAATCTCATCGAAGATGAAGGAAGTTGGTGGGAATTAATGAAGCAAAATGCGGAGAAAAATCAAGGGAAAATGAACCCCTTGGTGGATTGGCAAAATCTAGATTTTGATCTCCTTCAACGTCTGGTACACGTTATTCCTAAATCATCTTTATTGGAAGTAGTATCCTATATGTGGCATCATTTGGCGACTCATTCCAAAGGTTTTCCTGATTTATTCATCCAAAAAGGGGAGGAATATGCTTTTATAGAAGTTAAATCGCCCAATGATCATCTATCAGCCATACAGTATTTTTGGCATGACTTTTTCAGGCAGCAGGAAATAGCCATTCGCCTCATCCGAGTGGAATGGGTGTAGTCTAGTATTTTTTTATAGATTGTTGGCCGTTTAAGATAATTGTAAAATTATTCTTGAAATGCTTGACATCGTTTTGAAAATATTCTACATTTCTGATGAATCTAGAACGTTCTTTATGTTGTAGGCTTTGTCGGATTCCCAAAGCATTATTTCACCTTTAAATTTCAAGCTTATGAAAGTGCAAGTTCATGCCATCCACTTTACAGCGGATCGTAAATTAGTCGAGAGTATCCAAGCTAAGTTGAACAAATTAGAAACCTTTTATGATCGAATAACCAGCGGAGAGGTATTTCTTAAATTAGAACAAGGGGAGGGGAAAGTCAAAGAAAAGTTACTTGAAATTAAAATTGCTGTACCTGGTGCTATTTTGTTTGTCAAAGAGAAAGCCAGGTCCTTTGAAGAAGCCTTAGATTTGGCATTGAATGCCATCGCCGAACAGATTAAACGCTTTAAGGCTAAAATAACGCAAGTAAAAGCTGCAAAAACGGCTCTTGATATACCAGAGTAGTTTTATTAGGTAATGAAAAAGGGGACAATTTGTCCCCTTTTTTTATGCTCTAAAATGGTTTATTAGATTTGAAAAGCAGCTTTTACCGCATCTACATAATCTAATTTTTCCCAAGTGAATAATTCTACTTCTTGGCTGATTTTTTGTCCATTGGGTCCAACGAAAGTCTTGTTAACTACTTCGTTTTTACGTCCCATGTGTCCATAAGCAGCTGTTTCAGAGTACATTGGGTTTCTTAATTTCAAACGTTGTTCGATGAAATATGGACGCATATCAAAAATCGCTTCTACTTTTTTAGCGATTTCGCCATCTGTCATGTTCACTTTAGCTGTTCCATAGGTATCGATGAATAAACCGCATGGTTTAGCCACACCAATGGCATAAGAAACTTGAACTAAAACCTGATCACATAAACCAGCAGCAACTAAGTTTTTAGCAATATGACGCGTAGCATAAGCAGCAGAACGGTCAACTTTGGAAGGATCTTTTCCTGAAAATGCACCACCACCGTGAGCACCTTTTCCACCGTATGTATCAACAATAATCTTACGACCTGTTAGACCTGTATCTCCGTGAGGACCACCAATCACAAATTTACCTGTTGGGTTGATGTGGTAGGTAATCGCATCATTGAATAATGCCTGTAATTCAGGTTTTAGATTAGCTTTAACACGTGGAATAACGATTTCAACAATATCTTTCTTGATTTTAGCTAACATTTCTGGTTCAGCAGCAAAATCATCATGCTGGGTTGAAACTACAATGGTATCAATACGTTGAGGTACATGATCATCAGAGTATTCAATCGTTACTTGAGATTTAGCATCTGGACGTAAATAACCAATTAATCCAGACTCGTTATTACGAATGTAAGATAGTTCCTGAAGAATTTTATGAGCTAAATCCAATGCCAAAGGCATGTAATTATCGGTTTCTTTCGTGGCAAAACCAAACATCATCCCTTGGTCTCCTGCACCTTGCTCTTCTGGCTTAGCACGTTCTACACCTTGGTTGATATCCGCCGATTGTTCATGAATGGCAGATAAAATACCACATGAATTGGCTTCAAACATGTATTCTGATTTAGTATAACCAATTTTACGAATAACCTCACGTGTAATAGCTTGTACATCTAGGTAGGTATTCGTTTTAACTTCTCCAGCTAAAATCACTTGACCTGTGGTAACTAGTGTTTCACAAGCAACTTTTGAAGTTGGATCAAAAGCCATAAAGTGGTCAATAAGTGCATCTGAGATTTGATCGGCTACCTTGTCTGGATGTCCTTCAGATACCGATTCAGACGTGAATAAATATGCCATTGGCGAAACAGTTTATATGTTTGATGTGATAATTCTGACAAAAATACAATTTATCTTACGAAGCTACAAATGCTAATGCAGCTTTTAAATACTTATTTTGAGCGATTTATCAAGTGGTATACAGCTCGTATAAAAGGAAGGGAGGGAACAGTGGTCATCAAGCTGAGATCTTCCCAGAAGCTGGTTTTCTCATCCAAAAAACGCAGCATTTTGCTTCCAGTGTTTTTCTGAAACAATGATTCAAATACCTCACTTCCTGCAATGGATTGTTCTAAAAGTACTTGTATGAAGACATTGTCTAGCCAGGTTTTAAATGCATTTTGAGGCAGCACATAAGCTTGAGAATGCTCCTTTTCTAGCTCTTTAACTAGTGCTTGATTGATGCGCTGAGTACGCAAAAAACTATAGCCAGTAGATGCTTTCACATAAGCCCCAGAAGTGCCAATGCGTAGGATTTTTTCAGAGACCATTTGACTATCCCTTGGATCTAAACACATCGGAATAATCCCTTTTTCTTCTTCTTTAATCAAGTAGTCTTCTTCACCCAAGCCATAAAATGCTTGTAAGTAAGATTTAATCTTATCTCGGTAAAAAGAAGCATCTCTCACTTGAGCTGAGAAAAAGGTATATTCAAATAATGCTTTTGTGGAGGAGGTAGGCAAAATGTACATGAATTCACTTTCTTTACCTTGAGCCACTCTGAAATCAAATAAATGAACCGCTTCCGCTTTGAAAATTGGGAAATGGCACTCAATCTCCCAACCCAAAAAATGTTGTTTTAGATGAAGTGGATTGTCGATTTCACATGGAAATGCCGAATAAGAATCAAATACTTTATCTGTGGCATGAAAATCACCAAGGGAAGTTTTGACTTGGGTAGTTTCTTCTTCTATTTTGATTTCGGAGACTTCGGCTTGTAAAAATTCGATATTGGGGAATTGACTCAGCTCCTTTTTGATGTAGGTATACCAATCTATACTTCGGATTTTATGGTATTGAAATGGAGCAATATCTACTGCAATACTTTTTCCTGTGGGTCCATGAAACCATAAGTTTTTCCAGCTTTTTTGTGCCAAAGAATCAAAAACTTCCGGCTTATCTGACCAATAGCACCAGATTTTATCATTGACTGTTTTGTTCGATGGGTCAATGATTAACATGGGCTCATGGGCCCTTTTACTTTGACTTAAGAAATAAACCAAAGATAGGGCAGACATACCCCCTCCAGCGAAAATGTATCGATAGGTTTTACTGGAAGGGTAAGCTATAGTCATGAGGCATTAAATATGGCGTTCTGCATGATAACTGGAACGAACCAATGCCCCAGATTCTACATAAGCTAAGCCTCTTTTTAATCCCTCTTCTTTATACATGGCAAAAGTGTCAGGATGAATCCATTCAATCACTTCATGATGCATTTTAGTTGGTTGAAGGTATTGACCTAAGGTTAACACATCCAATCCGTGAGCCACTAAATCATCCATTGCCTTGAATACTTCATCTTGTTTTTCTCCTAAACCTAACATGATGCCTGATTTTGTTCTTTTACCAAAGTCTTTTGTTCGTTGGATTTGCTCCAAACTACGTTCGTATTTAGCCTGTGGACGTACATAGCGGTATAAGCTTGCCACGGTTTCCATGTTGTGTGAAACAACTTCTTGTCCCGCTTCTATCATGCGAATCAAGGCATCCCAATTTCCTTTGGTATCAGGAATTAAGGTTTCAATGGTCGTTTGTGGTGTGCTTTCTTTCACTGCACGAACCGTTTGGTACCAAATTTCAGCTCCTTTGTCTTTCAGTTCATCTCGATTAACAGATGTAATGACCGCGTGCTTCACTTGCATAAGTCGAATGGCTTCAGCCACACGCCTAGGTTCATCCTCGTCATACTCAGGTGGTCTACCTGTTGCAACAGCACAGAATGTACAAGAACGCGTGCAAACATTTCCTAATATCATGAAGGTAGCTGTTCCTTCACCCCAGCATTCTCCCATGTTTGGGCAATTGCCTGATTGACAAATGGTATGCAATTTATATTCATCCACAATCTTCCGAACATTCGTGTATTTCTCACCAATGGGAAGTTTAACACGAAGCCAATCGGGTTTACGTGTGTTTGCTGCGGGATTTATCTGGGGTAATTCAATCATCTTATATCAATATGTTCTTCCGAAGAAAAAAGTTAAGTAACCAGTTGTGTAAACTGATCTAGGAGCCGTTTGGTTAAGGATTTCAACAGGATTTTGGAAAACATCCACAATAAAGCCTACTTCCAAACTTAAATAATTGTGCTTAATCGTATTTAATTCAATGTCAAAACCGGATTTCAAATGCCAACCCGGGACCATTTTAGAATCACCACTGCCAGCAAAATAACCACCTTCACCGATAATCACTGAACGGCCCGTGGTATTGGTCATGGATTCGGTATAAGGAATTGACTTGATAATGGTTCTTCCCGTATTGGGGTCCAAATATGACACATCTACATAGTAGGGGATTTTAAATCCTAGGCTAGGTCCTGTTGCTAATATGCCTTTTAATGCGGCACCTCCTTCACTGGATTTTTTAAACAACATCCATTGCATCCCAAATTCAGGTCGCACAATCAATAAGTTGTTTATTTTGCCCTCTATGTAACTTCGTCCATTATAGGAAAAAGGGGAGGTGAACTCTCGGTAATCTTTTAAATTGACAATATCTAGGCCTATGATGGGTTGTCGACTTGTATTTTTATTCCAAGATTTTCTCAAGTTGATGCCTCCAAAAATACCGGAATTGGTCGTAGTCGTTAGACCGATAGCCCAGGTTCCTCGTTCTGCCAAGGTACTATTTGCAGCTGTATTGCTACCTGATTTAACCGAAGTGCTATTGGCTTTACTGTTGGTTTGATTGGGACTAGTCGTCGTGTTGGAAGTACCACTACGTTGAGCCCAGGCTAATCCAGGCATCAATAAAAGCGCCAAAATATACTTAGGTAAAGCCTGCTTCATATTAACGGCTAGTATATGGTTTCAAATCTTCATTGGATATGTCCCAATGAGAGGCATGATAAGTACATTGACCTCCATCTATCACTAAAATTTGTGGAGATTGATGCTCTACTTGAAATGTTTCAGCAATTTGATTAGAAATAGGGCGAAAAGCAATTAAATCTAGTAAATATGCTGGGGTTTCATCTTGATCCCAAGCTCTTTCCAATCTATTTAAGGAGGTTGCAGAGATGGAACAACGGGTGCTATGTTTAAAAATGACAACAGGTTGTTTTTGAGAATCTTCTAAGATGTTTGCTATTTGTTGAGCGTCGTTCAGTGTATTCCAGTTCATAAGAATGATGCAGGTTTTCTGCTTATTTCGTAATTTTAAAGATTCACCTTCAAATTTAAGAAAAACTTGAGAGTTTGGCTGTATTCTTTTGCCTTGTTTTTGTATCGTCAAACCCTGAGAGGCTTGTCAAAGTTCCATCCCAAGGCGAAACTTTGGCATCAAGGGCAACAGGAAGTTTGGGCAGGTTTGGAAAAAGCGTTTGCTCATCAACATCAACCAGTGGCCTGGTTTCATACGGCTTCCTTGGGTGAATTTGAACAAGGAAGGCCAATCATGGAGGCCTATAAAAAGCAGTTCCCTGATCATTTTATTTTAGTCACTTTCTTTTCCCCATCAGGCTATGAGGTTAGAAAGAATTTCGCAGGAGTGGATTTTGTGTCTTATTTACCTTTCGATGGCGCTAGTTCAAGCATGCGTTTTTTGGAATTAGTTAAACCCCAATTAGCCATATTTGTTAAATATGAATTTTGGCATTTTTACTTAACTGGATTAGCCGAGCGGCAAATCCCTTTATTGTTAGTTTCTGCCATATTTCGGCCCAAACAGGTTTTTTTCGCTTGGTATGGGGGATTTTATCGCAACTTATTGAAGCAATTCAATCATTTGTTTGTTCAAGATCAAACTTCCAAAGATTTATTACATAGTATTGGAATTGAACATGTTCATGTGGCTGGAGATACCCGCTTTGATCGGGTTTTAGCACAGTCTAAACAAGTAAGCTCTTGGGATATATTGGAGGATTTTCTACAAGGACAAGCCTTTGCCGTGTTGGGATCTGTTTGGCAAGCCGACATGGATCGAATTATACCTTTGATCAATAAACAATCTTTGCCGATTAAATGGGTCATTGCTCCTCATGAAATTAAGGATGCTGAGTTGGAGCAATGGAAAAACGCAATACAATTATCCTCTGTATATTCTCGTGGAAATTCCAAAGTAAACTGGGCCGAACATCAAGTGTTATTCGTAAATGAAGTAGGTCGCTTATCTTCTATTTATCAGGGAGCAGATTTTGCTTTTATTGGCGGGGCCTATGGAGATGGATTACATAATACTTTGGAAGCAGCGGTATTTGGTCCTGCGATTGCATTTGGAGATGTGAACTACCTAAAATTTAGAGAGGCTTGTGCCTTAATAGAAGAAGGCATTGCTCGGACTATTTCCACGACAGACGAATTAGAAAAATATTGGTTAGACTTGTGGAATAATCCTAATCAAAGAACCTTAATAAAGGCTAAATCGGAAGCTTTCATTGCTAAAAATACAGGGGCAACCGATGCCATTATGCACATTTTAAAGAATAATCAACATGACTGAGCCAAAGAAAAAAGGATTGATTGTTCGCTCCACGGGCTCCTGGTATGAGATTCGTTCGGAAGAAGGAAAGGTGTATAATGGACGTTTGAAAGGGAAATTTAAATTAAAAGGTCCTCAGACCTCTAATCCCATTGCCGTGGGGGATTGGGTCATTTACGAAATGGAAGATGAAGTACATCAAACTGTTTTGATAGTGGAGATTTTACCTCGACAAAACTATTTGATTCGAAAGTCTGTCCATAAAACGGGTCAAGGGCAATTGTTAGCCGCCAATATTGATCAAGCCATTTTCATCATGACGTATAAAATGCCTAAAACATCTTTGGGCTTTTTGGATCGATTTTTAGTGACCGCAGAGGCATTTCGCATCCCGGTACAAATTGTATTCAATAAAATGGATTTGCTAAATGAAGAGGAGCAAGATCAGGTTTTTGAATGGGCTGGTTTATATCAATCCTTAGGATATGGAATATTGTTTACTTCCATACCCAAAGAACAAGGCATAGATGAGTTTAAAGACATGTTTCAAGGTAAGGTATCCTTGATGTCGGGTCATTCTGGTGTAGGGAAATCCAGTTTGATGAACATCGTTGCCCCCGATTTACATATCAAAACGAAGGAGGTTTCTGATTTTGCTCAAAAAGGAGTACACACTACTACCTATGCCACCATGTGGGAGCTAGGGGAAAATACCTATTTGATTGATAGCCCAGGAATAAAGGAATTGGGAATTTTAGAAATTGAAAAAGAAGAATTGGCGCATTATTTTCCCGAAATGCGTGAACTTCTAGGCAAATGTAAGTTTAATAATTGCATGCATTTGTCGGAACCTGGCTGTGTAGTGCGAGAGGCATTAGAAGAGGGTGAAATAGCAGAGTCGAGGTATTTTAGTTATTTGAGTATGCTTGAAAATAATGATAATAGACGCTAAACCTAAAAAAACGATGAACAAAGAATTATTATGGGGGATTGATTTGGGGGGGACAAAGATTGAATGTGCGGTTTTGGATAAACAGAATCCAAGTCAAGTAGTTGTAAGAGAACGCATTGATACTGAATCAGCTAAGGGATATGATCATATCATTGCACAAATTAAGGTTTTGGTTGACCGAGTAACGGGTATCATTGGAGAAAAACCTAAGGCCATAGGATTTGCTACACCCGGTGTGTTAAATCCATTGACCAATACCATGAAAAATTGTAATACGGTATGTTTGAATGGACAAGCTTTAGCCACAGATTTAGCTAATACCTTAGGCTGTGAAGTTAAGCTAGCCAATGATGCCAATTGCTTTGCTTTAGCAGAAACTTTGTTAGGTGCCGTGCAAGATGTTAATCCAAATGCAGAAGTCGCTTTTGGGGTTATTATGGGAACGGGAGTAGGAGGAGGCTTAGTGGTTCATGGTAAAATAATCAATGGCTTACATGGCATTGGTGGCGAATGGGGACATAATATTTTGGAAGATGATGGCGATGCTTGTTATTGTGGTAAATCGGGTTGTGTGGAAACGGTCATTTCAGGACCTGCTTTGGAGAAATATTATGAAAAGCATTCGGGTAAAAAAATGAAGTTAAAGGAGATTTTGCAGGCTGCCAAGGACCATTCGGATGCAGACGCCGAAGCGACGGTCGAGCGAATGGTGGATTATTTTGGAAGGGCTATTTCTACCTTAATCAATGTGCTCGATCCAGATGTTATTGTGATTGGCGGTGGTGTCGGTAATGTTGATTTATTGTATTCAGAGGGCTACGAGCGCATTAAAAAGTATATTTTTAATTCTAGAGAGGTGCATACACCTGTGGTTAAACCCAAATTGGGGGATAGTGCAGGGGTGTTTGGAGCGGCGATGTTGTATAGCTAATTAATATACCCGTTAATAAAAAAGCTCATTAGAATCACTAATGAGCTTTTTTTATGACTGGTAAATCTAGTTCTACACTTTTAAGAACCATTTTTTGCGGTAGAATACATAACAAATTATCCAGCAAAGCATTACAAAACTGATGGCATAAGCCAAAGAACCATTGTACTTACCTAGGACAGGTTCAAATAGGTGCCAATACATCCAATTACTAGCCGAGGTAGTACCATCTCCTTCCGCAATTTGCCATTTGTTTAATTGAATGGCCAAGAGCTCTGAAATACCATAGGCTAAAATAGAATTGGTACCAAAGACCAAGAAAAAGGTATTAGCAAATTTCCTTTCTTTGATTTCAATCCACCAATAGATCAAGGCAATTAAGATAAAGTCAATGCCTGCACATAGGAGGACAAAAGAGCTAGACCACAGTTTTTTGTTGATAGGAAAGGCTAAATCCCAAATCAAAGCCAAGACAATAAGACCTGCTCCTGCACTTACTAGCGGGAATGTGACTTCTTTTCCATCGGCTTTTCTTTTTTCTAAAAAGAGGCTTACTTGATAACCAAACAAACAGGTAGAAAAGGCAGGTAAAGTACTTAATAAGCCTTCTGGATCAAAGGCGATACCGTCGCCATGATATAAATGTGAAGGACCAAATAAGAATAAATCAAGCTTACGAACAGCATTGGTACCCAAATCAAAAGCAGCACCTTGATCTCCGAAAACAAGCATTAAAATCCAATAAAGCAATAAAATGGCCACATTGACTCCCGTAAGCCATTTTTCCTCAATGAGTAAAACAATAAATGATATGGCACAGTATGACAGCGCTATCCTAGGCAATACGTTGAGAAAACGCATATTTTCTAAGGAAAAATCGAGGAATGGAAAGTAAAAAATAAGGTAATTGATGAGAAATAATAAGACTGTTCTTTTTAAAATCTTATTCCTCAATGTAGGTGTCAATTGAAATTGAAATGACTTAAAGGCAAAGCGCATGGCTACCCCCACCATGAACAAGAAAGAAGGAAAGACTAAGTCAGTTGGAGTAAATCCATGCCAACTAGCATGTTTTAAAGGAGCATAGGTAAACTCTCCATTTCCAGAGGTATTGACCAAAATCATCATGGCTAAGGTGATACCCCGAAAAATGTCTAGGGAAAGAAAGCGTGTTTTCATGTAGGTTTAGTTTGAAAAATAAAAAGGAATCACTTGTTGGGTGATTTTATCCGTAAATCTAAAATAATATTTACCAGAAACGAGGGGAGGAGGGTAAAAATCTTGTTGGGAATTGGTCCAAGTAAATTCATGAATAATAGCCCCCCAATTGCTAATTAGCTCCACTTTGATCTCTGTAGATAGCTCTCGATCTAAATGAATAGCTTCTCCTAAGGACACCACATTGGGGTAGATTTGAATCTTTGGCTTTTCCAAAGCTGCTGTACTTAGAATAGGATTTAGCAGTTTATCTATTCGGTTAAAGTTCGGAACTCCGTATCCTAAGGAATTATCTGGATTATTACTTTGATGGCCTGATTGCCGAATGGCATTCATGATTTGCCAAGGTGATTTTGTGGGGTTTGCTTGCAAAGTACCTGCCACTAATCCAGCAATGAGGGGTGCTGCAAAGGAAGTTCCATTGGAAGATGTATATGTCCCCAAATAGGTGCCAATAACGGTAGCCTGCCCCATCGCCGCCACATCGGGTTTGATTCGCCCATCAGAACTAGGTCCCCAAGAGCTAAAACTGGCACGAAGTAGGGATTTATCCACGGCCGCTACGGCAAGTATGGAGTCTGCATCGGCTGGGGATGCAATGTATTTCCAAGCAGCTGCTCCATCATTTCCCGCAGAAATAGTACAAATGATACCTCTTTGTGCAGCCCAAGCCGCAGCTTTACTACTTAAGGCTGTTTTGCCATTCATTTCCGCATAGGTATGATTACTTGATTTTACATCAAATACGGTATAGCCCAGCGAAGAGCTAATAACATCGGTACCTAAACTATCTGCCCATTCAGCGCCCCGTAGCCAATTAACTTCTTCCACTATTTTTTCGGTACTTCCTTCTTCTGTTTGAGCTAATGCCAATTGTGCTTGATAGGCTGTTCCAATGAGTTTGCCGGGAGTATAGCCAGCTATGGTACTTAAAACATGCGTCCCATGTGAACCCTGGCTATATACGTCAGTCAAACCCGGTGTTGTAGTCAGGGTGGAAATGATTCTTTTTTCGGAAAAAGCCTTTTGTAGATAGGGCGTATTATTGGCATTTAGGAAGCCCTCATCCAATAAGCTAATCAGTATGCCCTCTCCATGGAAACCTTTGATATGCATACTGTTAACGCCCAATTGACTGATTTGTATGCTGGAGTTTCCATAATCTAAACTATCAGCTAAGGTGATGGATGCTTGGGCTAATTCAGTTAGTTTGGGTTTTTTCTTTAAAATTTGAAAACTGGAACTGGAATCAATGGGGTAAGCATAATATAAACCTTTGACACCTGCCTGATTTAAGGTCTTGGCTAAATCTTTTGGTTTTTGTTGAATCAAGGCTCCATTAATCCATTTCAAAGGAAAAAGTATTTTAGCTCCGCTTTTTTGAACATTTAATAAATATTCTGGGTTTACAGGTAAGTCTTGTTCTTTCAGACTAATCTTATGTTTTTTCCTGCGTTCTATCGATCGAGCACTAAGAAACTTATCAGGTTGGGAAATAGAATAAGGAGAGTTGGCTTTATCTTTAAATAAAATGAGGTATCGGTAGCTGTCATTCTGAGCCCAAGTATGGCTACAGCTTAACAGTAAACTGATAAAAAAAAGGAGATAAAGTGGTTTAATGAAAGACATTAAGCTAATATATTTAATTAATGTGTAAATTTGATTGTTTCAAACATATTTTGATGAAAAGCGCTATCCAACGTTTTTTCTTGGTGTTCTTGTCAGCATGGCTACTAATGGGTCATGTAGGCTTTGCTTATCGTATATCGGATTGTTTGGTTACAGGAAAAAAGAAGATTAGCTGGACTGCCCTCAATGCTCCGCAATCCCCTTCTTCAACCAAAGAAACAAGCATTTCTCGGGCAGCATGTTATGATTATGCCCACATTCAGGTCAAATTTGGTTTTGATCAACAGGTAAAAAAGGTACAAAATTCCCTTGAACAGACACAGTTGTGTTCTGAAGTGTTTGTTCCAAGGTTTTCTAATACAGCTTCTTTCGTTGTCATTGATTCGGAAGAACCAATTCAAGCATCCTCTTATTTAAAGCCATTGCATGAGCGACTGGCATTTATACAGCGTTACAATATTTGAGAAACATCGATTCTATTTAGAATGATTTCTCATCTTTTATTGTAATCATATGTCAATTCACCGAATTATATTGTTGGGATTGCTTTTTACCTTCTCGGTAGCATTACCCTATAGCTTTGGACAAGTGGTCCAAGGTCGAGTTATGAGCTTAGACGCTCAAGGAAACATGGAAGACCTTGTCGGCGCTTCTGTTTATTTCAAACCCATCAAAAAGGGAACTTTAACCGACGTTAAAGGAGCTTTTTCTTTGGATGTACAAGGTAAAACAGGTTGGATGATTTTCAGCTCAACTGGCTTTATCAACGACTCTATTTTTGTCGATAAGAATCAATTTTTGCATGTTCATTTAAAGCCAGCGAACAAAGAGTTGAGCGAAGTACGTGTTGTAGCTGCGCCAGGTAATCATGATGATGTGGCCACACTTCATACGGAAATCTTAACGATGAAGACCTTGGCTAAAGCGGCCTGCTGTAATTTGTCGGAAAGCTTTGAAACCAATGCCTCGGTATCCGTAAGCTTTGCAGATGCGGTGACAGGAGCCAAGCAGATTCAATTGTTAGGTTTATCGGGTACTTACGTGCAAACCAATGTAGAAAATATTCCCTCCATTCGCGGATTAAAAACCACTTATGGCTTAAATTATTTACCTGGAACTTGGATTAAATCCATTGATTTGGCAAAAGGTCAAAGCTCTGTAGTCAATGGTTATGAGTCGATTACCGGAGGAATTAACGTAGAGCTAGCCAAACCAGATACCTCTGAAAAGTATTTTTTGAATGTGTATACGAATTCCCAAGGTCGATTTGAAATCAATCAACAAGGGGCTCATAAATTCAACTCAAGATTATCCACTGGGATTTTCACGCATTATTCCAAGCAAGCAGCTCGTTTAGATGGGAATGGAGATGGGTTCATGGATTTACCGCTTTTCGATTTATGGAATGTCCTGAATCGCTGGAAGTATGCTACGGATCGTTGGATGGTTCAATGGGGCGCATCGTACCTGTATGAAAATCGTTTGGCAGGTCAAAATAAATTTGATGAAAATACGTCTAACCGCTTTTTGGTGTATGGATTTGGAAGTAGGACATCTCGATTTGAAACCTTTGCCAAGATTGCAAGATTGTTTCCTGATAAGCCTTATCAAGGTTTGGGCTTAATTTTGAATACAGCACAGCATCAAAATGACTCCTATTTTGCATTTAAAAACTATATGGGCAGGGAGCAAAGCATGTACGCCAATTTGATTTATCAATCCATCTTTGACAATACCAATCATAGCTGGAAAGCAGGTGCCAGTTTTTTATATGATTCCTACCAAGAGCGATATATTGATTCAACTTTTGCTCGGACGGAATTAGTACCTGGGACATTTTTTGAATATACTTGGACTGTACCCAATCACTTAACCATGGTGTTAGGGAATCGCATGGATTGGCATAATCAATTTGGAGCGCAGTGGGTACCTAGATGGCATTTGAAGTGGGATGCAGCGGAGGATTGGATTGTGCGCTTATCAGCTGGAAAAGGTTGGCGACGAGTAAATCCTTTGGCAGAAAATATGGGATTCTTGGCTAATGGAAGAAGATTGGTGCTTTTAGGTGATTTGAATCCCATGGAAAAAGCCTGGAATTTCGGGGCTACTTTGACAAAGAATTTCCAAATTGGTACTAGAAAAGGAAGTCTAGTATTGGATGCTTTCCGTACTGATTTTGAAAAGCAATGGATAGTAGATATGGAAAATGGAGGTGAGATTCGTATGTATAGTAATCCTGGGGTTTCCTTTGCAAACAGCTGGCAAGCAGAATTAAATTATAGTCCAGCGAAACGATTGGAGCTGAAAGCTGCTTATCGTTATCAAGATGTGCAAGCTGATTATTTGACAATGAAGGGGACAATAAATCGCCTATCCAAGGCCTATTTAAATAAGGATCGGGTATTGGTGAATATCGCCTATTCCACACCTTATGAAAAGTGGAAATATGACTTAACTTGGCAATGGAATGGCAGTAGGAGAATTCCTAACGGAAGTATAACACATGTGCATGACGTGGGTAGTCCAACTTTGTCAGCCACCGCATTTTCTACGGTATATGCGCAGGTAACTCGTCAATTCAAAAAGTGGGAAATATATGTAGGTGCTGAAAATCTGTTTAATTTTACTCAAACTAATCCAATCATGTCTGCCAAAGATCCGTTCAGTCGGGGATTTGATGCTACCATGGTATGGGGGCCTATTGTAGGTCGAATGGTTTATACTGGAATGCGTTATAAAATTCAATAAATAGAAAAACAATGAAAAATGTAATCATGATGGCAGGTCTTATGTTGGGAACATATGGCTTGATGGCACAAGAAAAGCAAGAGCATAAGCACGACACCAGCAAAGCAGGTGCGGATAAAAAAGAAGTTTATCAATGTCCGATGAAATGCGAGGGAAATAAGACCTATGCTAAAAAAGGGAAGTGTCCAGCTTGCACGATGGAATTAAAAGCAGTTAAAAAAGCAGCCTAATGAAAAAGTTAATTTTAGCAGCCTTATTGGCTTTGCCTTTTGTTACATTGGCGGGGCCTAAACAAACGGTTAAAATCAAGACCTCAGCTATTTGTGAAATGTGCAAAGAGCGCATTGAGAAGAATTTAGCATTGAGCAAAGTGATTTCTAAATCAGACTTGGATTTGAAAGACAAGACCATTTCGGTAGAATACAACCCTAAAAAGACAGATGTGGCGGCTATCAAGCGTGCCATTGCTGAAGTGGGATATGATGCTGATGAAGTTGTAGCAGATAGCAAAAGCTATGAAAAATTACCTTCTTGTTGCAAGAAAGGTGCTGCTGCATCAGCTCATTAATTCGAGTAAAAAACTCAACATCAACGCTCTTTTTCTAACGCTGGCAAGGTTCCAAACCTTGACAGCGTTGAGCGTTGTAACGTTTTTCAAATCAATTTTGTTGTCCAATAACTTGATAATGTTGGATTAACGAGCTTTCATGCTCAAGGCAATTCGCTTACGCGCTTCGTCTACTTCGGTAACAGTGACCATTACTTTTTGTTGAACTTTCACCACCTCATTGGGATCTTTCACGAATTTGTCAGCCAGTTGACTCACATGTACCAAACCATCTTGGTGTACTCCAATGTCCACAAAAGCACCAAAATTGGTAATGTTGGTCACAATACCTGCAAGCTTCATTCCCACGCGTAAGTCCTTGATGGAGTTGACTCCCTCCGTAAATTCAAAAGCCTCAAACTGCTCCCTAGGGTCACGTCCGGGTTTCGCCAATTCCTGAACGATGTCGGTCAGGGTAGGGATTCCGACTTCCGAACTTACGTATTTACTAATTTGTATTTCCTTTCTTAATGCTTCATTTTGAAGAAGATCGGACACTTTGCATTGTAAATCCTTCGCCATTTGCTCCACAATGGGATAGCGTTCCGGGTGAACAGCACTCGCATCCAAAGGATTACTCGCTTTTCGAATACGTAAAAATGCGGCAGCTTGCTCAAAGGCTTTTTCCCCTAATCGAGGGACTTTTTTTAAATCGGATCGACGTAAAAATGGGCCATTTTTTTGTCGGTAATCAATGATATTTTGTGCCAACTGCGGTCCTAAACCTGAAATGTAGGATAGGATTTGTTTGGAAGCGGTATTCAATTCAACACCCACTGAGTTAACACACGAAATAACGGTATCATCCAAAGATGCTTGTAGTTTCTTTTGATCTACATCATGCTGATATTGCCCTACGCCAATCGACTTAGGGTCAATCTTCACTAATTCGGCTAAAGGATCCATGAGTCGGCGACCGATGGACACTGCTCCACGAACGGTGATGTCTTTATCAGGAAACTCTTCTCTGGCTACTTCGGAAGCGGAATAAATGGAAGCTCCACTTTCATTGACCATGATGATACTGATGCCATCTAGTCGTAGGTTTTTCACAAAGCTTTCACTCTCTCTACCTGCTGTACCATTACCAATGGCGATGGCCTCAATTTGATATTTCTTAACCCAAGAACGTAGCGTTTGTTCGGCTTCTTGAGCCTGCCCAGGGCCAGTATGTGGGTAAATGGTGGTATTCTCTATCAAGTTACCTTGTTCATCTAAATAGACCAATTTACAACCTGTTCTAAAGCCTGGGTCTAAGGAAAGAATACGCTTTTGTCCCAAGGGAGCAGCCAATAGTAATTGACGTACATTCTCAGCAAATACCCGAATCGCTTCTTCGTCGGCTCGTTTTTTAGCCTCTGCTCGCATTTCCGTTTCCATGGCAGGTTGCAGGAGTCTTTTATATCCATCTTGTATGGCTAATTCCACCTGATCGGCACAGGCATTACGACCCGTTAGGAATCGCCGTTCCAATCGGTCTACTACATCATGGTCAGGTCCTTCCAAAGATAGCGTCAAAATACCCTCATTTTCTCCGCGAAATAAAGCTAATATCCGATGAGAAGGAGCTTGAGCCAAGGATTCGGACCAATCAAAATAATCTTTGTATTTAATGCCAGCTTCTTGTTTGCCTTTGCTGACTTTGGATTTCACTTGGGTTTTACGAGCAAAAAGCTGACGCGCATCTTCTCGGGCTTCTGCTTTTTCCATCATTTCTTCCGCCAAAATATCCCGCGCACCTGCAAGAGCCATATCCAAAGAGAGGACACCTTTTTCTTCATCTAAAAATTTCTCGGCTAAATCCTCTGGCGAAAGATTTCTTTGCTGAAATAGGGTATTGGCTAATTCCTGTAAACCTTTTTCTCGAGCAGCCATGGCGCGGGTCTTACGTTTAGGTTTATACGGCAGGTATAGGTCCTCTAGCTTCGCCAAGGTTTCGGCTGCACGAACAGCTCTTTCTAGTTCTGGACTAAGTTTATCCAGTTCTTTCAACGACTTTAAAATGGCTTCTCGGCGTTTTTCTAGTTCGATGGAAAGCTCCATGGCATCCCGAATGTCGCGGATTTGAACTTCATCCAAACTACCTGTCATCTCTTTTCGATAACGGGCAATGAAAGGGATGGTAGCGCCTTCTTCTAATAGGGCAATGGTTTTACGAACGGCATTTTCGCTCAGCTGTAAGCTAGCGGCTATTTTTTGAAAAGGAATGGACATAAATGAAATAAGAGAAAGGCCTTAATTTATTCGTTAGTTTCAGGGAATTCATTGTAGAAATACCCTGCGAATTTCCAGATTTCTTGGATTTCAGTGCCTAGGATAGGATAGGGGTCGTATAGTTTGTTGGTCGACTTCAGAATCAATACATTTTTCTCTTGTAAGTGGTTGATGACTTTTTTCAAAACCACCCCGTCTTCGCGGGTCACGACAATACAGATGGTGCCATCTTTGATGTCTTTCCAATCTTCTACATATTCGGCAAATACCAAAGAGCCGGATTGTAAGGGCAACATAGAATCTCCTTTGATGGGGAATACACGGTATTTACGGTCTTTGGTTAAAAATGGAACTTGAAAAGTCGGTAATTCTTTGATAAAATCCAGGTCGTCATAAGAGGTGGTATATCCTGCCAAAGCCTTCACCGGTACCATCTCAATGTTCTCTTCATTATCGTCGTTAACCGTGGTGGCTAAAATACGTAGCTTAGGTTTATTGGATAGGCCAGGGATTCTTTTGGATAAATCTTCCTTGAGTAATTCGTCTACTTCCACCTCGAAAAAGTTGGCCAATAAGATCAAATCCGCATATTTGGGTTCTGCTCTTCCCGACTCATAAGAGCCCAAAGTAGGTTTTTTTATTTGTAAGATTTCAGCCAGTTTTTCTTGGGAAGTTTTCTCCGACATTTTGCTGCGTAAGAATCGTAAATTCTGGCTAAAAAAAGTGCTCATGTATGTTGCTTATTAATGTAAAATGAATAAAATTCGTATCCATTTATGGATACCATTTGTATCGAAATTACAAAAGGTATTCAGAATACCCAAATATCTATCAATTTTATGCAAGAGCGTGCCATTGTTCACATGGATTTGGACAGTTTCTTTGTCTCTGTCGAAAGACTACGAGATAGTGCTTTGGTGGGTAAGCCTGTCATTGTTGGGGGCTTATCTGATCGAGGTGTCGTGGCGGCCTGCAGTTATGAAACTCGTGCTTTTGGGGTAAGATCTGCTATGCCCATGCGGATGGCCATGCGGCTTTGTCCGGATGCTATTGTGCTACGAGGCGATCTTGAAGCCTATTCTCAATATTCAGAAGCGGTAACATCTTTGATTATGGAGCGTGCGCCTTTGGTAGAAAAGGCTTCCATTGATGAGTTTTATTTGGATATGACGGGTATGGAGCGCTTTTTTGGGGCTTATCGTTTTGCCACCGATTTACGTGAACGAATTCAAAAACAAACAGGCTTGCAGATTTCCTTTGGTTTGTCGGTCAATAAGACCGTATCTAAAGTAGCCACGAATCATGTCAAACCTGCGGGTCAATACCAGGTGTTGGCGGGAGAGGAAAAGGCTTTTTTGGCACCTATGCCGGTGGGTAAAATCCCGATGATTGGCTCGGTGACGGCTCAGACATTACGGAATATGGGAATTGTTCATGTAGGAACTTTGAGTCAAATGCCCCTGAAAGTCCTGGAGCGTAGTTTTGGTAAGTCGGGCGTGATGCTTTGGGAGCGCGCTAATGGAATTGATTTACGCCCTGTGGTGCCTTATTCAGAACAAAAGTCTTTGTCGAAGGAAATGACTTTTGATCAAGATAGTACGGATGTGGTTTTGTTGAGACGGATATTAGGTTCATTGACGGAGCAGTTGACCTATGATTTACGGACTTTGGGACAATGTACTTCTTGTGTTACGGTGAAGTTGCGCTATTCCAATTTTGATACGCATACCCGTCAAATCACCTTGCCTGCTACGGCGAGTGATCATCGCTTGATTCCAGCGGTGGTGGACTTATTTGAAAAGCTCTATGATCGCCGTTTGTTGATACGTTTGATTGGCGTGCGTTTCTCAAAATTATTACAAGGGCAGGAGCAGTTGAATCTATTTGATGATGGTGCTCGTTTGGCACCTCTCTACCATGCCATGGATGGCTTGAAAAATAGATTTGGAGAATTCTCTATTGTACGTGCTAGTGGTTTAATGGGTCGCCATGAACGTCGAAATATCTTACCTAAATCAGAAGATTAATGTATCTCAACTGTCATTCCTATTATAGCTTACGTTACGGAACGCTGTCGCCAGAGGCTCTGGTGGAGGCTGCTGCTGCGCAGGGTATTAAGGCCTTGGCATTGACTGACATACACCGCATATCGGGAATCTATGATTTTTTTCAGGCTTGTCGAGTGGCCAACATTAAGCCGGTGGTGGGTATGGAGTTTCGGCAGGGAGATGCTTGTTATTATATTTGTTTGGCTAAAAATGCCTCAGGATTGGCTCAAATCAATGCTTTTGCGAGTCAATATCTATTGTCTTCTGCCCCTTGGCCAGAGAGGCCGCCTAGTTCACCAGATGTATGGACCATCTTTCCTTTGGCACGTCGAGAACAAATAAAAAGTTTAGGTCCTCAGGAGCGCTGGGGAGTCAGAGCCAGTGACCGAAACAAATTGTGGAAAGAGCAGGACTGGGCTTCTTTGGTTTGGTGTCACCCTGTTACTTTTTTGGATAAAAGGGCATTCTCCATGCACCGTTTGTTGCGGGCTATTGACCACAATGTCTTATTGAGTAAGTTGCCATTGGAGGCACAAGCCCAGGACGACGAACGTTTGTATAGTCCAGCGGAATTAACGGATTTTTGTGCGGACTTCCCGAGCTTGCTGGAAGAAGCAGACCGTATCTTGGAGAGTTGTGAATTCTCTTTTGAGTTTAGGTCCTCCAAAAACCGCAAATTATTTAGTGCTAGTCCGGAAGACGATCAGGCTTTACTGGCTAAATTGGCCTATGAGGGGATGCTTTATCGTTATCCCCATTCCTCTAGAGAGGCGAAAGAGCGGATCAAAAAAGAACTTCAGGTGATTCATGACCTTTCTTTTGAGTCCTATTTTTTGATTACTTGGGACATCATTCGCTATGCGCGGTCGAGGGGGTATTTCCATGTAGGGAGGGGAAGTGGGGCCAATTCCATTGTGGCTTATTGTTTGGGTATTACGGATGTGGATCCCATTGAGCTGGATTTGTATTTTGAGCGTTTCATTAACCCCCACCGAACGAGTCCTCCTGATTTTGACATTGATTTTTCTTGGGATGAGCGTGATGAGATTATTGATTATATCTTCAAACGATATGGGGCGCAATACGTTTGCCTATTGGCGACTTATGTGACTTTTCGGGATCGCTCAATTTACCGAGAACTGGCGAAGGTCTTTGGTTTACCCAAGGCAGAGATTGATGCGTGGATAGCCCCAACGGCCGAATTGCGGCAGTCGAATTCCCAAATTCATCAATGGATCATTAAATACGGAAATCTATTGATTGATTTCCCCAATTACCTGAGCATTCATGCAGGGGGAATATTGATTTCGGATAGACCATTGTCGGAATATACCGCCTTAGAACCTATGCCCAAGGGTTTTCCTATTTGTCAATTTGATATGTATGTAGCCGAGGAAATCGGTTTTGCGAAGTTTGATATTTTATCTCAACGAGGTTTGGGGCATATCAAAGAGGCCGTGGAGATTATTCGTCAAAACCGTGGGGTCGACATCGATATACATCGGGTGGCGGATTTTAAGCGGGATGAGCGAATCAAAATCCAGCTAGAAAGTCATGAAACTATGGGCTGTTTTTATGTAGAATCTCCGGCCATGCAGCAGTTAATCAAGAAGTTACATTGTTCGGATTACCTGACTTTAGTAGCGGCAAGTTCCATCATTCGCCCAGGTGTGGCTAGTTCGGGCATGATGAAGGCCTACATCGAAAGGCATCATGCGCCTCATTCGTATCAGCCTGTCCATCCATTGATGGGGGAGTTGATGCAGGAGACTTATGGCGTGATGGTGTATCAAGAAGATGTGATTAAAGTGGCACATTATTTTGCTGGTTTGAGCTTGGCGGAGGCGGATGTCTTACGTCGAGGGATGTCGGGTAAATACCGTTCACGAGGAGAGTTTGAGCGCATTAGGGAGCAGTTTTTTCTGAATTGTGCTGAAAAAGGCTATGAGGAGGCGGTGGCGAAGGAGGTATGGCGACAAATGGAGAGTTTCAGTGGGTATTCATTCAGCAAGGCGCATTCGGCTAGTTTTGCGGTAGAGAGCTATCAAAGTTTGTATTTGAAGGCCTATTTTCCTTTGGAATTCATGGTGGCAGTGATTAATAATTTTGGTGGTTTTTATCGGACGGAGTTTTATGTGCATGAGGCGCGTAGGTCGGGAGGATGGATAGAGGCGCCTGAGATTAATGAAAGCGAGTATTTGACACGCTTAGATGGTCAAGTGGTGTATTTGGGTTGGGTACATGTCAAAGGTCTGGAGAAAGGATTGATACGGGAATTGTTGGAAGCCAGAAAGCAGGGCCCTTTTGTATCTTGGGAGGATTTTGGTCGGCGGGTGAGTTTAGGTTTGGAACAAGCCATCATTCTGATTCGCGTGGGAGCTTTTCGGCGATTAGGAACAGGAAAAAAGAATTTGATGTGGGAGGCTCATGCTCGTTTTCAGGGGAAAGTGTCCGAGGTGGTGGCTATGGAAATGTTTGAGGATAGTACGGAGATTGGTGTTTTACCCACCCTGGTACATGAGCCGCTAGAAGATGCTTTTGATGAGTGGGAAATCTTGGGTTTTCCGCTTTGTTCGCCTTTCGACTTATTGGAAGAATGGCCTGTTACGAGTTTGAATGCACACTTGTTGGCCGATCGAGGCGATATTTTAGGTTATCTGGTAACCTTAAAACCTACCTGGACGAAAAAAGGTGAGCGGATGTATTTTGGCTATTTTTTGGATGCGCAAGGTGCCTTTTTTGATACGGTACATTTTCCTTCGGATTTAAAGAAATATACTTTTAAGGGCGGAGGCGTTTACTGGATGCAGGGGCAAGTTATGGAGGAATTTGGTCACCGCTCTTTGCGGGTTTTACAGATGCGCAAGCTGGGTTGGAAAGCGGATCCACGGTATTAGTTAGTTATTAGGGATTAGTTATTAGAGTTTAGTTATTAGAGTTTAGGGTACAAATCGCAAAGTTAGATATATACTCAGAGGCAAAATAGAATGGACCCAATGACAAATATGAAATAAAGACATCAATACACTTGACTGAGATCCAAGCATTTTCATTCACTATTCGACATAGCATATGTCAAACAGCGGGGATATTTTCAATTGCCCTCTAACCCCCTAACTCCTAATAACTAATCCCTAAACCCTAATAACTAAACCCTAACTCCTAATAACTCTACCTCAACCTATACGCCACAATCGACTTTTTGAAAAAAGTAGGGACGTAGACCATGCGCTGCTCTGGGTTATAGCCAATGTCTGCCGTATTGTATTTTTTTTCACGCGTATCCAGCATGGTGGTTAATTTCCCTGCTTGGTCCATGTAGTAAATTAAGCCTGGCCAGCAAGAAACCACAAAATCTCCATTGCCAATTGGCTCAATGCCATCTCCACCAATTTCTGTCGTAGCAACAGGCACCAGTTTTTTATCTACACCAGCTTTGAACACCACATTGGCAGTCAACATGTACAAATCATCACCAACCGCTTTAAGTCCATTAACCCCTTTGAGGTCACTTAAATAAAGTGCTGCTTTGCCATTTTCAATGCGATGAACCTTGCCTAATTTGGAATCAGAAACATAAACAATTCCTTGCTTGTCAATGGTGATATCGTTCAAGCCAGTTGCCCCTTCCACGGCAATTTTAGCTGTTATTTTTCCAGTAGCCAATTGGACAACGACTACTTCAGAAACATCCGCTACATATAATTGTTGCTTCCAAATACCCATTCCCTTAGGTGCATTTAAGCCTGTGACCCAAGAGGCATTCAGAATTTTACCATTTTTATCTAGTTTGGCAATTTCTCCTTTGCCATCCACATCCCAAGGTTGTCCATCAATTAGGGCGACATAAAGTCCACCTTGGTGGTATAAAACCGACTCCGGTACAGCGAGTGTCGTATCACTTTCCCAAACTTTTTCTAAGGTATGTTGCGCTTGAGCAGTCCAAGAAAGTAATCCCAATAGAGCAATTAGTAATTTTTTCATCGTCATTAGTTATTAGAATAGTTCCTATTTTTTTAATGGAGTTAATTTACAAAAAAATAGCATGTCATCAGCTTGATCGATTCCATCGCCTACATCGCTTCCCCAAATGTCAGCAAATTGTGATCCGGGTCAAGCAAAGAAAACTCTTTTTGCCCCCAAGGTTTTAATTCTAAAGACCCATTGGGATGAATTTTTACTTGATTATCCAATAAAGATTGATAAAAACCGCTAATATCCTGAGTTCGGATGTATACCTGTCCATAATTTTCCAGAGGATTCAAGTCTTTGAACTCGAAAAAATGGAGTTGAATTCGATCTTTTTGTATCATCAAATATCCCTCATAATCAACTTGCCCCACTTCTTGAAAGCCTAGCTGAAGAATATAATAATCCCTGGTAGCCTTTTTACTTCTCATGGGTAATTTAGGATGGATATCGGTAAGCATAAGATGAAGTTTAAAGGATTTTACAATGGCAAAATTGTGTGAATGAAGACGTGTTGGAGGAAAATGCGAAATTTTATGCGAAAAGTTGAGTTTGCTCACCTAAATTTTTCACCTTTTGAGCCTGCATACTAGCGCTGTCAAAAGGCTTGAAAAAGGTTTTAATCTCCTCGCTAGACATAGGTGCTAACCAATTTCTTTCTTGATCAGCGGAAAGAATTAAGGGCATTCGTTTTTTTGTATTGTGTATCGTTTCCATTAGGTCATTGGCGGGAGTGGTAATGATGGAAAATGAAGGTTCTAGGTTTTTTGTTCTGGGATTATGCCAAATTGCATAGATTCCAGCCAAAGCGAATGGACCTTTTGTTTTTAGATGAATGTGGTATTCAATTTTTTCTTTACCCACATGTTGCCATTCGTAGAATCCATCCACAAGCACGAGACAGCGTTGTTTTAAAATGGATGGTTCAAAGGATGCTTTCTCAAAAATACTTTCTGATTTAGCGTTTAAGGTATTTTTAGGTAATTCTTTGGCTTGCTCTTCATTGGCCCAGGCTGGAATCAGGCCCCAAGGAAATAATTGGATGAGTTCTGGTTTGGCTTGTGTAATGATGGGCAAGCCAGCTCGTGTGAAGCCTGATATTTTGCCCTTTTTTGCCAATGATTCTTCGTATTTAGCTTGTGCTTTGAACCTAATTTCCAAGGCCTTATTGGAGCTGGTTTGGTCGGTGTAGTAGCACATTTGAGCAAATTATAAAGGATAAATGATGAATGATAAATTGTTTTTCAATTTAGTATCTTTTAGTTGTTAATTCCAATTGGGAGTGCTCAATGAACTGTGTCATTGTTTAATAATCTATCTGCGAAGTAAATATTTAATTCGTTTCTAACCGTATTCCAACCAAACATTTTTCCTGACCATTTGGTATTAGCATTGATGGTAGCTAGGTAAATCTGTTTGATAATGGCATCCTCATTGGAAAATGCCCCCTTAGTTTTGGTTACTTTTCTTACCATCCGATGAAAGCTTTCAATGGGATTTGTCGTGTAGATAATCTTTTTGAGTGTGGCTGGATACTTGTAAAAATTCGATAGCCTATCCCAGTTATTTCGCCAACTTCGAAAGATTACGGGGTATTTTGCTCCCCATTTTTCTTCTGCTTGATTCAAATAATGTAATCCAAGGTCTAATGAATTGGCTTGATATATTTTCTTTAAATCGGCAGTTAGCGCTCTTTGATCCTTCCAGCTCATGTATTTTAAACTATTGCGCATTTGATGAACGATACAAAGCTGAACATCCGTATTGGGAAACATATCTTCAATAGCATCTCCAAAACCTTTCAGGTTATCAATACAAGCCACACAGATATCATGCACACCTCTAGATTGAAGTTCGTTCAATATTTGACGCCAAAAGGCTGAACTTTCACTATCACCAAAATAGATACCGATCACTTCCTTTTGACCCTCTAAAGATACAGCAAGTATGGAGTAAATGGTTTTGGTCTTAACTATCCCGTTTTCCCTGACTTTAAAATACATCGCATCCAGCCAGATGACTGGATAAACATTCTCTAAAGGCCTATTTTGCCACTCTTTGATCTCGGGGATGATTAGATTTGTAATCGCTGTTAAGGTGCCATCAGAGATGTCTACACCATACATATCAGACAAATGTTTCTGTATATCTGAGTAGCTATTGCCCATACCAAACAAGCTGATAATTTGTTTGTCGATATCACTACTAATACTGGTCTGACGCTTTTCTACCGTAAGAGGCTCGAAAGTGGCATTTCGGTCTCGTGGTGAGAAGATTTCAAAACCTCCTAAACTACTTTGAACGTTCTTCGAGATACGACCATTTCTACGATTCTTTTCGGGTTTACGCGTTTGTTCAAGATGAGAATCTAGCTCTCCCTCAAGGGCGGCTTCTAGAATTTTTTTGATCAAAGGTGTGAATACCCCATCCTTGCCCGTGAAAGGCTTTTTTTGTTTTAATTGTTCTGCGGCTTGCTTGACAAAGGCCTCAAAATCAAATTTCTCTTTTTCCATGGATTGTGTCAATTATTAATTAAGTTAGTAATTGACACAGTTTATTAAGCAGACTCTTCCAATTGAAATATATCACTCTTTATTCTTTCATTTTTTAATGTTTCTTTCTATTCATATTTTTTATTTCACAATTCACCATTAATCATTTACAATTTATCATTCAGCATTTATCATTTGCCATTCTTCAAAGACTACTTTGTCAGTATAATTGAAACAATCTTCTTTTTTTCTCGTTATTTGTAAAAAAAACATTTATGAAATCTCTATTTATTTCTTGCATCGTTTTTTTATGTTTTCAAGCTTGTGGTCAAAGACCCAAGGATGCTGCTCAAGCGAATATACCTATGAAAGATCTACCTCATTCAGAGGCCGAATGGAAGGCCAAATTAACTCCAGACGAATATTATATTTTACGTCAAAAAGGTACAGAGAGGCCTTTTACTGGGAAGTTTTTGATGCACAGCGAAAAAGGAGTGTATACCTGTAGAGGTTGTGGCGCTCATTTATTCTCTTCCAATTCAAAATTTGATGCGCACTGTGGTTGGCCTAGTTTTGACAAAGAAATCAAAGCTGGAGTAATTAAAGAGACCGTGGATAATTCCTTAGGCATGCGTCGCATAGAAATAACCTGTGGAAAATGTGGAGGGCATTTAGGGCACGTTTTCGACGATGGCCCCACCGAAACTGGTTTACGTTATTGTGTCAATTCGGTTTCTTTGAGCTTTGAAGCAAGCAAGTAGAGAATTATAGATTATAGGTTATAGATTATAATTTGTCAATGCCTGAAATAGGTTGACCGTTTAAAAGTAAAATTTTAAACTTAAAATCTATTAATTATGGCCAACAAAAAGTTGTATCTTCAAAGTGTGTCACAAAGACGTCTTCGTCATTTTAGTG
>NZ_JAANOG010000014.1 GCF_019923745.1 Aquirufa aurantiipilula
ATTGCATTTGAAAAAAAACTACTAAATTTAAATCAAGCTATAAGCTAAATACCTAAAATACTTGAATATGAATCAAGTATAAGTGACACAAAACGGTCAACGTCATTCAGGCATTCACAATTTATAACCTATAATCTATAACCTATAATTTATTAAGTTCTTCTCTTCCAATCAAGCCTACGTTTTTCCAGATTAATTTCCCGTCTTGGTATAATTCTAAATAAGGGATGGCTTCGATGTTCTTGGCTTTGGCTAATTCGGGATTTTCATCCACATCGATTTTAATCAATTCAACTGCTCCTTTTTGATCTTTAACATAAGCTTCTAAGATGGGGCTCAATGTTTTGCAAGGTCCACACCAAGTAGCATTGTAATCAATAATAACCTTTTTCTTTCCCTTAATTTGTGTTTCAAATGCAGCCAATGTCATTCCTGCTTGCTGGCTAGTAGCTCCCTCTTCCCTTGATAATGGTAAGCTGGCGGCATTCCAAGCTAAGATTCCACCACCTAAATTATACACCTCTTTGAAACCCATGGAAACTAAAAGTTGGGCTGCTTGCGAAGATCTACCCCCAGACAGACAATAGACATATACTGCTTTATCTTTATCTAAAGATCCAGCAACTTCTTGAAATGCCCCAGAACTAATATCGGCTGAAATAGCTCCTTGGATATGCCCACCTACAAATTCATCGGGAGTTCTCACATCCAAAACTTGTTGGGATGCATTGCTTTGAATGGCCTTTTGGAATTCACTAGCACTCACATCTTGTAATCCATTTTCGGAAGGCTTGGAGCATGAAAAAATAGTTAGAGCGATTAGTAAAGAGAGGAGGAAAGCTTTCATATATTAAATATTTTCTATGTGAAAAATATAAGTTGTTAGTTGTTAGTGATTAGTGATTAGCTTTTTCTTTATTTCTAAACACTAATAACTAATAACTGAAAATTAGCTATACTGCTGTATAATTCCCACCAATGTATTTGCTGGAATAACACCCGATTGTCGCCAGACTGATTTCCCATTTTTGAATAAGATCATGGTGGGTACAGAACGAATCTGAAATTTCTCGGCTGTTTTTCGGTTTTTGTCTACATCCACCTTAATGATTTTTGCACTATCCCCAATTTTGGCTTTAACTTGTTCCAAAATAGGCTTCAGCTGCTTGCAAGGGCCACACCATTCCGCTGAAAAGTCGACCAACACAGGCTGTTCCGATTTCAATAATTCTGAAAAATTGCTCATAATTTTGACTTTTATAAAGACTAAACTATTCTAATGACTTCCAAGTTCCACCATTGTGTACATGTTGGAATCCATATGATTTCAACAAGCGTTTGGCGGCACCACTTCGCATACCTGAAGCACAGCAAGTGATAATAATATCTTCTTTTTTCAATTTACTAAGATTGTTTGGCAATGTCTGTAAAGGTAAATTCAAAGAGCCTTTTACGTGGCCTTGTTGATATTCTGCCGGTGTTCGCACATCCACGATTTTTGCACCCGCTTTGATTAAAGTTGCTAAATCTACTTTTGGACCAAAACCCAATAAATTTTTAAGAAATTCTAACATATTTTTGCTGATTTATAATACAAAGGTAAGCTTGCTGTCAGCCATTTGGCGTGACAATTGTCTCTTAAACTCAGATTAAGCTATAGGCTTAGTTGCCACTAAATCAATAACAAAAGCTTTACCTTGGTGCAAGGGCCCTTCATTCAGGATACATTCTTTTTCCTCCATGGATTCAATTCTTAATCCTTCAAAATCTAGGCTTAATTCCTCCTTATCAAACAACATATCTAGGATTTTAGGACCACCGGATGCTAGGCCTAATTGTTTTTTATGAAATCCTTCCAAAATAATTTTACCCCCTGGTTTTAACCATTTGATGCATTGCTGATGAAATTTATATCTTTCCATAGGCATTTGATGGAAATAGACCAATGCGATTACATCAAAGGATTCTAAAGGATAACGCACGCTAGCTGCATCGATGCATTCATAATGCAAATTGACAGATCGTTCACCTGCTAGTTTATTAGCTTTTCCTTGTGCACTGTCACTACTATCAAAGGCATGAGTCTCCCAACCTAATTGCGCAGCAAATACTGCGTCTCGGCCTTCGCCTGCTGCTGGAACGAGCATTCGACCTGCCGCTAATAGTTGAATTTGCTTTTTAAAGAAATCATTGGGCTCTAGGCCATATTGATATTCTTTTGAATCATATCGATTATTCCAATTTGCTTTCATGTATAGATTGCTTACTTTGGGAAAAATTTAAAACTATGAAAAAAATTGTTGTCACTTCTGTCTTTGCGCTATTACTGAGCTTTCATGCCCTAGCGCAGTCACCTGCTCATAAAATTGTGATTCAGGTGAATACTTCGGATACCACTGCATGGCATGGTGTGGTACGTAATATCGGTAATCTACAAACTGCCTTGGGGCCAAATACTTCCATTGAAGTAGTGGCTCATGGTTCTGGTATTGGTTTGTTAATAGACTCAAAAACGACTCAAAAAGCTAAAATCGCTGAATTAGCGGCTAAAGGAGTTTCATTTGTTGCTTGTGAAAATACCATCCGCATGAATAAAATTGATAAAGCGACCCTATTGCCACAGTCGGGCTTTGTTCCTTCTGGTGTAGCTGAAGTTGTTTTAAAGCAAGAAGCAGGTTGGTCTTATTTAAAGCCCTAATCACCTAATTTGTTTGCAAAGAGCTGGGGGCATAAAAGGCTTCCAGCTTTTTACATTTTACCCGGTAAAATTTCATTCCAATACAACCAAGGTAATATTTTGGTTTTCAATTGATACATTGACCACCTTTCTTTAGATTGATCAAATGGGAAAGTTTCTGTAGGTACATTGTTGTAATCAAATTCCGCTAAGACTAATTTCCCGTATCCTGTTATAATGGGACAAGATGAATATCCATTGTAAGAAGCTTTTAATGTTTCTCCTTTCATCATGGATAATAAGTTAGCTACCAAAACAGGCGCTTGTTTTCGTATAGCTGCTCCCGTTCTTGAGACTGGTATGCCGGCAACGTCACCGCAAGAAAATACATTGGGGAAACGAACATGTTGCAAGCTATGTTTGTCCACTTCTACCCAACCAGTCGCATTAGCTAAACTGCTTTTTTGGATAAAATCAGGTGCTGATTGATGTGGAGTCACATGGATCATGTCGTAATCTACCCAATATTCTTGGTTTTTATTTGTGTCACCTATTCCAACGAATTTGGCTTTTTGGGCTGGCCCATCTATCTCGACTAATTGGACAAAGAATTGAGTTTTGATGCCATAGCGATGTATGACTTGCTTCAAGGTTTTTTCGTATTTCTCCACACCAAATACCCGAGTTCCTCCACTCCAAAATTGAACATCTGCATGTTTATGATGCTTTTTGAAATAATCCGAAGAGAGGTACATGACCTTTTGGGGAGCACCACCGCATTTAGTGGGGGTAGGTGGATTAGTGAAAATTGCTTTTCCTCCTTTCGGTAGTGCTTGAACGCATTCCCAAGTATATGGAGCCGTTTCAAAGCTATAATTAGAACAAACCCCATTTTTACCTAGGCTTTCTTTCAGGCCTTTGATGGCAGACCAATTTAACTGAATACCCGGACTCACCACCAGGTAATCGTAGTAAATGGATTCCCCACTGCTCAGTTCTAGTTTGTTTTTTTCAGCTTGAACCTCCGTTACCATGGCTTTGATCCAATGGACCTTATTGGGCATGACAGAAGCTTCATCACGAACCGTCTTTTGAATATCATACACACCACCGCCTACCAAAGTCCATGCAGGCTGGTAATAATGTTTTTCCGCAGCATCAATCAAGGCGATGTCTAATGAGGAATTCTGACGTAGTAGCTGACTGGCTACAGATATGCCTGCATTACCTCCACCAATGATGATAATTTGATGGTGAATTCTCATGTGGTTTTTGTTTTAAATTATATGTAATATTATGAGATTCAAGCCTAGCAATTCGTGATATTTGTCACTACATCAGGTAAATAGAGCGACTAAATTTGAATGATTTACCACCCTTATTCAACATGAAAACCAATACCCCAAAGAATACCCTGGATAATTTTATTCGATTGTTGTATGTCTTGCTAGTCCTTTTACTCGGATTGATGGCATATTTGTTTTTTGGACAGTTAGATTCAAAGAAAAATGCCTTAGCTCAATCGGATTCTAGCGCTGTATTTATTCAACCTGATTCCAATTTTACCCATGTGTGGACTGCTCCATCCGACTGGCGCATGATGTATTTAAGTCCTTCGCAAAAAGAATTGGTTGTTTATGGGCGGGAATTGATTGCACATACTTCCGATTATTTGGGCCCCAAAGGATCAGTAAAGGCTATGTCAAATGGCATGAATTGCCAAAATTGTCATTTGAAGGCGGGTTCTCAACCTTGGGGAAATAATTATTTTGCTGTGGAATCCACCTATCCTAAGTTTAGGGCACGCTCTGGGACAGTGGAAAACCAAATCAAACGGGTTAATGATTGTTTTGAGAGAAGTTTAAATGGAATGAAGTTAGACTCGACAAGTAAAGAAATGCTGGCCATATTGGCTTATATTACTTGGCTTGGTCAGGATATAGCCAAAGATGTTAAGCCCAAAGGTTCGGGAATATTCAAATTGAAATACCTGAAACGAGCTTCTGATCCAGATAAAGGTAAATTAGTCTATGATGCCAAATGTCAATCTTGTCATCAGGCTAATGGGGAAGGAGTATTGGCTGAAGGTGGAAAATCCTATACTTATCCACCACTTTGGGGAGTTCATAGTTATAATCAAGGAGCGGGTTTATTTCGAATATCCAATTTAGCTGGTTTTGTGAAATACAATATGCCTTTGGGTACCACGTATGAAAAAGCTCAATTGACGGATGAAGAGGCATGGGATGTGGCGGCATATATCAATTCCATGCCTAGACCAGAAAAAGATTTATCCAAAGATTGGCCAGAAATGGCAGCTAAGCCTTTTGATCATCCATTTGGTCCTTACGCGGATTCTTTCCCAGAATCCCAACATAAATTTGGACCATATAAACCTATTTCGGATTGGATCAAAAAACACAGAAAATCAAAAAGCTAAACCTATGAACTCTAGAAGGAAATTTTTACAAGGCGGTTTACTTGGTAGTGTGGCTGCCTTAACGCCTATAGCTTCCTCGGAAGTAAAAGGTGCATTTGCCCATTCCAATGCTGTCAAGCCGAGTTCAGGCCATATTACCATTTTACAAACAACGGATGTGCATTGTCAATTGCATGCCCATGATGAGTTGTTTTGGGAGAAAGAAGAGCTTGTTTTTCGGAAAACAGGGGGATATGCACATATGGCTACGGCCTTAGATCGTATGAAGCAGGCGAATCCCGAGAATACGATTACTTTGGATACGGGGGATATGTTTCAAGGCTCCATGTTATCGGTGAAAACAACAGGCCAGGCTTTTGTTCCTTTATTGAATGCCATGGACTATGATTTATACTTACCGGGTAACTGGGAAGTAGTGTATTACAAGAAAAACATGCAAAAGCTTTTGGGTGGACTTTTAGCTCCAAAAATTTGTGCTAATATGTACCACGATGTAGCTGATGGTAAGAAAGGTGAATTGATCTTTCAACCCTATCAAATTATGCATCGTTTAGGGGTTAAAATTGGTTTCTTAGGTTACACGGATCCTTTGGTACCGCTTCGACAATCCCCTATGTATAGTAAGGGTATTTTATATACCAAACCAGAAGAAAATCTAAAAGAATACGTCGCAATTTTACGCGAACAAGAGCAATGTGATTTTGTCATCATTTTATCTCACTTAGGTCTCTCCCAGCAAATTGCCTTAGGAAATAACCCGCATTGTGAGGGTGTTGATTATATTTTTGGGGCGGATACGCATGAGCGAGTACGAAAACCCATTCAAGCTGCTTATACGAAAATTGTGGAACCTGGAGCTTTTGGTTCTTTTATTGGAAAATTAGATATTCAGGTCAAAGATGGGAAAGTGACCGGTTCTACCTATGAATTAGTGGAAGTTGATCCTATGAAATATCCTGCTAAAAAGGAGATTTTAAACTTAGTAAAAGACTTAGAAGCACCGTGGAAATCCCAAATTGACCAAGTTTTAGGTTACAGTACCTTGCCATTGTATCGCAACTTTGTCGTTGAAAATACCATTGATACACTGATTGTAGATGCATTGAAATGGAAAGTAAATGCGGATGTGGTTTTATCCAATGGTTTCCGTTTTTGTCCGCCACGCGTAGCTGGAAAGGATGGGAAAGTAGCAATTACCGAAGGCTATTTATTTGATATGTTACCTGTGGATTCCCCGATTCGGACGGCGAAAGCGACAGGTCAACAAATCATGAATTGGTTAGAAAAGGAATTGCAGAATGTCTTTGCTCAGGATGCGTCATTACGTTTTGGGGGATGGCTTATTCGTTTTAAGGGAATGCAGGTTGAGTTTAAAGCATTTGAGCGAGTAGGGCATCGGGTTCAAAAAGTTATTATTGGAGGGGCCCCCTTAGAGCTAGAGAAATCATATGTATTGTGTGCATGTGAACGCGACGGAGACCCTGAAGATATGCTTTGTCGCATGAAAGGGGTAAAAGAAGCCAAGAATACGGACTATACATTACATAGTATGATGAAAGAGTATCTAGCTAAATTCTCACCAGTGACGCCTAGTTTACGTCATGATGCTAAAATTCTGGATGGTCCACAGTCTTTGTTGAGTCAGGTTACAGGTGTGGATTATTCTTTTAGATAATTGAAGATTTAATATTAGTTGTTAGTTATTTGTTATTAGAATGAAATGCTCCAACATTTATAATTCATAATTTATCATTAACAATTCATCAAGCTGCGTTCCAACTAACCGTTCAATGTAGAATTTTTATAGAAAACACCTTCGTGTAGCCCTGCGAAATGTGATGAACGCAGCGGTAGACGAGGTTTTGACCTCAGCATAGGCAATGTGCGTCGGCGTCAAAAGTATAGGCGATAGCGGAGTGAATCACGGTTCCGCGAAGCGGAATTCGCCTTGGCTGAACGACAAAAAAGAAGTTTTTTTGTTTCTTTTTTTGTCCAAAAAAAGAAAATCCCAAGTATTTGCTGAAACATCGTGTTATTGTTAAAACAACAAGAAATAGTCCTAAAAATAGCTTTGTCGAAGATTTAATTCATATGGTCTTTCTTTTTTTATAAAATAAGAAACAAAAAAAACGGTAGGAATACGGTTAATCCTAAGACGAATTCTGCTACGCAGAACAGATTGTCTCTCCGCTTACGGCTTTAATCTTTGACGCCAACACACACGGCCTTTGCGCAATGTCAAATATCCGCCTTGCGCTTCGCTCAAGCTACGGTTCAATCTTTCGTTGAGATTAACCTTTTTAGGTATTAGTTATTAGGATGAAAGGATTCAAAATTTATAATTCATCATTTACAATTTCCTTTCCGATTTTGATAAATGATAAAAAAAAGACCACCACCTTTCGGTAATGGTCTTTATATCAATTTGAACTATATGGGTATTAATGCGGTAGTTTATCGCGTAAGTATCCATAGGTCCACGTGCCAGCAATGGCGCTTAAGATCACCACAGATATGGATAATACTCCCGTGCCCAATTGAGCAAAAAGAGGACCAGGACAAGCCCCAGTGATAGCCCAGCCAAAGCCGAACATCAATCCTCCATAAATCTGGCCTTTATTGAATTTCTTGTCACTGAATGTAATGTCTTCTCCATGAATGGTTTTGATTTTCAATTGCTTAATTAAAAACACTGAAATGGCTCCTACCACTACCGCAGTTCCAATGACACCATACATGTGAAAGCTTTGCAAACGAAACATTTCCTGAATTCTAAACCAAGAAATGATCTCCGCTTTGACGAATACTATTCCGAAAATCAATCCTACGGCTAAATACTTGAAATTATACCACCAAGGGTGCTTTAATTCGGATTCATTGATACACATGGTATCCAATGATCTTACTTCATAATCCATTGGGTCGCTATGTACTAAATTTTTATTTTCCATGATGATTATAAGCTAAGAATGTAAGGTAAAATGAAATTGGCCATGACGAATCCTCCTACCATGAAACAGATAGTGGCAACTAAAGAAGGCCATTGCAAATTGCTTAAGCCCATGATGGCATGACCCGATGTACATCCTCCCGCATAACGCGTTCCGAAGCCCACTAAGAATCCTCCACCAATCATCATGATAATGCCTTTGGCTGTAAATAAGTTGTCAAAGGAAAATAACTGTACAGGAACTAAACCCGAATAATCATCTATCCCGTAAGTGGCTAATTCTTTTGCTAAATCTGGGTGGACAACCACAGGTTCATTGGAACCTAAATATTGAGCAGATAAAAATCCACCAATCAATATTCCTCCTACAAAAAATAAATTCCAAGATTCTTTTTTCCAATCGTATTTGAAAAAGGGAATATTACTTGGAAAACAAGCCGCGCAAATATGCCTTAAGTTAGACGATATGCCAAAGTGTTTATTGCCCAATAGCAATAAAGCAGGTACGATTAAACCTATCAAGGCTCCCGCCACGTACCAGGGCCATGGTTGTGAAATTGTTTCTATCATTGTTTGAGTATGGTAAGCAATTATTAGCTATTCGTTATTAGTTGTTAGTTATTACTTATAAGTGGCTTGTCCTGAATTAATTTGAAGAATGTGTCTATTAATATTACTAATCCATAAACCCTAATCCCTAATCACTATTAACTGTTTGCTGTTTTTTTATTACTGAAAAATCCACTAAAAATATAACCTAGAAAGGCAAAATACAAGGTACTATTCAATGGCTTGGAAGTCAGCGGACAAGTACCCGTACTGCATCCAATTTGTTGCCAATAAAAATATCCCGCAATTCCACCCAAAAAGGTGCCAATCAGAGCTAATTTATGGTTTTGAATGAACTTCTTCATATGTTGTTTCTTCGTTATTTATGGAAGATGATTTCTTCGTTTTAGTAGGGATACCACATCCCTGAGCTCCACAACCTATATTAAATAAAGCCTGGATCAATAAAATTCCAGCTAACAAACCTAAAAATAGTTCTTGCGTTTTAATGGCTTCAAACATGGCATAGCCACCCATTAAAAGGCGAGCCAAGCGCATAAGATCCCACGGTTGTCTGAGTGTGTTCCACATAGGATTAGTTGTTAGAATAAACCAACATATCTTGTAATGCACCTCCATTGTAGACTTCCTGATAACCCATCTGCTTAAGCATGGTTTGAGCTAATCCAGAGCGGTTGCCACTGCGACAATACACAATGATGGGGCCGTCCATGGCTTTGAATTTTTCCAATTGGTTGGGAATAGTTCCTAATGGAATATTGATGGCTCCTTCATAATGGCCTTGCATGAATTCCCCGACTTCACGCACATCCACTATACTAGTTTTCGGGTTGCTGATTAAATCTTGCATGTTCATGATTACAATAAAGTTGATGGACAAACATAGTCCGTGATATGAAATTTTTCCGATTCTTTGATGGATTTGAAACCACCATTGACATCAATTAAGTTGTGAAATCCACGTGCTCTTAAAGTAGAATTGAAAATCATAGAACGGTAACCTCCTGCACAATGCACAAAATAGGTTTTGTTCTTGTCAATTTTCAACATACTATCATTGATGAAGTCCAATGGGGCATTTTCAGCTTCCTTCACATGCTCACTTAAGAATTCTGAATTCTTACGTACGTCCAAGATTTCACCTTCACCTGCGGCAAAACGCTTGGCAACTTCCTCTGCTGAAATGGATTCAATACTATCTACTTCTTTACCAGCTGATTTCCAAGCCTCAAATCCACCCTTCAAGTATCCAATGGTGAAGTCGTAACCTACACGAGCTAACCGAGTAATCACTTCTTCCTCACGACCTTCATCTGTGATTAATAAAATTTCTTGTTTGATGTCAGGAATCATGGCACCTACCCAAGGAGCAAATGAACCATCGATTCCAATGTTGATGGAATTGGGTACAAATCCTTTCGTAAATGTTTGAGGATCACGTGTATCCAAAATTAGTGCTCCCGTTTCATTGGCAGCCACTTCAAAAGCTTCTGGCGATAAGGCGTGCTGACCTCTTTCTAATACTTTATCAATGCTGTCATAGCCTTGAATATTCATCAATACGTTCAATGGGAAGTAGGATGGAGGGGCAACCAAACCTGTTAGAACTTCTTTTTTGAATTCTTCTCTAGTCAAATTGGGATTCAAAGCATAATTGGTTTTTTTCTGATTACCCAAGGTATCCGTGGTTTCCTTGCTCATGTTTTTACCACAGGCGGAGCCTGCTCCATGTGCTGGATACACGATGATATCGTCAGCTAATGGCATGATTTTGTTACGTAAGGAATCATATAAATGTCCAGCTAAAATATCTTCAGTTAATTCAGCTTTTACTTTTTGTGCCAAATCCGGACGACCAACATCTCCGATAAACAAGGTATCACCTGAGAATAAACTTGTTTCTTTACCATGCTCATCGATCAACAAGAAACAGGTACTTTCCATAGTATGACCAGGCGTGTGAATGACACGGATGGTTGCTTTTCCTAATGGAAACTCTTGTCCGTCCGTAGCTGAAATGCAATCAAATGCACAAGCAGCATTGGGACCATAAACAATAGGGGCACCTGTTTTAGCTGATAAATCAATGTGTCCGGAAACGAAGTCAGCATGAAAGTGTGTCTCAAATACGTATTTGATTTTAGCTCCATTACGCTCCGCCTTTTGGATATAGGGTTCTACTTCGCGCAAAGGATCAATGATAGCTGCTTCGCCATTGTTTTCAATGTAATAGGCACCTTGTGCTAAACATCCAGTATAAATTTGTTCTACTTTCATATTCTTCAATAGTATGTTGTTAATGCGTTGTTTTAAGGTAGTTTGTGCTTATTTTAAAGGAAATGCTAATTGTTGAATTAAGATATAAAGTCCCATTACGAGTACGAACCAGCCAAAACCTCTTTTTAATTTATCGTTATCTACGTTTTTGCTGAATTTATCTCCAATGAAAATTCCCGCCATAGCCAAAGCTGTAATGGTCATCAATAAGGTCCAATCAATGGTTTGATGCCCCAAATCTCCCGTGAAACCTATGAGCGATTTCATGGCTATGATAAGTAGTGAGGTACCTACGGCCTGTTTCATAGGTAATTTGGAAAGTACTACTAAAGCAGGAATGATTAAGAAACCACCGCCAGCACCTACTAATCCAGTTAATAATCCCACGACAGAACCTTCCAACAATATAATTGGGTAATTGAATGCTTGTGCTTTGATTTCTTGGTCTTCAGCACCCTCTTTTCCACAGTTTTCACAGGTTCCACGAATCATCGAAATAGAAGCTGCAACCATCAATATGGCAAATAGGACCATCATTAAAATGGATTTGGTTATCATCAAATCTCCGATTTGGAATAAATCAGTAGGGATTAATGGTACAATGAATTTTCGTGTAGCATAAACAGAAATGATAGAAGGAATACCAAAAATAATGGCTGTTCTTAGATTAACTAAACCTTGTTGGTATTTTGGGAAAGCCCCTACCAAACTACTTGCTCCTACTATAAAAAGGGAATATGCCGTAGCTAATATGGGATTGATGCCAAATAAATACACCAATACAGGTACGGTCAAAATGGATCCACCTCCACCTATGAGTCCCAAAGAGATTCCAATCAGCAAAGAGGCAAAGTATCCGATTATTTCCATGTTGTGCTTTTCATTTTTGTTGATACAAATGTCTAGCATTTATTCTGCCTAATTCGTGATTTTTATCACAAGAGAGAAAAATAGTTATTGGTGATTAGGAATTAGTTATTAGAGTTGTTAGAGATTAGTTAATAGTGTTTATTAAATGTTCTATTAAAGGCTATTTTGGTATCTATTTATACTTAAACTCTAATACCTAAACCCTAATACCTAACCCCTAACACCTAATTACATTTTTAAATTTAGAATCTCCACTTCATTCTTATGTAATTTAACATGCCCTTTTTCGGCTAGTTTTTTCATTAAGCGAGATATGACTTCACGAGAAGAATTTAGCTCCAATGCGATATCTGTAAAAGACGTTTTGATGAAATTGCTTTTTAAACTCTTCTGGTGCTGTTTTAGATACCAAAGTAGGCGTTCATCCAGATTTCGGAAGGCAATATGGTCCAGCGTATCCAATAATTCTTCAAAACGAGCACGATAGGTTTCTAAGACAAATTGATACCAAGAACGGTATTTTAGGGCCCATTCATCCATTAATTCTACCGGGATGACTAAAACTTCCGTATCGACTAAGGCCTTGGCCATGATTTGACTGGATAATTGTCGAGCAGCACAAGTCATGGAAATAGCACAAGCTTCTCCTGGGTGAAGGTTGTACATGAAGACTTCATTTCCGTCATCGTCTTCTCGAAATACTTTAACAACCCCATCCAATACCAATACTGCCGAACGGATTTGTTGTCCGGTTTGCATTAAATATTCCTCCGCTTTAAACTTGCGTACCGCACCAACTTGCTGTACTTTTTTGAGTAATTCAGGCTCAAATTGTTGGAATAATCTCTGGGTATCGGAAGCAGTTGCCATAAGGTTATTGAATGGAGATGATAGCTTGTTGACGATTACTTTCATAGGCCGCATCTACAATGCGCATACTACGAATTCCATCCTCAACAGATACGGCTGGCTTTTCGTTCCCTAATAGGCTTTGGTAAACATTTTCAAAAAAGGCCATGTAATTACCAGTTTCTGATGGAATGGCCCGTGGGCTTTCTTCTCCGTCTACCCAAATTTGGCCAAAATCCTTTTCTGAATCCTCACCCCAGTTAGGTGTATTAGGCAATATAGCTAGTTGTAAGTCAGCCTCTTGTCGATCAGATCTATTCTTTAAAAAACTACCTTGCTTCCCGTGTAATTGAAAAGAAGGCACCGGCAATTTGACGAAATAACCCGCCTTTAATCTTACCCGCAAATCTGGGTAATACAATAGAATTTCAAAGTAATCGTCGACTTGCGTGTTTTTTCTTGTTTTACGCAAATCAGCAAATACGCGTTCTGGCATACCAAACAAGGAAATGGCTTGATCGATGATGTGCGGACCTAAATCGGTAACTACGCCAACACCAACTCCGGCAATTTCTTTATGGGCTTTGTAAGAAAGATTTCCGTCAAAACGATCGTAATGGAATTCTGCTTCCACCAATTCACCCAAAATACCTGATTCTTTCACTTTTTTAACGGTTAAGAAGTCAGAATCCCAGCGACGGTTTTGGAAGACAAATAATTGCTTTCCAGCTTTTTCCATGGCAGCTTTTAATAGAATTGCTTCCTCAGCCGTGCGGGTAAAACACTTTTCTACTAAGACATGTTTCCCAGCTTCTAGGCACTTTAAGGTATATTCAAAGTGTGTAGCAATGGGGGTATTGACAACCACCAGTTGGATTTGATCATTGGCTAAGACCTCTTCCAAAGAATCATAGCTTGCCACTTCAGGATAACGAGCTTGTATGTTTTTTTGAGATCTTTCCAAGCATCCTACTAAATGAAATCCAGGATGAGTCGCTAGAAATGGGGCATGAAAAACACGGCCAGACATTCCGTAAGAAAGTATGGCCGTGTGAAATATGTTCGATTGCATGTGATAGGTTTACGTTAGATTAGGTAAAAATAAGCAATTTATTTTTTACCTGAATCTTGATCTAAAAATTCATATCGGGCATCTTTTTCGCCACGAATAACTTTAGATTCTACGTCTAAAAGCATCAATTCTGGTTTAGCTTCAATTTTGGCAGCTGGCCAATTGGCTAAATTTCCTCCATTCGGGTTCCAGTTTTTAATGAAATTGGCAAAGTATTCCTGCATAACTTGAGATACTTTATAATCTTCTGGAGTCCAAGCATAGGTTAAATTTGTCGATAAATTACCTAAGGCATATTCAATTTCAGCAGAGTGTACAGCACCCTTGGGTTTTGGAGCTTTAGGGGCATTCGGGTCTCTTTTTACTACTCCACCCGCTAAAGCTGCTTCTACGTCTTTTTGAGCCATATCTGGTCTAGGACGAGCGAAATAATAACGAAATACGGGTTGTTGGCTATGTCTACGATGTAGATCAAACCATTTCCAAGTCGAGAAACCCAAGAAACGATCTCCCGCTAAGTCGGTGGCAGATTGCTCCGCTTCTTCCGCTGAATTGGCAGGGTATAATTGTAAAATTTGATCAGCCTTGTCTTTGTACAATTCTTTAACTACTTCTTTGAAAACTTCAGGAGTAGCGGCTTTTCCTTTGGTGATGGCACGATAATTCATTTCTTCTGAATTCCAACCAACCAATAAAGGCACTTGGGATTGCTCTCCAGCCTCAAAAATCTCACGTACGGTCTTTGGCATAAAATAGCCATCAATATTCCCAGGGAAGCTTAAGGTCTTAGAATCAACCATTTTTTGATATAATTCATAGGTTGACATAGCTCTTAATTCTTTCAAGGAAGTGGCCCCAATTTTTTTCGCCCAATCAGCTCCAAATTTTTCAGAATCTTGTAAGCTCATAGGTGCTAAGGTATTACTTAACCAACCCCCACTTTCACCGATGGCTCCTTGGAATAAACCTTTGGCTAAAGGTGAAGCCATTTGTGCAGAAACGGCAATAGAGCCTGCTGACTCACCTGCAATAGTCACATGATTAGGATCACCGCCAAATTGAGCAATGTTTGCTTTCACCCATTTTAATGCGGCGACCATGTCCATATAGCCATAGTTACCCGATGCTTTATTAGGTGACTCTTTCGTTAATTCAGGATGGGAAAAGAATCCAAAAAGATTCAATCGGTAATTAATGGTGACAGAAACCACCCCTTTTTTTGCCATGGATTCTCCATCATAGCGAGGCTCAGATCCATCACCAGCCATAAAACCACCACCATAAAAATAAACCAATACAGGTAATTTGGCTCCTGATTCCACTTTAGGTGTCCAAACGTTTAGGTACAAACAGTCCTCGCTCATGCCATTGCTACGGAAACCCATATCACCAAAGATCGGAGTTTGTACGGCTTTCGGGCCAAATTGCTTAGCTTGCAATACTCCATTCCAAGATTTAGGTTCTTGAGGAGCTTTCCAGCGTAAATCTCCAACTGGAGCTTGGGCAAATGGAATACCTTTGAAACTAACGATTTTAGATCGAGTGTCAAGTTCCCCTTCAACGGTTCCGTTTTTGGTTTTAACTTGTACATCGATACCATAAGTGTTTTTGGGTCCTTGTGCATGCATGGTCAACAGGGATAGGCTGAAAAGGCAGCCTGCAGCTAGTTGTAAGATTCTTTTCATGTGTATAAAATTCTTTATTGTATCAGTTTGTTACAATAGTACTTCTCGATTAGTAGAATTGCAAATTTGGCTATAAATTTTATTATTTGACGATAAAATAGAATAAAAATGGTAACAGTCCTGCAAGAAGATTGGGTGCAAAGTCACCGTAAGGAAAGAGCATTGGATGGTCACAAGCGAAGCTTTGGTCATGTTTGGGTCATTGCTGGAAGCGAAGGAACTTTAGGCGCCTCCATATTATGCTCCAGAGCAGCCTTACGGTCTGGTTGTGGTTTAGTTACGGCCATAATTCCAAAAGAAGGGCTAATTCCTCTTTTAGCCAATAGCCCAGAGTTGATGTATCAAATCAATGAAGGGAAGTCAATGTTGGAGAATTTGCCTTGGCAGGAAGAGAATTCGGCCATAGTTTTTGGTCCTGGTGTGGGTTTGAGTGAGTCTTCTGCAGAAGAGCTTCATTATTTATTGGAACATGTTAAAACCCCAATGGTGATTGATGCAGATGGTTTGACTTTACTAGCGCAACATCCTGAATGGTATGCTTTGCTAGGGGAGAGTCATATACTGACACCTCATTTAGGAGAATTAAGTCGGCTAGTAGGTAAAACAGTTGATGCTGAATCGGCTTTGGAAGAGGCGAAAAAATTTGTCCAACATTATCCAGTTCAATTGGTAGTCAAAGGAAAGAATTCCCATGTGTTTACTTCAGATGGCAAAGTATGTATGAATAGTACGGGAAATGATGGTATGGCAACCGCCGGAAGTGGCGATGTATTGGCTGGTATCATTGCTGCATTAGTTGCACAATCTTATCCGCCTAGTTTGGCAGCTTGCTTAGGAGTCTATTATCACGGCCTAGCTGGGGATTTATATACTAGTACTTATTCTAAATCCAGTTTGGTAGCAGGGGATTTGATTGAGATGCTGAAGCAAATTAAAATGTAATTGTAAGTTGTAAATGGTAAATGGTGAATTGTAGAAGGTGAATTGACGATAATCAGCTAGGTTAAAGTGATTTTCACTAATTTTAAATTAAAAAAATAGGTGAACAAAACTTTCGCTTTATCCACCTATTTAATTCAATGATTGTTAATAATAGCGAAATGAAATAGTATAATTTACCATTCACCATTTATAATTTAATAATCTGGCATTTTTTATGCCAGATTATTAAATTATCCTACCAAAATGTTTTTTGCATAAGCAACACATTTCTTAACTTCTGATACGGGATCAGAACCTGTAGGGATATCATATTCTAATTCGATAGTAGCAGGGAATTTGTATTTTTTCTCCTTCATCAAAGTAAGAATTTCTTTCAAAGGAGTATTTCCTTGGCCCCAAACTTGGTTTTGACCTCCATTCTCCTTATTCTTTCTGTCCTTAATGTGCATGGAAGTAATACGGTCCGCTTTTGATTCGATTAATTTCAAAAGACTAGCCGTAGTGTTATTTCCACCTGCTGCAATGTAGTGACCACAATCTAAGTTCATGGAGTTGTATGGCGACTGAGCCAAAGCAACATCCCAAGCTGTATCCGTAGCTGTCAAATGTAGGTGATATCCAATGTACATTTTATGTTTGGCACCCAAATCACCTAAACGCTGCGATTGAGCAGGATCAGTTGGTAATTCTATCGTTACTGATTTTGCACCTAAAGCTTTACCCGCTTTTAATGCATATTCTACCTCAGCATCGGTATTGTTTGCTCCTAAAGCATTTGGTTTGAATGCATAAATGCTAATTCCAGCCTTATCAAACATTTGTTTCACTTCCTTGAACTTGTCCATTGAAACAGATGCTCTCCATTCTGCTACCTCTTTTTGATAAGCAGCCATTTTAGCTCTTTGCTCATCCGTCATTTGTGGACGTGGTTGGCCAGGAGCTGGAGGACCCATCATTGGTCTTGGATTTGGATTTTTAGGCTTTCCAGCAAAATCCTCAGCAGCATCGCCCATCAATTCAATGGCAGAAATATTACTGTCGATGCAATATTGCAATACTTGCTCAATGCTACCTGGTAAACTGCGGTATGAATAAGTAATAGCTCCGATTTGTACACCAGCAAATTTTGAATCTGGTTTAGCGGCTAAAAGTAAAGAAGAAGCATTCGCTTTTCCTGCCAAAAATAGGCCCATCGTGGCCAAGGATCCCGAAAGTAAAAATTGACGACGAGATGAGTTTTTTGGTAAATGAGTTGACATAGATATATGATTTAAATGAAATCTTAAGATGCAATATGTTTGCTATTGTACAATGTTAGAAAAAGTTTTCAATATTCTTATACGGCACTCCCTATTTTGCGACGAGTAGGGGATTACGTAGGTTAAAGTTTCACTTTACCGCTGACTTTGATTGTATTCAGTCGATCAAAGGAATTTTTAATCTCCATGTTTAATTGGCCATTTTCTAGCTGACAAATCCAAACCCAATGGTGTGGACTTTCAAAAAAGCGTAAGGATATTTCCATCGTATTTTGATTTATCCAACGGTAACTCGACGCTACTTTAAAGGGGGATTGACCTTCTAAATTGGCTTTAGCTGCTCGCAATAAATAGGGACCAGGCATTTCTGTACTGGTCATAGCCCATGTTCCATGCCCAGCTGGTAAATAGTGCTTTTGTTGCTTATTGTCTGTTAATGTTAGGGTTAATTTTTCACCTTCAAACTGAAATCCAATTTGTTCTACATTCAGCGCATTTTTCTCTAAGTGTATTGTTGGATTATTCCAAATGGATGATGAAATGGCTTTTTCTTGAACAAGAGCTTTTAATTGTAATTGACTAAGCTTCGATTTTAACTGTTTCTGCGCAAGAGGATTAGGTGCCAAAGCTTTTTTCTCAAAGGCAGGAAGTAAATGTTTCCATACCATGTTTAAATCATCTTGCAATTCATGAGATTCGGAAGTGATGACCACCACAGCATCCTGTTCAGGCATCATCACAATGTATTGTCCATAGGCTCCGTCGGCTCTAAAGGCCCCATTTCTGCAGCGCCAAAACTGATAACCATAGCCTTGTAGCCAGTCGGAATTGGCTTTTTTCTCGGCACTAGCTGAAGGATCTTGATCAATATGCTTGGAAGTAGCTTCTGTAACCCAGTCAGCAGGTAAAATTTGTTTACCCTTCCATTTTCCATGTTGAAGATAAAGTTGACCTAACTTGGCCATATCTTCTGTTTTTACCCGAATTCCCCAGCCGCCGGTATTGATACCTTTAGGGTCAACTTCCCAGTCCACTCCTTGTATTCCCAGTGGCTTGAAAAGCCGAGGGCCTAGGTAATCCACCACTTTCTGTCCGGTAACTTTTTGAATAATAGCCGAAAGCATGTAGGTAGCTAAAGTATTGTACAGGAATTTTGTACCTGGTTGGTGAGCTATACTGGCAGAAAGAAAACCTTTGACCCAATCATTTTGCGTAGCCACTACGCCGCGTAAAGGTTCTACTTCATGTCCAACTGACATGGTTAATAGGTTTTGAATGCTTAAATCAGCGATATAGGGCTTATTGGCTAAGTCTTGGTATTCTGGAAAATACTTCATGACCTTATCACTCACTTGAATTCTTTTCTCGGCAACAGCAAAACCAATGGCAGTGGATGTCCAGCTTTTAGACACCGAATACATACTGTGTTTCAAATTAGCTGCATAAGGTTTCCACCATCCTTCTGCAATGACTTTACCGTGACGAAGTATCATTACAGAATGCAATTCATGCTTTTTGGCATCAAAGGAATCAATGAACTGTCCAATGGCCTCGGAAGAAACACCTTCAGCCTCTGGTGTACTTCTTAATAAATTTTGAGCTGTAATTTGATTTGTACTGAGAATGCATATCCCAATAAGGTAAAAGAGAAATATGATTTTTTTCATGGCTAAATGGTATTGTGTGATTTTTTAAATTCTATTGTCTAAAGATTTCTAAAAATAATGAAATTATCAGTAATTTAGATTTTTGTGTCTGAAGAAGGAATGAGGAGAAGATAAGGCATGAATTTAACCTATGAATACAACTATGTTACAGAATGAAATAAGCGAAGGCTTTGATGGAAAGAAATTGCGTAAAGTGATTGCCGCCTCTTCCGTAGGGACATTGATTGAATGGTACGATTTCTATATTTTTGGTAGTTTATCCGTCATTATTGCCACCAAATTTTTTCCTTCTGATAATCCCACAGCCGCCTTTTTATCTACTCTGGCCACCTTTGCTGCAGGTTTTGTTGTTCGTCCATTTGGCGCACTTTTCTTTGGTCGTTTAGGCGATTTATTAGGTAGGAAGTATACCTTTTTGGTAACCCTCTTAATTATGGGATTTTCCACTTTTGCCATTGGTTTAATTCCATCTTATTCAAGCATTGGCTTTTTAGCCCCCATTTTAGTCTTAACCTTACGTTTATTGCAAGGATTGGCATTAGGAGGTGAGTATGGTGGGGCTGCTACTTATGTAGCTGAACATGCTGAACCTAATAAAAGAGGATTAAGAACGGCTTGGATTCAAACCACGGCATCCTTGGGATTATTCATATCCTTGTTGGTTATTTTAGCTACGAAAAAATCCATGAGTTTGGAAGCCTTCAATGATTGGGGCTGGCGTATACCATTTTTGATTTCCATTGTGATGGTTGGTATTTCTTATTTCATCCGTAAAAATATGGATGAATCTCCGTTGTTTGCTCAAGCGAAACATGAGGGCAAGATTGTAGCTAACCCTTTGAAAGAATCCTTTGGAAAGAAATTGAATTTTAAATTTGTCCTTTTAGCGCTTTTTGGTGCCACCATGGGGCAAGGAGTGGTGTGGTATACTGGTCAATTTTATGCGCTTTCCTTTTTACAAAAAGTAGCGAATATTGAATTTGAACAAAGCAATTACATCATTGCTATTTCCTTAGCTGCTGGGACAGGATTCTTTATCTTTTTCGGATGGTTATCCGACAAGATTGGTCGTAAAGGCATAATGTTAGCCGGTATGTTAATCGCTATTTCTACCTACAGACCGATTTATCAGGCTATGTATGAATTAGCTGACGTCAATCAGAAAACAGAGAAACCTAATTCTCGTCAATCCAGAACAGATTACCATATGATGGATGGAACGGTTACTTTATCAAAAGTTACTCGTACCATTTACAGTTATACGGATGGTTCACAATTATTGGAAGAAAGGACCGAGAAAGTATCTCATTTGCCATCAGTACAAAGAGAAAAGGCAGTAGTGAAAAAAACAGTTCATGTAGGCCAACAAGCATTTTGGTTGTTGATTTTATTGGTTTTTATACAAGTACTCTACGTTACCATGGTGTACGGACCTATTGCCGCCTTTTTGGTTGAAATGTTTCCAACGGCTATTCGCTATACATCAATGTCATTACCTTACCACATTGGTAATGGAATTTTCGGGGGATTACTTCCAGCGGTGGCTACTTATTTGGCTGCCAAGGCGAATACCGCGAATGAAGTTGCGGCAGCAGCAGGACAAAGCCTGCCTTATGCTAAACCCTATTTGGAGGGTTTATGGTATCCTATCATCATAGGTGGGGTCTGTTTTGTGATTGGATTATTATACATTAACGGTAAAGATCGGGAGATCAACGATTAAGATGAATAACATTAGACGTATAGCAGGAGCCATTTGGATTCTTTTGGGTATTGCTGCAGCTTATTTTTTGATTGTTGAACAAGCTATTCCTTTGTTTGCGAAAGGAGACATGGAGAGTTTAGTTCCAGCAATTATTTACACGTTTATATTGTCCCCAATCATCACAGGGGGGATGTGTGTATTTGGACTTTATGCCTTACAAAGCGAGTATGAATTATAGATTAAAAACAAAATCCGCATGAAACTACAAGTAGAAAATTTTGAAGAATACGAAAAAGCGTACCAATATAGTGTCGAAAATCCAGAGGGTTTTTGGGGTGAAATTGCCGAGAATTTTGTTTGGAAGAAAAAATGGAATAAAGTACTGGATTGGAATTTCAAAGAGCCTAAAATAGAGTGGTATCAAGGGGCTACATTGAACATTACTGAAAACTGCTTAGATCGCCATTTGCTTGATAAAGCAGATCAACCTGCCATTGTTTGGGAGTCAAACGATCCCAATGAGGCGAATAAAACATATACTTACCGCCAACTGCACCAAGAAGTATGCACCTTTGCCCATGTTTTGAAACAAAATGGAGCGAAGAAAGGGGATAGGATTTGTTTATACATGCCTATGGTGCCTGAATTGGCCATTGCTGTTTTAGCTTGTGCGCGTATTGGGGCTATACATTCTGTGGTTTTTGGTGGATTTTCTGCCCAATCCATTGCGGACCGTATTCAAGATGCTCAGTGCTCCATGGTTGTTACTGCAGATGGTTCACACAGAGGAAATAAAGAGATATTCTTGAAACACATCATGGATGAAGCTATTATCTCTTGTCCATGCGTGAAAAAAGTCATTGTACTAGAGCGGTCTAAGTCGGCTGTTAGTATGATTAAGGGTCGTGACCTTTTTTGGCACTCAGAGATGGATCGTATGCGCAGTTTAGGCTTGACGGATTGTCCTGCCGAGGAGATGGATGCGGAGGACCCATTATTTATTCTATATACTTCTGGTTCAACGGGTAAGCCCAAGGGCGTGGTACATACCTGTGGAGGCTACATGGTATTTACAGCTTATACTTTCCAAAATATATTTCAATATCAACCGGGGGAAATGTATTTCTGTACGGCGGATATTGGCTGGATTACAGGACATTCTTACATTGTGTATGGCCCATTGATTCAAGGAGCCACTAGTTTGATTTTTGAAGGGATACCCACTTTCCCAGATGCAGGTCGTTTTTGGGATATTGTTGATAAACATGATGTCAATATTCTGTACACAGCACCTACGGCCATACGTTCTTTGATGCAATTTGGTTTAGACTATGTCAAAGACAAGAATTTGAGTAGTTTAAGGGTATTGGGATCTGTGGGAGAACCCATTAATGAGGAGGCTTGGAATTGGTACAATGAACACATAGGAAAAGGAAAATGTCCGATTGTTGATACTTGGTGGCAAACAGAAACTGGGGGTATTTTGATATCTCCATTGGCTAATATAACCCCAACTAAACCTTGTTATGCGACGCTTCCTTTACCAGGAGTTCAGCCTATTTTGGTGGATGAAAAAGGGGATGAAATTACAGGAAATGGCGTTTCAGGAAATTTATGCATTAAATTTCCTTGGCCTGGAATCTTGAGAACTACTTATGGTGACCATGAGCGTTGTCGGACTAACTATTTTGCCACCTACGAAAATCTGTATTTTACAGGAGATGGATGTATGCGCGATGAGGATGGTTATTACCGTATTACAGGCCGTGTAGATGATGTAATGAACATTTCAGGACATCGTATTGGAACGGCTGAAGTAGAAAATGCCATCAATATGTTTACTGATGTGATTGAATCTGCCGTAGTGGGATATCCGCATGATATCAAAGGGCAAGGTATATATGCCTATGTCATCATGGCTTCGACACCCATGGATCCTGTTATGGCCAGAAAGGATATAGCGGCTACGGTAAGTCAAATTATTGGAGCTATTGCTAGACCTGATAAAATTCAATTTGTAACAGGCTTACCTAAGACACGTTCAGGGAAAATCATGCGCCGGATTTTGCGAAAAATAGCAGAAGGCGATATCAATAATTTAGGAGATACTTCCACATTATTGGACCCTTCAGTTGTGGACAAAATCAAGGAGGAGAGATTGTAATATGTCGAAAATATTGGCAGATATCCAGCATTTGAGTGCTTCTTATGGAAGTGCTCAAGTGCTAAGTGATATTAATTTTCAAGTGCTAGAGGGGCAAAATTGGGCCATAGTGGGCTCAATGGGTTCAGGAAAAACAACTTTAGCTAAAGCCTTAACAGGGCGATTGTTTAGGAAAGGCGATGTTAGCTTTTTCCAAGAAGGCATATCTACCTCAAAAGTATATTGGATAGAGCAACAGCATCGATTTAAAAATAGGAGCAATGTTTCCGACTTTTATCTTCAACAACGCTTTAATTCACAAGACTCTGAGGATGCTTACACCATTTTAGAGGAGTTAGCAGAGGAAGATGCTGATGCCATGTATGCCTGGTTAGATGTCTTTCATTTAACAGAATTGGCTCATAAGCCCTTGATTCAATTGTCCAATGGTGAAAATAAGCGTTTACAATTAGTTAAGGCCTTATTGAAACAACCAGATTGGTTAATATTGGATAATCCATTTTTAGGATTGGACGTACAGGGTCGAGAAATTTTGAGTCAATGTTTGGCTAAATTATCCCAATTAAACATCCATTTCATTTTGATCAGTTCAGCCATGGAATTGCCTGATACGGTGACGCATGTGATGGTTTTGGAGCATGGACAATCCGTTTGGCAAGGAGAGAAACAAGCTTATGAGCAGCAAAAGAAGCATTTGGTCAAATTCAATGTAACTGGTTGGAAAAGTAAATTGAATGAATTAATTCGTACCAAAGAAGATTTTGCTTCATTTGAATGGGCAATCCGAATGAAAGATGTTCAAGTAAAATATGGGGATAAAGTGGTTTTGACTGGATTTAATTGGGAAGTAAGACAAGGCGATAAATGGCTGATACATGGACCCAATGGAGCCGGTAAATCAACTATGTTGAGTTTAATTTCAGCGGATAATCCTCAAGCGTATGCCCAAAATTTAGTTTTATTTGATCGTAAAAGAGGTAGTGGAGAAAGTATATGGGATATCAAAAAACGAATGGGTTATGTAAGTCCTGAAATGCATTTGTATTTCAGAGCAACGGGTACTGTGAGAGAAGTGATTTCATCAGGATTATTTGATATCATGGGATTAGGTAAAAGAATGAGTATGGATCAAAGTGGCAGGGTAGAGGCTTGGATGGAAGTAATGGGATTGGAACATTTATCTGATAGGAATTTCCAACAAATATCTACTGGTGAGCAGAGAATGGTCTTATTAACCCGAGCTTTGGTTAAGAATCCACCTTTATTGATATTGGATGAACCTTGTCAAGGTTTAGATGAAAATCAAATCCAACATGTAAAAGACTTGTTGGACTATATGTCCAATCAATATGAGTTTACCTTACTATATGTATCTCATTATGAGAGTGATGTCCCTAGTTGTGTCACTCAAAGAAAGAGTATGGTTTAGTCAATTATCTGTTTATTGATTAAGAATATCAATATGTTTTGGGCAAAAATAGGTCGAGCTGATTAGTTTTGGTAGATAGATTTGTTACTTAGATTTGACAACTTTTAAAAAGTTGTCAAATCTTCAGCTGAGCTGAGCTCAGCTCGGTTCAGCTCACTTAGTTTTTATTTAGTTGGTAAATAGCACTAAATCCCACACAAATATAAGCTGCAAATTTATTTATTAGAAAGTTGTCTAATTATTGAAATGGCTTATTGATCGATGGGCTAGGTTGTGAAAACCACCGTGGGCCATCTTCTGTCATATATACACAATCTTCTAGTCGAATTCCAAATTCACCAGGTATGGCAATGGTCGGTTCAATACTGAAACACATCCCAACCTGAAGTGGATCTTTATTCCCTTTTACCATATTGCCCCACTCATGTCCATTCATGCCAATCCCGTGCCCTGTCCGATGAGGTAAACCCGGTAATCGATACCCAGGTCCAAACCCTGCATCCTCTAATACCTTTCTAGAAGCTCGATCAACCTCTTCACAAGGTCGACCTAATTGAGCAGCAGCAAAACCTGCAGCCTGGGATTTTTTTTCCAAATCCCATATTTTCTTCTGTTGATCATTTGCTTGTCCAAATACAATAGTCCGGGTAATATCAGAACTATATCCGCCCACAACGCAACCCACATCCAGTAATACGACTTCGCCTTGCTTTAAAATTTGAGGTTTATTACTACCATGTGGAAACGACGTAGCCACCCCCATGTTTACCAATGCAAAATCATGAACAGCACCTAGACTTCGATGAACTTGAGCAATCTTGGAAGAAACATCAGCAGGTGTCATCCCTTCTTTCAAACTTGCTATTCCTGCTTTGATAGCTTCCACCGTTATATCATTGGCTCTTTGCATCAATGCTATTTCTGTAGGTGATTTAATCATTCGACAAGGAATACTGATAGGGTCGCCGCTCACTAATTGGAAAGAAGGACCGGCTTTTCTTAATCCATCAAAAATAAAAAAACGGGTTCTTTCTTCGATAGCCAATTTTCCTGTTCGAATTCCTTGATCTTTCAACAACTGAATCGTCATGGCAAATGGGTTTTCATGCTCCTCCCATGTACGAACTTGTTGGCTGATTACATTGATTTCACTGAATCTATCTTCCTCAAAAGCCGGACAAATAAAACTTAAATCTCCCTTGTCTGGAATGATGGCTAATAAAGACCTCTCACTAGGATACCATTTTACCCCAGTAAAATATTCCATGCTTGTTCCGGCATCCAATATCAAAGCCCGCATGTTATTTTTAACTAATAAACGCTGAGCTTTAGCTATCCTTTGTTTTCTTTCTTCGACACTTATTGGAATAACTGTTGGTGGTAGTATCGCATTACTCGTTTGGGTCATTAGGCTAGGGGCCAAGAATGCCAATGATGAAGATTGTAGGAATTGTCGTCGATGAATCATGTTATTTAAAGGATATGTAATTCAATTTCTTTCTTTTTTCTGAAAATTCAGCATTTATGTATGATTTTCATCAGCTATTCAGGTCAAGTCAGTTTAAAAATTGACGAGTCGGAATTTTTCAAAATAATGCTGTTAAAGTACTATTTAATGCATTTTTATATACCACTTAATACACGAAATAGTACTTTTTTGATGAAATCTAGAAATTTTTTATTTTTTTCATAAGGATAGATAAGGACGGTTAGGGTAGTGCTATATTCTAAATTTCGACAGTTATTAATCATGTTGCTTTAAAACTCGGCTTCTGAATTAAACAAATTCACACATTTTTAACCTTTAATTTTTTCTCTATGAAAAACAAATTTTACGACCTACGAATGGGAAATCGGACTGGAGGCTTGCTTCTAGCGCTGATTTTCTTTTTGTCCTCGGTAGCAATGGCACAGGCCCAGAATCTTCGAGGTAAAGTAAGTGGTTCCGACGGGGAACCTTTGATTGGTGCTGCCGTTACTATTGTTGGTACCACTCGTGGAGCATCAACTGATGGTTCAGGTAACTTTGCCATCGATGTTAAAAACAACGAAACTTTACGTTTTAGTTCAGTTGGTTTTATATCTAAAGATGTAGTTTATTCAGGTCAAAAGACTTTGAATATTTCTTTAGCTGCGGATAACAAGACTTTGAACGAAATCGTAGTAGTAGGTTACGGTAGCCAAGTGAAAAAAGAAATCACGGGTGCTGTACAAACGATTGGGTACAAAGAATTGAAAGATTTACCGGTAACTCAAATTGGCCAAAAATTACAAGGTCAATTAGCTGGTGTTCAAATCAACCAAACCACTGGTCAGCCAGGTAAAGGCATGAACGTACGTATTCGTGGTCAATTATCTGTTTCTGCAGGTTCTGATCCCTTATACGTAGTAGATGGTTTCCCTATCACTGGTACAATCGGTGCTATGAACCCAGATGAGATTGAAGATATTTCAGTATTAAAAGATGCGGCTTCAACTTCATTGTACGGTTCTCGTGCTGCGAATGGTGTGGTTTTGATCACAACGAAAAAAGGAAAAGGAAGTGGAACCAATGTAAGCTTTAACGTATATACTGGTATTCAGCAAGTACCTATGAAAGGTCGCGTTGATATGATGGATGCGGTAGAATTTGCTACATTCAAAAAAGAATCTTACGAAGATGCGAAACAACCAGTTCCTGCTGAATTCCAGAATCCTTCTCAGTATGCAGGTAAAAACAACGACTGGTATGATGCTTTGATTCAGAAAAATGCTCCTATTACAAGTTATAACTTGTCAATTACTTCAAATAAAGAAAAATCAAGAACTTCTTTGGTTGCGGGTATTTTAGATCAAAAAGGTGTGGTATTAAATACAGACTATAAGCGTTATTCATTACGTTTGAACTCTGCATACGATATCTCAGATAAAGTAACTATTGGTTTTAATGTAGCTCCACAGTTGACATACGATAATACACCAAGAACAGACGGTGATCGTGGAACTGGTATTTTGTTCAATGCTTTACACACTTGGCCAATCATGCCAATATATGAAGCAGACGGAAAGACCTTAACTAAGTTTAACCGTTTCCCTGCTAGTACAGGTAATATTTTCGCCTATCCAAACTGGGTTAGATCAGCTCAAGAGTTGATTAATGAGACGACTACAACGAATTTATTAACCAATGCGTTTATTGAGTTCGAACCCATCAAAGGTTTGAAATTCAGATCTAGTATGAATGGTGAGATTTTGAGAACGAAATTCTTCTTCTTCAATCCATCTACAGCTACATCCGCAATCAACGTAGCTATTCCTACTACGGCAGTTTCTATTCGTCAGAATATTGAAAACCTATCTTGGTTGAATGAAAATACAGTGACTTACAGCAAGACTTTATGGGATGATCATAAATTCGAAATTTTAGGAGGTTACACAAGTCAATATTTCCGTCAAGAGTCTAGCCAAATTCAAGCAGATACTTATGCAGATGATCGTCTTCCAACGATCCAAGGTGCCATTAATATCAACCGTGGTGCTACTGTATCAGGTGTACAAGAGTGGGGATTGATTTCTTATTTGGCACGTTTGAATTACAACTACAAAGGCAAATACTTATTAAATGCTGCTATTCGTAGTGATGGTTCTTCTCGTTTCGGTTCAAATAACCGCTGGGGTATTTTCCCTTCTATTGGTGCAGGTTGGGTAGTGTCTGATGAAGAATTCATGAAAGACATGCCAGCAGTATCCTTCATGAAAATTCGTGCAAGTTTAGGAGAAATTGGAAATAATAACATTGGTAACTACACTCACTATGCCTTGATTAACAATACGGTTAATGGTGTATTTGGGAACACGGTAGCTCCAGGTGCTTCTGTAAGTTCATTGGCTAACCCGAACTTAGGTTGGGAAAAAACACGTCAATTTGATTTAGGTTTAGATTTAAACTTATGGAATGATCGTGTAAACTTTACCTATGATTATTACGTAAAGAATACCACAAATTTATTGTATTCAGTTCAAATTGCTCAGGCTTCTGGTTTTGGTAATTTCAATGATAACATTGGAGAGATTAAGTTCTGGGGTCATGAATTTGCTGTTAATACTAAAAATACAACTGGTGCGGTTAAATGGACTACCAACGCTAACATCTCGTTCAACCGTAACGTAGTAGTAGCTTTAGCTCCGGGTATTGACCGTGTTTATGGATCTTTCCACATCACTAAAGTAGGACAACCTTTCGGTCAGTTCTATGGTGTGATTGCTGACGGTGTTTACAAAAATGCTGCAGATTTGGCTAATTCGCCACAAGTTCCAGGTCGTTCAACTGTAGGAAGTATCAAGCTGAAGGATTTCAATGGTAATGGTATAATTGATTACGGTGGAAACGCTGATGATAGAACTATCATGGGTAATCCTTTCCCTGACTTCGTTTATGGTATCACAAACAACGTTACTTACAAGAACTGGGATTTCAACATCATTGGTTCTGGATCTTATGGAAACCAATTATTAGTTCGTCACATTTATTCAACAGCTAACTTAGATGGTGTATTCAATATGGTGGATGGAGCTAAATATCGTTTCCGTTCAGAGGCTAATCCAGGAATGGGAATGTATGGAACTACTGTTGGTGGTGGTAACGTAACAGGTATCGAGCGTGACTGGATGAATAGTCGTTTCGTAGCTGATGCATCTTATTTTACTATTCGTAACATCACTTTGGGTTATACCTTCACTAAGCCTTCAAAAGTATACAAGTCATTACGTGTATATGCTTCTTGTCAACAAGCCTATGTTTTCACCAATTATTGGGGTGGACCTAATCCAGAAACATCGGCACAAGGAAATGGTCAGGGCGATGGTGGTAACTTAAGCCCAGGTGTGGATTTATCTAACTATCCTGTTCCGCGTACTTTTACAATTGGTGCGAACTTTAACTTTTAATTAGGACGACGATAATCTTATCATATATTTAGATAGACAAAATGAAAAATAAAATCATATTAAGCTGTTTGCTGGCCCTTGGTTTAACGGGCTGCTCAGAGAGTTTCTTGGAAATTACTCCAGAAACCAATTTAAGTTCGGTGACCTTCTTTAAGACCCAATCGGATTTTGAACAAGCTGTCAATGCGTGCTATGTTCCTTTGAGAACTATTTATAATGACCGTTCTTGGTTATTGTCTGAAATGCACTCTGATAATACATATTATTACAGAAATACGGCATTTGGAGCGACAGAGCAACAAGAGGACTTGGCGGATTTCTCCATTCCAGTTTCGAATGGATTAACGACCAATACACACGTGTTGAACCAGTATCGTCAGGATTATTTGATCATTGCTCGTGCTAATCAGGTTCTTGCATTAATCGACAAGGCTGATTTCGATGCAGCTGCTAAGGCTAATTTAAAGGGTCAAGCTCAGTTTTTAAGAGCTTTTGCTTATTTTGAAATATACAGATATTTCAACAAAGGGCCTTTGCACTTAACTCCTATTACAACTAGAGAAGAAGCTGCGGCTAAATTGGGTACGGCTGCTGATTTGGAGAAAATCATTACGGATGATTTAGTAGGTGCAGCGGCTAACTTAAAGCCAAAGTCTACTCAAGAAGCTGGACGTGCTACTTCAGGTGCTGCTAAAACAGTATTGGCAAACTTGTACATCATCCAGAAGAAATGGGCAGAAGCTGAAAAGTTATTGAAAGAAGTTGTAGCTGAAGGAAGCTATTCATTGATTCCTGATTACAACAACGTATTCTCTACTTCAACTGCGAACAAAAACAATGCAGAAAGTGTGTTTGAAGTACAATTCCAAGAGGGATCGAATGGTTATAACGGTACATTCATGTACAACTTCTTGCCTCGTCCAATGACTGCTGATGAATTGAAAACTTTGTCAGGAACTTCTAACCCTCAACCGCAAACAGGTGAAGGTAATAATGCTCCTACACCTAATATTATCGCGGCATATGAAGCAGGTGATTTACGTAAGGATGCTTCTATTGGTTACATCACTTGTTCTTCTACTTTGTGGGAGGGTAAAACATACCCAATCATTAAGAAGTACATGAAAACACACGCTTTGAATGGTAACCATGGAATGAACTGGCCAGTATACCGTTATGCTGAAGTTATATTGTTCTTAGCGGAAGCGTTGAATGAGCAAGGAAAAACGGCTGAAGCAGCTACTTACATGAACATGGTGCGTAAGCGTGCAGGTTTAGCGAATACTACGGCTACTTCTCAGGCTGATTTCCGTACTGCTTTGATGAAGGAGCGTCGCGTTGAGCTTGCATTCGAAAACAAGCGTTGGCATGACCTTGTTCGTACAGATACGTTCAAAGCAGTGATTACAGCTTATGGTGCTGAAATTAAAGCAAATCCATTCTCTTATTATTACCAAAAAGGATATACTCTACGTAGTAACTCTTTCACCGTAATTGAGAAATATTACCCAATGCCAGCTGATGAAGCAGCATTGAATCCTAATATTAAGTAATATTTTAATTTTAAAATAGCTGTCCTAGATTAACAGGACAGCTATTTTTTTCTCCTTTTGTCATGAAAACGTTTACATTGAATTCCAAGGTCGTTTTAATGTGCTTGATGTCTATCGGGCAAACCATGGCGGCTTCACATATCCCTGATTTTAAGAAAGTAACCTTGAGTTCCACTTTTCTTTCAGAAGGAGTATGCGTAGGGGATGTCAATCATGACGGGAAAAAAGATGTTTTAGCCGGAGCATTTTGGTTTGAAGCTCCTACATGGACAAAACATATAATCAGTGACGATGATATTCGTTACGATAAATCATTGAAAGCATTCCCGAAAGACCATGTATTTAAAGTGGATGAGGGTTATAGTAATTCATTTTTAAATTTTGCCCAAGATGTAAATCATGACGGTTGGGTAGATTTGATTAAAGTAGGATTGCCAGGTGAAGCAGTTTTTTGGTTTGAGAATCCCAAAAACAAGTCTGAGCTTTGGAAAAGACATTTTTTATATGCCTCTATCGGGAATGAATCACCTCTATTTGAAGATGTTAATGGAGATGGTTTTAAAGATATCATTGGCAATGATTCCAAATCGAAACAAATGGTTTGGTTACAAGCACCCAGCACTAAAAAAGATACTATTTGGAAAGCACACGTGATTTCCTCTAACCCTAACTTAGGGACTCATAAGTATACACACGGATTAGGTCATGGCGACATGAATGGTGATGGAAGAAAGGATATAGTCTTTAAAGAAGGCTGGTGGGAATGTCCTCAAGATGTGTTAGCTAACGAATGGACATATCATCCTTTGTCCTTAAGTTTTGATAGCGCGCACATTATGGTATTGGATTTTGATGGAGATGGATTAGTTGATTTACTCAATTCCTCTGCGCATGATTATGGAATTTGGTGGCACCGTCGGACAGCCACTGGTGTTGAAACTCAAGTAATTCAAAAGGATTTATCTCAAACACATGCTATGGCTATGGCAGATTTGAATGGAGATAAGCATCCAGATTTTGTGGTGGGTAAGCGCTTCATGGCACATAACGGGAAAGATCCAGGTGAATTTGAGAAAGCACTATTACGTTGGTATGAATTTAAACCAGGCAAAACTCCTACTTGGATTAGCCACGACATAGATGAAGATTCTGGTGCGGGTATTCATATCATAATAGAAGATATGAATCAAGATGGCCTTAAAGATATTGTCATTTCGAATAAAAAAGGAGTTTTTGTCTTTTTTCATTATTCTACCAAAAAGGCTTAAAACCCTATAAAACATTATATAAATGCGGAATTTTTCACTAATTTTTACATATAATCTATATTACCTATGAAAAAACAATTATTGTACCTAGGCCTCGTGGGGCTAATGCTTCCGTTCTTTGCATTTCGCAACCCTTCGGCTGGCCAGCAGGACAAGCCTAAGGAAAAAGGATTCAAGAAAATCTTTGATGGTAAAAGCTTAAAAGGTTGGGAAGGGGATCCTGCTTATTGGCGGGTAGAAGATGGATCCATCATTGGAGAAATTACTCCAGCAACCGTATTGAAAAGAAATCATTTCTTAATTTGGAGAGGTGGACAACCCGCTGATTTTGAATTTAAGGCCGATGTTAAAATTACCAAAGCTGGAAATACAGGAGTAAACTACCGCTCAGAAGAATTATTACCTGATTTACCATTTGCTTTAAAAGGATATCAAGCAGATATCGATGGAAATAACCGTTATACCGGTCAAAATTATGAAGAGCGTGCTCGCACAACGTTGGCTTATCGAGGTGAAGTATCTGTGATTAACGAGCAGACAGATCCCGAATTAAAGAACAATTTGCGTACGTTAGCACAGAGAAATAACTGGACAGCTCGTCAGGTAAAAGGTTCATTAGGACATACTGATTCATTGAAAACTTCGATTAAATCAGAAGATTGGAATGAGCTTCATATTGTAGCTAAAGGAAATCATTTATTGCATTACATCAATGGTATTTTGATGAGTGATGTAACTGACTTAGATAAAATAAATGGAAAAGCTTCAGGTTGGTTAGGTATGCAAGTGCACGTTGGACCTCCTATGAAAGTTGAGTACAAAAACATTCGATTGAAAACACTTAAATAAACACTGTTAATTATATGAAAATGAGACCTCTAGTTAAACTTGGAATGGTGTTTGCAGCGGTAATTGCTTTGGGCAGTTTTGGCTACAATTCACTCCACAAAGTACAACCCGCCCTGGCAGAAGGGGCAAATCCTAAAACGGATAAGATTCGCTTACAACCAGGATTTAAAGTTGAACATTTATTTAGTCCTTCCGATGCCAAAATTGGTTCATGGGTAGCGATGTGTTTTGATGATAAGGGAAGAATGATCGCTTCTGACCAATATGGTGGATTGTTCAGATTAACCATTCCAGCGATTGGTTCTAAAGATAATACTCCAAAAATTGAAAAATTAAAGTTTGGAAAAGGAGTAGATACATTGGGAATTGGTAATGCTCACGGTTTACTATATGCGTTCAATAGTTTGTACGTCATGGTGAATGCACGTGTTGCTCCAGTGAATCCTCCTGCTGCTCAACCAGGTCGTAATCCAAATTTTGCACCAAGCTACGCTCCACGTGGTAGTGGCTTGTACCGTATTCAGGATTTGGATGGTGATGATCAGTATGACAAAATTACTTTGATGAAAGAATTCAAAGGAGAAGGAGAACATGGTCCTCACTCAATCATTTTATCCCCAGATAAAAAATCCATTTATTTAATCAATGGTAACCACACCGACGTGCCTCCAATGGATGCCTATCGTTTACCAAAAAACTGGCATGAGGATAACTTGTTCCCATTAATTAAAGACCCACGTGGACATGCTAATGATCGTTATGCTCCAGGTGGATATGTAGTAAACATTGATCCAGATGGTAAGAAATGGGAATTAATCAGTGCTGGTTATAGAAATGCATTTGATATCGCATTTAATGAAGTAGGTGATTTATTTGCTTATGATGCTGATATGGAGTGGGATTTCGGTTTACCTTGGTATCGCCCAACTCGTATCAACCACGTAACTTCAGGTTCTGAGCATGGATGGAGAACAGGTAACAGTAAATGGTCACCATCTTTACCAGATAACTTACCTCCAGTGTTGAATATCGGTCAAGGTTCACCTACCAGCTTATTATCTTTGCGTGACGCTAAGTTCCCAGCGAAATACAAAAAATCTTTATTGGCTTTCGATTGGACATTTGGTATTGCTCACTTAATTAAGTTAAAGCCACAAGGTTCGTCATATTCTGCAGATCGTGAAGAATTCTTATCAGGTATTCCATTACCATTGACTGATGGTCAAATTGGTCCTGATGGTGCCTTGTATTTCTTGATTGGTGGTCGTCGTTTGGAATCTGATTTATACCGTGTGTATTACACAGGTCCTGAAGAAGCCTCTACCAAGCCAGTAGTATCTCAGATTACTCCATTGAATGAATTACGTCGTAAATTAGAGGTATTCCACAATGGTTCTAATCCTGCTGCTGTGGCAACAGTTTGGCCACATTTAAATAGCCCAGATCGCTTTGTTCGTTATGCAGCTCGTATAGCTCTAGAACATAATCCAGCTGATTCTTGGAAAGAGAAAGCATTGAATGAAAAAGATCCAGTATCGGCTATTAATGCTTTGATTGGATTGATTCGTATGGATAAGCCTGAAAACAAAGCTGCAATCAATGCTGCTTTATTAAAGATTGATAACAAAGGTTTCAATGAGGCATTACAAATTGATTACATCCGTGCATTTGAATTGAACATTTTAAGAAATGGTTTGCCAGATGCATCACAATCCTCTGCTATCGTAGCTAAGTTTGATGCTTTATATCCTGCTAAACAAATGAACTTAACTCGTTCATTGAGCCGTATCTTGGTTACTTTGGAAGCACCTAACATTATTCCTCGTACTTTGAAATTGTTAGAGACAAAAGATACTGCTTCAGTTGCTGCATACCGTGCTGAAACTGCAACCTCTTCTGCTGACTTAATCATGCGTAACCCACAGTACGGTACAGATATCGCACGTATGTTGGAGAAAATTCCACCAGCTCAACAGACCTATTTAGCTACTATGTTAAGTGCAGCTAAAAATAACTGGACTCCAGAATTACATGATCGTTATTTTGCTTGGTTCCGTAAAGGATTTGAGTATCAAGGTGGACGTAGCTATGTAGGTTTCATTGACCGTGCTCGTAAATTAGCATTGAAAAATGTAGCTGAATCTCAGCGTGCTAAATACGATAAATTATCAGGTGCAGATTTATTGACTGCCAATGGTAATGATTTAGTGAAAGTGAATGCTCCAAAAGGACCAGGAAGAAACTGGAAAGTAGATGATGCAGTTGCTCTTTTAGACGCTCCATTAACCAACAGAGATTTCCAAAATGGTAAATCGATGTTTGCTGCTACTACTTGTAGAAACTGTCACGCTGTAGGTGCTGATGGAGGTGGAAACATTGGTCCAGACTTAACGAATTTAGGAACTCGTTTCTCTAAGAAAGATATTTTGGAAGCCATCATTGATCCTAACAAGACCGTTTCTGATCAATATGCAGCTTCACAGTTGATGTTGAGAAATGGAACATCTGTAGTAGGACGTATCACCAACCAAGATAAAGTAGCTTTCTATGTGTCTCAAAACCCATATGCTCCTGATCAATTGGAAAAAGTATTGAAGAAAAATGTAACTTCAGTGAAATACTCAGGTGTTTCTCCAATGCTTGCCGGTTTGGTGAACAGTTTGAATCCAGAAGAATTGAAAGATTTGATGGCTTATTTAATGTCAGGTGGAAGTGAGGCGAATGCTATGTTTGCTAAACCAGCTGCGAAATAATTGAAAAGAAAAAGATGACGTATCCTTGGAAAGATAAAATATCCAATCACAAGCAACTCGGAGGCATTGAAACCTCCACATTAGATAACGGAGCTGGTAGAGGCGTTCGAATTGCTTGGATGGATACGGGAGCGGGATTTCGCTACAAAATTGTACTAGATCGCGGCATGGATATTGCCGAGGCCTTTTACCAAGAAAAAAGTTTAGCATGGATTTCCCATGCAGGCATTACTAGTCCACAGCCCCTGTCAGATCAGGGGCTGCACTGGTTACGCACCTTTGGAGGAGGATTGCTCACAACTTGCGGTTTGGACCATGTAGGTGGCCCAGAAGAAGATGAGTTAGGCAGTCGTGGAATTCATGGTAAAATCAGTAATCAAATCGCTGAAATTACGTCCATTGTACAACCTGATATTCATGCTGGAAAACTAGACATGAGTATTTCAGGTATTATTCGTCAACATGTTATTTTCGGCCCATGTTTGACATTGAAAAGAACAATTTCTGGTAGATTAGGGGAAGCTTTTTTGAAAATTGAAGATGAAATCATCAATGAAGGCAATACTAATGCCCCTTTGATGTTATTATATCACTTTAATTTTGGCTGGCCTTTGGTAGACGAAGGAACAAAAATTGTGGCCAATGGAACTTGGAAATATCGTTTTGAGGGAACTCAAGATGCTCTTATTTTCAAAGAAGGAAATGATTATAAAACATGTCCTGCCCCTTTGGACATACATGTAGGTGGGGGAGAAGAAGTAGCCTTTATCGATGCAGCTACAGATGCACAGCATCAAGTAGTTTGCGGACTTTATAATGAAAAGCTAGGCTTAGGAGTTAAGATGTCTTACGACAAAAGAGAATTGCCTAGTTTAACCAATTGGCAGCATTGGGGTAAGGATGAATATGTGACTGGGATTGAACCAGGTACAAATCCTCCAATTGGCCAAAAAGCCGCTCGGGAAGAAGGCTCATTGCTTTTTTTAGCTCCTAGAGCGAGTAAACGTTTTTCGGTGACTTTAGAAGTCTTAGATCAACAAAAACAAACAGAGAAATTAACTAATTTTATACAATAAAAGATTGCCTATTCTTATGAAAAATAAAGCAGAAAAAGCCCTGGAGCAAGGAAAGGGCATATTGCGTTTAGCACCAACTTGGGTACCAAGATCATTTTGTGTTCCAGGTCGTCGTATTAAATTGCATCCAGATGATTATTATGTACTTGGTGGAGTACGAGGAGGAATTGATGAGCGTTGGTTATCATCTACAACCCCTGCTAAAAATGGTCCTTTAACGGGAGAAAACGAAGGCCTAAGTGCTGTTGTTTACTCAGAAGGCGGAAAAGAAGAACAAATCCTATTAAAAGATGTCATTGAAGAATTAGGTGGCCAAATCATTGGAGATCGTCTTTGGAATGAATATAAGTCTTGGCCTATGTATTCCAAGTTTTTTGATAACATGGGTCCTTTACCTCATCACATTCACCATAACGACGAGCACGCGGCAAAAATTGGTCAATTGGGTAAGCCTGAGGCCTATTATTTCCCGCCTCAATTGAATAACCATGGTGGAGATTTTCCTTATACTTTCTTCGGAATTGCTCCTGGTACTACCAAAGAGCAAATCAAAGAATGTTTGCAGAACTTTACCAAAGGTGATAACAAAATCACCATGTTCTCGCAAGCTTTCCCTTTAATTCCAGGGACTGGATGGGATGTGCCTCCAGGAATGTTGCACGCTCCGGGTAGTCTTTGTACTTACGAGCCACAGAAAGCATCAGATGTTTTTGCTATGTATCAGTCTTTAGTAAATGAAGCAATCATTCCAGAAGAATTGTTGTGGAATGGTACTCCCAAAGAAGAAATTGGTAATTATGACCAATTGATGGAAGTGATAGATTGGGATTTGAATACCAATCCTAATTTATTAGAAACCCGTTTTATGGCTCCAATTCCAGTAAAGGATGAGGCTGAAATGGCGAAAGAAGGATATTCAGAAAAGTGGGTTTGCTACCGTTCAGAAGCTTTCTCCGCTAAAGAATTAACAGTTTTCCCAGGTCAAACTGTCACCATCAAAGATGCAGCCGCTTACGGTTTAATCATGATGCAAGGTCATGGAAAAATGGGTGTTTGGAATGTAGAAACTCCTGCCATGATTCGTTACGGACAATTGACAAACGATGAATTCTTTGTGACTGAAAAAGCAGCTCAAGAAGGTGTGGTTATAACGAACCATTCATCTACAGACCCAATCGTCATGTTGAAGCACTTTGGTCCAAACAATCCTGATTTAAAATTATCATAGACATAAACCATTTGAACAAATGACACAAATAAATCATTATCCAAAATTGCACAATGCCACTTGGCCTGGCATCGTGGGTAAAGGTCCAGATTCCGAACCCGTAATTTCTTTAGATCAAATGCTTGAAATGACTGCAGCGGCAGAAGTAGATGGCGTGAAATTTGATGGAGTTGATGTCGGATTATTTGATCCGCATTTTGATATAAATTCTGGTAAAGAAGGAGCGAAACGATTGGCTGACAAAGTAGCAGCTCATGGTTTAGAAATTGGTAGTTTGGTTGCTCCAATCTGGGGTGGTCCAGCTATTGGTTCCAAAGCTGATCAGGATACTTTTGTTGACATGGTTAAAAAATCCTGCGAAATTGGTCAAACATTACGTGAAATGGGTATTCGTCCGAATGGTATCGTTCGTATTGACTCAGCAAGTGGTGTGTCTGATTGGGCAAAAGACCCGGTAGCTAATTCCAAAAAAATCGTTGAGACATTCCAACGTGCCTGTGATGTGGCAGCTGATTACGGCGAGCGCTTAGCGGCAGAAGGTGAGATTTGCTGGGGTGGAATGCACTCTTGGCGTCACATGGTAGCTACATTAGAAGCAGTAGACCGTAAAAATATTGGTTTTCAAGCTGATATGTCGCATACCTTGTTGTACACTATGGGTTATAATTCTCCTGAAGACCGTATTTTACCTGAAGGGTATGATTGGACTGATCGTGACGTGTTGAAAGATGCCTTACGTCAAATTACTGCAGCCCTTCGTCCTTGGACGATCGACTTCCACGTAGCACAAAACGATGGTACAGTACATGGAACAGGTAGCCATGATAAAACAGGTAGACACTGTCAAGCTACAGATCCGAATGGAAAATTAGTAGTGGCTGAAGATGCTGGGTTTTGGCTTCGTGATGAAAAAGGTGAATTGACCAAAGCATTCAAACATATTTGTTGGGATGGTTGTATGTTCAGCAATGAAGTTATGTTACAACAAAAAACTTGGAACGATATTTTAGCGACCATGATTAAGGTGCGTAATGCCCATGGTTGGTCTTAAGATTTTGAAATATATTTGACAATGGAAAAGAAGAAATTAAGAATAGGATTAATAGGAACGGGCTTCATGGGAAGAACCCACTCCAATGGTTTTAACCGTATTACAAACTTTTTCCCGAATCTAGCTTATGAGCCTGTGATGCAGGCCGTTTGTTCGCGTAATGAGGAAAAAGTAAAGGCATTTGCAGCACAATGGGGCTATGCTTCTTACGAAACAGATTGGCGTAAATTAATTGCTCGCGATGATATCGATGCAGTTGATATTTGTACACCAAACGACACCCATGCAGAAATCGCTATTGCTGCGGCTAAAGCAGGTAAAATGATTCTTTGTGAAAAACCTTTGTCTAGAACATTAGCTGAAGGAGAAGAGATGGTGAAAGAAATTGAAGCAGCAGGTGTGAAAAACACAACTTGGTATAATTACCGCCGTTTGCCTGCTGTTACTTTAGCTAAACAAATTGTAGATTCAGGTAAATTAGGTCGTATTTTCCATTACCGTGCTAACTTCTTGCAAGACTGGACCATTAGTCCTGATTTACCACAAGGTGGAGCAGGTACTTGGCGTTTGGATGTAGAAGCTGCTGGTTCAGGTGTTACGGGCGATTTGCTTGCTCACTGTATCGATACGGCGCTTTGGATTAACGGTGGAATCACCGATGTGTCAGCTATGACAGAAACTTTCATTAAGGAGCGTGTACACACAGAATCTGGACAAGTTCAAAAAGTAGGTATTGATGATGCTTGTTTGTTTCACTGCCATTTTGAAAACGGTTCTTTAGGTTTGTTTGAGTCTACTCGTTATGCACGCGGACACAAAGCTCTCTATACTTTTGAGATCAATGGAGAGCATGCTTCTCTTCGTTGGGATTTACATGATTTGAACCGTTTGGAAATGTATGACCATGCGGATGAATCAATCGTTCGTGGTTGGAAATCTATTTTAGTAACGGATGGAGACCAACCTTACATGGATAAATGGTGGGTTCCAGGTTTATCTATTGGTTATGAGCATAGCTTTGTACACCAAGCTGCTGATTTCTTGAAATCATTGGAGACAGGAGAACCTTGTTCACCTACCTTCCGTGAAGCGTTGCAAACTCAAAAAGTATGTGAAGCTGTCATTGATTCAGCAAAACAAAAGCAGTGGAAGGACACCAACGTAGAGTGGCCTTGTTAATATTTTAAATGGAATGTAGGGTGGAAGGAGAGAAACCAGTTTTAGAACTCAATCAAGTATCTATCGCTTATTCGGGAACTCCCATTTTACATTCCATTGATTTATCTTTGTACCCTGGTGAAATCCACGCTTTAGTGGGTGAAAATGGAGCAGGTAAATCAACTTTAATGAAGACTATTTTAGGAATCATCTCGCCTGATAAAGGGGAGGTGATTTTTTTTGGTCAAAAACGTCACCATCAAAGTTTGAAACAAATCATGGAAAGCGGTATTTCCATGATACATCAAGAACTGATGCTGATTCCAGAATTAAGCATTGCAGAAAATATTTTTTTAGGAAGAGAAAATGAATTGGGATTTTGGCCTTGGGAAAGGAAGAAAAATGCCCAATTAAAAACAGCGGAATTATTGAGAGACTGTGATATCCCTTTAGATCCAGCAACTTTAGTCAAGAATTTATCGATTGCCGAACAACAATTAGTTGAAATTTTGCGGGCCATTTCTCAACGCGCCCACTTAATTTTGATGGATGAACCCACTTCTTCCTTATCAGAAAAGGAAATTACTTTGTTTAGGCGTCTCATTCATAAATTAAAAAATGAAGGAGTTAGTATCTTGTTTACCTCCCACAAAATGGAGGAAATATTTGGCTTCTCCGATCGGATTTCTGTTTTACGCGATGGTTATTTGATTTCCTCCAGCAATAAGGAAAACTGTACAGAACAGGAAGTAGTTCAGCAAATGGTCGGTCGTGAAATGAATCAGTTTTTTCCTCATCGTGAAGTACAAAGTGGGGATATATCTTTACAAGTTAAAGGTCTTGGTATTCCTGGCCTTTTCCAAGGTATTGAATTTGATTTGCATCAAGGTGAAATTTTAGGTTTTGGTGGACTTGTAGGCGCAGGAAGGACAGATATTGGTAAGGCTTTAGCGGGATTGCTAATCCCTCAAGAGGGGGAAATTAAATGGAAAAATCAGTTGGTTAAATTCAAAAATCCTCAAGAGGCAATTCTACAAGGGATAGGTTATGTGAGTGAGGATCGGAAAGAAATGGGTTTTATACCGGAATTTTCGGTTCAGCACAATTTGACCTTGTCTTCTTTATTGGATTTTCAACGTTGGGGGATTTTGGATAAATCAAAAGAAAAAGAAACAGCCGAAGGGCATGTATCTCGAATGAAGATTAAGACGCAAGGAGTGAATCAGCAGGTGATGTATTTGAGTGGAGGTAACCAACAAAAAGTTGTTTTTGGACGAGTATTGCAACATCTTCCCGAGGTGTTAATTTTAGACGAACCTACGCGGGGGATTGATGTTCAGGCCAAATTTGAAATATATACCTTGATGGCAGAATTAAGTAAGCAAGGCAAATCCATTATTTTAATATCTTCAGACTTACCTGAGTTATTGCACATGAGTGACCGAATTTTGGTTATTTCAAAGGGAAAACAAACAGCTACTTTGAAAAAAGAAGAGACCAATCCAGCGGAGATTATGTCTTATGCCATGAAATAATAAGCACATGAATTTGAAAAAAATACTTATTGGGAGTCAATCAGGAGGAATCTTCTTGGCATTGATTTTGATGTGTGTGTTAATATCTAGTTTAACGCCTCGCTTTTTAACAGATACCAATTTGTTGGTCATCTTAAATCAAGTTTCTGTGAATGCCATTCTTGCCTTTGGTGTCACTTTTGTGATTATTTCCGGAGGAATAGATTTGTCTTTGGGTTCCATGTTAGCCGTAGCGGGAGTAGTGGCTGCCTTATTTGCCAAATCTGATGGAGGTAATGTATATATGGCCTTATTGATGGCCTTAGGTGTAGGTGCTTTAATGGGAGCAATGAATGGATTTACCGTCATTTTATCCAAAGTTCCACCATTTATAGTGACTTTGGGTACTATGACCATCGCCCGTGGGGCGGCATTGATTATTTCTTCAGGTAGGCCCGTTTCAGATTTATCGGAATCTTTTAATTACCTGGGTAATGGAGATTTACTGGGAGTGCCCATTCCAATTATATTTTTAGTTGGGACTTACCTTGTCTGTCATTTTGTATTAACTCAAACGGTATTTGGACGCTATGTTACAGCAATTGGGGGAAACGAAACAGCTGCATGGGTGGCAGGTATACCAGTCGCTAAAGTTAAATGGTGGGTGTATACATTAAGTGGAATATTCGCAGCTTTGGGTGGGATTTTATTATCTGCTAGAATCAATACAGGCCAGCCAAACGCTGGATTAGGTTTTGAGTTAGATGCCATTGCAGCAGTTATCATTGGAGGAACAAGCACACGAGGAGGGAAAGGAAGCATGACTGGGACACTTTTGGGTGTTCTGTTCATTGGCGTAATTAATAATGGTTTGGATTTATTAAATGTTTCTGCTTATTGGCAACAAGTTGTGATGGGCGGAATCATTATATTAGCAGTAGTATTGGATAGTGTTTATCAAAAAATGAAACGTTAGTATGAAAATTAGTTTACGCATTTTATTGACTTGTTTGGTGTTGGCTTTAGCATGGGCTTGTGGTAGCAAGGAATCAGGAGAAAAGAAAAAAATCGTCATAGGGGTATCTATGCTGAGTTTACAAAATGAGTTCATTCAACAAGTAAGTGCTTCACTAGAAAAGCATGCTAAAGAGGCTGATGTAGAATTAATTGTGGTGGATGCTGAACGCTCAGCTTTGAAACAAGTGGAACAAGTAGAGAATTTTATCAGTCAACAAGTTGACGCAATCATATTAAATCCAGCAGAATTTGAGGCTAGTTCTCCCGCGATATTACGAGCAAAAAAAGCTGGTATTCCCATTGTCAATGTCAACTCATCTACCAAAGAAAAACCGGATGCTTGGGTAGGGTCAGATGATGCAGAATCAGCTAAAATGGCCATTGATTTTTTAGCGAAGAAATTAAATGGTCAAGGCAACATCTTGATAATTCAAGGATACATGGGTCAAGCAGCCCAGATAGATCGTGAACGTGGTGCTGTTGAGGCATTGAAAGCCTATCCCAATATGAAATTATTAGCGACCCAAACAGGAGAGTGGGATCGGGCTAAATCCATGTCTTTAATGGAAAATTGGATACAGTCCTATGGGGATCAAATCCAAGGAGTGTTTGCTCATAACGATGAAATGGGATTGGGCGCTATGCAAGCATTATTAGATGCCAAGAAAAAAGATAAAGTAGTGGTTGTTAGTGTGGATGGCATTGGAGATGCCTTAAAAGCGGTAGATGCCGGAACTTTAGATGCCACCATTTTACAAAATGCGGAACAACAGGGAGCACAAGCTATAGCCTTGGCTTTGGATTTAATTCATAAAAAACCCATTAAAGAATCACAAGTGCTGATTCCTTTTCAGGTTAAAACAAAATAATATTCTGCTTTAAAATAGAACGTTAATATGAAAAATTTTCTCTTTTTTTGTTTGATAAGTACTACGATCATGGCCCAACAAAAACCTTTTGTAGCGAATTACGATGAAAGTAAAGTCGGTCAATTTACTCTGCCTGATCCTTTACAAATTGGTTCTAAGCAAATTAGTAGCCAAGCAGATTGGGAAAAGAATAGAGCTACCTGGTTAACTCTGTTTGCTGACCACATGTATGGTCAAATGCCTAAAAAATCTATTAAGCAAAGCAATACCCTAATTTCTCAGAAAGAAATTTTGGGAGGAAAAGCGATACAATCGATTTGGAAAATGGATTTTGCCGGGAAAGTTCAAGCCACAGTGGTGGTGATTTTACCTAAATCAAGCAAGAAGGTTCCGGTATTTATGGGTTTGAATTTTTGTGGAAACCAAACCATCAGTACGGATGAAGGGATTCCTGTATTTGATAAATATGTGGTATGTAACAACGAGCCAAAATTTATCAAGAATATTTCTCAAGCTGCTTCTCGAGGAGAGTGGGCTAGTCGCTGGCAGATTGAGAAAGTCATCGATGCGGGCTTCGGAACGATTACGGCCGCTTGTGGTGATTTTGAAGAAGATTTTGCTACAGGGTATAAAAATGGAGTAAGAACAAAATTGGCAAGTGAATTGGGTTTAAAACCTGAAGCTTGGACGGCCAATGGAGCTTGGGCTTGGGGTTTGAGTCGCATGTTGGATTTGGCCCAAAGTATCAAGGAAATAGATGGGAAGAAAGTGATATTGCATGGACATTCTCGATTAGGCAAGGCCGCTTTATGGTCAGGTGCCAATGACCGTCGATTTGCAGCCATCATTTCCAATGAATCCGGTGAAGGTGGAGCTGCTTTAAGTAGAAGAATTTATGGAGAAACTATTTGGAGGATTACCAATAGTTTCCCGCATTGGTTTATACCTACATATGCCACCTATGCTGACCGTGAGAATGAATTACCTTTTGACCAACATATTTTGTTGAGTTTGATGGCACCTCGTCCCGTTTACGTTGCCTCTGCTTTTGGCGATCAATGGTCTGATCCTAAGGGAGAATTTTTGAGTGCTAAAGAAATGGAAAAAGTATATGCTTTGTATGGCAAAAAGGGATTAGGCAACATAGAAATGCCTGGTTTAAATCAACCAGTAGGCAAACTTATTCGTTACCATATACGCGATGGTAAACATGATATCAATGAATATGATTGGGAACAGTATATTAAGTTTGGTAAAGAAGAAGTGAGGTAATTTATAAATTATAAATTATGAATTATAAATTATAAATTATAAATTATAAATTATAAATGTTGGAATGTAAATGAAATTGATTTACCATCTTACATTTTTAATTCTTCATTCTACATTCTACATTCTTCATTCCCTACAAACTGCTTTGCTTCGACTAATTACACTTTTATGTTTAATGATTCCAAGTTTAGCCTTTGCACAACAGGCTAAGACTAAAAAGTCTTTGCCAGAAAAAAAGAATGCCCATTTGCCATATGCCTGTATTTTTGAGGATGGGGCATATCCGGCTACAGTTATTCAAAGAAATACAGTTACGAAAGATTCCACAGTATTTGCTCGCATTGCGGTTGAGATTGAAGGCTGTTTTGTGATTGGTATTCGTTTTCCCAAAGGCTCAAAGTTTAATCAAGATAGCTTGCAAATCAATGATATTGATGACCTGGGAAATTCCATCATACAGGGTCAACATGGGAACTATTATATTATTCAGGCGAAATATGAACCATTCTAAATTGTAAAAGGTAAATGGTGAATGGTGGATTTGACTTGGAGATTCTAACCAAAATGCCCTATATAATTCAGCTTTCACCCATATCCAACTCACTATGTACCGTCCTGAAAAAAGTAGACAGTTATAAACTGAATACTTATGCTTAAAATTAAGAGGATTTATCGTTACAGTGAAAGTTTCAAACAACAAGTTTTAGAAGAACTTTCTCAAGGAATTTATAGCACCCATGAATTACAGCGGCGCTATGGAATTAAAGGTTCGAACACTATTGCATATTGGGCGAGAAAAAGTGGTAATTTTAACCTGATACCAAAAACTATTCGTGTGGAAACTCCCCAAGAAAAAGATGAAATAGCCGCTTTGAAGCTTGAAATAAAGCGCTTAAAGATGTCCATAGCAGACATTGTCACTGACCGAGTGATTGCTGAAAGTACCTTAGAGGTTATTTGTGAACAACAAGGATTGGATATTGATGAAGTTAAAAAAAAAGCTGGTTCGATATTAGCTTCAAAGCCGTCCAAAAAGGGCAGAAAGTAGCCCCTATTGTGCATAAACTAGGTAAAACAAGAGCTAGCTTTTATAAACATCGAAGACAGGTATTTATTTCTAAGCATCTTCAAGACCCTA
>NZ_JAANOG010000015.1 GCF_019923745.1 Aquirufa aurantiipilula
TAATAGTTACCATAATTATTCCGACAGATTACATTTGGTAAATTTATGTAAGTTTTAAAAGTTAATTTCTGCTCATTAGATGAGCAAAGTAATCCTTTCAAAAGGTAATTTGTCGCAAAATATCAGCTAAAACGAGCCCTACGCGACCACTTTAAAGCTCATATTTTATATGGGCTTTTTTTATGTCCAATTTCTTAAGTGAGTTGATTTGAAATTGTTAAAATCTGTAATTCTAGATCATTTAATTTCATTATTTTTTCAAGCCAGTTACAACAAATAGAACAGAATTGTTTTCTTCTTTCTATTTCATCAATCAGCTACCTTTCCTTAGCTATTGCCTCAGATGATTTTTATTGGAATCTATTTTCGCTAATAGTGACTCTTTGGAAATTGATACCTCTATCATGTGTTACACATTGATTACCTGAATTAACAAGTCAAGCATGAGTCAAAATGCTGTTTTCTAATTACATAAACTAGGCTATTTAGCCATTCCTGTAGTAGTATTTACATATTATGTACTGGCTAGTTTAGAGCTCATAGCCGAGGAAATCGAGGACCCTTTTGGTGTAGATGCCAATGATCTTCCAACCGCCAAAATTGCTGCGAATATCAAAAAGCAAGTGGAGGACTTGCTGTAAATCTTGTTGGCTAAAAGTGAATAACTCAGTATAGAATAAATTGCTCTCAGAATTTAAAATGCAAAATTATATTCTGTATTCTTGACCTATTGCGCAAACAAACATGGGTAAACAATGATAAAACCCAAAGAATCCTTTGTAAAAATTAATCTAATTTGCATTTTTAATGACAAAAATCATTGTTTAAAATTAGTCTAATCAAGAATTGTCAGCTAATTTTGAACACGATTGAATTGGTAATTCGAAATGGGGTATTATACTCCGTGTTCTCTATTAGTTTGAAAAATGTTGTTCCTGATTTGTGGAATATATTTTATCGAGTAAATTACCAAGGTCTCCTGATGTTCTAGCAAAATTTTTTTGAAATAAAATTGATGAATTTTCGTCATGATATAGCTTCTTGCCATAAGTAGCACAATCTTGATGTGAGTAAAAATATAAAGTAAAAAAATTGAGTCTGTATATGGATGGCATGTTGATCTTCTTGGTCTTATTCAAACTAGTGGTTTCACTGGTTTTGGCTGTCTTTAACTTTAGAGTCAATCGCAACACAATTTACTTGTCTGGGGTATTGGTTGTCATTGCGCTCTTCGGTTTACTTCATTACAGTATTTTTGCCAGTGAATCGCCCACCATGTTGATATTTATGGGGGTTTACAGTATTCCTACTTATTATTTAGTTGGGCCATTTTTGTATTTCTATTTTCGCAGTACTTTATTGGATAGTTCAAAAATTTATCCAATCGATTACCTGCATTATTTGCCTTTCTTCATTGCTTTAATTAACGTTTTTCCTAGTTATTTGCGACCATGGAATGAGGCCTTAGATCTAGCAAATCAAATTCTGGCAGATCCTAATTACCTGAAAACACTGAATTTAGGATGGATCTATCCAAGTAATTTCAATATGATTGGTCGACCAATATTCATGTTGGTTTATGTCATCCTGATCATTAAAATGTATCGCGAGCACAGCAATGAACTCTACCGGAATGCACTTCCAGATAGCCATCGAATATTAATGAAGAAATGGTTAATGTTGCTACTAACAGTGGTTAGTTTTGCAGCCTTAAGTTATTTGGCAGGGGCCATTGTATTTATGAATACGCCTCATATTCCCAAGCAAACAGTCATGCATTCACCGCTGACCTTGATTGTGTTGATATGCTTTTTGATGATCCCTTTACTCATTGTGATTTTTCCTCAAGTATTATATGGTATTCCCATTGTTAAAAAGAAGCGCAAATCTTTTGACCATTTTTTAAATGCAGCTGAAATTTATAAATACGTCAATAAATCCGATGATCCACTAAAAGAAGACGCTTTACGGATTTTGGATAGTATTCATGAGGAGAAATGGTATTTAGATCCTGAGTTTAATGTGGATATTTTAGCATCAAAATTGGAATTGCCCAAGCATCATATCTACTATTGTTTTAACTACATCATTAAGTCGAAGTTTACCTCATTACGAAGTCAGCTCAGAATAGAATATGCCAAAAACCTATTGAGCTCCAATCAGGAGATGGATTTAGAATTAGTCGCTCAGCAATCGGGCTACAGTTCTGTACAGAGTTTTAACCGAGCTTTTGTTGAGGAAGAAGGGATAAATATTTACGAGTATGTCATTAAAATAAAAAAGAGATAGTAACTGGCCCATAATAAGCCATATTAGAGTTTTAGAGTACCAAACTGTTGTTTCTATTATTAATAATTTAAATCTGATAAAATGAAAAAAAACGTTCACTGAGGACCTAAGCGGTCCTAATCTATGACCACACCATGATTACATTAAGTTTACCAACCACGAAAAAAAGTAAGATACAAACCACTAGTAAAATCATCGCATGGCTATTCGCCATTAGTTTTTCATACGTCGGTTTTGCCCAAGAAACGAATCAGTTGTACAAACATGCCATTGGTTACAAGTACACCACCTTATGCCAAGGAATCACCTTTCGCATGAAAATTGATCAGTCGGACCAAGTAGAAGCCTTTGCTGGACCTATAGAAAATGATCCGAATAAACGAACTACGGTATTAGGCGTTCGTTATCTTCACACATTTCTTCAAGAAAAAGACTTTCCAATTAACCCTTATATTTTTGCGGGTTTTGGTTATGCCTACAGTGAAATCAAACATATAGGCTGCAAAATGAAAGACCCTACTGATTTGTTCAATCTTATGGGCTACAGTGCTGGGATTGGCATGGAGCTAAAGGTAACGGATAGGATTTCATTAAATGGAGAAGCAGCTCGTATGACTTTATTTAATACCAATGTAAAGGGTCCTAATTTAGATGGTATTTCCTTGAATTTTGGAGTCAACTATTCTTTTGGGGGAATATTCTAAATAGTCTCATTTTTAAGCATTTGTGGGACATTTTTCAAAAACATGACGAAAGTCATGAAAATAGTTAAAGCCCTAAAAAATTGAACTATTTTGGCTTTCTTACTAAAGCGTTTTAAATTCCAATATGGCCATTTGGGTGATTAAATAAGCCATATTTGTTTTAAGCTGTATTTTAGCGCTATATCAATAATGTGCATTTGAGGCTATTTGGTTGATTAAATGGACTGTTTTTACTTGGCTTGTAAAGTAAAGTTTAAATTAATGCCAATATAGTTTCGTTCATTAATTTTTATAAATTTTAAAACTAGTAAGTATCAAATGGCAATTTTTTGATAAAAATTGTATTTTTTCGCGTTGATGTTGCTTATGTGCTTAACAATCAAAGTTTTTGTTGCTTCCCCAATCATAGAATTTTAAAATTTTCCATTCTATTTTTACAGGTAAACCTAGGAAAGTTATTTCCTAGGAAATCCGCTCTTCGGCTAGGTATTGATCTACTCTCCGATAGGCTCTCTGTTAACCTATAAATTTTAAACCTATGAAAAATCTAGGAATGACCGCCTTAGCTAAGGCGACTATGTTGGCTTGTGCCCTAGTACCCAGTAATCCAACCACCACATTAGCTTCATCTGATCCCCGTGGGATTAACAGCGAAGCACCCAAAAACAGTTTTGGTATCCGCTATTCTTATTCTAGTTTGGGAATTACTTGGCGACATGAGTTTACCACCTTAAACCATTTTGAAGCATTTATTCAACCTATTTCTACAGATCCAGTCAAGGAATTTAATTTTTATGGAGGAAGGTATATCCATAATTTCCCACAAAGCGAATTTCCGTTTACCCCTTATGTTTTTCTGGGTGTAGGTATGTCGACTTATCAAAACAATATGCCCAACCCACTATTGAAGGAAAATAATAAATTAAATAAATGTTTCGGCTATGCCTTAGGGCAAGGGGTTGAAACTAAGATCTCCGACCATTTAAGTTTATCAGGAGATGTGGCCATCACTCGATTGAATGATGAACCAGATCAAATGCTTGGAATTATTCGAATGGGTGTAGGAATGCATTACACCTTGAAATAGAAGTTTCAACGTATTGTAGAGGTTGTTAGAGAGGCAGTAATTTGAAATAGGTAGCCACAAATTTGTTATCTACAATTTTGCCTTGAACTTGCGCTTTTCTAACAACCTTACAAAATCCGTTTTTAGAGTGACTACCACCATAATCATTGATATTGGGGCCTTCTACATAGTATTTTTTATTGTCTAATTTGATGGCCAGAAGACATTCTTCACCTGGCATGTCGAATTGGCAAGAACCACAGCTTGCTGCTACTGTGTAAACCTTTTGTGTTTTGTCGATATGGAGGTATTGGGGTTTGGAATTTGGCACAAAGGCTAATCCAAGACCAATAAAAGTCCATGACATCAAGAAATAAATGATCTTTTTCATATGCTTATTTATTAAAGTCCTCCAAACCTAAATTGTAAGCCGAAAAACACCATAAGGAGGGCAACTAGGGTGATGAATCGGATGTGTAAAACCATCATGGGGAGATTGACTAAACTTAGTTTAGGTATGATGAAAATGCGGGCATGAAGTGCCAATAAAAGGCTAAGGACTAATAAACTTAATTTGATGATGATGTTTCTTTGAATGGCATTATCCCAATTAAATTGAATACCATATTGGAATATAGCCATCCAAACCCCAGTAATAATTTGTATGACTAAACTAGGTATCCCTATGGGCTCAAATATTTTTTCGAATTGTTGAATAAGCTGGACATCTTTTTTTACTAGTGCTTTAGGCACTATTTGCAAACTCAAAATGAGATGTCCGCCTAACCAAATACAGGCGCCTATCAAATGCAACAAGAGTAAAGTATGGTATAACATTATAGGTCTTTCTTTTTAAAATAGCGTAATGAACAGATAAAGGGAATGATTACCCATAAAATTAAAGTGCCAAATGATAGGGCAATTCCAACAGATGTACCAAAGAAATCCTTGAAAATAGCCCCCGTATATCCCATCAATGCTGAGACATCCATTTGCATGAGAATTAGAATGCGTGCCAAGTCAATGGGATTCAGCATGCTAATCAAAATCATGAATTTTTCAATGGGGTAATCGGCCCATTGGAATAGCATGAATAAAACAATACCATCAAAAATAATGGCATAAAACAGCCAAAGAATAATGGAAAGGCCAATTCCCTTGGCTTTGTCCTTGGTTAAAACTGCGGCCAATAAGGCAATGGCCGTGAAAATGAATGTCAAAAGTATTCCACAAATCACCAGCATCAAGCCAAGAAAACTGGGTTCAAAAATGAGGATGACAATACCCGCGCCAACAAAAAATGCCAATCCTAGGGCTGTGATTAAGCCAATAAAAAGACTCCACCAAATGGTATTTCTTCTTAAGGGTTGACTGAGTAGCAATTCAATAAATTCACTGCTATTGTACATGTAAATTGTAGAGAAAATCAAACAGACCAAAGGGACTATCATGAGGATGATGTTCAACATACTCAACAGTCCTTTGGAAGAAGTATCCTCTAAACTAAATACGCTCAATGAGGCTAGCAATAAAATGAAGGTGTAAAATAGAACTATCCGATTTCGGATGATGTCAGCTATTACATGTTTATATATCTTGTTCATGGGCTTCTATGCAATGATCTTGGCAATCATTTTGGATAATTTTACTTCATGGGTCTCTTGCTGTAAATCTTCTAAAGTTTTTTGAAATAAGACCTGACCATCCTGCATGTAGATAACTTCGGTAATCATTTCATCCAGTTCGCTCAACACGTGTGATGAAATGATGGTGGATTTACCTTTTGCTTTCTCTTTTAGGATTTTTTGTTTCAAAATTTCAGAAGAAAGTGGATCCAATCCTGCCGTAGGTTCATCCAAAATCAAGATGTCAGGTTGAAATAAAAAAGCCAAGCAAGCGCCTACTTTTTGCCGCATTCCACCAGATAATGTCCCCATTCTTTTATGGTAAATTTCTTTTAAGTGGTATTGATCAATCAATTCCTCGTCTAGGTTTTTTTGATCTTTTCGAATGTCGATCATCATGGACATGACTTCGCCGATACTCATGTTTTCTGGATAGCGTGTCATTTGGGGCATAAACCCGATTTTAGCACGGTAGGACCATTGTCCTGTAATATCCTCTCCTTGAAAAATGACTTTGCCTGTATCAGGAAGCACCATTTGTAAAATGCTTTTAATCAAAGTTGTTTTTCCACTTCCGTTTGGGCCAATCAAGGCGATACAGGCGCCAGGACGGCACATTATATGCACATCTTTGAGTACCTGTTGATTTCCAAAACGCTTGTTAATGTGTTCCGTGATGATCATAATTTGATCGGTTTAATGAGTGGAAATTGATCTTTTAATTGTTCAGGAGTTAGGCTTGGAATTAATTTCTCCGTCTTATCCATCAAGGCCGAAATGAAACTGCGAAACATGATCAATGTGGTTGGGTTTTTTTCTAGAATGATGGAGAATAAACTAACGGGTCTAAAAGGTATATCTCCAATGTGATCTCGGTTTAAGTCATAACCATCGTATTTATCCCAATAATTACCATCAAAACTGTTTAGGACTAAAGTGCCATTGGTACTCACATCAAATGTGTTGTTCATGAAGTTATTCTGATGTATGGTCATGTCTTGACAACTAGCTTGTATTTTAAGTCCCCAGCCATTGTTGGAAAATGTGTTTTTGCTCATGTTAACCCGACTAACCCCCTCTAGGTAAATGCCCGTCGTATTTTTTTCAAAATGATTTCCCTGAATGATGCCATCAGAAATCTCTTTAAGCAGGATTCCATAGGATGCATCCCCCCAATTTTGGTGAAAGGTATTGTAATACATGTTGACATGATTGGAAAACATGACGGCTACCCCGGCACCATTGTTGGTGAATACATTGGAGATATAGGTATCATTATTAGAAAACATAAAGTGCAATCCGTAACGGAGATTTCGGAATGAACGATTGTTTTTGATGAGAGATTGAGTGACAAATTCAAAATAAATCCCATCTCGGTGGCCAGTAATTAAGTTGTTTTTGATTTGCAAATAACTGCTATTCCAGCAGTGAATTCCATTACCACTTTGTTGTTCCTCAACCCCATAAGCAATGATTCGGTTGTTATTAATGGTACAATGTTTTCCATATTGGACATACACACCAAAGAATGAATTGGTGATGAGGTTTTGGATAATTTGGACATACTGTGAATCGTAAATTTTGATGCCGGCTAAATCTTTTAAACTGGATATACCGGAATTTCGGATATGAAATCCTTGAATTCTTACATGGGATGCTTTAATGGACAGGACTTCATATTTTCCTTCTCCATCCAAAATAGGTAATCCTTGACCAATGAGGTGTAAGGATTTGTTGATGATGAGGTTATGCTCATGATATACCCCTTTCTTAACCAGAATGCTATCTCCAGGTTGTGCATGTTGGATGGCATTGGCTAATGTTTTAAACCGTTCATTCTTTCCTACTATCCAAGTGCTTGCTTGGACTGAAGGTAGAAATAGAGCGTTGAAAAAGAATAAGAAGAGGTAAGTTTTAAGCTTAATCATTGGCGAATACTTTCCCAAGTTTTTTCTTGTCCAGCTAATGCTTGGTTGTTTTTGGTTAATTCATTTTTATCTACAAAAGCTGCCAAGTTTCCAGCCATAGGACTTCCTAATGAAGGACTAGATATAAACGCGGCTTGAGATGCCAGAATTAATTCATGATTTCCAGAAAAATTACTGACATAAATGTCTTTGACTTGTGTATCCTTGTTGATGTGTAAATAACCCAACAAGCATTTTAAGTCATCAAAAGGAAAGGTCTTTCCTTGCTGGGTTAATATAGCCGCAGCAAATCGGATATCACTGATGCCCATTTTACAAAAATGACAACTATCTCGACCAACTTGAATGGGTTTTACTTCTATGCTGCAAGCTTGAAAAAGGAATAATATAGGTAAGAAGAATAAAACTGATCTGGGGCTTTTGGAAATACGCCATTCCAAAATGACCCCAGTCAGTAACATCAAACCAATAAGGATAAATATCCAACCACCAAGGTCAGGCATGGAATATGCTCCAAAATTTAATAGCTGTTTAAAGCCAATTAGTGGTGGTTGATATGCCATACCTGGCACTTGAATGGCAGCATTGGGGTCTAAATCATGTCCATAATCGTATTCCCATTTCCAGAAGTCCACCATGGCTACGATGCCAAACAAAACAAAGGCTGAAAAGAGAAAATAGAGTATTTTTTTACGATTGACCCAAGCACCAATGAAAAACAAAATGGCAAAACCTACAATGATATAAGGCAATACAGTAAATTCTATAAAGTCCTCTTTATGCATGGTTTTCATTCCAATGTAGTGGTTTAAGCCATTGATGATATCCACGTTTCCTCGAATATCATTGGCATGAATTTGAAGGCTCAACCCTTCCGGATATTGAGGTGCGTCTAATTCAATTTTCCAGATGGGCAAATAAACCACAAAGGGTAATAAAATAGAGGAGATGAACAGCAGTAAGCGTGCTGGTTTTCCCATTTGTTGCGTATTCATGTGTCAGGCAATTTAAACTATTTACTAGGAGGCAATAAAACACCATCAATAACATGTATGATGCCATTGGATGCAGGTACAGAAGCAATGATTGCAGCAGAATTATTTAACATGATTTTACCATTTTTAATGCTCACGGTAACATTGTCGCCATTGACCATTCCCAATACTTGTCCATCTTGCAGGTAATCTGCTTTTAGTGCTGATACGGTTACATGGTATTGAAGTATATTCTGTAAATCCGCCTTTTTCTCATCCGTCATCAAGGCGGTTAAGGTAGCTTTGTCAACTTTATCAAAAGCGGCGTTGGTTGGAGCAAAGACGGTAAATGGCCCAGCATTGGATAGGGAAGTAACCAAATCAGCTTGTTTCAAGGCAGCCACTAAAGTGGTATGATCTTTTGATCCTACTGCTACTTTGACTACATCTTGTTGTGAATCATCGTCTTTTACGTTTTCTTGACCGCCAGCATTGGCAGCGGTTTCCGTTGTACTAGAAGAAGTATCTGCTTCCGAGCTAGAACAAGCTGCCGTGAACATGAACATAGCAGCCAATATAGTTATGGATAAAACTTTCATAATGGTTCAAATTTTAATGGAAGTAAAGGAGAGTATGGAAAGCCATACTCTCCTGATTGAATTAGTTTTTAGCTATGGGTTTAGTCTTTCCTAAACTAAAGCTTAATGGTACACCACTTCCTTTGGGAGATACCCGGATGTATCCAGACATTTCTTGGTGTAATGCGCTACAGAAGTCCGTACAGTACATAGGGAAAATACCTACTCGATCTGGTTCCCATTTCATGGTTTGAGTTTCACCAGGCATGATGAGTAACTCAGCATTGGTAGCTCCTTTGATAGCAAATCCATGAGGAACATCCCAATCTTGCTCCAAGTTTGTCACGTGGAAATACACCACATCACCCATTTTGATGCCTTCAATGTTGTCTGGAGCAAAGTGGGAACGAATTGATGTCATGTATACATGGACCACATTTCCTTCTCTAACAACTTTCGCCTGGCCTTCGCCTTTGGTTACGTACTTGTTCTCATTCTCATTGATCTTGTAAAACTTAATGGACCGATCTTTGACTAAATCTGCCGAAATAGCTTGCGCATAGTGCGGTTCACCAATGGTAGGGAAGTCGAGAATCATTTCCATCTTATCACCGCTGATATCATACAATTGCGCACTTTGAGTCAACTCTGGACCTGTAGGCAAGTAGCGATCTTTGGTAATTTTATTATAAGCGATTAGGTATTTGGCATTAGGTTTTTTGCTGTCTCCACCAGGGATACATAAGTGACCTACAGAATAGTAAGTAGGAGCACGATCAAGTACTTTCAAATCTTTGATGTTCCATTTAACTACCTCACTAGATACGAAGAAGGTAGTATAGGCATTACCTTTTCCATCAAATTCAGTATGCAATGGACCTAGACCAGGTTTTTTCACTTCACCGTATAAAGCTGCTTCATATTTGATTACTGGTATACCTTCAAAGCTTCCATCAAACTGTTTTCCTTCAATAGCCTTAATCATTTTGTCAAAGCTAAATACCGGTATTAATGCAGCCAATTTGCCAGATCCAACAATGTATTCACCCGTAGGGTCCACGTCACATCCGTGAGGAGATTTAGGGCAAGGAATGAAATAGCAGATATCTTTTAATGCTTTGGCATCCAAAACCAAGACCTCTTTTTTCATTTCAGAGGTTGCAGTATGCGTTTTTTCGCTGTATTTATTGTGTGCGTATTTAGCTGCTACACGTTTTGCTTTTCCTGCTTTGATGTATTCCTCTGCTTTTTTCCAATTGACTGCCATGATGAAGTCTTTATCACGCTGAGAAGCATTTACTTCTAAAAGCGTATTGGCTTGTTCAGTATTGTAGCAACTAAAGAAGAACCAACCATTGGATTTTCCTTTTCCCGCATGACTTAAGTCGAAGTTTACTCCTGGGCATTCAATTTGGAAGGCCAAATCCATTTCACCACTTTCTTTTTTCACCGAAATGAAACTGATATATCCTTTGAAGTTTTCTTTGTAAGTATCAATGGGAATATCACCATTGGCATTATCTGGCGGTACGGAGAAACGTGTACCTGCGACCACATATTCCGTATTTTCTGTAATGAAAGGAGAGGAGTGATTACCCGCACTATTGGGTAATTCAATGATTTCAGCAGTTTTAAAGCTAGCTAAATCAATACGTGCCACACGTGGAGTATTATTGGCATTACCAAAAATCCAACGACCATCCACTTCACCATTCGTTTGAGAAAGTTCTGTGTGGTGAAGATCATCCCAAGGGACAAATCCATGGGAGGTGTTTAACATGGGTTTTGTCTCTTCACTGTAGCCATAACCTTTTTCTGGGTCCACAGAAAATACTGGTATAACTCGGAATAAACGACCACTAGGTAGGCCGTAAACACTCATTTGTCCAGAGAAACCTCCTGATACCAGATTGTAAAATTCATCATATTTACCTGGGGCAACATAGGCTTTTTCCGCAGAACCTGAGGAAGAAGCATTTCCTGCATTTTTAGGTTTACAAGATTGAATAGTCAATCCAACAAACATCAAAAGAGCTAGGATTTTGGTTAAATTAGTCTTCATGTGATTAATTATTTGGTTGAAATTTATTTTACGCCGTCGTTTTGACGCATGTACTCATAAAGGGATTTAGCCTCATCATCACTTAAGTTTTGATTCGGCATTCTTACTAAGCATATTTCAAGCTGGGCTTGTGCAGCAGGGTCTTTGTTAATCATTTCATCCGTATTGGTCATGAAATTCAAAATCCATGCAGGAGTATGTCGACTAGTCACGCCTTTCCATCCTGGTCCAACTAATTTTTCATCCGTTAATTTGTGGCAGCTACCACATTTGACATCCGAAGTTGCTTTTCCTTTTTCAGCTAAAGCTTTGTCAAGGGTTGGACTGATGACCACATCGTTGAATTTTCCAGTTCCACGTTTTGGATCATAATCAGGATTTCCTCCAGTGCTTTCAGAGGAGGCAGCTTGAGCACTTGAATCCGCGGAAGCATTCGATCCATCATTACTTCCACAGGAGGTCAGCCAAAGGCTCAGGGCAAGCATCATTGTTACTGTTTTCATTGTATGATTTTTTTGTTGGGACAATGTTAGAGCCCAGATTTTTTGAACTTTATGCGTGCAGTCATAAAGTGGTGGTTTGAGTCTATACGTATATATATAAGGTATATTAAAATCCTGAAAATCAACGTATTGAGCTGATTTTCAGCCTATTTGGCTAAATGTGATTTTAATCATAAATTGGTATGATTTCGCTCATATTTGAACTCATCAGAATGCGCTTGTTTCGCTAAAATTTTCAATCATGATTGACGAAAAATTGTTGGTTTCTTGGGGAGGTACTTACCGTACTTTAGAAAAAAATGAAACCCTTTTTTCGGAGGGAACCGAATGTATATTTTATTACCAATTGGTAGAAGGTCAATTGAAATGGGTCAATATTACCGACGATGGAAAGGAGTACTTGCAGCGTTTAATTAATCCAGGAGAAAGCCTAGGAGAAATACCCTTATTTGATGGAGGGAGCTATGTTTCATCCTCCATCGCTTTAGTAAAATCCACCGTTATCCGATTACCTAAATCAAGTTTTCAAGACCTATTAAAAGATCATCCTGAAATTCATTTTGAATTGACGAAAAGATTGGCTCAATACCTGCGATTTAAGTTCTTTTTATTAAAAGAAATGACCAGCAATGAGCCTGAAAAATTGGTAGTTGCCGTTTTAAATTATTTAAAAGATACCCAGCAATATGTTTCTCTAGATGATCATTTAGTGCATTTGACGCGTCAACAGATAGCTGATTTAACGGGTTTGAGAGTAGAAACAGTCATACGTGTAATTCGAAATTTACATGTGGAGGGCAAATTGAAAATTGAAAATCGAAAAGTCTTTTTGTTTGAATAAGTACAGGGTATGAAAGGGAAGGGAGTCAATTTTTGGGTGCAAATAGCTTTATTTAATCTAGTGGTAGTAGCCATGTTAGGGGTAATGCTGCGCTATAAAATTGCCTTCTCGTTTCCGGTTATTCATCAAAAACACCTACTGCATGGGCACTCCCATTTTGCTTTTTCCGCTTGGGTAAGTCAAATGATCATGACTTTGTTAGCATTTAGTTTGCAAGAAAGAAATCAAGGAAAAGAACCATTTGTATATAAAAATTTACTTGGATGGAACACCTTGGCAGCATTTTTCATGCTATTTGCCTTTGTTTACCAGGGATATGGACCCTTTTCCATCTTTTTCTCCACCCTTAGTACAGCCATCAATTTTTTATTTTGCTTTCGAGTTTGGTCGTTTATGCGCCGTTCTTCATCATCTACCGTAGGGGATTATTATATAAAAGCCAGCATTATTTTTAATGTTCTATCCTCTTTGGGGACCATTTTTTTGGCCTACTTGATGTCCAATAAAATCAATAACCCAGAGAAATACTTAGCCTCGGTATATTACTATTTACATTTTCAATACAATGGCTATTTTATCTTTTCTTGCTTAGGTCTTTTTACCTACTTTTTAGATCAAATAGGGGTGAAAATAGCCCATTCACAACGCGTATTTTGGCTATTTTCAGTAAGCTTACCCTTCGCTTATTTATTGTCCATCATGTGGGCTAAACTGCCCTTCTTCGTGTACATAATATTGGTTATTGCTGCCATCATTCAGTTTATAACCTGGTTTTATTGGCTTTTTCAAGTCAAGAAAAATCAGCACAAAATTTTACAAAAAGTATCAGGTTTGGTCCTTTTTTTATGGATTTTAGCGGCTTTGGCTGCCAGCTTGAAATTTAGTCTGCAATTATTGTCCATTATCCCAAGTCTAAGTGAATATGCTTTTGGATTTAGGCCAGTAGTTATTGCTTACTTGCACTTGGTTCTTTTAGGCGTAATTAGCCTATATGTATTGGGCTATGCCTTGTGGAAAAAGTATATTTATTTTAATCGTTTCTTAGTCGCTGCAGTTGGATTATTTATAGCTGGCATTTTATTCAATGAACTTATTTTAATGTTACAAGGGATGAGTTTTCTGAATTTAGTTCAGATTCCTTATAGTAATGAAATTCTGTTTGGCGTGGCTATTTTAATGTTTTTAGGTACACTTGGAATATGGTTGAGTCAAAAAATGAAACAAAATTTAATCTAGAATTTTCGATGTATATCTACCTGTAAAAGTATAATTTTGCGAATCACCATGAATCGAATCATTGCCATTATTTTACTGCTTGCCATTCAATTGCCTCTGATGAGTCAATGGGCATCTGTGGCATATTTTCAGGTGAATAGGAATTATATCGCTAAAAATTTGTGCGAAAATAGAGATAAGCCAAAATTGAATTGTAATGGACAATGTTATCTGGCTAAAAAATTAAAAGCCGCAGAAGATAAAGAGCAAAAATCGAATTCCCAGCGTTTGGAAAAAATGCCTGAAATTCAATTAGCTTGTCAAGCGTTTTCCCGCTTAACATTCGAAGTTTCGTTATCTGATGTTTCAGAGGATCATTTTCCTGTGGCTTCCATGTCTGTTCAGTCTTCTCTTCATCTGCCTTTTCACCCTCCACGCCATTGCTAATTTCTTGATTTTAAGGCTTGAATAAATTATTCAAGCTTATTTTTCTCATGTAAATTAGTTTAAAATGAAAGCTTTATTCTTAGCGTTTTTTTGCTTGCTGGCTTTAGCAAGTAATGCCCAACAACGTACTTTTAAAATTCTAAATGCCAATACTCAAGAGCCCATTATTGGAGCCTCATTGTCTCATGACAATAAAATCATCGCATTAAGTAGTGAACGAGGAGAGTTTGTTCTACGTTCTCTTCAGTCCTCTGAGGAATATGTAATTTCCTCCTTAGGCTTTCAAGCCTTAAAATTGAAAGGAACAGATTTCAATTCCATCATTCAGTTGGAAGAAGCTTCTACGGATTTAACGGCCGTGCTTGTTACTGCCTCCCGACAAGCCGCGGTTCGAACAGAAACTCCCGTAGCAATCCATAAAATTAGCTCGACTTTATTGCAAGATACCAAAGCCATACAGTTGACAGAAATCATCAATAAAGTACCAGGAGTGGTCATGTTGAACTACAACAATGAACAACATGCCATGGGTATTCGTCAGCCTTTTGGGACTTCCCCCTATTTTTTATACATGGAAGATGGCCTTCCATTGCGTCCGCTAGGTGTATTTAATCATAATGCCCTCATTGAAACCAATTTACAGGGTCTAAATTCTATAGAAGTAATCAAAGGCCCAGCCTCTTCTTTATATGGACCTGAAGCTGTTGGTGGTGCTATTAATCTAATCAGTAAAATGGCCCCGGGTATACCTACCGCATCCATTGGTTTTCAAGCAGATGAATGGGGATATGCAAGAACTCAATTCACAGCAGGTGGCCCATTCAGTAAAAAATGGGCTTTGATGACTGGTGGTTATGTTGCCCGACAAAAAAATGCTTGGGCTTCCAATTCTGATTTTGATAAGTCTTCCATTAATATTCGCTTGGATTACCAGATTTCTCCTCATACCAAATTGTGGTCTTCCTTTGCGTATAACGACTATTTTTCACAAACAGGTGGAAATATTGATAGCTTAGGATATTATTCTAGAAGCTATAAAAGCCCCGCTGATTTTACCTATAGAAGTTCTTTTTCTACTCGCTCAAGAATTACGTTAGAGCATAAAGGATCCAATAATTCATTTTCTAGTTTAACGGCATTTTATCGGGATAATTCGCTGGGACAAAATCCTGCTTATAGCATTGCATGGACCGCACCATCCACAAGTGCTTCTGGCCAAATCAATTCGAATAGTTTTACTAGTATAGGTATCATGGGTCAGCACAGCAGACAGTTCACTTGGCTTGATTCCAAAATCATTCTTGGTTTTCTATTTGATAGATCTCCCAATACCTATTGGGCTTATAAAATCAATTTAACTGCAACCCTTCGACCAGATAAAAAATCCGTTGAGCATTATGAAATCGCTCAGTTATTGCCTACTACATATTTATCTAATTATCAGGCGATTATTTGGAATAAAGCCATTTATGCCCAATGGGATATTCATCCTCTAGAGCAATTACGTATTTCTTTGGGCGGCAGATTGGACGATATGTCATTTGATTATAGCAACTATATGGATCAAAGTACTGGAAATAAGTCATATACCCAGTTCTCACCAAAAATTGGCATGACTTATGAAGCCAATCAACATGTGGGCTTTTATGCCAATTATTCCAAAGGTTTTTCGCCACCAGCTTTGTCGGCAGTATTTAGATTAAGACCTGCTGCGCAAGCAATTTCAACTGGGGAAAAATTTTATTTGAGCATAGATCCAGCTGTTTTTGATAATTACGAAGTGGGAGGATGGGCTTCATTATTTCAATCTAAAGTATTTCTTGACTACTCGATTTATCGTTTAAATGGCCAAAATGAATTGTTAGGTATTCGTCAACCCGATAATTCTACCGATTACCAAAGTGCAGGGAAAACGCTTCATGAAGGAATTGAATATGCCATTTCTTATCGTCCAAACAATCAGTGGAATTTACGATTGGGTGCTACCAATGCTCGCCATATTTTTGTTGATTTTGTTTTAAGTCAAAAAGCAAGTGATGCCTTAAAAAATGTCAATAATAAAGAAATGCCTCAAGCCCCACATTTCATTGCCAATGTTGAAATCAGCTATAAACCCAATTGGGTTAAAGGTGCTCGAGTAGCTTTGGAATGGCAAAGAATTAGTTCATGGTATCAAAATCAAGTGAATACGGTTGCTTACTCCGATGCTGGTTTTGCAGGGCTTCCAGGAGTTTCTGTATTGAATGTACGACTAGCTTATCAATGGAAAGCTTATCAGGTTTTTATGAATGTGATGAATCTGAGTAATGAATTATACGCAAACTCGGCTAGTAGAGGAAATAATGCCCAGGATAAAAGTACTTATACTCCTGCGGCACCTAGAACTATCAATATGGGATTACAAGTGGATATATCTTCATTATTTAAATTGAAATGATTATGAAATTTTCTTTATGTATATCCATGATTTTGTTAACCTACTTGTGTGCAGGGCAACAAATCTCTAGTCCGAATCGACAAGCCATGGACCCTTCTTTTTCGACTAAGTCAGATGGAAGTATTGTGCTCTCTTGGGTAGAGAAACAAGGGGATTCGACGCTGTTTTTTCGAAAAGTTTGGGAAAAGTCTAGCCAAACCTGGTCCGTTAACGAGTTTATACCGATTCATCCACATGCATCAACGCATGCAGAAGGAATGCCCAAATTGTCATATAAGGCAGATGGAACTTGTATTTTATTATTTGAAGTAAATAAACCAAGTGAAAAGTCCCGATTTAGTGGGGACTTATTTTATGCTATGGAAATACAAGGGAATTGGTCTAAAGCACAGACCATTCATCGAGATACGACCGCTGGATTGAGTCATTCTTTTGGCAAGACATTTCCTTTGGCTAATGGACAAGTTGGTGCACTATGGCTGGATGTGAAGTTTGGACCCAAAGGCAGGACATTGGTGTTTGCTGAGACTTCCGACGGAATGGGATTTGGAGAAATGAAGGTTTTGGATAAACAAACCTGTGAATGTTGTCGAATTGATGCATTAGCAGATAAAGACGGCGATATTGATTTGATCTATCGGGATTTGAATGATCAAGGAGAAAGGGATATGGCCTACATCCATTCCAGCGACTTTGGAAAGACATTTTCACAACCTGTTACTTGGATGGCGGATCATTGGCAAGTTAATGCCTGTCCACATGCAGGACCTAGTTTAGTAAGAGGACCACATGGTTTAGAAGCTACATGGTATACAGGTGCCAGTAGCGGTTCCGGAATTAAGTGGGCTTACCAAAATAAAAAAGATTTGATTTTGCATTTGAAAGGAGATAAATACCGACAAGCTCAACTAGCCTCGAATTCAAAAGGAGAGGTGGCTTTGGTCTATGCTCAAATTAAACAAGAAGGTGAGCGTTATTTTAAACAAATTGGTATGTATATCAAGGATAAACAAGGAAAATTAAGGCATCAAATACTTTCTAATCCCTCTGCTGATTGTTCTTATCCTGCCATACAATGGAATGGAAAATCCTGGTTAGTCGCCTTTGAGTCTTGGAAAGGAGAAGAGCGGTTGATTGAAGTAAAAGAGGTAAATTAAGGTTCTATTTCAAATAGAAAGCCCCAGCAATGGCCGGGGCTTTCTTATGTTTATTAGTCTGTTGAATGAAATATTAATAGGTGAATCGAAGCGTGACTCCATAAGTAGCTGGATCGCCCAATACAGCTGCATAATGTCCAGCACTTCCTGCTGCTGGTAATAATTGCTCAAAGTAATCACGATCTAAGATATTTCTTCCCCAAAGTAAAACGGAGAATCCATTAGAAGCACGGAAACCAATTCGACCATTGACCAAGTTATATCCAGCAATGTTTAGGTATTGCGAGGGAGATGCACTTGATGAGAAAGAAGAACGAGCGTAAGTGTCTAGGCCAATGAAATAATTACCTTTTAAGGATAAGAATTTACCCGAATTGATATATTCTCCACTCAAGGAACCAGCCCATTTAGAGATACCAGGTAATTCACCACCTGAAACATCTTTGAATGCGGATGTTCCGCCTGTTTCTTCCAAAGGTACTGGTGCATTTTTGAAAGATACGTAAATACCGTCGGTGTAAGAAAGTGCTCCAGTAAAGGAGAAATGGCTGTTTAGACGGATGCTTCCATCAATTTCAATTCCTTTCACATTTACTTTTTCTGCATTGGCTAAATAACCTCTGTTGACACCCACTTCAGCTGTTTGAACTTGAGTTTGATAATCTTTGATGTCGGTATTATAAATGGTAACATTTAAAGTCGACTGTGCACTTGGCTTAGTTTTTACACCTAATTCATAGTGAGTAACAAATTCCGGATTTACTCGAGCTAGGTCTAAAAGTACGGCTCCATTGGCTGTGGGTAAGCCCCCTAAATTCACACCTACAGGTTTGTAGCTATTGGCAAATGTTCCAAATAAGTTGAATGTTTTGCTTGGTTTATAAGCCAAAGTAACTTGACCGGAAATGTTGTTTTCATTGACACTAAAATTGAAAGCTTGATTCGTATACAAACCATTTTTCAAGGCAATTAAAGCAGGGTCAGAGGTTTGTAATCCACCATAGGTCTCACGTTTGTAATCAACATCTTTTTTGTCGTAGTTGAAACGAATTCCTGGTAATACATGTAGTTTATCTGAAATTTTCCAATCAACTTGGCTAAATACCGCGGCTCCAAGGGTATGTAATATAGAAGTTGTTTTCGTACCAAAACCGTCAAATAAACCAGGTGTTTTCCATAATGCTGAGGTAGAACTTTGGGCAAATCTCCATTGTGCAGAACCAGATTCTTCTGTTTGTACAGGGTCTGAAGTTAAGATTTGATCGATCAAAAATACACCAAACACACCACTTAAACGCTCTGAAAACTGACCAGCATATCTAATCTCTTGTGTCCATTGGTCATGTCTTGAATTTCCTTGTGATTTAGTTAATACAGGTAAACCTATGAAATCACGATCATTGGATGGATCCCAAATCCAATAACGCCAAGCTGAAGTGGAAGTTAAAGTACCTTTTCCAATTTTAGCATCGACGTTGATGGACGCACCACCAAAATCATTATTGACTCTCCAAGGAGAATCTGCGTCAGTAATACGGTCAAATGGATTGGTAGTGGGTAATTTATAGCCTAAATCTGTAATGATGGCATTGAATTGGCGGTATGCGGCACGTTTTGTTGGCACTACACCAGCCACAACAGTCGCATTACCATCTGGCCTTTGACGGGCATTGTCACCTGAAAATGTGATGTTTACATTTTCAGAAGGTGTATATAGCAACTGTGCTCTAAAACCTAGGTTATTCAATGTATTGGTTGGTTTTAAAGTGGTAGTATTGAATACAGTTCCATCTCTCTGAGTTCCAGAAAAGGAAACTCTGGCAGCCAATTTTTTACTGATTGGTCCAGTAACAGATGTTTTTACTTGAATGTAATTTAAGTTACCATAGCTAGCTTCAAAAGTAGCACCCTGAGTAAAACTGGGTGTTCTTGTAGTGATATTGAATGCCCCAGCCGTGGTGTTCTTTCCAAAAAGTGTCCCTTGTGGTCCGCGCAATACTTCAATGCGGTCTACATCCACAAAGTCGATGGCTGTAGCAGCTGGTCTTGCGTAATATACCCCATCTACGTAAAAACCTACACCTGGATCGATACCATCATTGGTTAAGCCAAAAGAAGAACCTAGTCCACGTATGTTTAAGGTTGTGTTTCGACCGTTGGAAGAATATAATTGGACAGATGGGATTAATTCTTTCAACCGATTGGGGTTAAAAGCACCAGCATCTTCAGCTACAGCTCCACGAATCACTGAAATAGGAATGGGAATGTCTTGAATGGATTCTTGTCTCCTTCTGGAAGTCACTACTACATCTGTCAATTCGTTGGTGCTTTCTTCGATAGCTATTTCTACTTTATTGCTGTTGATGATGACCTCTTTCTTTTGGTATCCCACAAATGACACCACTAAAGTAAATGGCAATTTTTGTCCAGTTAAAAGAGAAAATTCTCCATTGGCATCAGTTGATGCGCCGTTGGTTGTTCCTTTGATAACAACAGAAGCTCCAATGATGAAATCATTTGTTTTAGCATCAATGACCTTTCCAGTTACTTTGGCATTAATGGTGGGTTTATCTTGGGCGGATGCTAGGAGAGGCAAAACTAATGCCACTGCTAAAAGTACTAATTTGGAAATTTGTTTCATGGGTTTTTAGAGATGGTTTTTTTTGTAATTAAATCTATGTATTTAGTAGACTATATTGTTTAAAAAAATCTCAGAGTTAAAGTCTGAGGCTTTTGGGTTTGAAAACTTAAATGCAAAGTAAATAGATTATCCTATTTAGTATACTTTTTTAGTATACTAATTTAAAAAGTTCTTTATATTTTTAAAATAAACATAGGAAAAGTTAAAATTGAGCTCGCTTTTTTTGAGGAAACAAGGGATTTGAAACAAAGGAAATGCAGGTTTCAAAGCTATTTTTTAGGGCGAATACCTATGTTTTTCATGACTAAGTGGACTCCTTGCATGATTTTTTCCTCTACGCTATCTTCAAAAGGACCTGGCCAGCCATAATAAATCATACTGGATTCAGCTTCATAACCACCTTCCTTTAATACATTTTTAGAAGGGATATAGCACATCACTTCTTGGCTGTATCCAGACACAAAAATATCATGATGGGCAAATTCTTTTTTAATTCTCAAAGAGTAATCCACCACGACTTCCCCAGCCAACGCTACTATGGTAAACTCCTTACCAATCCGCAGGGCTTGAATAGGGTATAGGTAATGTTGCATATTCCAGCCTTTATTGAAGGCTTCCAACATCAGTTTGGCCCTTCTTTGTTTAAAGACATCATTCCCTACTATTTCTTGTTGGTATTGACTAATCTCTATTTTCTTAAAATCTAATGTAATTTGTTGAGCATCGTATTGAAGAGCATTAGATAGTGGTTTTAACTTTTGTTGAATTAGCTCACTGACTGTTTCAGCTAATTTTTTACCATGTTTTTCAGCCAGCAATAAATTGCCCCTCGGTTCTGGATTTTGGTCACCCGCACATCCTAGCAAAAACATAGCCGTCGCAGTGGGAAACCTTTTCTCCAAGTCAATTTGGGCAAATCCAGCATAATCACCATTGACCAAATAATTGTCACCCTGTACAGTCGTATTATGGCAAGCATATCCCATTAAGATTCCTTTCACATTTCCTTTTAAATCTTCTACCTTGATGACAGGTACGTCATGGTCTATTGGTCCTGCCAAAACTTGTCCTAGTTTCGAAGCAGCTAACTGACGACGATTGATGGCGAAATCTACTTGACCATGTCCGACGGAGAGGCGCATTTTATCTTTATTTGAAATAGATTCTCCTGCTAAATCCACGATCGTTTTAATTAGTCCTAATGTATAGGTGGAAACGGCTTTTTGGTCCTCTAGGCTATAATTAGCAATTCCGCTCAATGCTGGCCAAATCATGGGGCCAGAATGTGTATGAGAAGAATTAATGATTACTTGTTTTTGACTAATTCCATAAGTCTCATGAAGTTGTTGTACAATTCCTTGACTTACTTCCCGACTTAATCCCAATAAATCGGTACTAATAATGAGAGCTTTTTCCTTAGGAGAACTTTCCAAGTAAACAGCTTTTGCCCATAGATTATGGACAACTCCTGTAGCAGGAGTGGTTCTACTTGCATACCCTGATAACCAAATAGGGGGATTGGGGGTGATATTTTTTTTGGCAAAACCAACCAACATTTCTTGTCCACAAATTTCTCCACCTACCAGAGTAAGTAAAAGAATAATAATGCATTGAAACCGAATATTCATTTGGATTTTTGGAAGGGTGAATTGATTTGAATGAGATCACAACGTACTTGATTGTTTCTATTAACTCTCGCCAAGGCATAAACTTGCCCCTCAAAATCAATGGCAATGGAGTTTACATATTGTGGCCAATTTCCATCTGAGTAAAAGATAGGGCCATGATCTTGGTAAAATTGACTTGGAATATGAAAAGTAATTAAATGTAAATTTTCTAGTCCTTTTGCTGCTCCTTTGGCAATTTCCTTTTCACCCTCCAATCGTTTACCATCAATAAAAATGGGACCTCCTGTTAAATAATATAAAGTTTCTCCATCTGGGCCTAACTGAAATCCCAAGTAGCCATAACTAAATTGGTCAAACATGCCAGATTTTTTAGAAGGAAGGGATGTGATTCGGTCAAGTAGTTCAATGCTTCGATGGGTAGGGTCGAATTTGAATAAATAACCAGAATTTCCATGGACACCGTAGGCCACTTGTTCAGGTTCATACCAAATAATTTGTCGCCAATTATATGCCATATTGCCAGGATACTTGGGCTCATATTTTCCGAAATAATCCAAACGAAGATGCAGGTCTTCGATACGTTCGACTTTCATTGAATTTGGGTCAATTTGATAAATATATCCTTCTGAAGTGGAAAAATACGCAATACCTGTTTGAGGATTAACCAAAAGAGAACGGCACAATGAACGGAAATCTCCACCAGGTATTCCAGCCTCGCCATTTCCTGAAACAGAGGGGAATAGGTGTAATTGACGACTTTCTAGCTGAAAATAAAATATTTTCCCTGTTGGCCAGCTAATTCCAAATAAATTCCCTCGCACCATATCCATCACCATGGAAACACATCCTTCACCATTGGGTAGTATACCCAGATCCTCAAATATTCCTGTCTGCAGGTCATAACTTAAAAGATGTCCCCCAGGGTATAAGGTATATCCAGAGGGAGCCTCAATGGGCAAACGATCCATTCCATCAATCACTTGATAATAGCCAATGTGAGTTGAGAAATAAAGTTTTTGCTGGTATTCATAGAAACTTACATGGCTTTTTCCTTGCGGAATATGTTTTTGATTCGACTCTCCACAAATGTCATTCAAATCCGCTAAATGCTTGATTTGATTTGTTTTTGGGTCAAATTCATACATTTGTCCGGCTGATTCCACACTATCAGATGAAAGGATATAATATATTTTCCCATTGGAGGCGAGGGAAAGAGCATTGTAACTGTCATGCGATAACTCAAACTCCGAATTATATGCTGTAGCAAGCAAACTTTGAGGGTGTTCCGACATCATGGATATATTATGGCTGTAATTTCTTTTTAATGGATTCCGCTTCACGATGGATTTTTTGAATGCTTTGAAAAATAAGATCCATATCTTCTTTTGAACCTAAAAGGAGGTTTTGTGTAAACCAGACTGCTTCTTGGCATAATTGATCATTCAGCGGACATTGATTTTGATTCATGTACGTTGAATAAGTTAACTCTTCCTCGGTATATAGCTTTTTGAAGTGTTTGGACTCAAATGCCTCTTGAATGAATACCTGAGTATTTAATGCAGTATAGCCCCCACTGCATGGAACCCCCTCTGCCTGTAAAGCTTGTAAAAAATGAGCCCTACTCAATCCTTTGAATTCGGAAGGATTGTATCGAAAAGGGAATAGGTGAAATGCTGCTCTGGTAACGGATGGGTACAATTGGTAGGGGAGTATTCCCGGTATATTTTTTAGCAAAGAAGATAAATATGCTGCTCTTTCATTGCGTACCTGCGTCTGGGATTCTAGTCTAGCTAATTGAGCCAAACCAATTGCCGCTTGATATTCGGTGAAACGTACTTTTGTTCCTTGCATAAAACTACCCGAATTTATGGAACCTGTTGCTATTCCAAAGGGTAAACCTAAATTATGGAATGAATAGCAGCGGTCCATGAATCCATGATCATTGCTGACAATAGCTCCTCCTTCACCAATAGCAATATTTTTAGAATTTTGAAAGCTAAAACAACCAGCAAGCCCAAAACTGCCAATTTGTTGATGGTTTATTTCTGCCAATGGGGCCTGGCAAGCATCTTCAATGACAATTAATTGATGTTTTTTGGCTATTTCCAATAGGTGAACCATGTCACAAGGCAAACCTAAAATATGGACTGCTAATATCGCTTTGGTGCGCTTGCTGATTTTAGCCTCAACTTTAAGCGTATCCATTTGAAAAGTTTCAGGATTAATATCCACAAAGACAGGAATACAACCATTGGCCAAAATAGCTTGAATGCTCGCCACAAAAGTATAGGGCGTAACAAGAATTTCATCCCCTGGTCCTAAGTGAGCTTGATTTATGGCGACAGTGAGAGCCTGTGTTCCATTAACTACCGTCAAGCATCTGCTAGTTCCAATGGTCTTTGCCCATTCTTTTTCAAAAAGATTCACTGTTTGGGCCCTCGACCAAACTCCACTGCGCATGACTTCCAATAATATTTTTTCGTCATTCTCCTTATCCCAAATGGGCCATTTTACCCAATTTTCGGCTTTGAAAGTTGATTTTCCTCCTAAAATAGCTGGAATTTGTTGGTTCGAAGATCGAGGAGGGAATCCTTTTTTTTGCCAGGAAGGTATCACAGCGGCAGCACTCAAAATTCCTGATTGCATCAGAAATTGACGTCTTTTAGCAGATTTCATTGTATTAAATAGGTTGTTGTCAGCAAGATAAATGAATAATTATATAATTTCTATGCTTTATGAATAATTGAAAAAGGGCGGTTAGAAAGATTTTCAGGAAAAGGGCCTTTCTATTTCATTTGGTATGTAAATAGAAACTTCCCAAGGGCACATTGGTATGTTCTATTTTTTCTTAGCCAAGCGAGCACATTAAACAGGTTTGATATTCTTAAGAATTCATTTAAATTAGAACATTAAAAACCTATTTAAATCAACGTTGGAGTAATTTCATTCGTGAATATTTATCCATCTACATCCATCAAACATTATGAATAAAGCGGTTTCCGTATCTGCTTTGAGTAGGAGAGATACCCAGATATCCATCCTGATTATTGGATTCATGTTTTTTATCTTTGGTTTTGTTTCCTGGGTAAATGCCATATTGATTCCTTATTTTAAAATTGGCTGTGAATTGAGCAATTTTCAAGCCTATTTTGTCACCTTTGCCTTTTATATCTCATATTTCGTGATGTCGGTACCAGCTTCATTTTTATTGAAGAAAGTTGGTTTCAAACGTGGAATGATGTTGGGTTTTTGGTTGATGTCTCTTGGGGCATTCATTTTTTTACCTGCATCCATGACCCGGACTTACCCCATTTTTTTACTAGGTTTATTTACTTTGGGTGCGGGTTTAGCCATCTTGCAAACCGCCGCCAATCCATATATTACGGTATTGGGTCCTCAAGAAAGTGCCGCCCAACGCATTTCCATCATGGGGATTTTCAATAAAGGAGCAGGAGTATTGGCGCCTTTGGTTTTTGCTGCCGTGATTTTGAAAGCTACAGATAGTGATTTGTTTAAAAACTTAGCTTCCATGTCAGGAGAAGCCCGAAATGCAGCATTGGATGAATTGGTTGGTCGGGTAACCATTCCTTATGCCATTGTTGGTACGGTTTTATTTCTGTTAGGTTTGCTTGTTCGGTTTTCACCTTTACCCGAAATAGATACAGACTCCGAGTCAGACGAACTAGCCTTAGCCAATTCCGGAAAAACCAGTATATTCCAATTTCCTCATCTCATCTTGGGGGCAATAGCCATTTTTCTACATGTGGGGACTCAGGTGATTGCCATTGATACCATCATAGGTTATGCGGGTTCCATGAATATTCAATTATTAGAAGCTAAAGTTTTTCCATCTTACACTTTATTGGCTACGATTGCGGGCTATATTTTGGGAATTATATGTATTCCAAAATTCATTTCACAAGTAAATGCTTTTCGGGTCTGTACCATATTGGGAACACTGTTCACCTTGGGTATCATATTTGGGCAAGGTGAGGTTCAATTTTTAGGGCATCAAGTGGATATTTCCATTTGTTTTGTGGTCCTTTTGGGTTTAGCTAATTCCTTAATTTGGGCAGGTATTTGGCCATTAGCTCTGGATGGTTTAGGAAAATTCACCAAATTAGGAGCCTCCATTTTGATTATGGGATTGTGCGGAAATGCTATAATGCCTTTGTTTTATGGATATTTGGCAGACTTGTATGATTTACGATCTGCTTACTGGGTACTATTCCCTTGCTACCTATATCTCGTATTTTATTCCGTTTATGGCCATAAAATCAGAAGATAAAACCATTAACCTTACTATGAAAAAATCTACTCAATCCAGAAGACTATTTTTACAACAAAGCTCAATGGCCGGATTAGCCCTAGTAAGTGCTAATTCATGGGCTAGTTCCACATCTTTTATCCAAGCAGAACCTGGAAAAAGGATAGGTATCATTGGTCTTGATACCTCCCATGCCACGGCATTTACCAAAGCTTTGAATGCCCCAGATGCCAGTCAATATGCGGGCTATAAAATAGTAGCTGCCTATCCAAGAGGAAGTAAAGATATCTTATCCAGTACCGAACGAATTCCAGCTTATACGGCAGAAGTTCAGAAATTTGGTGTGGAAATAGTGAATTCTGTTCAAGAATTATTGACCAAAGTGGATGTGGTCATGTTGGAAACCAATGATGGTCGATTGCATTTGGAACAAGCTTTAGAAGTGTTTAAAGCTGGGAAAAGAATGTTTATTGATAAACCCATATCCGCTTCTTTGAAAGATGCAGAAGCCATATTTGCAGCTTCAGAGAAATATAATGTACCTATATTTTCTGCCTCCTCTTTACGTTTTTCTCCGAGTGCACAAGAAATTAGAGCAGGTAAAGTTGGGAAGGTGATAGGGGCAGATGCGTATAGTCCTATGAAAATTGAAAAGACGCATCCTGATTTGTTTTGGTATGGCATACATGGAGTGGAAACCCTTTTTACCATGATGGGTACGGGTTGTAAACAAGTAAATCGCTACATGAATGAAGAACAAGAAGTCGTGGTAGGAGTATGGAATGATGGGAGAATTGGGACATTCCGAGGATTGAAAAATGGAAAACAAGAATATGGTGGTACTGCTTTTGGATCTAATTCCGTAGTTCATTTAGGGCCTTATGGTGGATATGATCCTTTATTGGTCAAGATTATTGAGTTTTTCCAAACAGGTATTCCTCCTGTTTCCAAAGAAGAAACCTTGGAGATTTTTGCTTTTATGGAAGCAGCAGACGTCAGCAAAAATAGAAAGGGCGCTAGTGTGAATTTGGCCGATATGTATTCTAAAAAATAAACCTCTTTAATTATGAAAATTTTATATAGTTTATTGATTGTTAGTTTCTTATGTTCCTGTTCAAGAGAAAATGTATTAACTAAAAGTGAAAAGTCAGCAGGGTTTACATTGCTCTTTGATGGTAAAAGTACCCAAGGTTGGCGCGGGGCATTCATGAATGAATTTCCTAAGAAAGGTTGGGTGATTCGAGATGGAGCCTTGTTTGGAGAACTTAGTGATGGGGGAGAAGCAGCCGATGGTGGAGATATTGTTAGTTTGAAAAAGTACAAGAACTTCGATTTACGATTTGATTGGAAATTGGGCAAATTAGGTAATTCTGGAGTGAAGTATTTGGTCGAGGAAAAACTGCCCAAAGCCACAGGTGGTTCACAACCAGGATATGAATATCAATTGATAGATGATGCGGATTTTATTTACAACGATAAACACTTACCTGCTGAAATTAAAACGGGTTCCTTGTACCAAATAGCGGCAGCCCAAAAACCAGATGTGAACATAGCTGTTTGGCATACTTCCAGAATCGTATTCAATAATGATCAGATTGAACATTATTTGGATGGAAAACTAATAGTTTCCATCAATCGTAAATCCAAGGCATTTATGGATGGTTATCAACAAAGCAAGTTCAAATCATTCCCGAATTATCCAACTATTCAAGAAGGCCATATCTTATTACAAGATCATGGACATAATGTAGCCTTCAAAAATATTAAGATTAAGGAATTATAAACTGTACACAATTCGGCCATTGACCATGGTCATTTGGATGTTGATATCCTGATCAAAAATAAGGATATCAGCATCTTTTCCTTTCGTTAAACTTCCTTTTTGATGGTCTATTTTCATGATTCTGGCCGGTACATCTGAAATCATCTGAATAATTTCTAACAAAGGTGCATCCGTTTTTTGGAGCATGGTTCGCACCAAGCGGTCTGTGGTAGCCACACTGCCAGCAAAGGCACTACGGTCGGGTAATTTGGCAACGCCATCTTCAACAATAACAGCCAGTCCTTTGTCTTTATGGCCCAAAATTGAATTTTCAGTCGCTAAGCCAGCGGCTCGCATAGCATCTGTAATCAAAGCTGTTTTTTTAGCTCCTTTGATTTTATACACTAGCCTCAAAAGGGCTGAGGGTAAGTGGACGCCGTCGGCAATGATTTCTACATCCATATCATCAATCAAATAACCTGCTTCTACGGCTCCCGCATATCGAAATGCATTTTTTCTAGTGACACCGGACATGGCGGAATAAAAATGCGTAGCCAAACTATATCCATGGTCAAATGCTTTTTCTACTTCTTCATAAATAGCATCGGTATGGGCTAATGCCACTAGAACTCCTTTTGAGCTCACATAATCACCAAATTCTATAGCTCCAGGTAATTCAGGAGCTGCTGACCAACGTTTGATGCAATCGTAATTTTCTAAAATAAATTGATATTCTTCAGGATCCGGATTTCGGATGTATTTTGGGTCTTGAGCTCCTCGCTGACTTAATGCAAAATACGGACCCTCTAAGTGCAAACCGATAAAACTCGCTCCTTCGGTATTCAATAAGTTGGCTTTTTGGTATGCCTCCAAAGTCAGGATCAAATCCTCTTTCTCACTGGTTAGTGTTGTCGGCAACATCGCTGTGGTACCATAGCGAGCATGCGTCTTTGCAATTTCCAAAAATGCCTCCACTGTTCCATCCATGAAATCATGACCACCTCCACCATGTATGTGTATGTCAATAAAGCCAGGCGAGATATAGTGTCCATGCGCATTAATTTCAATGGCCCCAGGAATATCAATATCTCTAGCTGACACTTCTATTATCTTACCATTTTCTACCAATACGCAAGCATCATCAAGGATTTTGTCTTGTAAAATGACAGCCCCATGATGGATTTTATATCGGTGTATATTCGCTTCCATTAGGCGTTAAAGGCTTGTTTTTTAAAATTAGCAGAAAGTAATTCAGCAGATTGCTGATCCAAAAACATGGAACAATCTGCATGTTTTTGAAGAATACTCGCAGGGTACCAAGGACTAACTTCATTTTCTAAACAATTTTTTACAGCCTCAGCTTTTCTGTAGTCAGGAACGGAACAAATAATTTTTTTGGAAGCCATGATATGCTGAATCGACATGCTAATGGCTTGCTTAGGCACATCCTCCAAACTTGGAAACCATCCTTCACCCATTTGTTGCATGCGACATGCTTCGTCCAATTGGACCACGATATAGGGATCTTTGGTTTCAAAATTGGCGGGTGGATCATTGAACGCTAAATGCCCATTTTCACCAATTCCTACAAGGGCCACATCGATAGGGTGCTGTAAGATTATTGAATTAAGTCGCTGACATTCAGCTAAGGCATCCTCTTCTCCATTAATAAGATTAACTGATTTCAAGGCTGGGACCAATTGTATAAATCGCTCTTTTAAATATTTTCTAAAACTTGCTGGATGAGAGTCTTTCAATCCGATGTATTCATCTAGATGAAACAATACGACTTTGCTCCAATCAATGTCCTTTTCTTGAATCAATTGATTCAAGGTTTCGAATTGACTGGTACCAGTAGCTAAAATGATATTCGCTTGACCTTTGGATTGAATGGCCTGTTTGATATGTTCAGCAGCTAAACTGCCAGAGGATTGTCCTAACTGTGTAGGATCAGTAAAAATATGTAGTTTCAAGGTAATAGGCTTTAGACGCGTAAAAAGACCTTTTTTTCGTAAAGGAATCTTAAAAATACCCATTTAATTAGGATCACACAAATCACAGAGATGATAACTGAATAGCTTTCTCCGCAAATGTGAAATAACCAGTTTAATAGGGCATTGTTGGTATAATCCCAGTCGATAAAATGACCAGATAAATAAATCAGAATGGAATTCATTCCAATCACTTGAAAGAAAAAGGCCCATTTTTGGTAGCCTTTGACATCGATGATATAATAGAATAAAGCTAATAATAGTAAGCTTAAGCCTGTGGTTTGGAGTACAAAAGAACTAGACCACATATTCTTATTAATTGGGAAATCTAAGTTCCAAATTTGAGCTAAAACAGGAGAAATCACTCCAGTATATATCATCCATTTGACTTTTTCTATGGCTTGAAATTTATCATTCTTGAGGAATATTCCCGTTATGATTCCAGCTAGGGCCGTACTGATAGCAGGAATATTGTTGAAAAAACCTACTGTATCATGTATTCCACGGGAAAGTCGACCCGGTAAAATACTTCGATCTACATACGATGCAAAATTTCCCTGCTCGGTTAAGTCACCCATCGGAAAACCTGGAGCTGAAGTGAATTTGAGGATGAGCCAATAACCGATGAGTAAAGCTCCAAACCAGATAATTTGAGCTTTTTCTTTGGTATACAAATAGATAATATTAGCCAGCATATAGGCTATACCAATTCTCCCTAATACGCTGGAAAAACGAATTTCTGCTATTGGTTTTATTTCTAATCCTTCATTATAAATGATTCCTAAGATAACAAGTGTAAATCCTCTTTGAAGCACTTTTTTCAGGACTTCCGACTTGCTTTTGCCTTGTTCCAAGGATCGGCCAATGGAAAATGGGGTTGAAACACCAGCTAAAAAGATAAATAAGGGGAAAATTAAATCATAGATTCGGAATCCATCCCATTTAACATGTTTAAATTGATGAGCTAGTCCTTGCCAAAAGGGAGATTGGGTATGTTCCGCTATTTTATGGATTAATTCATCTGCCCCCATGATCCAAAACATGTCGAAACCTCTCAGCGCATCCAATGAATGTAAACGCTGGCTTATAAACCTGTCAGTAGCCATTTGATTAGATTTTAGGTTCCCAACCTTTTTCATAAGTTCTGCTCCAAAACTTCATAGCTTCCTTATCGTTAAGAATATGGCCATTTTGAGGATCAATTTGAAGGCTACGGCCAATGCGCTGGGAAATATTTCCTAATTGAACCAATAAGGTACTTTGGTGTCCGCTCAAAATATCTGAATTGACCGCCGTCCCCTTTTTTATGCCATCAAATAAGTTTTGAATATGTAATGCATCAAGATTTGATGCAGGGTCTGCCAAATTGCGAGCATCAACGGCAAAGTCGTTTTTTACTTCCTTCACCAAGTTATTTTTTAGGTCAAAGATTTTATATGAATTTCCACTTTCAATTAGCATAGAACCTTGTTCAGCATAAAAAATAACGCCTACACTTTGACTTTCTACGGATTTACCATTACAGCTACGACCTTCCCAAGTAATGAGGGATTTGTTTTCAAATTCCAGATTAATCATTTGGGTATCAGGAGTTTCCCAATCATCTTGGTAACGGTATCTGCCACCATTGGAACTAACCTTAGTGGGGTAATGCACATTTAAGCCCCAACGAGCTAAGTCGACCATGTGTGTACCATTATTCAAGGCTTCCCCTGTTCCCCAATGCCAAAACCAATGCCAGTTGTAATGAATTAGATTGTCTTTGAAAGCTTTCCTTGGCGCTGGACCTTGCCATAAATCATAGTTTAACCAAGATGGAACGGCAGTTTCTTTCCCAACACCGATCGACGCACGATTATTGGTATACCATGTTTTGGCATAATAGGGTTTACCAATTATTCCTGAATGCAATTCCGCTATTGCAGCTGCTACATTGGGCCAAGATCTACGCTGGTTTCCCATTTGTAATATTCGCTTATGTTTGGCTGCGGCTTTTACCAAAAGTTCACCTTCATTTGGATTATGAGAGCAGGGTTTTTCCAAATAGACATGTTTACCAGCTGAGCAAGCTAATATGGCGGCTGGTGCATGCCAATGGTCTGGTGCTGTCACGATTAGTACATCGACATCCTTATCTTCCAAGGCATTTCGGAAGTCGGGCGTAGCTTTAGGACGTTTATTTTGTATTTTTTCAATGGCATTAATGCATATATCAGCTGCACGAGTATCTACATCACTAACATGTAAAACTTCGCAGTTTTTTTGTGCGGCAAAATTCTTGCCAACAGCTAGTCCTCGACTGTTTACACCCATACAGGCCACGGTAATTTTTTCGTTGGCACCTAGAATATGTCCGTAACTTTTAGCTGAAAAGCTAGGAAGAATTCCACCAAGGGATAAAACGGCTGCTCCTGTAGAGGCCTTTTTAATGAAGTTTCTGCGCGAATTTTTCATTATTTTGAGTTAAAATAGGTTTATTTGCTTAATCGAGAGTTAGTTAAGCTCTTTCAAAGTTATTGATTGCATTCATTTTTGCAAGCCTGAGTTGGAATGAAGAATGAAGAATGTAGAATGGAGAAGCAATCAATTTGTCAATGCCTGAAATAGGTTGACCGTTTAAAAGTAAAATTTTAAACTTAAAATCTATTAATTATGGCCAACAAAAAGTTGTATCTTCAAAGTGTGTCACAAAGACGTCTTCGTCATTTTAGT
>NZ_JAANOG010000016.1 GCF_019923745.1 Aquirufa aurantiipilula
GATAGGACGGGTGTTCACCTCTTCCCATCTCGAACAGAGAAGTTAAGCCCCGCACCGCTGATGATACTGGGATCAAACCCGGGAAAGTAAGTAAGCTCCAAGTTATTATTATCAAGCCCGCTAGTCTCTAGTGGGCTTTTTTTTGTTATTAGGGTTTAGGGTTAGTTATTAGGGAAATGAAGAATGTAGAATGAAGAATGAAGAATGAAGAATGTAGAATGAAGAATGAAGAATGTAGAATGAAGAATTAATGGTATAAATGGCTTGACTTCAAAATACTACCTAAAATTCTAAGAAGCTCTTCTAATTTATTTTGTAATTCTTCATTACAATAAATGTTGGATTCTCTTAAAAGCTTAATCCAATATCCAGTTTCTCTTGCTTCTTTATAAGCGATATGCATTTTTGCATAGAAATCTCTCTTTGAAGCCCCTCCTATTGCTTCTTCAACATTTGCCCCAATCGAAGTCCCAGACCTTAAGATTTGCTTAGTAAGTATATACTCTTTTTTCTCAACTTGAATAAGTTTGACTGTTCGTATAATCTCTAATGCAAATTGAAAACTCTTTACCTGAATAATATTGTCAGATCTCATTTGATTTTTCATCAAATATCTAACGAACATAACATGATAGAATCTAAATAATTGATATTAAATGCCAATATACTTATAACTTAGTAGGATTGCCTACATTCTACATTCTACATTCTACATTCTACATTCTACATTCTACATTCTACATTCTACATTCTACATTCTACATTCTACATTCTACATTCTACATTCTACAATCTACAATTTCCCTATCTTTGCCCCATGACTATCCTCTACATCCTTCTCGGCATATTGGCAGGAGCCGGTATCACCTACCTCCTACTCCAAGGTAAAATCAACGTAATAGCTAACCAATTGGCTCTGCTTCAACAAGAACAAAGCAAATGGCTCACACTAGAGGCCGAAAACAAAAAGAAAATCCAAGAGCTAGAACAAGAAAACAGAAGCATGTTTGGACAAGTTTCTTTGTTGGAAGGCCAAAATACCAGCCTCAAAGAATCCTTAGATAGCCAGAAGGCCGACGAAGAAAAAATGCGCAAAATGCTGGTGGATATCAGCAATGAATCCGTCCTCCGACAAGGGAAAGTACTCAGCGAGCAGCAACAAGTGAAGCTCAACGACGTACTCAATCCGCTCAAAGAAAAGCTAAAAGAGTTTGAAGAGAAAGTCAACCTAGGACAAAAGAGCAGCATTGAGCAAAATAGCGCCTTAATGGAGCAAATCAAAAACCTAACCAGCCTCAACCAAACCGTTACCCAAAAAACAGAAGATTTGACCAATGCGCTCAAAGGCTCCAATAAAACCCAAGGAAACTGGGGTGAAATGATCCTTGAACGCGTATTGGAAAGCTCAGGCCTCAAAAAAGGCTCTGAATATGAGACACAATTCGTGACCAGAAATCAAATGAACGAAAGCATCAAACCAGATGCCGTCATTTTCTTGCCTGACAACAAAAATCTAATCATTGATAGCAAAGTGTCTTTGGTAGCATACGAACGCTACACCAGCGCCGAGGAAGGTACCCTTGATAAGGACATAGCCCTCAAGGCCCACATTGAATCCTTAAAGAACCACATCAAAGAATTATCTGCCAAAGATTACCACACCGGTCTGAACTTGAATAGCCCCAATTTTGTCTTGCTATTCATCCCCATTGAATCCGGATTTGTGGCGACTATTTCTCAGGACACCTCTTTATTCAACTTTGCTTGGGAAAGAAAAATAGTCTTGGTCTCCCCGTCTACCCTATTGGCGACGCTCAGAACGATTGCTTCCGTTTGGAAAACCGAATACCAAACTCGCAATGCCATTGAAATAGCTCGACAAGCCGGAGATCTCTACGACAAATTTGTCAGCTTTACCCAAGACATGGAAGACGTAGGCAAGCACATCAAAAAGGCAGAAGACGCCCATTCCAATGCCGTCAATAAGCTTAGCACCGGAAAAGGGAACCTGGTTACCCGTGCGGAAAAACTCCACAAACTAGGCATCAAATCCACCAAAAAACTCAACCAAGGGCTGATTCAAGAGGAGGATTCTGACGAAGAAGAGGAACTGTAAATGGTAAGTGGTGAATGATTCATTTTGAATGAAGAATGAAGAATGAGGAATGAAGAAAGTAGAATGTAGAATGTAGAATGAAGAATGTAAAATTTTGATGAAAAACATCGTCGTGCAGCCCTGCGAAATGTGATGAACGCAGCGGCAATATTAGTTATGAGTTATTAGTGTTTAGGATGTAAAATCCTACATCCATTTATAATTTATAATTCATCATTGATCATTTCCTTTCAGCCTTCCGCTTCGCCCATGCTGCGTTCCCATCTTTCGTAGGATTAACCGTTCAATGTAGAATGAAGAATGTAGAAAAACCATTTAGAGTTTTACAATTTACATTGAGAGGTTAATCCCAAAGAAAGTTAAGCTCCAGAAAAAGTGACGAATTCAAAAGAGTGTAAAATACTTTTCATTTGAAATCAAGCGCTTTTCGTTTCATTAATTCACATGGATTTTCTTTTTTTGAAAAAAAGAAACAAAAAAACTTCTTTTTTTGTCGTCCAGCCAAGGCGAATTCCGCTTCGCGGAACCGTGATTCACTCCGCTATCGCCTATACTTTTGACGCCATCGCACATCGCCAATGCTGAGGTCAAAACCTCGTCTACCGCTGCGTTCATCACATTTCGCAGGGCTGCACGACGGAGTTTTCTATTAAAAATTCTATATTCTTAATTTTACATTCTTCATGGAAAGGTTAATCCCAACGAAAGATTGGAACGCAGCATGAGCGAAGCGGAAGGCGGATATTTGACCCTGCGCAAGGGCTATGTGCGTTGGCGTCAAAGATTAAAGCCGTATGCGGAGTGACAATTGGTTCCGCGCAGCGGAATTCGTCTTAGGATTAACCGTATTTCTTCCGTTTTTTTTGTTTCTTTTTTTGAAAAAAAAAGAAAGACCGAAGAAAGTTAAGCTCCAGAAAAAGTGACGAATTCAAAAGAGTTTAAAATACTTTTCGTTTCATTAATTCTCATGGAATTTCTTTTTTGTCGTCCAACTAAGGTGAATTCTATCAGAAATTCTACATTCTTCATTTTACATTCTACATTAAGAAGTAACTACAAATGAATAGCATTTTACACGAACGGTTATGTCAATGAAACAATTTAGCGTATTTTAATACCACCAAACAACAGCCTGGTGAAAGAGTATTTTGAACTACAAGTAAAGATGTCCAACCGTCATTTGAAAGATGCGGGCATACATCCGCTATTGGGTTATGTTGGATTGACAGCTTTGTTCCTAGGATTATCTGTTTACCTTTTTCAAAGCACGGATTTTGCCCCCTACATTTACTTGCTTTTGGCGCTATCGATGATTGGAAATTTGTCAGAAAAGCGGAGAACGGAGTTTCTACGTATTTGTTTTGGCGATTCCAGCATGAAAAAAATTAGAATTTGCGAGAATGTGATGGCTTCTCTGCCTTTTCTCGCTTTTCTGTTGTATCAACAGCTTTTTGCTTATATGGCCTTATTGCTTGCTTTGGTCATACTGTTAGCACTTAGCCAGTTCAAAACAGCCATGGCATGGACGCTTTGGACTCCATTTTCAAAAAGACCTTTTGAATTTACGATAGGTTTCAGAAATACATTTTACCTGTTTATTCTGGCTTATGGATTGGCTGTTGTGGCTGTATTTCTGGACAATTTTAATATGGGGATATTCGCTTTGTTGATCGTATTTATTACCAGCCTATTTTACCATTCCAAAGCAGAGAATGAATATTACGTTTGGGCCTTCCATCTGAAACCGAAAGCCTTTTTGTTGAGGAAAATAAAAACGGCCATACTGTTTTCTACTTTGCTTGCTTTACCCATAGCACTGCTCCTCTCCTTTTTCTTTTATCCAAACATAGGCATCATATTGCTATTCATTGGGCTTAGTTGGGCATTTTTGATATCGATGATTGTGAGTAAATATTCTGAGTATCCCAATGAAATATACCTCACACCCAGTATCTTTTTGGCGCTATGCCTATGGTTTCCGCCCTTTCTCCTGATTTTCATCCCCTACTTTTTCAAAAAATCTGAACACCGCCTTAGCCGTTTATTGAAATGATATCCATCCGAAACTTATCCAAGAAATTTGGGACCAAGGAAGTGTTGCATCAAATCCAGCTGGATTATGAGCAAGGGAAAGTGTATGGGATTGTGGGTGAAAATGGTGCGGGAAAGACTACCTTCTTTAGGTGCATAGCAGGCTTAGAAGATTACGAAGGAGAGATTAGTTCAGATCTGACACCCCTTAAAAATCACCTAGGTTTATTATTGACAGAACCTTTCTTCTTTCCCAAAATAACAGGCAAGGAATACTTACAGTTGTTATGCCAAGCCAGGGACGTCCAAATCTCCAACATGGAGGACAAGAACATATTTGATTTGCCCTTGAACCAATATGCGGCGACTTATTCCACGGGAATGAAGAAGAAATTAGCCTTGACGGCCATTTTACTACAGGGCAACGAGTACTTTATCCTAGACGAGCCATTTAATGGCGTGGATATACAAAGTAACATCTTGATTACGGAAATCATTCATCAACTCAAAGCATTGAATAAGACCGTGATTATTTCCTCGCATATATTCTCCACCTTGAGTGATACCTGCGATGAAATACATGTGATGAGCCAAGGGAATTTGATCAAGTCTGTTCAAAAGCCAGACTTTGCTACCTTAGAAACAGAAATCAAGCAAATGACCTTGGGCAAGAAATTGGACAAATTGGGATTGGCATAAGACGCCATAATGTTTTCCTATATCACCTTCCATGGAAGCATTTTACACGAACGGTTGATGGCTTTCTCTTAGCTATTTTCTTACTCCATTTTAGCCAAAACACCAGCATGTTTATCCCAATAATGGATTAAACGGCATGTTCTCAATTTCTATGGTTCATTTTCCAGCAAAATTTCAATTTGTCTTTACAACAAAGTCTAGTTCGTAGACCTACTGGATATGGTGGGTAAATGGATTTTGGGTAGATTAAACATCGTAAACTAACTCAACATATTTTGAAATATTATTTATATTAAAATATGTAATTAGCAATTATTTAATTATCAAAAAATAATTGTAGTTGAGACGTGAAAATATTTAGAATATATACCACCTACAAAAAAAGAATATGACAGAATTAGAGATTTTGAAACAATTGAAACAAAAATTTGGAGAAATTAATCTGAATGAAGCTGACACTAGATTTAAAATAATTGATACAATCATAGTGGACATTTTGAAATGGCCTAAAGATACAATTCTGACAGAAAAATATATTGATGGAAACAGGGCTGATTATGTTTTAAAAGACAGAAATGATAGACCATTAATAATTATTGAAAGCAAGAAGAATAGTGAATATTTTGAGTTACCAAAAACTTTTAATTCAAAAGAACCATTTCAAAAAATTATACTTGAAAAATTATTAACTGATGATGTAATAAAGAATGCTATTTCACAAGTAAAAGAATATGCTGAGGACTTGTTTTGCAATTTCGCAGCAATTTGCAATGGTGAAGTTTGGATAATTTTCCGAATTCATTCACACCATAAACCTTGGAAAAAATTACCAGCTTATGTAATAAAGAACTTAAATTATTTTGAAAAGAATTTAACAGAGGCAACAAATTTATTAGGTTATTATGCAGTAAATAATTTAGATTCTTTAAATACGAATATTGGAGTATCCAAAAAGACCTATTCTGAAATATTTTATCCGAAAAATAATATAACTACGTTCAATACACCTGTTAATAGTAATAATTATGCAGGACCATTAAAAACTATTTCCTTAAAATATTTAGGTCCAATCCCAGAAACCGATAAAGATTTCATGGACTCGTGCTATGTAACAAACAAAGGATTAAATGATTCCCTTCAAAAAGACATGCAAGGTTTTTTACATGATTCTTTAACACCATATTTTAAAAACCTAGGTTTTAGGGACTTTTCTGATGATAAACGAGGTGGAGCTTTAGGATTTAGAATTACCGAAATCATAAAAAAGGAAAAGCTTAATAACGTAATGATACTTTTTGGCGGAAGAGGTGCAGGCAAATCCACTTTCATTAAAAGATTTTTATATCATACTCAACCAATTGAGATTAAAATGCTTTCTCAAGTTGGATTAATTGCATTATTATATTCGGCACAAACTAAGGAGCGTTTGAGTGAAGAAATATGGCAAAAATTATTAGAAAGTATTGATATTTCAAATTTAAGAAATGGATCAAGAGATCAAATATTAGATTTGTTTTCAAACGAGTTTGATATTTTTAAAAAACAAATTTTAGCAGAATTAAGAGAAACGGATAATGACTATCAGAAGTTAATAAGAGAATTTATTCAAACAAACTTAAAAGACACAAAATTAGTGTGTGAAAAAATAAGTTTAAAATGGAAAGACAAGAATAAAGCCCTTGTTATTTTTATCGACAACATGGATCAATTGCCTCCAGAATTGCAAGATGTTTGTTTTCTTACTGCTAGTGAAATATCTGATAAGCTGAGTTGTTTGGTAATAGTTGCAATGAGAGAGGAACGATATGCAGAAGCAAGTTCAAGAGGTGTGTTAGATGCTTATCAAAGTCCTGGATTTCATCTTTCTTCTCCTGTAATTACTGAGGTAATCATAAAAAGAATAGAGTACATAATTGATAAAATTACATTTACTGCAGATATAGATTCTGAGTTTGGAATAAAAGATATAAAGGAACTTAATACATTAGTAGCTTTTCTAAATATTTGTAAAAACCAACTTATAAATAAGAAATCTCCATTGAGTTACTTTTTAAGATATGCTACACATGGAGATGTGCGACAAGCCCTAGAATTTTTTAAAGGTTTTTTAACATCTGGTTACACTAATATAAATGAAATGGCTGCTCATTCTGATTGGGTATTCCAAGTACATCAAGTCGTAAAACCAATGATGATTCCTAATCGGTTTTTTTATGATGAACGTAGTAGTAAAATACCAAATCTCTATCAACTTAGAAATGACACAGATAGTTCTCACTTTACTGGGTTAAGAATATTGAATTATTTACATAACAAAGCTGGTGACAAAGGTTCAAACGGGTTTGTTGATGTTAAATATTTAATACATAATTTTGATGTTAAATATGATTCTAAAACAGATTGTATCAACAATATTGATTTATTTCTTGAAAAAGGGTTAATAGAAGCCAATAATAGATTAGAAAAATTTTCAGAAGATGTAGATCAAATTAAAATTACAGCGTTGGGGAATTATATTTTCAAATATCTTGCATTCAACTTCGCATACATTGATTTAATAAGTCTGGATTCAGGCATATATGATGAAAGTATAAATAATTCATTTGTAAAATCAGCTGGAAAAGAGCTTCAATTTTATTACGAAAGGGATTTTATGTCTAGAATAAAATTGCGAATTAAAAGAGTACGAGAATTTATAGATTATTTATGTAATATAGAACGGCAAGAATTCCTTGATTTAGGATTGGATTCAACGGAAATTAATTTTTCTACAAAACTTAAAGAATCAATTGAAATACAAATCAAAAAAGTTTTAAATAGTGCGGAAAATAAAGAGAAAATTTTAGAAGAGTATAATTAAAAAAATACCCATTTATAATTTGAACTTAAAAATTAAAATGAATTTTTATGCATCTATTGAAATTTTAAGATGACAAAAATTTAAAATACTTCTTAAGTATTAAACTAAAATCCTAATCTATTAGCTGTAAAAAGACTTTTTCATATGCAACTATTGTATGTCATTTGGGATTGGTTTATATATGAAACAAATATATTCATAAAGAGCTTAACCATTCCTCTTGTTGGCGCAAGCTTATTCAAAGTATTAAAATATATTTATCAAGCCATTAATGAGCGTCGAGAAAAACGTAGTCTTTTTCCCTACTTTGATAATACCGCAATTCGAGAAGCCAAAAGAAATTATATAAGAACTAAATGTCAAAATATTGATCCCGCAAACGAAATAAACTATAAAAGCTCACATGCATTTTCAACAAAAGAGGACTTGTTAAACTTCTTCCTAAAAAAAGTGTTCTCATTGAAAGAAAATGAGAATAGGTTCTACTTGATTCTTGGAGATTCTGGAATGGGAAAGTCAACATTTATGCTCAATTTATTTTCTAGATATATTTCATTATTTAATTTCAAATTATCTAAAAACAATATAAAGTTACTTCCATTAGGTGAGAACTTAGATATAATCAAAGAGCAGATTAATAAAGTAGAATTTCCAAATAATACAATATTACTTCTCGATGGATTTGACGAAATTCCATTAATTGAAAATGAAATCATAAAAGATAAATTTGACGAGATAATTGATTCGGTTAAAGAATTCAAGGTGGTAGTAATAACATGTAGAACACACTTTTTTACATCTGAAAAAGAAGAACCTTTTGAATTGAAAATTAAGAAATTCAACACCTCTGGAAATGGATATCATAAAGTAAAGAAATTATACATTTCTCCGTTTGACCAAAAAGATGTATCAAGGTATATAAATAGAATTTTTCATTTTTATGAAATAGGTAAAAAAAGAAAAGCGAATAAAATAATTGAAAATACTTATGATTTAATGGTTCGCCCAATGCTTTTATCATACATAAAAGAGATCATAAATTCAGATAAGAAAAATTTAAATTCAAGTTTTGATATCTATGAAACCTTAATTGAGAATTGGTTTACAAGAGAATCTAATAAATATGAACAAGATAAAAGAAATGATTTCCGTTTGAACTTAATTTACTTTTCTTATGAAGTTTCGAAACATATTTACAAAAATTATAAAAAAAATGGTATCTATATTCCACTTGCAGATGCAAATAAAATTTCAAACAAATTCAAAATTAACTTGAATGAAATAGAAATAAAAAGCAGATCACTTCTTAATCGAAATTCACTTGGAGATTATAAATTTTCTCATAAATCCATTTATGAGTTTTTCCTTGCCTATTTGGCTTTTGCAAATCGGATATCATCTTACGATACCTATACTATTGAATATAATCTTGATAAGTACGATCAAGCAAAGATATTTGTGGAAGATATTGTTAGAACAAATCGTGTTCAATTTGCACTTCCAAATTTGTACAACCAAGAAATTAAATATAATTTAGAATTATATGAACGAATAATTATAGAAAAAAACAAAGTAAAAGAACTTAAAATAAAATGGCTTTCTGGTACGTCATTTAAAGTACTTCGTTAAAGTTAATCTAACAAGATAACCTTTATCAACGGTAACTGCTTGAATTAGGTTTCATAATTTATTTCTTAAATTATTCTTATCTATGAATACTCACTGAAATCTAATCGGTAGTGACAATTGAATCAAAAAAAAATATTTCAAAATTGATAAAAAAATCTTGGGACATTTTTACAACTAATAAGACATGTTAGATAGAAATAATATTTGTTTTACGCATGAAACTAAGCTTAATTGACACACTAAACATGCCCCAATTTTTAAACACAAGATAAAATATCACACTTTGACACTTATACAATTAATGAGCTCTGCAGATTCAATGAGAAACTTTGCCTAAATATATAAACTATACAAAACGTCAATTTGATTTAATAATATCGAACAAAAAACTATTCAACTATTAAGCTTTTTGAATTTTCTGATGACTTTATTTTTAGTAGTCCATCGACAGCAGCTACAATGGTCATGGGACGAAATGCGAACGGACTTACAGAATGGAAAAATAAGGATGGTAAGACCCTCAAAGATTTTAAAATAAAAGCTTAATCCTCCCTAAAAAAAGCCCCCATTTACAATTCACCATTTACCACTTACCATTAAAAGTTACGCTTTCTTCAAAAACTCCGTCTTCAAGACCATCATCGTTTTTTCTACTTTTCCTTCTACTTCGCCTTCGAAATCGGTTAAACGGATATTGCGCACCATGGTTCCGCGTTTGATGACGCCAGATGATCCACGTACTTTTAAATCTTTGATGACTGTTACTGAATCTCCGTCGTTCAATAAATTACCGTTACTGTCTTTAACTTCCATGTGCTATAATTTGATTAATATTTTTGGTTCCTATTTCTAAAGCCCAATAAGCGCTGCGCTAAGTCGGGCCGCTGTAATTTGGTTAAACGGTTCCGAATCCAATCCTTGAATTCTGCTTTATACCAAAAGAAATACTTATTTTGATTTTGTTTCTCTTCTTTAGTTTTGGCCGTATAAATCGGCTGCAAAGTATACGGATGCACACCTGTATAATAAATCACCTCCGCTACCGTCATAGGCGTTGGGGTGAAATCCTGTACTTGTTCCAAGTGAAAGCCTAAGTCCTTGGTTTCTGCCGCTAAATTGGCCATGTCCACTTCCTCACATCCTGGGTGAGAAGAAATGAAATATGGAATCAAAGGCTGTTTCAAACCATGCTTGGCTGAAATGGCATCGTATTTCTCTTTGAACTTCCTGAAATATTTGAAAGAAGGCTTACGCATAACCCGTAAGGTAGCATCGGAAGTATGCTCTGGAGCTACTTTCAATCGGCCGGAAACATGGCGCGTAATCAATTGCTCCATGTATTCATCGTGGTTCATGTCAGAATTATTCTTATTGAAATCATCCACCAATAAATCATAACGCACTCCCGAACCCACAAATGCTTTCTTGATGCCTGGATGCGCATCTACTTTCTTGTAAATCTCTGTCAAGGGTTTGTGAGATGTATCCAAATTGGAACAAATCACGGGGTGAATGCAGCTAGGACTAGAGCAACGGGCACAGATAGACTCGTCTTTGCCACGCATCTTGTACATGTTGGCCGATGGTCCACCCAAATCAGAAATATATCCTTTGAAATCCGGTGATTTCGTGATTTGATCTACCTCCTTCATGATGGACTTCTCACTCCGAGAAGCGATGAATTTCCCTTGGTGGGCCGATATGGTACAAAAACTACAACCTCCAAAACAGCCTCGGTGCATGTTGACCGAGAATTTAATCATCTCAAAAGCGGGAATAGGCCCTCTTTTGCGGTATTTAGGATGAGGTAAACGCGTATAAGGCAAATCAAAAGAGCGATCCATCTCCACCTCTTCCATGGTTTTGAAAGGTGGATTGATCACCAAGGTTTGATCTCCTACTTGCTGCGTAATTCGATTGGCCTGCCATTTATTGGACTCCACCTCCACAATCTTGAAATTGGCAGCGTATTTAATTTTGTCGACCAAGCAATCCTCATGACTGCTCAAACTGACCGTTTCCCAAGAATCAACCTCGGGTAATGCGGCCTCATTAGGCTGTAAAAAAGCGACTTGATTAATATGCGTTAAGTCTTTCAAAGGAATCCCGCTTTTTACGCCACGAATAATCTCCCTCAAAGGCTGCTCGCCCATGCCGTAGACCAACATATCTGCCTTTGAATCCACTAAAACCGATGGAAATAATTTGTCGGCCCAGTAATCATAATGCGTCACCCGACGTAAAGAGGCTTCTATTCCTCCAATTAATACAGGAACATCGGGATAAATTTCTTTGAGGATTTTGGAATAGACCGTGGTGGCATAATCGGGTCTAAAACCTGCTTCACCACCGGGGGTGTAGGAATCATTGGAACGCAAACGACGGTTGGCCGTATAATGATTCACCATGGAATCCATGCAACCGGCGGTTACACCAAAAAAGTACTTGGGTTTACCTAGTTTCTTGAAATCACGTAAATCATCTTGCCAGTTGGGTTGGGCCACAATACCCACCTTCAAACCTTCACTTTCCATGATTCTGCCAATCACTGCCGTACCAAAAGAGGGATGGTCTACGTAGGCGTCGCCTGATATTAAAATAACATCTAGCTCGTCCCAGCCGCGTTTTTCCACTTCTTTTTTTGTCAAGGGTAACCAGTCGGTGATCGGTCTTTCTTCCATCTTGCAAAATTAACTGAATTTGCTTGGTTTACCTAGTTGGGTTAATGGAGAATGGATGGAATAGTTGTTAGTTGTTAGGGATTAGGTATAAGTTATTAAGGACTTAGATATTAGTTTCTAATTCCTAAAAAAAATGCCTTGGTAAGTAAGGTTCAGTAAAATGAATTGCTAAATAAGTTCACATAAATACATTTCTTAGTTAAAAATCTCATTGATCTTTCATTTTTTATGAAAAAATAGAAATGCCTCGGTAAGTAAGGTTCAGTAAAAAGTATTGTTTAATAAGTTTACATAAATACATTTCTTAGTTAAAAATCTCGTTGATCTTTCTTTTTTTGGAGAAAAAAAGAAACAAAAAAACTTCTTTTTTTGTCGTCCAGCAAAGGCGAATTTCGCTTCGCGAAACCGTGATTCTCTACGCTATCGCCTATATTTTTGACGCCGACGCGCATCGCCCATGCTGAGGTCAAAACCTCGTCTACCGCTTCGTTCATCACCTTTCGCTGGAGCTGAACGACGGTATTGTCATTCATATAAATTCTAAATTCTACACTGAACGGTTAATCCCAACGAAAGATGGGAATGCAGCATGAGCGAAGCGGCAGGCGAATATTTGACCCCGTGCGTAGGTCTGAGCTAAGCGTCAAAGATTAAAGCCGTATGCTTAGTGAACATCGGTTCCGCAAAGCGGAATTCGTCTTAGGATTAACCGTATTTCTACTGTTTTTTTTGTTTCTTTTTTTATGAAAAAAAAGAAATGCCTCGGTAAGTAAGGTTCAGTAAAAAGTATTGTTTAATAAGTTTACATAAATACATTTCTTAGTTAAAAATCTCGTTGATCTTTCTTTTTTTGGAGAAAAAAAGAAACAAAAAAACTTCTTTTTTTGTCGTCCAGCAAAGGCGAATTTCGCTTCGCGAAACCGTGATTCTCTCCGCTATCGCCTATATTTTTGACGCCGACGCGCATCGCCCAGGCTGAGGTCAAAACCTCGTCTACCGCTTCGTTCATCACCTTTCGCTGGAGCTGAACGACGGTATTGCCGTTCATATAAATTCTACATTCTTCATTCTATACCTAACGGTTAATCCCAACGAAAGATGGGAACGAAGCATGAGCGAAGCGGCAGGCGAATATTTGACCCCGTGCGTAGGTCTGAATTAAGCGTCAAAGATTAAAGCCGTATGCGGAGTGAACATCGGTTCCGCGCAGCGGAATTCGTCTCAGGATTAACCGTATTTCTACTGTTTATTTTGTTTCTTTTTTTATGAAAAAAAAGAAATGCCAAATTAGTCATGGTAAAGTAACGTTCATTTTGAATGAACAAGAAATAGTATAAAACTTAAGGATGCATTATTCGCTAATCTCTTCTATTTTTGTAAGATATGCAGCTTTCCATCATATTTGTGAATTACCAAAGTGAAGATCTTTTACTGAATTGCTTCCGAAGCATTTACCAGTATACCCAAGGTTTGGAATTTGAGTGCATTGTGGTGGATAATAAATACCAAGCAGGTGCCAATGCTGCTATTCTTCAGGAATTTCCTGCTACTACTTGGATTAATTTAGGTTATAATGCAGGCTTTTCCAAAGCCAATAATGCGGGTTTAGCTGTGGCCAAAGCGCCCCATGTCTTGTTCATGAATGCGGATACCTTGGTGACAGATAATGCCATTGGGAAAGCTTACGAATACCTCCTTCAAAAGCCAGAAATTGCAGCGCTGGGAGCCTTACAAATAGATGCCGAAGGAAATCCGATTCCCTATTATCGAACACTGAACGACATCCGTATTGATCTATACATTTTGCCAAACATCCCATCTTGGAAGCATTTTGTCTATCAATGTTTTCCAAGTTATGAGGCGCAAGCAAGCTATGAAACCAATAATTTGGTGGGTTTTTTCTTGATGACTAGTCAAAAAGTAATCGATCAAGTGGGAGCTTGGGATGAGGATTTTTTCATGTATGCTGAAGATGCCGAATGGAGTACGCGGTTAATCCAAGCTGGGAAATTGGCCTATTTTGAGGATATCCGAGTGACACATTTGTTGGGAGACAATCCCTTCCGTCGAGCTAAAACTTCTTGGGTCAATCGATTTTCGGTACAAATCCAAGTGTCTAATTTACTCTGGATTAGAAAAAGTTATGGCCTAGGCGCCTATTTGCTCATTTTATTGAACTATGCGGCTCTAGTTCCTTTGTTTTGGACTTGGAAAATCCTGTTGAACCTTATCAAAATGAGGCCAGTGATGCACAATACAGAAAATCAGGTCTTGTTTAGTCGAAAAACAGGCATGCTCTTTCATTATTTTTGGCAAACCGTATTCCTCTTAAAAAAGTCGTATCAGATCAAACCTGAGGAAAATGTACAGTAAATGTCATTGCTGATAAATATCATACATAAATCATGTCATCAATCTAAGGATTATGTAGTAAATTCGTTTTTAGCCTAAAATCATCATAAAATAGTATATTTTGAATATCTCCGAGTCCCTATTTCAAGCGTTAAGTGCCCAATGTCAACCCAAAGAATTGGATTGGTTGAGGGATAAATCAGCGAAAGATGCCAATTCTTTATCGCTCAGCTTTGTTATGGTTCCTCGTTTTATTGAAAAACAAGAACTAGAAAACGAAGTATTGAGTCAAGCCGCTTCCATCCTACCCGATTGGAATTGGAACGGCTGGACCTTAGACCGTTTGGCGCGTGTGTATTTATTGAGTCTTTGCCAAGAGAGAGATTTAAGTCAGGAAGAATACATCAAGAAAATCAATTTACTTTTTGATACCGCAGAATTAAACGAATCGGTGGCCCTATTTTCAGCCATTCCAGTTTTAGCCTACCCAGAAGCTTGGATGAACCGTGCTACAGATGCGGTGCGTTCCAATGTGGGTTTAATCTTTGATGCCATTGCTTTTGGCAATCCATATCCGAAAACTTATTTCTCGGAATTGGCATGGAATCAATTGGTCTTAAAATGCATATTCAATGATAAGCCGATTCATCAAATTGAGGGTTTATCCGAAAGAAATAACGAAGCTTTGGTACAAACCTTAGTGGATTTTGCACATGAGCGCTGGGCAGCGAACCGTCGAGTACCTTCACAAGTTTGGCGCTTGCTGGTTCCCTATTTGAACCCAGAAATATTACCCAATATTGAAAAATTAATTCATTCCGATTCTGCTTCAGACCGTTTGGCCGCTGCCCTTGTTTTAGCACAAAGCAGCTTGCCTGAGGCAAAAACATTGGCAGAAAAATATAAAAACGAGCTTCCAGCAGTACCTACTGAGCTTTGGGGAGCTTTAGAGAAACCAGAACCCATTTACCAACCAGCCTAAGATTATGTGTAAAAATCCACACCAATCGAACCCATCCCACTTTCAAGGATCTGCAGAGGAAGAAATGACTGCCAGCACCGTGGAAGAAACATTTGAGCAGTATATCAAAGGCATGAAGTTTTTTGACCCTCATGTGCATATGACGGCAAGAACGACGGATGATTACCAAGCTTTAGCTGATGCAGGAGTGGTGGCCATCATTGAGCCTGCTTTCTGGTTGGGTCAACCCAGAACGGGATTATCATCGTTCAAAGACTATTTTGCTACCTTGGTGGGTTGGGAGCGTTTTCGTTCTTCTCAATTTGGTATCAAGCATTATTGCACCATTGGACTTAATTCCCGTGAGGCTAACAATGAGGCTTTGGCTGAGGAAGTGATGGAGATTTTGCCTTTATTCTTGCAAAAAGAAGGTGTGGTAGGCGTAGGTGAAATTGGTTTTGATGACCAAACAGCCTTGGAAGAAAAATATTACCGTGCCCAATTGGAGTTAGCCAAAGAAATGGGCTTGCCAGTGCAGGTGCATACACCTCACCGCGACAAGAAAAAAGGAACGGAAAGAAGTATGGCCATTGCTTTGGAGCATGGTTTAGATCCGAAAATGGTCATTATTGATCATAACAACGAGGAAACGGTTAAATCGGTGTTAGACCAAGGATTTTATGCCGCCTTTACCATTTACCCATTCACAAAAATGGGAAATGAACGTATGGTGGAAATTGTGAAGCAATACGGTCCATCCATGATCATGATTAATTCCGCGGCCGATTGGGGTATCTCCGATCCCTTGGCGATTCCTAAAACAGCGGCATTGATGAAGATGAAGGGCATTGCCGATGAAGATATTCGTTTAGTAAGCTACCAAAATGCCTTGGATGCTTTTGCTCAAAGTGGACAAATTAAGGAATCCGATTTTATCCATGGCATGGAAATAGATCAGTCTTTGAAATTCAATGGCAACACGGTTTTACGTGGCGGACAAGCTCCAAGAGTCAACAAAAACTCCTTGATCATTCGCTAATGAGTCAGATTAGGGCCTTTTTGGAATTAACTCGACCAGCCAATGTCATCACAGCGCTGACCGACATCATGGCGGGTATGGCCATCGTAGGTTTCCTTTTTGTTTGGAAGGATTATTCCATACAGCCCCTTGTCTTGTTGGGATTCTCCACCATGTGTTTGTACGCAGGTGGCGTGGTCTTCAATGATGTTTTTGACCGAGAATTAGACAGCCTAGAACGACCAGAAAGGGCTTTACCTAGTGGTCGAATTTCCTTGCAAGCCGCTGTTATTGGAGGGCTAGTCCTACTCATTTTGGGTATTTCCTTAGCCTTCAAACAAAGTTTACTCAGTGGCTATGTGGCCATCATCATTACTTTATTGGCCCTATTTTACGACTGGAAAGGCAAACACATGACCTACTTTGGCCCCATCAACATGGGACTTTGTCGGGCATTTAACTTACTCTTAGGCATGTCTGTATATGAATTAGGAGTCATAGAACAAGGACAATGGATGATATTACCCTTGATGTACATCGCCGCCATCACCATGGTGAGTCGGGGTGAAGTCCATGGTAGTACCCCTTGGCCCATAGCAGCTGCAGCCTTTTTCTTTTTGATCATTCATGCAGCACAATTATCCTTGGCCATAAAATCAGAACAATGGATAGCTATTCCTTTCATTATTTTGCATATCACGCTTATCTTTAGACCTTTAATAAAAGCATATCAACATCCCATTGGACCTAACATTGGAAAAACAGTGAAAGCTGGTGTCTTATCACTCATCGTGATGAATGCCGCCTGGGTGAGTTTAAGTGGACAATGGATGATTGCTTTGGCAGTATTAGCCCTATTACCCATTTCCATGCGAGTAGGGAAATTCTTTGCCGTTACGTAATTTTATAGCATGCAGTCATTAGAACAATATTTTCAGGTACCTTTTCGCTATCAAGTCATTTTTTCCAAAGGCTTATTCCAACAAGATAATCCCGTTTTCAAGGATTTTATCTTAAACTTTGGTTTGGCTGATTTTAGGAAAAGGATAGTGTTTGTCATCGACAAAGGAGTGGCTGATGCCCATCCGAATCTGACTTCGCAAATCGTTCAGTACTTTGAAACCTATCCTGTGGCTGATTTGGCCCCAGAAATCTTGATTTTACCTGGAGGAGAAGTTTGTAAAAATGACCCTCGGTTTTATGAAGAAGTGGTTCGTGCTATTGATGAGCACCGTATTGATCGACATTCTTTTGTGGCCTGCATTGGCGGAGGAGCCTTTTTAGATATGAGTGGCTATGCCGCTGCCATCTCACACCGTGGAGTGAAATTCATTCGTATTCCGAGTACGGTTTTATCCCAAAATGATTCGGGAGTTGGTGTGAAAAACGGGGTGAACTACATGGGTAAGAAAAATTTCCTAGGCACTTTTGCTCCACCTGTAGCGGTTTTCAACGATGTGGATTTATTGGCTACATTAAACGACCGCGACTGGAGATCGGGTATTGCGGAAGCCATCAAAGTAGCTTTAATCAAGGATTTAGCTTTCTTCCAATGGTTGGAAGCCAATGCCCAAGCCATGAATGAGCGCAACGAAGCGGTCATGATTGAGCAAATTTACCGTTGTGCCGAATTGCACATGCAACATATTTCCAGCGGCGACCCTTTTGAATTAGGTTCGGCTAGACCATTGGATTTTGGCCATTGGGCAGCACATAAATTGGAATATTTAAGCAATTTTGAGATACGTCATGGAGAAGCTGTGGCCATCGGTATTGCTTTAGACACAGCCTATTCACATGAAATCGGTTACTTAACCGCCGAGGAAAGAGACCGTGTCATTGCGGTCATTCGTACCTTAGGATTTGATACCTACCACCCTGCTTTGGCAGAAAATGATAAAGCTAATTTATTCAAAGGCTTGCAGGAATTCCAAGAGCATTTGGGGGGACAATTATGCATTACTTTGTTGGAAAAACTAGGCAAAGGAAAAGAAGTGCATGAAATGAATTTCGATTTAATCAAAAAATCGGTTGATTTCTTAGCTCAATTAGGATAGTAAATCATGAAAACAGCACAAGGGCTTTTAAGTTATTGTTCCAACATTCATCCCGGTGAAATTTGGTCTGAACATTTTGCCAATCTTCAAAAGAACATTCCAGCTGTGAAGGCAGCGGTAAGTCCAGATGCTCCCATGGGTCTAGGTTTACGCATTGCGGATTTAGCGAGCAAAGATTTACAAGATGAACAAGCTTGGAAAGCCCTGACAGATTGGTTGAAAGCCGAGGACTTATACGTGTTTACGCTGAATGGATTCCCATTTGGTGGATTTCATGGAGTAGTTGTGAAAGACGATGTACACACTCCCGATTGGACCACGAAAGAACGTTACGATTATACCCTACGTTTGGCTCATATTTTAGCCAAATTATTGCCAGAAAGTCAAGCTTCAGGGGGTATTTCTACCTCACCACTCTCCTACCGATTTTGGTGGAAAAGTCCTGAGGCCTTACAAGAAGCTACCGAAAAAGGTACTTTGGCCTTGGTGGATTTAGTGGATCAATTGGCACAAATAGAACAAACTACCGGAAAAAGCATACACATTGATATTGAACCAGAACCCGATGGTATTTTAGAAAACCATCGTGAATTTGTGGATTGGTATGGTGCTTGTTTATTGCCATTGGGCATTCCACATTTAGTTGAAAAAGGCTATAGCGCATCCAAAGCCGAGGAATTGATTCGTCGACATATTCAAATCTGTTTTGACATCTGCCATTTTGGAGTTAGCTATGATCATCCTGCTACTTGCATTGCTGAATTGAAAGACAAAGGCATACAAGTAGGTAAGATACAAGTGAGTTCGGCATTGCGTTTGGACTTTAGTCAACAAGCTGAAGAGAAATTAGCCCTGTTAAAAAAATACCAAGAACCGGTGTATTTGCATCAGGTAAAAGCGAAAAAAGCAGATGGCAGTTTCATCCAATATCCAGATTTGGATCAAGCTTTTGCCGCTTATGAGCCTGGGGCATTTTTGGAATGGAGAATACACTACCATGTACCGCTATTTTTAGAGAGTTATGGTTTATTGGGTTCGACACAAAAAGAAATCCGAGAAACATTAGCCATACAAAAACAGGAGGCCTTTACTGGCCAAATGGAAATAGAAACCTATACCTGGGGAGTATTACCAGAAGAACATCAAATTCCCATTCATGAATCCATCATTCGGGAGATTCAATGGGTACAAGAACAATTAAAAGCCTAAAATGATGCAAAAGACGGTCGTTATTGATATCGTAGGATTAAGTCAAAGTGTTCTTTGTGAACATACACCGTTTTTAAACCAATTCATTGCTTCTAGGCAATTGAGCCACATCAAACCCGTTTTACCCGCTGTGACAACTACTTCCCAAAGTTGTTATGTCACAGGAAAATACCCCAATGAAAATGGTATTGTAGGAAATGGCTGGTATGACCGTGAAGATGCCGAAGTAAAGTTTTGGAAGCAATCCAACCATTTGGTGCAAGGAGAAAAAATTTGGGATGAAGCTAAAAAAGCCAATCCGAACTTTACTTGCGCTAAAATGTTCTGGTGGTACAATATGTACTCATCGGCCGATTATTCGGTGACTCCTCGTCCGCAGTACCATGCTGACGGTGTTAAAGCACCCGACTGTTACTCCTATCCTGCCTCTTTGCGTGATGAATTGCAGGCAGAATTAGGCACATTCCCCTTATTCAATTTTTGGGGACCCAATGCCAATATCAAATCGACTAAATGGATTGCTGATGCGTCTATTTGGGTAGATAAGAAATATAATCCTACGCTGAATCTGATTTATTTGCCTCATTTGGACTATTGTCTACAAAAATTTGGCCCAGATCTTCCCAAGATTGCCAAGGAATTGCAGGAGATCGATGAAGTGGTTAAAGATTTAGTCACCCATTTTGAAAGTACAGGAGCTAAGGTCATCCTGCTATCTGAATATGGAATCAACGAAGTGAATCAACCGATTTACATCAACCGTATTTTGCGAGAAAAAGGCTTGATAAGCATACGCATGGAGCAAGGATTAGAGCTCTTGGATGCTGGTGCAAGTGCAGCTTTTACTACGGCAGATCACCAGATTGCTCATGTGTACATTCAAGATGCCAACAAAATTGCGTCCATCAAGGCTGACTTAGAAAAAGTACCTGGCATAGCCAAGGTCTTGAATAAAGAAGAGCAAAAAGCTTACCACATAGACCATGCGCGAAGTGGGGAACTGGTTTTAATTGCGGAACCACAAGCATGGTTTGCCTATTATTTCTGGATGGATGATGCCAAAGCACCCGATTATGCCCGATTGGTGGATATACATCGAAAACCGGGTTATGATCCTGTAGAGATGTTTATGGACCCTAAAAATCCATTCATTAAACTGAGAGCGGCCTATAAATTGGCTAGAAAACTGAGTGGTTTTAGATACTTGATGGATGTGATTCCTTTGGATGCTACGCTCATCAAAGGTTCACATGGTGGTATTTTTTGTGAGCCAATCTACTATCCCGTATTCATTTCGGATCAAAAAAGCCTTCCTAGCCAAGTAGAAGCCCCTGAAGTATATGATTTAATTTGGAAAACTATTTTTCAATAAAAGTTTTATTAGAAAAATTAGCACTATATTTAGCCATTAAATCAATAAAATACTTTACCATGAAAAAACTAATTGCCCTATGCGCCATGATGGCGATGTTCCTCGGCCTGAGTACAAAAGCTACTGCGCAAGACTTTGATCCACAAGCGATGGTTCAACGTCAGCTTGACCGTATTTCTACGGAATTGAGCCTGAACAAAGATCAGGTTAAAAAATTGGAGCCGATTATCTCCGCTCGTATGCAAAAAATGATGGAATTCCGTCAGGCTGGCATGGAACGTGAGCAAATGATGGCTGAAATGAAGAAAATCAATGATGGCCAATTGGAATCATTGAAAGCCATTTTAACTCCAGAACAATTGGAAAAATACATCACGATGCAGAGTCAAATGCGTCAGGGTGGACCTAGAAACTAATTCAAGGCTTTAATTTCGCCATGAAAACAAAAATCCTTTTACTTATAGGGCTGGTCTTAATCAGCCCTATATTTTTATTCAGCCAAAGCATTCGAGTGGGAATAGCTGGTATGACGCACGACCACGTGGGTCAGGCCTTGCATGCCGCACAAAAAAATGCAGATGTGGTTATTGTAGGATTTGCCGAGAAAAACAAAGACTTGGCTATGCGACTACTAAAGGAATACAAATTACCAGAATCCCTTTGGTATCCAGATTTAGAAACTTTAATTTCCAAAACAAAACCAGAAGCCGTTTGTGCATTCAATAGCATATATGAACATTTGGAAGTGGTTCAAACTTGCGCTCCCAAAGGCATACATGTGATGGTGGAAAAACCATTGGCAGTTAACATGGATCATCTTGCCAAGATGAAAGCTCTTGTCAAAAAACATCCTATCGCTTTATTAACCAACTTTGAAACGACGTGGTATCCTTCTCATGCCAAAATGTGGGACATGTTAAAAGTGGAAAAATCCTTGGGAGATCTACGCAAAGTGGTCATCATGGATGGTCACAATGGACCCGTTGAAATTGGTTGTTCCCAAGAATTTTTATCCTGGTTAACCGACCCCAAAATGAATGGTGGTGGCGCATTGATTGATTTTGGATGTTATGGTGCTAACATCATGACTTGGCTCATGGAAGGCCAAAAGCCCATTTCGGTTACGGCTATCAGCCAACATTTAAAACCCAACATCTATCCCAAAGTGGATGATGAAACTACCATTATTTTAAAGTATCCTACTTGTCAGGCCATCATTCAAGCTTCTTGGAATTGGCCATTTGACAGAAAAGACACCGAATTATATGCCAGCAAAGGTATTTTAGTGGCCAATAAGACCAAGCAAATGAAATACATTTCCGATGGTCGATTTGGCAAAGAAAGTCTCATTAATTTATCCCCCTTATCTCCAGAAAGAGCCAATGTTTTTGCCTATTTGGCGGCCGTTGTGCAAGGCAAAATAGATCCACAAAAGGATTTATCCTCTTTAGCCATTAATGAAATTGTGGTAGAAATATTATCTGCTGCTTCTGAATCTGCAAAAACCAACAAAACCATTTTTTTACCATAATACAATAACATGAAAACTACTTTACTCCTTCTTTTATTACCTATGTTGGCATTAGCCCAAAAACCCATGCAAATCAATGGTAAAGACATTGGTATGGTATCCTTTACTTACCGAAATAGCCTATCCAAAGACATGGCCAAAACCTTGGATACTTTAAAAAACCAAGGAATTACAGACATGGAATTTTCTAGTTTATTTGGCAAGACGGCCCAAGAAGTAAGAAGTCTTTTGGATGAAAGAGGCATGAAGTGCACTTCTTTTGGTGTCAGCATGGGCGATGCCTTAAACAAAACGGATCAAGTAGGTGAAAATGCGAAAACCCTGGGTGCTTCCTTTGTTCGGGTCGCATGGATTCCTCATACGGGCCCATTTACCTTAGAACTAGCTCAAAAGACGGCTCAGGAATTCAACCAGATTGGCAAGGCTTTGAAAGAGAAATATGACCTAACATTTTGCTACCACAACCATGGCTTTGAATTTGAGCCATATGGAGACGGCACTTTGTTTGATTATTTGGTTCAAAACACGGATCCTAAATTTGTAAGCTATGAAATGGACATACTTTGGACATTTTTTCCAGGTCAAAATCCAGCAACATTGTTGGAAAAATATGGTAATCGCTTTAAATTGATGCACTTGAAGGATTTAAAAAAAGGAGTGCAAGGAAATATGTCGGGTGGCACTTCTGTGGAAAATGATGTAGCTTTGGGAAGTGGACAATTGAACATTCCTGAAATCATGAAGGCGGCTAAAAAAGCCAAAATTCAGCATTATTATTTAGAAGATGAAAGCTCTAGGTATCCTGTTCAAACCCGACAAAGCAGAACCTATTTATCGAATTTGAAATAATATGACAAAGCGTTTTCTTTACCTATTGATCTTTCAGGTAGGCCTTGGATCACAGGTTGTAGGGCAACAAGCAATCGAAAAGAAAATCCAAACGGATTTGATTTTAGCGGAAGATGGAAGTACCATACAATTAGAAGCAGGTACCTTCCAAATATCGCAAAGTCTATCCATGGATGGTAAAAAAAACATGGTCATTCGGGGTAAAGGAATCGATAAAACAATACTTTCATTTAAGAACCAAGCTGGGGGAGCCGAAGGCATAAAAATCACCAATTCGGAAAACATCATTTTGGAAGATATGACGGTGCAGGATTCCAAAGGTGATTTAATCAAAACCATGCACGTGAAAGGCATTACCTTTCGCCGAATTAAAGCAGAATGGACAGGCAAGCCCTCTCCTACCAATGGAAGCTATGCGCTTTACCCAGTGCTTTGTGAAAATGTGTTGATTGATAGTTGTATCGCTATCGGTGCCTCCGATGCCGGTATTTATGTGGGCCAATCGAAGTACATTGAAGTGAAAAACAGCACGGCATTCCAAAATGTAGCGGGGATAGAAATTGAAAATTCCCAGTTTGCGGAGGTGCATCATAATAAGGCCTATGGCAATACAGGAGGTATTTTGGTCTTTGATTTACCTGATTTGGTACAGAAAAAAGGAGGTCATGTGAAAGTATACCAAAATGAAGTTATCGAAAATAATTTAGCCAATTTTGCCCCAAAAGGAAACATCGTTGCCCGTGTCCCAAAAGGAACGGGCATGCTTATTTTAGCGACAAGCCAGGTAGAGATTTTCAATAATAAAATTCACCAAAATAGAACCATGGGAGTAGGTATCATTTCCTACCACATGACTGAGAATAAAATCACGGATTTAGAATATGACCCTTATCCTACAGCCATTGAAATACGCGACAATGATTTTATAAGGAAAGCTGGTAGAGTTCCTGCCAAAGGTCGATTTGGTCAGATGTACCGCTTCAAACTAAAATTTGGCAGACAAGTGCCCAATATTGTCTACGATGGCATTTTGGACCCCAAACGATTGGACTCGAGTGGTGAATATTTTCCTTCTTATCGTATTTGTATTCGAAACAATACGAATCAAAGTTTCGCGAATATCGATGCCGAACACGATTTCAAAAACATCCAACGCGACGTCAGTTTGTACGATTGCCATCTTCAAGCATTTAAGACACTCCGTTAATCATGAACAGGTCTTTTCGTTTAGGCTTGATGATTTTAGTAGGATTGGCCTTTATCCAAGCTAGTTCCATTCAAAAAAATGCGGCTGGTTATATCTTGAAATTATCCGATTATGGCTTTTTCAAAGGTGATTTAAAAGATCAGCATCCACAAGATGGAGTGATTCCTTACCAATTGAATTCACCCTTATTTTCGGATTATGCTTCCAAGCTTCGCTTTGTCAAATTACCGGAAGGAACTAAGGTGGCTTATAATGCTGATTCGGTGTTCCAATTTCCTGTAGGTACTGCCATCATTAAAACTTTTTATTATCCCAAAGATGAAGCCAATCCTTTGGCAGGTAGACGAATTATGGAAACGCGGGTATTAATTCGTCAAGAGAAGTCGTGGGTGGCCCTTCCCTATATTTGGGATGAAGCACAAACTGAAGCTACTTTGGAAGTAGCGGGCGGTTCTTCTCCTGTTAGTTGGAAGGACAAACAAGGCATCCTAAAACAAGTGAATTATCAGGTTCCCAATATGAACCAATGCAAAGGTTGTCATGAACGCAGTGGTAAAATGACGCCCATTGGTCCTTCGGCCAGACAATTACATGGTGACTTTCCGTATACTTCAGGAAAACAGAATCAATTGGATTATTGGGCCAAAGCAGGCATATTGACTGATTTACCCAATCTCCAAGAAGTCCCAGCATTAGTAAATTATACCGATGAAAGTAAGTCACTCGATGAGCGCGCGAAAGCCTATCTAGACATAAATTGTGCGCATTGCCATAATCCTACAGGACCTGCTCGCTCTTCAGGCTTATATCTAACATGGGATACGAAAGATAAAACAGCCTATGGATTCATGAAGACTCCTGTAGCTGCAGGAAGAGGCTCTGGTAATTTGAAATACGATATTGTTGCGGGTAAAGCTAAAGAAAGCATCTTGGCTTACCGCATGGATTCTGTAGATCCGGGTATTATGATGCCTGAACTTGGTCGAAAAATGAAGCATCAGGAAGGAATCAAATTGATTCAAGATTGGATAAACTCCTTACAGCATTGATATGAAAACACGTTTTATCTTCCCCATATTGCTAGGCCTGATTGGGGTATTTCCGAGTTTGGCACAAAAGAAAAATCCCCAAAAACCGAACATCATTTACATCTTAGCGGATGATTTAGGCTATGGTGATATCTCCATCTATAATCCCAAAGGAGATAAAATAAATACCCCCCACATTGACCAATTGGCCAAAGAAGGCATGCGCTTTTTGGATGCCCATTCTGCTTCCGGAGTGTGTACTCCTTCCCGATATGCCATTATGACGGGTCAATATCCATTTCGAAGTAAACTGCCTGTAGGTGTTCTACGAGGGTATAGTCGTACTTTAATCGAAAAGGAAAGAATGACTGTGGCTTCATTTCTAAAAAGCCAAGGCTATCAAACGGGGGTTGTTGGCAAATGGCATTTAGGCTTAGATTGGGCTGTGAAAGCCGGTTTTGAAGGTAATCTAACCCAAGTGAATTATGGCATTCAGGAAGAGATGAAGCCAGAACACATAGATTTTGACAAAGATCCTACGGGTGGCCCTGCTGCTATGGGTTTCGACTATTCCTATATTTTACCTGCTTCCTTGGACATGCCGCCTTATTGCTATGTAGAAAATCAACATGTGGTAGAAAAGCCGACTGCCTATACGGATGGAAATAAATTAACTTCAGGATATACGGGACCTTTTTGGCGGGAAGGGAAAATGGCTCCCAGCTTTGATTTCTATGGTGTGATGCCTCGATTCATTGATAAGTCCAAGGAATTTTTGACTCGTCAAAAAGCCGACAAACCCTTTTTCCTTTACATCCCCTTTTCTGGTCCACATACACCCTGGGTTCCTCAAAATAAATTCAAAGGAAGCTCCAAAGCTGGCGAGTATGGTGATTTTGTACAACAAGTGGATGCTTCGGTGGGGCAACTCATGAAAACCTTGGATAGCCTTGGTTTAAAAGAAAACACCATCGTAATTTTTACAAGTGATAATGGGCCCTATTGGAGAGAGAATTTTGTGAAAGAATTCCAACATCAGGCAGCCGGAGAATGGCGAGGCATGAAAGGAGATGCTTTTGAAGCTGGACACCGCATTCCGTTCATTGTTCGTTGGCCTAAGAAAGTAAAAGCCAAAAGCACGTCCAATGCCTTAGTTTCTCAAACAAGCTTATTGGCTACTTGTCAACAAATCTTGGGACAGCCGACAAGTAAAAATGACAGTTATGGTATTTACCCAATTTTAACCCAAAAAAGCAAGGAAATTGCAGAGCAAGAGGCTTTGGTATTCACTACTTCCATTGGTTATTTGGTGGTCCGACAAGGGGAATGGAAATGGGTAGAAGGCTTGGGATCAGGTGGATTCACCGACCCTAGAAATGTCAAAGTTAGCAATCACATCACCGGTCAATTATTTAACCTCAAACTCGACCCCAAAGAATCCGAAAACTTGTTTGAGAAGTATCCAGATAAGGTAAAGGAAATGAGGGAGTTACTTCAGAGAATTGTAAATGATAAATGATAAATTATTAGTTATTAGGGTTTAGTTATTAGAGTTTAGAATTTAAAATAGAGTTCTATGTACCGTCCTGAAAAAAGTAGACAGTTATAAACTGAATACTTATGCTTAAAATTAAGAGGATTTATCGTTACAGTGAAAGTTTCAAACAACAAGTTTTAGAAGAACTTTCTCAAGGAATTTAT
>NZ_JAANOG010000017.1 GCF_019923745.1 Aquirufa aurantiipilula
GCGTTCATCCTGAGCCAGGATCAAACTCTCCATTGTAAATAATCTTTGGATGTTTGACTTTGCTCTTACTATTAAAATAAGAATTGTCATTATCCTTGTCTTGAATGCTATTTCTTCTCTTCATAACTATTTTAACTAGTTATGAACTTTTTCCTTTTATCAACACGTCAAAGAACTCTTTGTACTTCTCTCCTTAATTCCTTAAAAAATCTCAGGCAAAAAAAATTGAACTCTTATCAAGTTCGCTCTTTTTTATTCCTTCTCTTTTTTAAGCCCTAAGGCCTCTGTACTTCGAACGACTGCCGTTGTAGTCGCTAAATCGGAGTGCAAAGATGTAGGTTTATTTTCCTTATTCCAAATCATTACTCAAAAAAAATTTAGATTTATTACTAATTCGCTGAATATCAAGTGGAAAAAATCTGGAATAATTTTCCACCATTCAAAAATTAAAAAGGATTTAACAAAATAGTCCTACCTTTGTCATCGCAAGACTGAGCCAATTCAGGCCTTGTAGAAGGATTAAAATGAAAGACTACCACATCATATACGAGGACAATCACCTACTAATTGTCAATAAAAGGGCAGGAATATTGGTTCAAGGAGATAGTACTGGCGACCGTACATTAACCGATGTATTGAAAGATTACATCAAGGAAAAATACCAAAAACCAGGTGCTGTTTTCTTACATCCTGTACATCGTTTGGACCGCCCCGTAAGTGGTTTGGTGGTATTTGCTCGTACTTCTAAAGCTTTGGAACGTATGATGGAACTATTTCGCAAAAGAGAAATCCAAAAAACCTATTGGGCAGTTACCCGCAGAAAACCGGATCCTATTAAAGGAAAGTTAACGCATTGGCTTTTGAAAAATGAAGCCAAAAATACCACTACGGCCTATGATTACCCGGAAGACAAAGCGCTAAAAGCCGAATTAAACTATAAATTACTAGGAAAAATTAATTTACATTATTTGATTGAAGTAGAACCAATCACTGGTAGACCTCATCAAATTCGCGTACAATTGGCCACTTTGGGATGTCCCATCCGAGGAGATATCAAATATGGTTATGACCGCCCGAACCCAGATGCGAGTATCAACTTACATGCACGTAGATTATACTTTGTTCATCCCATCAAAAAGACTCCTATTATTTGCAAAGCAGCGGTGCCCAACAATCCTTTCTGGGAAGAATTCCTAGAACTAGATCCGGAAGAAGTAAAAGAAAAGAATTTAGATCACTTATACGAATAGCCTAGATCAGCTCTTCTAAAGTTGTTTTTTCCAAAACTGATAAATTGGCATCACGCCATTTAGCCAAAACGGAACGCAACTTACAGGTTTCCTCATTGGCACAGTCGTCACACTTTCCATAAAAATGCAAGGAAACACAAAGTGCTGGCGCAATAGGCCCGTCTACAATTCGAATAATTTTGGCAAAAGTCACTTGACTAGGAGGAATACGTAAATAATATCCACCCCCTTTGCCTTTTTGACTTTGTAAAATTCCATGATTTCTTAATTCCAATAGAATGGCTTCTAAAAACTTTTTAGGAATATTCTCTGATTCTGCAATGTGAGAAATCAACAACGGGCCTTTTTCATAAGCCTGAGCTAACACTTTCAAGGCCTTCAAAGCATACTTTGCCTTCTTAGAAATCATTTGTAATTGGGATTAAATAGGATCTGACCAAAGCTAAACATTTTATCAAGATTTGCCAAATTCTGCAATTGTGATAAAAATCAGCTTAAATAAAAAAGGCCAACCTTGCGGTTGGCCTTCTATAAAATCAATTATTAAAAACGGAAGTGTGAGAACGCTTTGTTCGCTTCCGCCATACGGTGTGTATCATCCTTCTTCTTCACAGCAGCTCCCTCACCTTTTGATGCAGCAATGATTTCGTTCGCTAAGCGATCCATCATTGTTTTGTCACCTCTTTTTCTTGCATATCCAATTAACCACTTCATTCCTAACGCAACTTTACGTTCAGCTCGCACTTCCGTTGGAACCTGGAAGTTAGCTCCACCTACACGGCGACTCTTCACTTCTACAGATGGCATTACATTGTTTAATGCTTTTTTCCAAGTTTCTAATCCATTCTCTTTAGTACGCTCTTCTACTTTGTCCAAAGCATCGTAAAAAATAGTGAATGCCACTGATTTTTTACCGTCATACATCAAGTTGTTTACAAACTTAGTTACTAATACATCCCTAAATTTAGGGTCTGGCAATAAATAGCGCTTTTTTGGTTTCGCCTTTCTCATGGTGTTAATGTTTAATGTCGACCCAACCTTCTGCCTTCACCGAGGCATACTGGATCTTTGTGTTAAAAAATGTTACTTCTTCTTAGCTGGAGCTGCTGCTTGACCTGGTTTTGGACGCTTAGCACCATACTTAGAACGAGATTGTAAACGACCAGATACACCGGCTGTGTCCAATGCTCCACGAATGATGTGATAACGCACACCCGGTAAGTCTTTTACACGACCACCACGAATCAATACGATCGAGTGCTCTTGCAAATTGTGACCTTCACCTGGAATGTAGGCATTCACCTCTTTCTGGTTAGTTAAACGAACACGAGCTACCTTACGCATAGCTGAGTTTGGTTTCTTTGGAGTAGTTGTGTACACACGTGTACAAACTCCTCTTCTTTGTGGACAAGAATCCAAAGCAGGTGACTTAGATTTCCAAGTCATTTGCTCACGGCCTTTGCGCACTAATTGCTGAATAGTTGGCATTTTAAATAATTACCGTTTAAATTTTAAATCTTTTTTATCCCCTTAAATTGCTTAAACTCATTTGGATAGAGTAATGCCATAGTAACGGGGGTGCAAAGTTAGCAATTAGAAATAGAATTCAAAACATCATTTTGGAATTTTATTTCAAAAATCCTTCGATTCCCAATTCTAGTCCTCTAAGTTCCGCTAATCCTCTCAAGCGACCTATAGCAGTGTAGCCAGGATTGGTCTTTTTGCCTATTTGCAAATCATCCAACATTTTATGTCCATGATCGGGCCTAAATGGCATTCTAACGTCTTTTCGTCCTTGCTCAATTCGATTTTTTTGTTCCAAAACCAAGGCTTTCATCACTCCAAACATATCCACATCCCCGTCCAAATGGTCTGCTTCATAGAAGTTACCAAATTCATCCCGACGAGTTGCTCGCAAATGAATAAAATTGATGCGATCTCCTAATCGCTCTACCATACCTACCAAATCATTATCCTCACGAACTCCATAACTACCTGTACAGAAGCACAAACCATTATTCGGACTTTCATAAGCAGCTAATAATTGCTTAGCATCTGATTCTGTACTAACCACACGCGGCAAACCCAAAATAGGATAAGGTGGATCATCAGGGTGAATGGATAAATTCACTCCTGCTTCTTCAGCCACTGGTGTAATCTCCCGAATGAATTCATACAAGTGCTCTCTTAACTCTGTCTCCCCTACATGCTCATACGTATCAAGAGCCTGCTGAAATGAAACTAAGGTGAAACTTTCTTCACTCCCAGGTAATCCAGCTATGACGTTACGAATCAACTTCTCTCTTTGGGCTGGACTAGACTGATCAAACCAAGTCTTTGCTCGTTGGATTTGTTCCGAACTATAGTGGTTTTCCGCACCTGGCCTTTTCAGTAAATACAATTCAAATGCCGCAAATTCAGCTGAATCAAATCGTAAAGCTCTGGATCCATCAGGTAATTCAAAATCCAAATCAGTTCTGGTCCAATCTAAAATTGGCATGAAATTATAGCAAACAGTATCCAAGCCCGCTTTGGCCAAGTTGCGAATTGACTGCTTATAATTTTCAATATATTTCTTAAAATCGCCCGAACGTGTTTTTATCGCTTCGTGAACAGGAATACTTTCAATCACGGACCACGTTAGACCTGCTGCTTCTATTATTTGCTTGCGCTCCAAAATATCATCCAATTCCCAAACGACTCCATTGGGAACTTGATGCAAGGCATTCACAATGCCCGTAGCACCTGCTTGTCGGACATCCGATAAGCTTACCGGATCATTGGGTCCGAACCATCGCCATGTTTGTTCTAATGCCATAGTAATTCTGTGTATTAATCTTTTGAAATATTATCTTATTCGTTTTCCTGGTAACAACAAAAATTTAGGAATTATCCCATCCATTCCCTATTCAAATGCTTTTTGCCCCTTAGACCGTTTAGATTTGTCAACTTTTGAAAAGTTGACAAATCTTTAAGAATAAGAGCACAAAATTAGCCTTTCCTACTCAAAATTTGATGAAAACATTGATAATTTTGACCAAGTTATTGGACAAAAAAAACCTTGCCTGGATACCAAGCAAGGTTTTTGTAATCAAGCATTTATATACTTTCTTTAATATCTATCGCTTTCAAAGGCCGCAAAATTAAATCCTTTTTATTCAGGAACAAAACAACTCTTAATTTTGATGTGATGGCCTTAATAAATCATTCACCGTTTTTACCGGATTAAAGGTATCCAATGGAACCTCCACAAATATGGTATTCCAATAAGCCATTGCCCCATTCCACAAGCCAGGTAATTCTTGCGCTTTTAGTTTCTTCCCGTCTTTTGTTTTTTCAGTAATAAAACCGGTGCTCATATCACGGTATTGTAGTAAATCAAATGACTTCCCATGGATATCCTTGGTCGCACATACTAGATCCACAGGATTAAAGTGCGTGGAACCTGTGAAAATAGCTTTTTGTGATTCATTGGACATATCCACCTGAGCAGATTCCACCAATTGCAAGGTGCTGTTACCTTCCTGATCCCGACACCAAAATGGACCTCCACCTGGCTCTCCTGTATTTTTAACTACCCCACAGATGCGCGTAGGTCGATTAAAAATCTTTTGGAATAAGGCTAGCTTTTCTGCTTGGGTATGTTCATCCCAAGCTTTACCTGGTTGAATTCCTAAATAGGTTGAGGCAAAATCTTGAATTTCTTGCAAAATAGTTGTGCTGACCTCACCTTCTAGCACCTTGGCATAAGCTTTAATTTTATCTAATATCTCTACCAATAACCCTCCCAGCGCTTTTTTATAGACAATAGTGCTATCTTTCAACTTGTCTGGAACTACATTGTCAATGTTTTTAATAAAGATCAAATCTGCATCCAAATCATTTAAATTTTCTAATAATGCCCCATGGCCCGCTGGACGAAACAGCATCGAACCATCTGCTTCTCTGAATATATTATTTTCCATATCGACCGCCACAGTATCCGTACTAGGCTTTTGTTCTGAAAAACTAATATGAAATTTCACTTGATATCTTTTTTCCAATTTGGGAACTACTTGATTCACCAATGCATCAAAACGACTGCGGTGCTCCGGTGAAACTGTAAAATGCAAATATGCATCTTTCCCATCTGAAGCATATTCTACAGCTTCCACCAAATGTTCCTCCAAAGGCGTTCTTACCCCATCCTCATAATAATGAAATGACAATAGACCCTTGGGCAATGATCCATAATCTAAACCTTTACTCAATAATAAATTTTCTAAAATCTCCTGCTCAGTTGACCACTCTGGCAACAATTTCTTTAATTCAGGAGCAAAAGCAAATTCACTTAGTCGATCAAAAAATGCCGAAGATTCCTTATTCGGTTTGGCTTCAGACAAATGCTCAAACAAGGACTTAAACATACGGGTAGCTGCTCCTGAAGCAGGAACCATTTTCAAAATGGACAAGGTCTTTTTGGCATCCTCAAATCGCTTGACATACCGATCCACGTCAGCATCCGACAAATGAATAATTCCATTCCCAATGCTTGCCGCACGATCCAACTTCATCCAAGGAAAGCCTTGCTTAAAATAATCAATTTGTTGATTTACTTCTTGCTCACTGATACCTCGTTTGCCTAATTGTAATTTGTCCTTTTCTGTCAACATACGTACATATTTATTCCTAAATTTAATTGGAATCGTCTAAAATTTCACCATCTAGTCCGTATTTATTCTATTCATGTCTCAAATTTTCTCCAACTTATGCATGAACTCTATGCCCATTTTTTTGGTAGCTTTGAATAACCAATGCAGGATATCCACGCCATTCTGAAAAAATACTGGAATTACGACTCTTTTCGTCCACTTCAAGAAGAGATTGTACTTTCCATATTAGATAAAAAAGACACTCTGGCTTTATTGCCTACGGGTGGAGGAAAATCCATTTGCTTTCAAGTTCCTGCCATGGCCATGGAAGGCATTTGCCTCGTTATTTCTCCTTTGATTGCATTAATGCAAGATCAAGTCAATCAGTTAAAACAACGAAGCATCGCAGCCGAAGCCCTCTTTTCAGGCATGCATCTCAGACAAATTGATATTCTTCTCGACAATTGTATTTATGGTAATATCAAATTCCTATACGTTTCACCCGAAAGACTAAAAACAGAATTGTTTCTAGAAAGAGCTAAGCAAATGAACATTTCGCTCATTGCTGTGGATGAAGCCCATTGTATATCCCAATGGGGCTATGATTTCCGTCCTTCCTATTTGGAAATTTTACCTTTCAAAAATTTATTCCCCAATACCCCCTGCATCGCCTTAACAGCTAGTGCAAATCCTGAAGTTAAAGCAGACATCATACAAAAGCTAGATTTCAAAAAACCACAAATTTTTCAAAAAAGCTTTAGTCGAGCTAATCTTTCCTATTCCGTTCTCTGGGAGGAAAATAAAGAGAAAAAGTTGGTTCAAATGCTTCAACGCGTACCAGGATCTTCTATCATTTATGTTCGAAATAGGAAAAAGACCCAACAAATCAGCGATCTAATTCAACACAATGGAATCTCCTCTACATTTTATCATGCTGGCTTAGACCCAAAAGAGAGAAGCGCTCGACAAAAAGAATGGATTGAGGGTAGAATTCAAACAATAGTAGCTACCAATGCCTTTGGTATGGGTATCGACAAAGCAGATGTACGCCTAGTTGTCCACTTGGATTTACCCGATTCTTTAGAGGCTTATTACCAAGAGGCTGGTCGGGCTGGTCGGGATGAAAAAAAAGCCTATGCCGCTATTTTGGTTGAAGAAAAAGATATCGTTGAGCTAAACACTCAATGGACTAAATCCTATCCAGAAGCGGAGGTGCTTAAAAAAGTATACCAAGCTATTAGTAATTATTTGCAAATACCTGAGGGTAGCGGGGAACTCATGCACTATGACTTTGAATGGGCTGACCTAGCAAAGCGTTTTAACCTCCCTCCATCAGAAACTTTTTTCGCCATTAAGACACTGGAAAACGAGGGTTTATTTTTGTTAAATGATGCCTACCAAAACCCTTCCAAAATCAAATTCAATGTTTCTGCCACTGAATTATACGACTTTCAAATTCGAAATGAAAAATTTGAGTCATTCATCAAATGTCTTCTTAGAATGTTTGGTGGAAATTTATACCAACAATTTATCCCAATTTCTGAAGTAGCTATATCTCAACAATTTAAAGCTCCTGTGGCCGAAGTAGAACGAAGCTTAGCCTTATTAGAAAAATTTGAAATATTGGAGTACGATAAACAAAATGGCTTACCAAAATTAACACTTCTCTGTCCTAGAGCCTCCGCCTCCCAATTACCAATTGACTGGACCTCTTACCATAAAAGAAAAGAAAGAAGCCTACATAAAATCAAAGCTGTTGAACATTATGTTCGAGACAAAAAAATATGTCGAACTAGGTTACTAGTGGCCTATTTTGGTGAGAATTTGGACAAAAAATGTGGTATTTGTGATACTTGCATCGAACAAAAAAAGGCCTCCACGGGGAAGGCCTATCCTGAAAGTCATGAAAGTGAGCGCAAACTAATTTTACATTACCTCCAACATGGTTCTTTAAGCTTACAAAATCTGGTAGATTGCCTTCGCCCTCTTTCCAAAGACGAAGCCATCCGAATCATTCAATATGCATTGGAAATGGGTGAAATCACCTATACCGATACTGATGAATTAGGTTTAGCCTCATCTTGAAGCACAAAATGTACCGGATTCTTAACTTGCTCATGCAATAAGGCTAAGGCCAATACTTCCATGGCATTTTCTACATAATGAAAAGTAAGATCCGTAATATACCTAGGTTCAATCTCTTCAATATCTTTTTTATTCTTATGACACAGAATAATCTCCTTGATGCCTGCGCGCTTGGCAGCTAGGATTTTTTCCTTAATACCTCCTACAGGAAGCACCTTTCCACGTAAAGTTATTTCTCCCGTCATAGCCAAATTTGGTTTTACCCTCCTTTGCGTCAAAGCGGAAGCTATAGCTGTCAACATGGTAATTCCCGCCGAAGGGCCATCCTTAGGTACCGCACCTGCTGGAACGTGAATATGCAAATTATACTGATCAAAAATTCGGTAATCAATGTCTAATAAATCGGCATGAGCTTTCAAAAAACTTAAAGCAGCCATGGCTGATTCCTTCATAACATCTCCCAATTGACCTGATAAAGTCAGCTGACCTTTTCCCCGATTCAATAAGGTTTCAATGAATAAAATATCTCCTCCCACAGGCGTCCAAGCTAATCCTGTCACAACTCCAGCATATTCATTACTCTCATAAGAATCATTCTCAAAATTTTCCTGACCTAGTAAACGAACCACATCAGCAGCTTGTAATTTATGAGGATATTCTTCTCCAATAGCAATAGATTTAGTGATTTTACGCACTACTTTTCCAAGCTCTTGTTCTAATTTTCTAACACCGGATTCTCGTGTATAACCCTCTACCACTTTCTGAATTGCGGCATCGGTCATGCTAAAGTCTGCCTTTTCCAAACCATGTTCTTTCTTTTGTTTCGGCAACAAATGCTTCTTCGCAATTTGTACCTTTTCTTCCATGGTATAACCACTCACCTCGATGATCTCCATACGATCACGCAAGGCTGGGTGAATTGTATCCAAATTATTGGCCGTAGCAATGAACATCACTCGAGATAAATCAAACTCCACCTCTAAGTAATTGTCCATGAAACTATTGTTTTGCTCAGGATCCAAAACTTCCAATAATGCCGATGAAGGATCTCCTCGGTGATCTGAACCTACTTTATCTATTTCATCTAAAATGAATACCGGATTTGAAGATCCCGACTTCTTAATGTTTTGAATCACCTTTCCTGGCATTGCTCCAATGTAGGTTTTTCTATGTCCACGAATTTCCGCCTCATCCCGTAAACCTCCCAATGCCATTCGGACATACTTGCGACCCAATGCCTTAGCTACGCTTTTTCCTAATGACGTTTTTCCAACTCCTGGAGGGCCATATAAGCACAAAATAGGCGCTTTCATGTCTCCCTTCATTTTCAAAACAGCTAAGTATTCAATAATTCTCTCCTTGACTTTTTCCAATCCAAAGTGATCCGCATCCAAAATCTTTTTAGCCTTTATCAAGTCAAAATGATCTTTGGTATATTCTGACCATGGCAAATCAACCAATAATTCCACAAAATTCATCAACATCGGATATTCTCCCGACATGGAATTGGTCCTTTGTAGTTTCGATAATTCTTTCAAGAAAAAATCATTGACTTCTTTTGACCATTTTTTCTTGGCACCCTTAGCACGCAAACCATCCAATTCTTGCTCCGGACTCTCTACTCCCAACTCCTCCTGCAAAACTTTGATTTGCTGGCGAATGTAATAATCTCTTTGTTGCTGATCGATATCACTACTCGCTTTACTTTGTATCTCCCGCTTCAATTCCAAATGCTGAATTTCCTTCATCATGTACTCCAATAGATGCGTAGCTTGCTCTATCCCATCTAAGGTTTCCAGTAATTCCTGCTTGTCTTTTAATTCCGCATTGATATTAGATGAAAGAAAATGGACCAAAAAAGCAGAAGAATCAATATTATCTAAAGCGATCTGTGCCTCTCTAGGTATCTCAGGATTCAGATTCAATATTTTGAGTGCTGATTCCTTTAAAGTAGAGACTAAAGCCTTATTTTCCTTGTTCAATTTCTTAGGAAAATTATCCTCCAAATAATTGACTTTCGCAATTAAGTTTGGGTCCGTTTTAATGAATTCCCTTACCTCAAAACGTTTGCGCCCTTGTACAATAATGGTGGTGTTTCCACCAGGCAATACAAACATCTTAACAATATGCGCTACCGTACCCACTTTATATAAATCATCGGGTTGAGGCTCTTCTTTCGAATTGTTAGCTTGTACTAATACCCCAATGGTACGATCTCCTTTATAGGCTTTTTTGACTAATCGTACTGATTTCTGGCGACTTACCGTAATTGGAATCACCATACCTGGGAATAAAACGATATTACGAATTGGCAGAATAGGAAGCTCATCTGACAAAACACTCATTTTGTCATTATTTTCCAAGCCCTCCGCTCCAATCGGAATCAACTCTATATTTTCGAAATCGGATATATCCGATAGGCTCAAATGCTTAAAAAGGTCATTGGGATTATTCATACACACATTTATTTAATCTTACCCTCCAATCTTGAAAGACGTATGGAGTTTAAACAAATTTCATGCCACAAGACAAGTTGGCAGAAAATTTACCAAACTATCTGATGGAGAACTTGATTTTTTTGAAATAAAAACGATTTCTTTTTTTCTCCTCTAGCGCAATGTAGCAAATTTGTTTGATCAGGGAATTGTTCCACTAATAGGTCATTCATGACAAATACTCCTGCTAAATCTTGATCCGATGGAATTTCCAAGTAGACCCATATCACATCTGGATTCGGTTCCCAGCCAATCCAGCGATAGGGAGTTTGTAATTGCTTATTTACTTGAAAACCAAAATGCTTGCGAATGTACGATTCCAGTAGCTCATCCAGGTTAGTAGCTTTTTCAAAGCTCACTTTTTTTCCATGAAAGCTACTTAATCCCTGTTCTAAATCATCCTGAAACAAACGAATGGCTATCTCCCAGGATTTTTCTTTTTCATTGTAGACACATTCCGTTACACTCGTGTGAAAAGGATGCCGCTCCATTCTTCCTACACTTTCAACAGATATCAACAGAAAAAAAAGAAAGAAAAAAAGCTGTCTTTTCAATGTTTAAAAGAAGGACTTAAAAATATCATTACCAAAAGTATAGGCCATTAAAGCGAGCAACAAAATCATTCCGATCTGCTGAGCGCGTTCCATCACTTTATCTGATGCAGGTTTTCCAGTAATCATCTCATACAATAAGAATATCGCATGTCCACCATCCAAAGCCGGAATTGGTAATACATTAAAGAAGGCCAAGGCCATAGATAACAAACCTGTTAACATCCAGAATCTTGTCCAATCCCAAACACCACCAAACATTTGCGCAATGCCAATTGGGCCGCTTAATGCTTTCGATGCCGATACATCACCTGTTGCAATTTTCTTAAATCCACGAACATTATCCGTAATGACTGAAAAAGCGCGCTTGGATCCAATTCCTACCGATTGACCAAAACTGTAATCCTCATGCGACATTTTCATTAAAATATCCGCTTGAAAACCAATTTGTCCTGATTTAGCTACCACCATATCCAAAGTGTCAGCCTTACCCTCACGAAGTATAGCTAATCGAATAGGTTTACCCGCTTCCTTATTCAATACTTCGCGAATCTCATGGTAAAAATTAATCGGTGTTTGATTGACAGCCGTAATGTAATCTCCTGCTTTTAAGCCTGCAGATAAAGCTGGCAACATCTCTTCAGACTCTTTACCCAACCATTTATCCAACAAACTCGGAGGATTAGGAGCCGTTACATCCAACACTTTAAATTTCGTCATAGGTTCGATAAAAGCCGACTTTTTATCACTCAATTGAGCAATAAAATTGGCTGGAATTTGAATATTTACTTCTTTACCATCACGTAAAACGGTGTAATATGAATTATCTCCTAATAACACATCCGATGAACGCAAATCCGATAATTGCTTGTAATCGGCTCCATTCACCTTGATAATTTTATCTCCCGTTTTTAAACCAATATGCTTGCCTAAATCCAAAGCAACAATGCCGTTTTTATTTAATTCCTCTTTAGAAATGTAATTATTACCATTGGAATAGGTCAACGAAATGAAAATAACCACACCGGTGATGACATTCACAATTACTCCTCCCAACATAACAATCAAACGCTGCCAGGCCGGTTTAGCTCTAAATTCCCATGGTTCAGGGTCTTTAGCCAAGGTGGCAGCATCTTGAGTTTCATCAATCATCCCTGCAATCGACACATATCCTCCTAAAGGAAACCAGCCTAAACCATATTCAGTATCACCTACTTTTTTCTTGAATAAAGCAAAGTTTAATAAAGAGGGAATCGGGAAAAGAAAATCAAAAAATAAATAAAATTTCTCAACACGCATTTTAAACCATTTCGCGGTAATGAAATGACCAAACTCGTGCAATGTTACTAATATGGACAATCCTAAAATCAATTGCCCCGCCATAATCAAACCTTCCATAATCTTGCTTTAATTGCTATTTACTATTGTTTACCACCCATTGGGTAGCTAATTCTCTACTTAATTGATCACTTTGAACATAGTCTTCTAATGTCGGATTTGCCAAAAAAGTTCCACGTTCCATGGTTTCAGAAATCAAATCAGACATTTCTAAGAAGCCGATTTTATCAGCTAAAAATGCAGCCACGGCTATTTCATTGGCGGCATTCAAGATACAAGGCATATTTCCTCCTTTATCTAAAGCTTCAAATGCTAATCCCAAATTCCTAAAAGTAGCCATATCAGGCTCTTCAAATGTCAAATTGGGATAAGCGGCAAAATTGAACCTAGGAAAATCCACTTCCAAACGATTGGGATAAGCCAGTGCAAACTGTATAGGTAATTTCATATCGGGTAAACCCAATTGCGCTTTGATTGACCCATCTTGAAACTGCACTAAAGAGTGAACAATAGATTGTGGATGAACCACTACATCAATCTGACTTGCCTTTACTTGAAATAACCAAGCTGCTTCAATGACCTCCAAACCCTTATTCATCAAACTGGCTGAATCAATGGTTATCTTGGCTCCCATGGTCCAGTTGGGATGCTTTAATGCTTGCTCCCTGGTCACTTTAGCTAATTGCTCCCGCTTCCAAGACCTGAATGGCCCACCTGAAGCTGTTAATATCACTTTTTCAATGGGATTATGAGATTCTCCCATCAAACATTGAAAAATCGCAGAATGTTCTGAATCAACAGGTAAAATAGGGACGCCCATCTTGGCGGCAAGTGGCATGATTAATGCACCAGCCACAACTAAAGTTTCCTTATTAGCTAATGCTATCGGTTTTTTTGCTTCAATAGCACGAACTGTAGGTAACAAACCTGCATAACCCACCAATGCGGTTAATACCACATCTACCTCCTCCAAACAAACCACATATTCTAAACTTTTGGCACCTGCATGTACCTCTATCGGTAATTGTGCCAATGCCTCCTTAACATGAGCATATTGACTTTCGTCTCCAATCACTACATGACTGGGTAAAAACTCCAATGCTTGTTGAATCAATAAATTGGCATTCGACTGAGCAGTCAGAACAGCTACCTTAAACTGTTTTGGATGCAAAGAAATCACTTCCAGGGTTTGAGTCCCGATGGAACCAGTGGAACCTAAAATGGCAATATGTTTTTGATTTACTACCAAAGCATGGCTTTTACTTGTTCAACAAACGTCAACCATACCTTCGGATACAACAAAGTCACAAAAACTAAACCGTATAGTCCACCATATAAATGAGCAGAATGATTTACATAATCTCTTCCTCGACGATCCATAGCTATGGAGTACCAAGTAAACAATCCAGCATAGATAAATCCAGGAATTCCGAGAACCCCGAAAAGATAAATTTTCTCTGTTGGGAAAAACAATATACCCGCAAAAATTACTGCAGAAACGGCTCCTGATGCACCCAAAGAGTTAAAATAAGGATTTTTGCCTTGCTTAAAAAAGGTCGGTAAATCAGCTGCAACAATGGCTGTTACATAAAAAATCACAAAAATGAGTTGACCCGATTCAGGAAATAAAATCGAGAATATGTTTTCTAATTGTAAGCCAAAGAAAAAGAAGGAAAACAAATTGAAAAATAAATGCGTAAAATCAGCATGTATGAATCCTGAAGTTATAAATCGCCAATATTCTTTCCTACGGTTAATTTTATAAGGATTCATTGTCATCTTGTCCATGAGTGCAGGCTTCTGCCAACACAGCAATGACACCAAGACGGTAATGATAATGATTACAAAACTGATAGAATCCCCCATAAAACAAAAAGCTTCGTGATGAAGCTATATAATTGCCACAAAACTACATTAAACTTCCCGATGAATCAACCCCGCCATAAAAGCTAGTAATGTATTTTTCTTTTCTTGCGGCAAAGGCAATTCTTCCATTTCTAAATATGCCTTATCAAAATACGATTGAATCTGTAAACCAACCTCCTCTTTCAAGCCCAATTGGGTATAAATTTCAGTGACTGCTTTTACTTTCTCCGCAGCATCAAACTGTTTTTGATTGATCCAATAGGTTAACTGATTCCGAATTTCCCCTTGAGATAATTCCAAAGCACGGATCAATAAATAAGTCTTTTTATTCGCTAAAATATCACCCCCCACTTGTTTCCCAAATTTTTCTGGGTCACCATAAACATCCAATAAATCGTCTTTCAATTGAAATCCCAAGCCTACAAGCTCTCCGATTTGATATAATTGTTGAGCTATATCGGGAGTAGCTTGGGCAAGTAAACCTCCCATCTCCATGGAAAATCCCAAAAGAACCGATGTCTTCAATCGAATCATTTCTATGTACTCGGCTATTTGTACATCTTTCCTTTCTTCAAAATTCATATCCAACTGCTGTCCTTCACAAACTTCCGCAGCAGTGCGGCTAAATCGTTTTAAGAGATATTGGAATTGGGCTAGATTTAATCCTTCAATTTGATTTAAAAACTGGTAGGCTTCCACCAACATGACATCCCCTGAAAGTATGGCAATGTTATCATTCCACTTTTCATGCACTGTTTGCATCCCCCTTCTCAAGGGAGCTTTGTCCATGATATCATCGTGCATTAAGGTGAAATTGTGAAAAACTTCGATAGATAAGGCTGGCTTTACCTGCATTTCCCAATCATTTCGAAATAATGAATAGGCCATTAAACACATCACGGGACGTATGCGCTTCCCTCCCAAGGCCATTAAATATTGAATAGGCTCATACAATTCTACAGGCTGTTTCCCCTGCTCCATGAGTGCTATTTCACTATCTAGAGCTAGCAAAAATTCTTTTGTCATAATTTATCGATCTACTTCCCCCATGACTAAATCCAATGACCCAATAATCGCCACTAAATCAGCCAAATAGGTTCCTTTGGCTAAGGTGGGTAATACCGACAAATGGTGAAATGAACAAGCCCTAACTTTCATTCGACTTGGAATATCAGATTTACCATCTGCTCGAATAAAAAAGCCTAATTCACCCTTTGGATTTTCTGCTCGGACATACACATCCATAGCAGCTGGTCTAATTTTTTTAGGAACCATGGACTGGGGCTGAAAGTCTTTGGTTCTTTTACAATCACCAACTAATTTCTCCAAACATTGTTCAACAATGCGAATAGATTCTTCACATTCTCGGATTCGAACATGGTTTCTATCCCAACAATCTCCCACTTGTCCCATGGCACCTTGACCAATAGGAATATCAAAATCTAATTCTGGATAAACGGAATAAGCATCTACGCGACGAAGGTCAAAAGGTAAGCCTGATCCGCGCAATACTGGGCCAGTACATCCATAGTTGATGGCGGTTGACAAAGGTAAAACGCCAATATTTGCTGTCCTTTTTATGAAAATACTATTCTCTTCAACCAAATTTTTAACTTCTTGAATGGTCCCCCTTAAAACAGGAATCAATTCTTTCACACGTTCTTCAAAACCTACGGGCAAATCATAAAATAACCCCCCAATCCACACATAATTATACAGCATTCTGGCACCCGATAACCACTCCAATAATCGTTGAATATGTTCTCGATCTCGCATCAACCACAAAAAAGGGGTGTACGCTCCAATATCCAATCCATAAGTTCCAACCGCTACAAAATGCGAAGCAATACGATTCAACTCAGCCACCAAAACACGGATATATTCAATCCTTGGAGGTAATTTACCTTCCAAATCCAACATCTTTTCTACCGCCATCACATAGGCATGTTCCGAGTTCATGGACGCCATATAATCCAAACGGTCTACGTAGGGTATAATTTGGTTATAGGGCAATGCTTCGGCGTGCTTTTCAAAACAACGGTGCAAATAACCTAAATGAGGAACCACATCAACAACCAATTCTCCATCAGAAATTAATTCCAAACGAAGTACTCCGTGAGTAGATGGATGCTGCGGCCCCAAGGAAATGATCATTTCCTCCGATTTCAAATTTTCAAGCGAATACCGATTAGGGTCGGATAAGGCAAAATTCTCGGCTTGGTACTGATATTGAAGGGGCTTCATAAAACAAAAATGGGAAAAAAGGACAGTAAATAAAAGCCCAATAGAGGGATTTAAGGACGAATGGCGAATATGTTTAAAATTTTACGACATATTTTAATTAAAGACTTTGCGAAAAAAAATATTTCTTCTACCTTTGCAGTCCGTTTCAAATGAGGCGAAAAAAGATTTTAATACTATGGCAAAGAAAGGAAATCGCATTCAAGTAATTCTAGAATGCACTGAGCACAAAGAATCTGGTTTACCAGGAATGTCGCGTTATATCACGACTAAGAATCGTAAAAACACGACTGCTCGTATCGAATTGAAAAAATACAATCCGGTATTGAAGAAAGTTACACTTCACAAGGAGATCAAATAGTTTTAATACTTAAGAAATATGGCTAAGAAAGTAGTTGCAACGTTAAAGAAAGAAGGAGGCGTAAAATACGCTAAAATCATTAAAGCGGTTAAAAATCCAACCACAGGAGCTTATACCTTCAAAGAAGAAATCATTCTTCAAGATGAGGTAAACGCTGCATTGAAAAACTAATTTTTCAAGCGGGGCACCTTTTTTTCGCTTAGATATTAAAGTCCCTTCGTGAGGGACTTTTTTTATTTTTGTTACATTCGTTTATATTTTCATTCAAAGCCATGGGATTATTCGATTTTTTTAAAAAGAAACCAGCACCACAAGAACAAGAGGAGCTGGAGGCCTTGGAGAAAGGACTAGAAAAAACCAAAGAAGGATTTCTTTCCAAAATGGGAAGAGCCGTTCTAGGCAAGTCCAAAGTGGACGAAGATGTATTGGATGAATTAGAAGAAATTCTATTGAGTTCCGATGTCGGAGTACCAACTACTTTAAAAATCATTGACCGAATTGAACGCCGAGTAGAGCGTGATAAATTTGTGTCCACCGAAGAACTTGATCAAGTTTTACGAGAAGAAATTGCCGCTTTATTAGAGGAAAACCAGTCGGCCGACTTACAACATGCTTTTGCTGAACCTAAACAAAAGCCTTACGTCATCATGGTGGTAGGGGTTAATGGAGTAGGTAAAACCACCACCATTGGAAAACTTGCCTCTCAATTCCATCAAAATGGATTAAAGGTAGTTCTTGGTGCAGCGGATACCTTCCGTGCTGCAGCAGTAGACCAATTAAAATTATGGGGAGAACGTGTTGGTATTCCAGTCATTGATCATGGAATGAATACAGACCCTGCTTCTGTAGCCTATGATGCAGTTAAACAAGGTGTAGAAATGAATGCCGACATTGTTATCATTGATACTGCGGGTAGATTGCATACCAAAGTTAATTTGATGACCGAATTAACAAAGATCAAACGGGTCGTTCAGAAATTCATCCCCGATGCTCCACATGAAGTACTATTGGTATTGGATGGTTCTACAGGACAAAATGCCTTTATTCAGGCACAAGAATTCACCAAGGCTACTGAAGTTACGGCGCTAGCTATTACAAAATTAGATGGCACCGCTAAGGGCGGTGTGGTCATTGGTATTTCTGACCAATTTAAAATCCCCGTTAAATACATTGGTGTCGGCGAAAAAATTTCTGATTTACAGGTATTCAATCGTAGCACATTTGTTGAATCTCTCTTTGCAAAAAAATAGAGAGTCGAAGTAATGCTTCGACTTATTTGCTGTTTTGGCCCGCATCACATTCAGTCGAAGCTGTGCTTCGACTTTTTTGCTGTTTGGCTCACGTCACATTTAGTCGAAGCAATGCTTCGACTTTTTTGCTGTTTGGCCCGCATCACATTTAGTCGAAGCAATGCTTCGACTTTATTTTTGCTGTTTAGCCCAAGTATCTTTCAAGGTCACCGTGCGATTGAATACCAAATGTCCGTCTTTCGTATCTTTATCTAAACAAAAATACCCTTTACGCATAAATTGAACGGCTTTTTCAACTTGTGCTTCACGTAAGGCTGGTTCCACAAAAACTTTTTCCAATACTTGAAATGATTCTGGGTTGATGAATTTCATGAAATCATCCCCTAATTCTGAAGCATCTTCTACAATCAATAAGCGATCAAATAAGCGTACTTCAGCTACTTCAGCATGAGGAATAGAAACCCAGTGAATCGTACCTTTAACATGAATTCCGGAAGTGTCTTGACCTGATTTACTTTCAGGAATATAAGTGGCATGAATTTCTTTTACAGAACCATCTTCGTTTACTTCAAAACTCTCACATTGAATAATGTAAGCCCCTTTTAGACGAACACTCAAACCCGGTCCAAGTCGGAAGAATTTCTTAGGAGGATCCACCATAAAATCTTCTCTTTCAATATACAATTCACGAGAGAACGGAACAGATCTTTTTCCTGTGCTTTCATCTTCGGGATTGTTTTCAATCCATAAATCTTCCGTTTGACCTTCAGGATAATTCGTAATAACTAATTTCACAGGATCCAATACCGCCATATAACGATTGGCTGATTTATTCAAATCTTCTCGGATACAGAATTCCAACAAGCTGATATCAATTAAATTATCTCTTTTAGCAACTCCAATTCTTTCACAGAAATTCTGAATAGATGCTGGGGTAAAACCTCTTCTTCGCAAGCCTGAAATGGTAGGCATGCGAGGATCATCCCAACCGTGAACAATTTTCTCATTCACCAATTGCAAAAGTTTACGCTTGCTCATCACAGTATGTGATAAATTTAAACGAGCAAATTCATATTGATGTGTTGGGAAAATCTCCAATTTCTCAATAAACCAATCATACAAGGGGCGATGTACATCAAACTCCAAAGTACAAATGGAATGGGTGATTCCTTCCATGGAATCGGATTGGCCATGGGCAAAATCATACATCGGATAAATACACCAAGCGTTACCTGTACGGTGATGCTCCACATGACGAATACGGTACATAAGGGGATCGCGCATGTGCATGTTCGGATGTGCCATATCTATTTTGGCACGTAACACTTTAGCTCCATCGGGGAACTCACCGGCACGCATTCTTTGAAATAAATCAATATTGTCCTCGACTGAGCGGTTGCGAAAAGGACTTGACACACCAGGAGTGGTAGGTGTTCCTTTTTGGGCCGCAATTTCCTCAGCGGTAGAATCATCCACATAGGCCAATGATTTTTCAATCAACTGAACGGCATATTGGTATAATGTTTCAAAATAATCAGATGTATATAATTCATTGGCCCAACTAAATCCCAACCATGCCACATCCTTCTTAATGGATTCTACATATTCAGTCTCTTCGGTAATAGGATTGGTGTCGTCAAAACGCAAATTAGTCTTGCCTCCAAATTCTTTGGCTAAACCGAAGTTTAGGCAAATGGATTTGGCATGTCCAATATGGAGGTATCCATTAGGTTCAGGAGGAAATCGAGTGAAAATTCCTTGAGGGTATTTTCCAGCTGCTAAATCGGCCTGTACGATTTCTTCTAAAAAATTAAGGGATTTTGGTTTTAATTCTTCCATTCAATATACGTTCTTGACAATTCTGTCGTTTTTAGGGTCGAAAATGTTTAATTCAATTTCAAAAATACGCAATATTTAAGCTATGCGAACAGAAAGCGGATAGAATATTCTGCTTTTCAAATTTAATTGCTGTTTTATATGCCATTTAATAAATTTCTTGCCCTACATAAGATATTTTTAATTAATTTAGTGCCTAATTCAATAGGTAGCTTTATTGTTTAATTAATCTACTCAAACTCGTTCTTAACATGATGAACAAATTCTTCAAATTCAATTTATCAGCCATTTTAGTTTCCTTGATGGCATTTTCTGTCTCCGCTCAAGTAATCAATGGAAAGTTTGGCACATCTAGCGCATTAGTTCCTAATGGAGAATCAAAAGCACTTGTTGCTTCAGGCTGCCCTGCCGGCAGTTTTTATGATTGGTCTTCTTACACTAACGGAGGAAAGTCCAACTACGATGATCAATCCTCATCTTGGGACTTAGCATATGCTGGAGCAGGAGATGGTTCGCCAGTAACAGCTTATGCATTAACATTAGATGAAAAAAATGGAGGCAATATTCCTCCATATGTCTATGAACTAAGATGTAAACTTCCTGGAGGTGGAGCTCCCATTGGTTATTCTGATAGAGTCTCTCAAATCTATATTACACCAATTAATCTACCTGTATATGAACCAAATCCATCAGTTTCTGAAAGAACATGTGCAGATTTAGACAATCCTAATCTAGGTGGATTAGTCTTAAAAGCCTCAGGATGCTCAGAAGGAACCCAATGGTTGAAACCCGATGGAACCCTATGGACATCCTCAAATGATGCCCTGCGTGTAGAGGGTACAGAATATCTTTCAGGAGCATATAATGTACGTTGTTTAGTCAAATATGTAAGCACATCAAACTTTTTTTCAAGTGGCACCACAACAGAAATTCAACAATACAGCCAATACAAAAGAATTGATGTGGCCAAAGCATATACTCCTCCTAAATTATTTGTATCTAGTGTAAAAGCGCTATTACCTGATAACTCCACTAAAGAGGTTTGTAAAGGATCCCTAGTAGATTTAACTACCAATGTACCTGATTTCAACCGTTACAGTAACTTTTTTGAATTCCGTTGGTATGCATACGATGAGTACGTTCCGGGAAAAAATATTTTAGGCGCGCAACGTTTTGGAGCAACGGTAAATGGTAATGTGTTAACTGCCATTGCTGAAAAGAAATCAGTTATCTATTATGTAGATTTAAAAGACATACAAGGTCTTTGTGGAACAAAAGAATCCAATCAAGTACGTATTACTTACGTAGATCTTCCTAAGCCAGGTCCTATCACAGGAAATTTAGGATATTGCATAGAAGGTACTACAACGTTGAAAGTTGATTCGGCTTCTTTAGTACGTAATGAGGGTTTTTTAATTTCAACTGGCGTACCAACAAAACCCTCTAAGTTCCGCTGGTATGTAGATGGTGTTGAAACTCCTTCATTAGGAAATACATCTAGTATTATATTCAAACAAAATGCAAAAGTAAAAGTTGATTATTTGTCAAACTCTTACTTATCTTGTCCATCACCAATTTCGGATGAAGTAACAATCAAAAACTACGATAAACCAGTTACTCCTACCATCACTGCTTTAAAACCAGCGAATGGTTCATTGGTAACGGCATCTACAGTAGGTTTCTGCGAAGGAACGCCAATTGCTGGTCAACTTCAAGCTTCTTCTTTACCAAATGGTGAAGCTACTAAATGGGAGTGGAGCAATGCATTAACCACTAGCTTGATTGATTACAACAAAGTAGGATCCTTTACTGTTAAAACCATCAATTCCAATGGATGTTATTCTGATGCATCGGCAGCAGTTGAAGTAAAAGTATTAGCACTTCCAGTAGCACCAACCATTACAGCAGGTGGTGCAACTACTTTCTGTGCTAGAAAAGATGATGATTACAGTGCATTCAATGCGGTAACTTTAACTGCTTCTACTTCAAACAGCATTGTTAACTGGTATGGAAATGCCAATACGTCTTTATCAACGCTAAAAGTATTTGAAGGAATCAAAACTTCTGATACTTATTATACAAGAGCAACTGATATCTACGGATGTATCTCTCCTGCTTCTAACAAAATCAAAGTAAGTGTTCAACAAAATCCTGTTGCCACAGATGCTAGAATCGTTAAAGAAGGTGTGTATACTTTGAAAGCTTTGAACTTCCCTGCTACCGTAACTGGTGGTACAGCTAGTGATTATGAGTGGAAATTCGGAACTACAGCTCTTCCTTCGAAAAGCTACATCACTAAGGTAAAAACGAATGGTGATTACAGTGTTAGAAGAAAGTATTTGTATGCTATCGATGGTTTCCCATTGACTTGCTACACAGACTTCACTAAATATGCTTATACATTAGATCCTGAGTTTAACGGAGTAGCTATATTCCCTAACCCAGTAACTAAGCCAGATGTAGATGGTGTGAACATCCAAATCTTAGATGATTGGACTAACGCAACCGTTACATTGTATGACATGGTTGGTCGTCCAGTTTACTCAGGCAAAATTCCAGCTCTAAATGCGGCTAACCCTGAGCCTACTAACATCCTTAAATTGCCAGGATTAGGAAACGGTATCTATATCGTAACTATCACTGCTGATAATAGCAAATCTTATACAGGTAAAATTATCGTTAGTAAATAAGATTTAAAACTTGATCAAAAGCCTCTCGTTCACTCGAGAGGCTTTTTTTATGCCATGAAAATTTCCAGCACTTTACTAGTCTTTTGCTTATTTTTCCAGCTTCCTTCTTTGGCACAATGGACAGCAATTCCTTTACAAACAAAGGCATCTTTCCGAGCAATACGTAGTTTAAAAAACGATATTTGGATTGGAGGAACCCAAGGAACCATCGTACATTCCCATGATGGCGGATTAACTTGGCAAGAAAGCCAAGTACCCGGTGCTGACAAATTGGACTTTAGGGATTTGGCTATCGTGAATCAACAAAAAATCTTGTTAATGAGCGCGGGACCGGCAGATAAAGGCGCTGCTAAATTATTCTTCAGTAAGGACCAAGGTTCAACTTGGCATTTACTATTTGATAAAAAAACAGGGCCTTACTTCTTTGATGCTATTGCTTGGAATCACAAAAAACAAGAAGGCATAATGTTGTCTGATCCTATGAATGGCCAATTTCCATTGTTTAGAATCAAGGCAAATGAAGAAAAAGTAGAAGAAATCATGCTTAGGTCCTTCCCTACTTTATTGACTAGAGAAGCAGCATTTGCTGCGAGTGGATCTTCATTACTTTGGATTCATGGTAAATTAAATTTAGTGACTGGTGGATCTGCTCAGGCTAGAATCTTGCAAAGCCAAGACAATACATTTACGAAGTTCCAAGTATTGCACAATAGTACTCCCGCTGACAGCAGCAGTGGTTTCTTCTCCATTGGGGCTAGAAACAAATCTAATTATTGGGTTGTCGGTGGAAATTACTTACGATTAAATGAAAACAACATTGGGATACTCGAGACGAGAGATGCTGGCTTAACTTGGGAAAAGCTGCATGATTACCCCAACTTCTATATGGAAAAAGTACTTTGGACTGGCAAATACTGGATTGTTGCAGGTCCATCGAAAAGTGCTGCATATCACCCTAAAACTAAAAAGTGGATCTCGCTTGGCGAAACCCACTTTCATAATGTGATATTGCACAAAAAACATATATTCGCCGTGGGATCAAAAGGCACTTTAGCCAAAATTTCCCTGGCGGAATTAGATCAATTATTTCTTTCTAAAAAATAAAGAAATAGGTGTTCCTTCTAATTTAAAAGCCTTCCGCATCTGATTCTCCAAATAACGCTCATAGCTTTCTTTAATGTACTGTGGTAAATTACAGAAAAAGATGAAAGTTGGATAAGGCGTTGAAACCTGAGTACAATACTTAATTTTGATGTATTTCCCTTTCCATGCTGGTGGCGGATAATTGTTGATTACTTCCAACATCACATCGTTCAGTTTTGAAGTAGCAATTTTCTGAGAACGATTCTCAAACACTTCCAACATTTTTTCAACTACTTGGAAGATACGTTTCTTTTCCATCACGGATGTGAATATCACTGGCATATAATTAATGGGTGCTAAACGCTCCTTAATTGCATTCTCCAGCTTGATGGCAGTATTGGTATCTTTAGCTACCAAATCCCATTTATTAACCATTAAAACGATCCCTTTCTTGGCCTTATCTGCCATACTAATGATGTTCATATCTTGGGCTTCTAAACCCGTATTGAAATCAATCGTAGTGGCATCAACTAAAATAATAGCTAGATCACATTCCTCCATCGCTTTGATCGAACGCAATACCGAATAATATTCAATATTATCGTCAATCTTGGCTTTTCTACGAATACCGGCAGTATCTGTAATAATGAAATCCTTTCCATACAAGGTGTAACGATTTTGAATGGCATCACGCGTTGTACCAGCTAGGTCCGTCACAATAGAGCGTTCACGACCAAGCAATGCATTCAGGAATGAAGATTTTCCGACATTGGGTCTACCTAAAATAGCCACACGTGGAACTCCAGCCTCCGGATTTTCAATTCCCTCTTCTTTAAAATGAGAAACCATGAGATCCAACATATCCCCAGTACCACTACCACTTTCAGCAGCAATAGCATATGGGTCACCTAGACCTAATTCATAAAATTCAGCCGCTACAAATGCCTTATCATGTGTATCTGCTTTATTGGCCACAATGATTACTGGCTTTTTTGATTTACGCAATACCTTAGCAAAGTCCTTATCTAAATCTGTCAACCCCACTTGGCAATCAACAACAAATAAAAGAACATCAGCCTCTTCCATGGCCATTTCAACCTGCTCACGAATGGCTCCTTCAAACATATCATCCGAACCATGAACATAACCACCTGTGTCAATTACGGTAAAAAACTTTCCCGTCCACTGACCATAGCCATAATGGCGGTCCCGAGTAACCCCAGATACGTTGTCCATGATGGCCTTTTTTTGTTCAATCAATCGATTAAACAAGGTCGACTTTCCTACATTGGGACGCCCAACAATTGCTACTATATTTGACATGTTATTAAAATTAATCGAGCGAATACCCGAATGAACGCAATTTATCAGCCTTTGCACGCCAATCTGGCTCCACTTTGATAAATTGCTCTAAAAATACTTTTTTACCAAAAAATTTCTCCAAATCTTGGCGGGCTTCTATCCCCACTTTTTTGATACTTTCTCCCTTATGCCCAATTAAGATGGCTCGCTGTGAGACGCGTTCTACATAAATTTCAGTGGCGATTCGTAAAATAGTAGGCTCATCCTTGAATGATGTGACTACTACTTCACAAGAATAAGGAATCTCCTTCTTGTAATTCATGAATATTTTTTCTCGAATAATCTCCGAGGCAAAAAACTTTTCTGGTTTGTCTGTTAATTCTTCCGGGTCAAAAAAGGGAGGATGAACAGGTAATTTGGCAACTATATGTTCAAAGATTTGATCTAAATGCACCGATTCCAAGGCAGAAATTGGCAAAATAGGCTTATCTGGAAAAATTTGTCGCCAGTAATCCAACCGTTCCTGAAGCTTTTCAGTTCCGACTAAATCAATTTTATTTAATAACACTAAAATTGGAGTATCGGTATGATCCTTCCAATTCGTTAAAAATTCTAAATCCTCATATTCATCAAACACATCCGTTACATACAATACAACGTCCGCATCCTCCAATGAACTTTTCACAAATTGCATCATGGATTTATGCAATTCATACTTGGGCATTAAAACGCCAGGTGTATCAGAATAAACAATTTGATAGGGTGTTCCTTCAAATTCTCCATTCAACATACCCAATATTCGATGTCTCGTGGTTTGGGCCTTGGAACTTACAATCGACAAACGCTCCCCTACTAATGCATTCATCAGCGTACTTTTACCGACGTTCGGTTTACCTATGATACTAATAAATCCTGATTTGTGAGGAGATGCCATATGAAAAAACATGCCCTGTTAGTAGGGAATGAATATTAAAATACAAAGATACTTGTTTTTCTCGACAAAACCCTGCATCTTTGCACTCCGATATATCGCGGGGTGGAGCAGTTGGTAGCTCGTTGGGCTCATAACCCAAAGGTCGTCAGTTCGAGTCTGGCCCCCGCTACATTAAAAAGGCAAATCGTTCTGATTTGTCTTTTTTTATGCATGTGTCTCGTCCTGAAATAAGTTGACACCTAATCGACTTATTATGAAAAAAGATCCACGTACTTATCAGAAGCGCAGTCAGCGTGATTATAGTTTAGCTTTTAAGTTGCAGGTTGTGCAGCAAGTAGAA
>NZ_JAANOG010000018.1 GCF_019923745.1 Aquirufa aurantiipilula
TCTACTTGCTGCACAACCTGCAACTTAAAAGCTAAACTATAATCACGCTGACTGCGCTTCTGATAAGTACGTGGATCTTTTTTCATAATAAGTCGATTAGGTGTCAACTTATTTCAGGACGAGACAATGTTAACAAAAAAGCCCTGAATTTATTCAGGGCTTTTTTGTGTTGTGAAATTAAAACTTAGAATTCGGGTCCTTGACATTTGGACGAATAATGCGTAACCAAGTTAATAGTTTAACCATTGGATAGGTTGGATCAATTTCAAACCATTTAGTGGCAAAATTGACACGATTCGGTAATTTATGGTGATTGTTTTGAAATAACTCTCCCATCATCAATACATCCACCACAAGGGAGTTCTTTGAATGATCATGATTGTCATAATTTTGATATCCATACTTGTGCCCTGACCAGTTTACAATAGCACCATGAACAGGTCCCATTAAAAAGTGTACGGGTAACAAAAAGAAGAATGCCCAGTGCATATCGAAATATTTGTAGGCGACGATGTAGAATGAAGCATAAGCTACACCCCAACCAATTCTAGACACCCAAGAATCACCAATTTTTTCTATGGTTTTAGAAACGGGATAATCATGCTCAAAACGTTCCTCTACTTTTTGAGAACGGTTTAAAACAGCATTATATATGTTCTTTGTCTTCCACATCATGGTGAAGACATTGCTGGAAAACATCGGAGAATGTGGATCCTTCGGCGTATCAGAGAATGCATGGTGCATTCTGTGTAATATGGCGTAAGCTCTTGGACTTAAAAAGGATGAACCTTGAGATAAATAAGTTAGAAAATAGAAAAATTTCTCCCAAAACTTGTTCATTAAGAACATTTTATGTGCCGAATAACGGTGTAGAAAGAAAGTTTGACTAAATAAAGATACGTACCAATGAATAATAAAAGCTGGAAGTACTAATTGCATAAAAGTAATAATAAGATATGGCTACAAATTTAGCCATGAAAACGTTAAGAATCTCTAGTATTCCAATATACTTTTATGATTTTTATCAGTTATGGGTGTAGGAAGGCATATTGAAGGATATTGACCCCCATTTTAAGTGCCGCCTCTCTTTTTTCAGCAGGATCATGGTAAATACTTTCATCTTCCCAGCCATTTCCTAAATCACATTCATAGGAATAAAAACAGATAAGTCGGCCTTGATAAATTAATCCAAAACCTTGAGGAGCTTTACCATCATGCTCATGTACTTTAGGTAATCCTTTGGGAAAGGGATAAGCTTGTGAATAAATAGGATGATTGAAGGGTAATTCCACAAAACTTAATTCAGGAAAAACTTTCGCCATTTCTCTACGTATGGATTTATCTAAACCATAATTATCATCAATGTGGAGAAATCCACCTCCTAATAAATATTGCCTTAAGTTTTTTTGTTCTTCTTTGTCGAAAAGCACATTACCATGCCCTGTTAAATGTATGAATGGGTAATTCCAAAGCATGGGACTAGTTAATTCCACGGTTTCAGGACTTGGATCAATACCCATTTTCTTTTGTTGGTTCGCAAATTGAATGAGATTAGGCAAAGAAGTCTTATTGGCATACCAATCTCCTCCCCCTTTGTACTTTACTTTCGCAATTTTAACCAAAGGATTTTGAGCCAAAAGATGTTGACTGACTATAAAAAATAGGAAAAATAGCGCCCTAACTCTCATGTAAAAGATGAATGGCATGCGTGGCAGCTAAACCTGCTGTTTCGGTTCTTAAAATAGCTTTCCCCAAACCAAAGGGAGTCCAATCGTTTGAAAGTAATATTTCACTTTCTTCTTTTGAAAAATCTCCTTCTGGACCAATCAAAATATGGTAGCTTTGATTCAGTTGTAGGCTTTTATTTAAACTCAGACTTGGAGGCTCAGATATATAGGCAAATAGTCTTTGTTCTTGTTCTTTGGGACTAATTTGTTTTAATAAATCTTTGAAGGAAATGATGGGGTAAATACTTGGTAAAAACAGGTTTTTCGATTGTTTTAAAGCCGAAATGACTATTTTTTCTAAACGTTGCGTCTTAATTTCCTTTCTTTCAGAATAGCGTGAATGGAAAAACCCAATGGATTGAATTCCAAATTCTGCACATTTTTCGACCATCCATTCCATACGCTCCATCTGTTTGGTGGGTGCTATCCAAAGATGAATAGCATAAGGAGGCATTTCGGAACTTTCTATTTCTTTTAGATGATGAAATGAAGTCTTTTTACTGGTAGATTGATCTACCTTGGCTTCAAATTTTTGACCTTTTCCATTTAAAATAAAAATCGGGTCTCCCGTTTTTAAACGGAGGACCCGATGGGCATGAATGGATTCTTCTTCGCTTAAAAAAGGGCTAGCAATTGGATTTGGCTCATAAAAAACCGGAATACTCATGCTTACTCTTCTTCAGATTTAAAGGAATATAAAGATGTATCTAATTGTAAAGCATCAGCATTAAAGTCATGAATGAATTCCTCAATCACCTCATCGGTTAATGCTGGAACATACAAAGCTGCCTCTAAACCGATACCAAAATCAAAGTCTTTATCTACTTCTACATATTCACTCACCTTGATTTCATCATTTTCTTCCATTTCTTCGATGATTTCTAATACCATCATTTCCACTTCTTCATCCAATGAATCATTTGCTTGATAAGTTTCGTCCCTGTTTTCAATAGGAACATATAGCGGAAAATGCTGGATAGCTTCTCTTTCCGCTGCTTCATATAACAAGCTGGAATAGTGTAATTGTAGCGTGCAAAGAATGGCGTCATAGACAACCTCTTTCTGCTCAAAATGGCCCACAAACTGTATGTGGACCATTTCTCTATCATTGCTTACCGGAAGATCTTCGTCTTCGATCAAAATAAAGTTGCGTTTTTCAGTGGCACAAAGCTCCTTCAAACGTTTGATTTCCTCGGGAGAAAATCCGGGATTGCTAATTTGCGTCATAAGGTGACAAACTATTTGATCATTAATAATTCTCTGTACTTTGGCAATGGCCACTCATCGTCGTCGATGATTAATTCCAGTTTATCCACTGCATAGCGAATATCTTCGAAATATCCTTTGACTTTAGAGCCATACAAGAACGCTCTTTCTTCGATATTTTCCACATTGTTTGCCTCTTTTCTCGCTTCTGTCATATCATTTTGTAACAATACGATTTTCGACGTGTATTCAGAGATTTTTTTAATCATTTCAACTGTCGGTGCAAAATATTGAGGATCAATACCTATTTCTTTCTGTCCCTTCACGTTTTCTACCAATTGAGTTTGGTATTTCAATGAAGTAGAAACAATATGATTTATTGCCATATCACCCAATACGCGTGATTCGATTTGGATTTTCTTGATGTAGTTTTCCAATTCGATCTCGTAACGAGCATGCATTTCCTCTTTCGAATAAATGCCATATTTAGTGAATAACTCAATAGATTCTGGGCGAGTGTATACCAATAAAGCTTCAGGAGTAGTTTTCATATTGGATAAACCACGCTTAGCTGCCTCTTCAACCCATTCATCTGAATATCCATTTCCTTCAAAACGGATTTTCTTAGATTCTTTGGCATAACGCTTTAACACATCCATGATAGCCAATTCTTTCTTCACTCCTTTTTCTAAGACAGCGTCTACTTCTTTGCGGAATAAGATTAATTGATTCGCTACAATGGTATTCAAAATAGTCATTGGCGCTGCTGAATTAGCAGAAGAACCCACAGCACGGAATTCAAATTTGTTACCTGTGAAAGCAAATGGTGAGGTTCTATTACGATCCGTATTATCCAAAATCAAAGAAGGGATTTTGTTGATACCCAATTTTAGGTATACATTATCACCTTTTTCCAATTGGAATTCCTCGATATCCTTCATGTTCTCTAAATCGTCCAAAACATTGTTCATGGTCGATCCTAAGAAAACAGATACAATCGCAGGAGGAGCCTCATTCGCGCCCAAGCGGTGTTCGTTGCCTGAGGAAGCAATGGATGCACGTAATAAGTCGGCATTATCATGTACTGCTTTCACAACGTTCACAAAGAAAGTCAAGAAACGAAGGTTTTCTTTTGGTTTAGAAGATGGTCCCAATAAGTTGACACCTGTATCCGTACCTAAAGCCCAGTTATTATGTTTACCTGATCCATTGATACCAGCAAATGGTTTTTCATGGAACAATACTTTTAATTTATGTTTTACCGCTACTTTCGACATCAAATCCATCAAAAGTGCATTGTGATCACAAGCTAAATTGGCTTCTTCAAAGGTTGGAGCTACCTCAAATTGCGCTGGTGCCACCTCATTGTGACGTGTGCGAACTGGCATTCCTAATTTTAAAGCTTCAATTTCAAAGTCAACCATGAATGCATTCACACGAGTAGGAATAGATCCAAAATAATGATCTTCCAATTGCTGACCTTTAGCAGGTGCATGACCAAAAACGGTTCTTCCCGCCATCATTAAATCTGGACGAGCATTGTAAAGAGCCTCATCAACTAAGAAGTATTCTTGCTCAATACCTACCGTTGGAACTACCTTCGTTACATCACGATTAAAATACTCTTTAACTACCGCAGTGGCAGCTTTGTCGATTAATTCAATGGATTTTAATAAAGGAGTTTTGTAGTCAAGAGCCTCTCCTGTATAAGAAACAAATACAGATGGAATACATAAAGTAGCTGTTCCAGCAGCATTTTCCATGATGAATGCAGGCGAAGATGGATCCCAACCTGTATAACCACGCGCTTCAAAAGTAGAACGAATTCCACCATTGGGGAATGAAGAAGCATCTGGCTCTTGTTGTACTAAAGCAGATCCTTTAAATTTTTCTACTGCTTTTCCTGTACTTAAATCTATATCAAAAAACGAATCGTGTTTTTCAGCCGTAGTCCCTGTTAATGGTTGAAACCAGTGCGTGTAGTGAGTCGCTCCTTTAGAAATAGCCCAAGATTTCATGGCCGCTGCTACCTCATCAGCCGCATCACGGTCGATTTTGGAACCAGTGTTAATGGCTGTTGTAATCTTAAGGTATGCTTCCGGTGATAATAATGAGCGCATTACCTCATCATTAAATGTCATATTGCCGTAATAATCACTAACTTTTTCAGTAGGGATTTTCACAACGGCAGTAGCTCTACTTTGAGCTAATTCAAGAGCTTTGAATCTAGTTATTGCCATGGTTGGAATTTGGTTATCAAGAACGTAAAAATAGGATTTTTGCTTGTTACTTGAAACAAATTTAATCTCTTTTTCCCGTATATCTTGTTAATTCTAATAAATGTCATGTTTTTTATTTTCAAGTTTACTAGTAAAGAAATTGTATAATTTTTATGTCTAAAAATTGTTTTTCTTAAAAACAGGTTTATTTTTGCATTGTATTTGGTACAAAAAATGAATTTTTAATAAAAACACGTTTAAAATCATGGCAAAATCTAAACTTGAATACATTTGGCTTGACGGTTACAAACCTACTCAGAGTTTACGTTCTAAAACAAAGATTGAAAATAACTTCAGTGGCAAACTAGAAGATTGCGATATGTGGTGCTTTGATGGCTCATCTACCGAGCAAGCTCCTGGTGGTTCTTCTGACTGTCTATTGAAACCTGTGTTCATTTGCCCAGATCCTGCTAGAAAAAGTGCTTACTTAGTGATGTGTGAAGTGTTGAACTCCGATGGATCAGCACATGAGAGCAATGGTCGTGCGACTATTGAAGATGATGATAATGATTTTTGGTTTGGTTTTGAGCAAGAATATTTCTTGTGGGATCCAGAAACAAATAAGCCTTTAGGTTTCCCATCCAATGGTTATCCAGCTCCTCAAGGTCCATACTATTGTTCTGTTGGAGCCAAGAACGCATTCGGTAGAGATATCGTAGAAGAGCATTTAGACATTTGTTTAGAAGCTGGATTGAATGTAGAAGGTATCAATGCTGAAGTTGCTGCTGGTCAGTGGGAATTCCAAATTTTCGCAAAAGGCGCTAAAGAAGCAGGTGATCAAATTTGGGTAGCTCGTTATTTATTAGAAAGATTAGGTGAGAAATATGGTGTAGCTATTAACTGGCACTGTAAACCTCTTGGCGAATTGGATTGGAATGGATCAGGTATGCATGCTAACTTCTCTAATACAGCTTTACGTACCTGTGGAGAAAAAGGAACGTATGATGCTATCTGTTCTGCATTTGCTCCAGTAGTGAAAGAGCATATTGAAGTTTATGGTGCTGATAATCACCTAAGATTAACAGGTAAACACGAAACACAATCTATCCACCAGTTCTCTTATGGAGTATCTGACCGTGGAGCTTCTATTCGTATCCCAATCGCTACGGTAGAAAAAGGATGGAAAGGATGGTTAGAAGATCGTCGTCCAAACTCAGCAGCAGATCCATACAAAGTGGCTTCTAGAATTATTAAAACAGTAAAATCAGCCAAATATTAATTTTGGGGGCTGATTAGACTATATTAGATTAAAAATGGCGGATTTATCCGCCATTTTTGTTTTAAATTTGCAGCTTATTATTCTGCATGAAGAAGTTAGCTTTTTATACCTTAGGTTGTAAGTTGAATTTTGCCGAGTCAAGTACCATCGCTCGCTCTTTAGAGCCTATTGGTTTTGAACGGGTAGAGTTCCAGCAAAGTCCTGATTTATTTGTGATCAACACATGTAGTGTAACGGATCAGGCTGATAAGAAGTGTAAGAAAGTTGTTAAAGAAGCAAAAAAAATCAATCCTGAATCGGTCGTAGTAATATTAGGCTGCTATGCTCAATTGAAACCCGACGAAATTGTCCAGATTCCTGGAGTTGATTTGGTTTTAGGTGCAAATGAAAAATTCCAATTAGCGGATATAATTTCTCCCTATTTTATTTCTGAAAAGAAAAACGAACTTCCTAAAGTAATAGCCTCTGAAATTCGCTATGATTTAGATTACCATGCCTCCTACTCTGTTAATGACCGTACCCGAACTTTTTTAAAAGTTCAAGATGGTTGTGATTACCCTTGCTCCTATTGTACCATTCCTTTGGCCCGAGGACAAAGTAGATCAAGTAGTATTGAAAATGTGTTGGGCTTAGTGAAAGAAATTGCAGAAAAGGGGGTTAAAGAAGTCGTGTTGACTGGGGTAAATATTGGCGATTTTGGTATACAACAAGGTAAACGTGTAGAATCCTTTTTTGATTTAGTAAAAGCATTGGATTCGCAAAATGAGTTGAATCGTTTTCGTATTTCATCCATTGAGCCTAATTTGTTACATAGCGAATTATTACAATATTTAGCTGAATCGCAGAATTTTGTACCCCATTTTCATGTTCCATTACAATCAGGATCCAATTCCGTTTTGCGATTGATGAAGCGTAGATACCAAAGAGAATTGTATGCTGAACGTGTTCGCGAAATCAAATCATTGATGCCCGATGCCTGTATAGGTGTGGATGTCATTGTTGGTCATCCTGGAGAAAGTGAAGAGATGTTTTTAGATACCTATCATTTCTTGAATGATTTGGATATATCCTATTTGCATATATTTACTTATTCTGAGCGTGCTAATACCTATGCGGTGGATATTCAGCCCAAAATTGATGTCAAGGTTAAAGCTGAGCGTTCCAAAATGCTTCACATTCTTTCTGATAAAAAACGTCGTGCCTTTTACGAGACCCAAATGGGTCGTAAAGGTAAAGTACTTTTTGAAGAAGCTTCAACTGATGGTTTTATGGAAGGTTTTTCTGAAAATTACGTACGCGTTCGTGTTCCTTACGATCCGCTTTTGATAAATACCATTCAGCCTGTTCGCTATAAATCATTGGATGAAGAAGGCTTAATGCGGGCTGAAATCTTATTCGAACAATTCGTTTAGTTTATAGAAAACAAAAAAGCCGGAAACTATAAGCTTCCGACTTTTTGATTGAAACAAAACCACAAGAACCATTACTTGCGGCTTTGTCTTTGAGTTAGACTATTCCGAGATCGACTCGTCGTGTTGCGAAATGTCTAAACCTAATCTTTCTTCTTCCTCGTTAACACGTAATGGAATGATTTTGTCCGTTACAATTAAAAGGATATAAGATACACCGAATGCAAAAGCAGATACGATGGCAAGAGCTAAAATATGTTTTACGAATAAATCAGTTTCTCCGTAGAATAAACCGTTTCCTGCTACAGCTGAATTCACAGCACTAGTAGCGAAAATACCTGTCATTAACATACCCATCATTCCACCTACACCATGGCAAGGGAAAACATCTAAGGTATCATCTAAGTTGGAAGATGCTCTCCAATGTGCGATGATGTTAGAAACCAAGGCCGCAATAACACCGATGAAGATGGCTACAGGCAAGGTTACGAAACCAGCAGCTGGTGTGATAGCTACTAAGCCTACTACAGCACCGATACAGAAACCTAAAGCAGAAACTTTTTTACCACGAGTTACATCAAACAAGATCCAAGATAAACCGGCAGATGCTGCAGCGATGTGCGTAGTAGCAAATGCAGTTACAGATAAAGAGTTTGCACCTAAAGCGGAACCAGCATTGAAACCAAACCATCCAAACCATAATAAGGCAGTACCTAATAATACGTAAGGAATGTTAGCTGGAGGCAAAATGTTAGACTCGATGTGTGACTTTCTACGACGAAGGTAAAGAGCACCTGCTAATGCAGCCCAACCAGCTGACATGTGAACGACTGTTCCACCTGCGAAATCTAATACACCTAAGTTGAATAAGAATCCGTCTGGGTGCCATGTCCAGTGAGCCAAAGGAGAATATACACAGATGCAGAAAAGCACCATGAATAAAACGTATGCTTTGAAGTTGATTCTTTCTGCTAAAGCTCCAGAAATCAAAGCTGGCGTAATTACAGCAAACTTCATTTGGAAAAAAGCAAATAGAGCAAAAGGAATCGTGAATTTAATTTGATCAGCAGATCCTAATGATAATTTGTGGTCAAACACATTATTGAACATAAAAAAAGTAGTTGGGTCACCAATCCAGCCGCCAATGGAATCTCCAAATGCTAAGCTGAATCCAAAAATCACCCAAATAACGCTGATTACACCCATGGCAATGAAAGATTGCAACATAGTGGAAATCACATTTTTATGATTTACCATTCCCCCATAGAAATAAGCTAATCCAGGAGTCATTAGGAGTACCAAACCAGAGGCAACGATGAGCCAGGCTGTGTCACCCGTATCAATGCCTTCTGTAGGGATTGATCCAGGTAGATCGGTAAACAATGCAAGCACCGCAACTGCAAGTAATACTAGAAGCGGAATCCAAGTTGGTTTTTGTGTTGTCATGTCCGTAATAGTTAAGTTAAATTAAAATTTGTATATAAAGACTGTTCCAAATGTGGCTTGTGATTTTTGAGACTTTCCATCACCATCCACAAATTGCGCGGTTTTGAATGAATCTGTTCTTAATTCTGGTTTAATCAATAAGTGTCCTTCTGCTGTTGTGAATGTAGCTGTTAAAGTAAATGAGCTTACATCTGTACCAACCGTTTCTCCTGCTGCATTGATGCCACGTAAAGCTCTTGCTCCACTAGTGTTGTCAAATACTTCGTAACGGCCGCCTAAGCTAAAGTGATCGGTGAACGCATAGTTAGTGTAAAGTGCTACTCCACCCCAGGTTTTGCTATCTCCTACGCTTCCACCACCTTGGAAATCACCTGTTTGTGAACCATATGCAGCGTTTAAGCCAATTAAATATTTAGGTGTAATTTGGTATGATGTGGTTAAGTCTAATAAGTTGTAACTGCCCGAATCATCTTTTCCACTAGCTAATGGAGCTGATTCATTGGAAGTAATTCCATTGATATATACATTCCAACCTTCTTTAGGAGCAAAAAAGAATTGACCAATGAAGCCTTTAGAAGAGTTGTTGTCATTCAAATTATCAACGTTGTTTACGATACCTAACATCAAAGCTGATTTAGAAGAGAAAGCATAGTTTGCTTTTGCTCCGATGTGGTAGAAAGGACCGTTGTTGAATAAATTGGATAATGAATAATTGTAATTCACTGGGGCATCAATGACCTCATATCCAATGTGTGTACCAAACTGACCAACGGTGAATGTCCATTTGTCGCTAGGCTTCCAGTTGAAATAAGCTTGTTTGATGGCTAAAGCAGTGGATGCTTTTCCTGCTCCTAAAGGTCCAACTACGTTTCCGTATTGTCCAAGGTCAGCGTTTGGTCCAAAAGTTAAATCAACCACTACATCTGAAGTTTTTGTAGCATAGCCGAATTTTGTTTGTACCAAGCCTAAAGAGAATTGATTTGATTTTTGATCAAATGCTCTTTCGTTTCCTGCAACACCTAGATTGCTGCGATTTGTCGGATTGTTAAAATTTAACATATAGTACGAATCGATGTAACCCGAAAATGTAAATTTTGAGCTTTCAGCTTCTTTTTCTTGGGAAAATCCCAAAAAGCTAATTCCAGACAATAAGAGGGTAAAGATTGATTTTTTCATATTCTTTAAATTTTAATGGGAAAATAAATGCTTGACTACGGGACAAATATTGTTTGAAAAAAAATACAAAACAAGAATTATTGATAAAAAATAAACCTAAAAATGATAAATATTCAAAAATATTACAATTTGAGGTTAAAAATTAAACCTAAAATTTGAATAATTACAAAAATGAATAAAAATGAGATTAAAATTAAAACCTATTTTTCATAAATCGACAATTTCTATTTGTTCATTCTTAGAATAGTATAAATTGGATATTCAGATTTGTAAAATGTCCGTTTGGATTAAACTGAGGCAAAAAAAAGACCTGCACAAGGCAGGTCTCTATACAAATCTATAAGGTTGGCTAATTATTCAGCATGTAACCAAGCTTTTTTGGCCAATAAGGTTTCTTTATCTTCTTCATGATCCGGATCAGGAACACAGCAATCCACTGGACAAACAGCTGCACATTGTGGTTCTTCGTGAAATCCAGTACATTCAGTACACTTGTCTGGTACGATATAATAAAACTCTTCTGAAACCGGTTCAATAGGTGCCTTGGCATCCATAGTAGTACCATCTCCTAATTCCACTTCTGTTAACGCGGTACCTCCAGCCCATGTCCATTCTACTCCGCCTTCATAAATTGCTGTATTTGGGCATTCTGGTTCGCAAGCCCCACAGTTAATACACTCATCAGTAATAATAATAGCCATAATCTTTTGTTTAAGACCCTAATCGTCCTTTTTGAAAGAAATTTGTGCAATTTACATCCAAAATTTTGAATACTATATATTTTTAAAAGACTATTGCAAAATTTTTAGAACTTTGTAATTCCATTGCTTGCTAAGAACCATTTCATTTATGAAAAAAGATTCATTTTTACTGCTCATTGCCTTTTTGTCGGATTATTTCACAAAGTCATCTAACAAGGAAAAAATAGAACTTTTTATAGATAGAGCTAAAAATGAGAATCCTTGGTTCTCAGAACAACTGATTCGGGAAGCTATGGAGGCTGTCCATAAGCAATTTTTTGATGTCAAGGCTTGGGAAGATTTTTTCCTTCTACATCCACATCAAGTTCCAACAAGTCATCAAGTAGGCCTAATTTTAGCTGGTAATCTTCCGGCTGTTGGTATTCATGATGTATTGATGACTTTGGCTAGTGGAAATAAAGCATGTATTAAATTAAGCTCTCAAGATAAGTCCATTATGTTGCTGTATGTACAAGCAATGCAAGAGTTTGGTGCGGATGTACCTATTCAACTCATTGAACGCTTACAAGGAATGGATGCCGTCATTGCCACAGGAAGTGATTTTTCGGGTTCTTATTTTGCTCATTACTTTGCGACTATCCCTCATATTATTCGTAAAAATCGAACTTCCATTGCTATTGTAGATGGTTCAGAATCTCAAGAGGATTTTCATGAATTGGCTAAAGATGTATTTTCTTATTACGGATTAGGGTGTAGAAACGTATCAACTATTGCAATACCTGAGTCCTATGATCCTACTCCCCTTTTTGATGTTTTAACTCAGTACCATTGGGTATTAGATCATACTAAGTATTCCAACAACTACCAGTACCACAAAACCCTATTTCTCCTGAATCAGATACCCCATTTTGATTTAGGAAATTTATTGATTCAAGAAAGCCAAGATTTAGTCTCGCCTGTGGGTGTGGTATATTTAAGAAGATATTCTTCAAAAGAGGAATTACACAATTGGATTCAAAATTCCGAAGGGAAAATTCAGTGCATTGTTGGAGCTGAATCTGCCTATGTTAATCAAGTAGGTTTTGGAGAAAGCCAACAACCAGGATTAAGTGATTTTGCGGATGGAATTGATACCTATGCCTTTTTGACCAGCTTGTCGTAAATCAGGTATTTTAATATATACGTTCCCAAAATACCTACCGCAGCACCAGTTAAGACATCTAAAGGATAATGAGCTCCTAGGTAAACGCGACTGTAAGAGACTAGAAAAGCCCATACCAGTAATAAATTTCTGGCTATTTTGTTTTGAGTCAAAATATAAAAACCAATAGCCAAGGCAAATGAATTGGCAGCATGGGATGAACAAAATCCGTATAATCCTCCACAGCCATCAGGTAAATGTATCCAAGAACTGAATTCAGGTACATGGCAAGGTCTTAGTCTTTGAAAATAGGGTTTTAATATGCTAGATGAAATTTGGTCAGCCCAAACGATGCACAAAATTAAATAGGATATGGATGCTATAAATAGCTTTTTCTTTTGTTGGTATAGGAGGTAAATCAAATACAGGTACATGGGAATCCAAATCCAACGGTTGGATAAAAGCACCATGATTTCATCTAGACCATTCGCATGCGCTTGGTTGATCCATTGAAATACATCACTATCCCATTGTGGCCACATGATTAAAATTGAAAAATTTCCCGTACTCGTTGAATGGTAGCCTCGGCAATTGGTTTTACTCGAGCCTCTCCCTCTTCTAATTTGGCTTCTATCTCTTTAGGATTTGCCATATAATAATCGAATTTCTCGCGGGCTTCTCTGAAATAAACTAACATAGCTTCATATAATGCTTGTTTGGCATGTCCATAACCGTAACCTCCTTGCAAATAATGGGCCTTCATTTGGGCCACTTGTTCTGGAGTAGCTATTAATTGATACAATTTAAAGGTAATATCTTCGTCTGGATTCTTGGGATCTTCCAAAGGAGTGGTATCCGTTACAATCTTTTTGATTTGTTTCAATAAGTCCTTTTCAGGTAAAAACACATCAATGTAATTGTTCAAAGATTTACTCATTTTTTGACCATCGATGCCTGGAATGGTCATGACATACTCGGAAATTTCTGCTTCAGGGATGACGAAAATGTCTTTTTGAGCCAAACGATTAATCACCCCTGCCATATCCCTGGTCATTTCGATATGCTGACGCTGATCTTTACCCACAGGTATTAAATTGGCATCATACAATAAGATATCAGCAGCTTGTAAAACTGGATAAGTAAATAAGCCCGCATTCACATCAGCCAATTTGTTGGATTTGTCCTTGAAACTATGCGCGTTCGCCAACATAGGGAAGGGTGTCACGCAGGATAAATACCACAATAATTCGGTATGGTAAGGTGCCAATTTAGACTGGCGATAAAAATAGGTATGTTGGGTATCTAATCCACAAGCTAACCAAGCAGCCGCAATAGATAAGGTATTGGCTCGGATGGTAGCACCATCTTTTAAACTGGTTAGTGTGTGTAAATCGGCTATAAAAAGGAAAGATTCATTTCCTGTTTTCTTAGAAAGTTCAACCGCTGGTAGAATCGCTCCTAATATATTTCCTAAATGTGGTCGACCAGATGACTGAATGCCCGTCAGAATGCGCATGCTTAAAAATTTAATGTTTTGCAAAAATCAAGAAAATAGCGCGAAACTCCCAAAGTTTGCGGGCAAGTATTGACTAATTTATTTAAATTCGTTTATAATTTTTCATTCATAGGCCCATGTCCATTCCTAGTTCCCTTTTGACCTTTTTGTCGGATTTAAAAGAAAACAATACAAGAGAATGGTTTGGAGAAAATAAGGACAGATTCTTAGAACAAAAGTTAGCTTTTGATCAATTTACACTCCAGCTCATTACACTATTTTCAGATTTTGAAAACATGGATGGCGTGGAATTGAAACATTGCTCCTATCGAATTTACCGAGATGTACGTTTTGCTAAAGATAAAGCTCCTTATAAAACTTGGTTTTCGGCTAGTTTTTCAGAAGGGGGTCGTAAATCGGGCTTAATGGATTATTATGTTCACATTGAACCCGGAGGGAAATCCTTTTTGGGTGGAGGAATGTATAGCCCTACTCCTGAACAATTGGCCTTATTTCGACAAGAAATTGATTATAATGCCAAGCATCTGAAAGGTATCATTCACTCGCCTACTTTTTTGAAGGTATTTGGAGAACCTGTAGGAGATGCTTTAAAAACAATGCCTAAAGGATATCCAGTAGAACATCCTGAAATTGAATTGTTGAAGAAAAAACAATTGTTTTTTTGGAGGAAATATAGTGATTCAGAAGTGTTAAGTCCCTCGTTTGTGGAAACACTAATTCAAGATGCACAGATATTAAAACCTTATCTAGATTTCTTGAATGCCATTTTTTTTGATAAAGAACCCTTTTCTATTAAGTAATATATGCAGTTTTCGCATTTGCACAATCACTCTCAGTTTTCCCTTTTGGATGGTGCGTCCAAGATATCTTCCATGTTTAAAAAAGCCAAGGCCGACAATATGCCGGCGGTAGCCATTACGGACCATGGAAATATGTTTGGAGTATTTCAATTTGTTGCTGAAGCAGGAAAACAGGGAGTTAAACCTATTGTCGGATGTGAATTTTATTTAGTGACAGACCGACATAAGCAAAGCTTTACCAAAGAGCAAAAGGATAAAAGGTATCACCAACTATTTCTTGCTAAAAATCCAGAAGGATATCAAAACCTAGTGAAATTATGTTCCTTGGGATTTATGGAAGGCATGTATTCCAAATATCCAAGGATAGATAAGGAATTGGTTCTGAAATACCACAAAGGCTTGATAGCTACCACTTGTTGTTTAGGAGCTAGTGTTCCTCAAGCCATTTTGCGTTCAGGAGAAGCGGAAGCAGAAAAGGAATTTACATGGTGGTTGGATTTATTTGGTGAGGATTATTACATCGAGGTTCAAAATCATCATATTCCAGAGCAACAAACGGTGAATGAGGTGTTATTGCGATTTGCCAAGAAATACAATGTCAAGGTAATAGCCTCGAATGATAGCCATTATTTGGATCAAAAAGATGCCAATGCACATGATATTTTATTGTGTATCAACACGGGGGAAAAGCAGTCCACCCCTACTTATAAGGATATAGAAGGTGATTTTGACATGAAAGGAAAGCGTTTTGCTTTTTATAATGATCAATTTTATTTTAAGACAACAGAAGAAATGACCCAGTTGTGGTCACATATTCCAGAAGCCATTGACAATACCAATGAGATTGTGGGCAAAGTAGAAACCTTGGAATTGAAAAAGGACGTATTATTGCCCAATTTCCAAATTCCCAGCACCTTCCTAAGTCAAGATGATTTCTTGGAGCATTTAACCATGGAAGGCGCTAAAAAGCGTTATGTGGACATCACTCAGGAGATCGAAGAGCGTTTGCGATTTGAATTGCATACCATTCGGACTATGGGATTTGCGGGTTATTTCTTGATTGTAGCCGATTTTATTAATGCAGGAAAAGATTTAGGAGTTTATGTAGGTCCAGGTCGTGGTTCTGCAGCAGGTTCCGTAGTAGCCTATTGTTTAGGTATTACCAATATTGACCCCATTAAATATAATTTGCTTTTTGAGCGTTTCCTGAACCCAGATCGTAAGTCATTACCCGATATTGATACGGACTTTGACGATGAAGGCCGACAAAAAGTTATTGACTATGTGGTTGAGAAATACGGTCGAAACCAAGTAGCTCATATAGCCACTTACGGTACAATGGCTGCCAAAATGTCCATTAAAGATGTAGCACGTGTATTGGATTTGCCACTTTCTGAATCCAATGCATTGGCCAAATTGGTACCAGATAAGCCGAAAATATCCCTAGAACGTGTAATCAACGCAGCATTAACGGGTGATGGCAGTTTGGCAGATAAAGAAAATTTATCAAGTGAGGAATTAGAACAAGTGAAGCAGTTAAGGCAAATTAAAGCCGATGGAGGTTTAGCCTCTCGGGTTATTGAAAATGCCTTGGTTTTGGAAGGTTCCGTTCGAGGAACTGGAATTCATGCTGCCGGTATTATCATTGCTCCCAATGATTTAACGGATATTTTACCTGTTGCCACGTCCAAAGACGTCAGTTTATTGATTACCCAATTTGATGGTTCGGTCATTGAAAATGCAGGTGTTATTAAAATGGACTTTTTGGGCTTAAAAACATTATCCATTTTAAAGGAGGCGATACGCTTAATTAAGCAAAACCACGGTATCACCATTGATTTGGATAGTCTACCTCTGGATGACCTTAAAACTTTTGAATTATATCAAAGGGCCGAAACCAATGGTACTTTCCAGTTTGAATCTCCAGGAATGCAAAAGCACCTTAAGGATTTAAAGCCCGATCAGTTTTCTGATTTGATTGCCATGAATGCCTTGTTTAGACCAGGTCCTATGGTCTATATTCCTAATTATATTGCTCGTAAGCACGGTAGAGAAAAGATTGAATACGATTTACCAGAAATGGAAGAGTATTTAAGTGATACCTATGGTATTACGGTATACCAAGAGCAAGTGATGTTACTTTCTCAAAAATTGGCCAATTTCACCAAAGGTGATGCGGACGTTTTGAGAAAGGCCATGGGTAAAAAGGACAAGGCCACGATCGACAAAATGAAGGGTAAGTTCATGGAAGGTGGCCAAGCGAATAGTCACCCGGCTGATCGTCTGGAGAAAATATGGACCGACTGGGAAGCATTTGCTCAATATGCCTTTAACAAATCGCACTCAACGTGCTATGGTTTAGTGGCTTATCAAACAGGTTACTTGAAGGCCAACTACCCTTCAGAGTTCATGGCAGCGGTATTATCTAACTCTTTAGGAAATATTGAGAAGATAACTTTCTTCATGGATGAATGTAAACGCATGGGTATACCTTTATTGGTACCTGATGTGAATGAATCTGAAAGGTATTTTGCGGTTAATAAAAAAGGCCATATTCGTTTTGGTTTGGGTGCTATCAAAGGTGTGGGTGAAGCTGCTGTAGATGCCATAGTTGAAGAAAGATCGAAAAATGGTGAGTATACCGATATTTTTGATTTTGTTTCTCGAATCAATGTTCGTCAGGTAAATAAGAAAAGTTTAGAGTCCTTGGCATTTGCAGGAGCTTTTGATTGTTTTACCGAAATCCCTCGCTCCCATTATTTTCATGTGGATCAGGAAAATACAACCTTCATCGAAAAGATTGTACGCTATGCTTCTCGTATGTCGGAATTGAAAGCCAGTGCCACTCAGTCCTTATTTGGTGAGTTAGGGGCTGGAACGGGAAATGATATAGCCAAACCTAGGCTGCCATCCGCAGAGCCTTGGTCAGTGATGGAGCAATTGAAAAATGAAAAAGAAGTAGTTGGGGTATATATTTCCGGACATCCATTGGATGAGTATCGTATAGAAATTAATAATTTCTGTAATTCTAGTGTATCTCAGTTGGAGTTAAAGGGTGGAAATGTGCAGTCATTTGCTGGTATTGTGACCAAAATGAATGTGAGAACTTCAGGTAATGGGAATCAATTCATGATTTTCAGTTTAGAGGATTTTACTGGAACTACTGAATTTGCACTTTTCGCTAAGGATTATATTGAATTTGAACGCTTCATTGGGCTAGACAGATTGCTGTTTATTCAAGGAGTTTATAAAAATAAAAACTCTTATTCGGATCAAAAAGCCTTTAAAATTCAATCCATTGAGCTTTTATCGGAAATATTATCCTCAAGAACGAAGGAAATGAAACTTTCTTTGAACTTACATAGTTTAAACAAAACTTCGTTAGATCATTTATTGAATACTTTAGAAAGACATAAGGGAAACAAAAAGCTGGTAATTGAAGTATATGACGAAGTAGAACGATTGCAGCTTGATTTTATGTCACGAAAAATGCAATTGAATATAGAAAAGTCATTAATGGACGAATTGGCTGAAATAGAGAATATTACGGTAAAATTGATATCTTAATTTGCCTGTTTATCCATTAGAAAAAATAAAAATGTTTAATTTTGAATCTTAATAATATATAAATCATGGGAAAATACGTAGAGGCTACTGATGCCAATTTTCAAGAGTTAATAGGTTCTGATACTCCGGTATTAGTGGATTTTTGGGCAGAATGGTGTGGCCCATGTAAAATGATTGGACCCGTAGTAGAAGAATTGGCAGGAGAAGTAGAAGGTCAAGCGATTGTTGCTAAAATGAATGTGGACTTAAATTCAGCGGTACCTGCTTCTTTGGGTATTCGTTCTATTCCTACTTTGATGGTTTTCAAAAATGGAGAAATGAAAGAGCGTTTAGTAGGTGGAAACTTACCAAAATCTGTATTAGCAGAAGCTTTATTGAAGCACGCTTAGTTTTTTGAAGAAACTTGTTCAATAGCCTGTAGCAAAATGTTACAGGCTATTTTTATTTCCTCTTCTGTAATTACTAATGGAGGAGCTATGCGGATGGAATAATCACAAAATAAAAACCAGTCCGTGATTAAACCATTTTCTATACAAGCATCTATTACGGCTTTAACTGTTTGGAAGGAATCCAATTCAACAGCCAGCATAAGACCTATACCTCGAACTTCTTTGATACTTGGATGAACTAAAAGGTCTTTAAAAAGTTGACTTTTCTTTTCAACATCATCCAATAAATGTTCTTCAAAAATGGTTTCTAAGGTGGCTAGTGATCCTGCACATGATACAGGATGGCCACCAAAAGTGGTAATGTGACCTAAAACAGGTCTGACTGTCAAGGTATGCATGATTTCTTCTGGAGCTATAAAAGCACCAATGGGCATTCCCCCCCCCATTCCTTTAGCAGAAAGTAAAATATCTGGCTCAATACCCATGGCTTGAAAAGCCCAAAACGTCCCCGTTCTCCCAAATCCAGTCTGAATTTCGTCTACAATTAATAAGCATCCAGTTTCTTGGCAACGCTTGGCTAATGCTTGAAAATAGGATTTGGAAGCTAATCTTACTCCCGACTCCCCTCCTACAATTTCTATGACAATGGCAGCTGTTTTATGCGTTATTAGAGCCAAATCATCCATATTTCCATGTCGAATATGGCGAATATCAGGTAATAAGGGTCTAAAACTATTTTTGAAATTTTCATCACCGGCTAATGATAATGCACCTTGAGTTGCCCCATGGTAAGCTTGAAAGCAAGAAATGATTTCTGTTCTTCCTGTATATCGCTTGGCCAGTTTCATGGCTCCTTCAACCGCTTCCGTTCCTGAATTGGTAAAATAGACTTGATTCAATCTGCTCGATTGAGTTGATTTAATAAGAGCAGCAGCAAGTTTAACCTGAGGGCTTTGAATGTATTCTCCGTAAACCATTAAATGCATATAAGCATCTAATTGATTTTTAATGGCGGAAATTACTTTAGGATGGCGATGACCAACATTAGAAACGGCAATACCGGATATTAAATCCATGTAGGATTTTCCTTTATCATCATATAAATATATATGTTCCGCTTTTTCAATTTCCAAAGCCAATGGGGCGTCGGATGTTTTAGCAAGATGATCCAAAAATAATTGTCGGTGGGTAATAGCCATAATCAAAAGAAAAACAAATTTATCTCCTTTACGTTATGATTGGTAATTCTACTTACGACTTTATTTTACCCTTCGTCATATAATCTATCTACTTATAAAATCTCGTTCTATTTTTGTGTTAAATCCCTACTATGAAATCTATAAAACTACTTTTCACTCTATTAGTCTTCCTCATTTTTGCATCCTGTCTTCAAGCACAGCAGATTCATGGAACCATTCGAAACAAGCAGGGTGAATTGATGCCTTTTGCTACGGTTTGGGTATCCAATCAAAACAAAGGAACAACGGCCAATGAAGATGGAAAATATTCCATTAAAACGGGAGTAGGTAAACACACTGTGGTCTTTCGTTTTTTAGGACATAGCCCTAAAACATATACAATTGAATTGGAATCGGGAAGTTCAGATAAATTAGTCGATGTAGTTTTAGAAGAACAGGCTGTGGCTTTAGCTGAAGTGAATGTGGGAGGATTAAAAGAAGACCCTGCCATTGGGATTATGCGTCGAATGATTGCTATGGCCCCTTTTCACTTAAAAGAATTGGATGCCTATGAAGCCAAGGCCTATGTAAAAGGTTCAGGAAAAGTGACTGAGGTAAGTTCTCTGGTGAAGATGTTGGGAGGAAAAAAGATTGAAAAAGAAATGGGCGTGAAAGTGGGAAGTACCTATGTGTTGGAAGGCATTAACCAAGTTAGTTTCCTGAAGCCGAATAGATTACAAGAAAAGGTTATTTCTAACCGAAATAATTTACCTTCCGCTCTAAATCAAGGTTTGAACCTACGTGTAACACAAACTAATTTTTATCGTCCCAAAGTATGGGGAGGCTTGTGGTCGCCTTTTGGTCCCCAAGCATTTCAACTGTATAAATTTGCTTATTTGGGTAGTTTTACTCAAGATGGTATGACTATCAGTAAGATTCAAGTACAGCCCAGAGCTAGTTATGATGACTTATTTGAAGGAACTGTACAAGTGGTGGAAGATACTTGGAGTATATATTCTTTTCAATTAAGATTTAAGGATTCCAATGGTTCATATGGCTTTACTCAACAAAATGCCTTGTTTCAAGGAGTTTGGATGCCCATTCAATATGATTCTCAGGTCTTTTTTGATGCCTTTGGAATCAAAGCCAATTTCCGATACATCACTCAAATTAAACAGTATCAAATCAAGGTAAACCCTGCTTTTGTAGTGAAGCCAGCAATTATTGAAGAACGCTTGAATAAAGAATTAGCCAAAGAAATTAATAAAGAAAAAGTAAAAGATCCCAAAATGGCATTGGGTAAAGAGTTGACAAGAAAGAAGTTGAAAGAGGTTTTAAAGGAAGTTGACAAACTGGAGAAAAAGGAAAATTTGGCGAAGATGGACGGGTTGACTTCTGATTATACATTTGAAGTGGACTCAATGTCGAGAAATAAATCAGAAAGCTTTTGGGAAGAAGAGCGTCAGGTTCCATTAACGGAGTCTGAAAAAGTAGGATATAAAGAAGCGGACAGTTTATGGATAGCGGGTGCAGATAAACGAAGGAAAGATTCCATCAATGCCTTGCCTAAATTCCAATTTGGCCAATTGTATACAGGTAAATTTTATAATTATGAAAAGAACTTCATTGGAAAAAGTTTAAATCTAAGTTCATTTGGAGGTGGATTTAATGCAGTGGATGGCTTTTATCTTGACCGAAGTTTAACTTATCGAAATCGATATGGTAGAAATAATTACTTAGCATTAGGAACCAATATTCGATATGCATTTGCTCGTCATTACTGGAATGGGGATGTTTTTGTTGAACGTAATTTTGACGAAAACCGACAATACTTGAAAGCAGAAGTAGGAAGTAATGTATTTCAAATGAATCGAAGTAACCCGATTTCCCCCTTTTTGAATACTTTATACGCATTCTTGTTATCAGAAAATTATGTTAATTTATTTCAAAAGAATTATGTGAATATCAATTACCAATATCAGTTTACGCCAAGTCTTCGACTATTATCGATGGTGGAGTATCGAAATCGGGAGATTCTACAAAATTCAGTTGGGTATGGTTTATTAAATCAAGATAAACACTTTGAACCCAATATGCCTGCGAATGAAGCATGGGGAAATCAAATTCCGAATCGAGGAAATCAGGTAGCAGGTTCCTTTGGGTTTCGATGGCAGCCCAAGGCATCATGGAATCGATACAATGGTGTCCGACGTATTAATAATGCAGAAGGTCCTAGTTTTAATGTCATTTATTCTTTTGGTACCGGTGATGATCAATTTCAACGGATAAATTTGGAATATAGTCAATTCCTTAATTTGGCTAGGTTAGGTACATTGAATATGCAAATGACTTATGTAAACTATCTTCAGAAAGCGACTAATTTTTTAGATTTCACGCACTTTAATGGTAACCAGACTAATTTTATTAGTGCCAATGAGCAATCCTTTCGTGCCTTACCATATTATGCATTCAGTACTACAGACAATCATTTTAAGATGCATGTGAAATGGGAACCACGAAAATTGTTGCTGAGTCAATGGAATATTTTGACACAATATGGAATTCGAGAGTATGTGGTATATAACCGCCTTCAAATAGTACAAGGGGCCAAACCTGGGACTTATCAAGAGTTTGTTTATGGTGTTTCGGGCATAGGTAAATTTTTGGGTTTAGAACTCGCGTATCCAGTGGGTAATTGGGTTCCTGAGCGTTTTAAGCTATTGCTTAGATTTCCTTTTTAGTTGTTTTCTACGCCAAAATTCTTATTTTTGTAACAAATTTTTTTGGAATAATCTAAAACACACTTTATGGATTCAATTGTTTACTTAGTTCCTGCTTTTGGAATAGTAGGATTGTTGTACACGGCTTGGAAATTTAGCTGGGTATCGAAGCAAGATGCTGGAAATGACACAATGAAAGAGCTTTCGGGCTATATCGCCGATGGTGCGATCGCCTTTTTGAAAGCAGAATGGAAAATATTAGCCTATTTCGCTATTCCCACAGCGATTTTATTGGCATGGTTAGGAAATCAGGAAGGACCTGGATTTCACTCTTCTCCCCTTATTGCAGTAGCTTTTTTAATTGGTGCCATATTTTCTGCTACGGCAGGTTATATTGGTATGATTGTTGCAACCAAAGCCAATGTTCGTACTGCAGAAGCTGCTAGAACTTCTCTAGCTAAAGCATTGTCAGTTTCATTTACAGGTGGTTCAGTAATGGGAATGGGAGTTGCTGGTTTAGCTATCTTAGGATTAGGTGGTTTATTCATCACTTTCTATCAGATTTTCGCTCAAGGACAAGCCTTGACTTCGAATGAGATGAAAACAGCTATTGAAGTTTTAGCTGGTTTTTCTTTAGGAGCGGAGTCTATTGCCTTATTTGCTCGTGTTGGTGGTGGTATTTATACCAAAGCAGCTGACGTTGGAGCTGATTTAGTAGGTAAAGTAGAAGCTGGAATCCCTGAGGATGATGTGCGTAATCCGGCTACCATTGCGGATAACGTAGGTGATAACGTAGGTGACGTTGCTGGTATGGGTGCTGACTTATTCGGATCTTATGTGGCTACTATCTTGGCAACCATGGTATTAGGACAAGAAATTGAAGTAAGTGATAATTATGGTGGCTTCTCCCCTGTTTTATTACCTATGTTAATTGCAGGTGTTGGCTTATTAGCTTCATTAGTTTCTACTTTCTTTGTTCGTATTAAAAATGAAACGGATTCGGTTCAGAATGCCTTGAATACAGGTAATTATTTATCGATTGTGATTACGTTCATTACTTCTTATTTCTTAGTAAAGAACATCTTACCAGAATCTCTGGTATTGCGTGGCTTTAGTTTTACTGCTATGGATGTTTTCTATTCCATTATTGTAGGACTAGTGGTAGGTACATTAATGTCTATCATTACTGAATACTACACAGCTATGGGAAAACGCCCAGTTGACTCAATCGTTCAGAAATCAGGAACTGGTCATGCGACGAACATCATTGGTGGTTTAGCTGTCGGTATGGAATCTACGGTATTGCCAATTTTGGTATTAGCTGCAGGTATTTATTTCTCCTATTTCTTTGCTGGAATTTACGGTGTATCTATTGCTGCGGCGGGTATGATGGCTACAACTGCTATGCAATTAGCGATTGATGCATTTGGTCCGATTGCTGATAATGCAGGAGGTATTGCTGAGATGTCACAATTACCAGCTGAAGTACGTGAGCGTACAGATAATTTAGATGCAGTGGGTAATACAACAGCTGCTACTGGTAAAGGATTCGCTATTGCTTCTGCGGCTTTAACTTCATTAGCTCTTTTTGCTGCTTTCGTAGGTATTTCTGGAATTACCCAAATTGACATTTATAAAGCAGATGTTTTAGCTGGTTTATTTGTTGGTGGTATGATTCCTTTTATTTTCTCTGCCTTGTGTATATCAGCAGTTGGAAAAGCAGCTATGGAAATGGTGAATGAGGTTCGTCGTCAGTTCCGTGAAATTCCAGGAATTATGGAATACAAGGCTAAGCCAGAATATGAAAAATGTGTGGCGATTTCTACTGAAGCTTCTATTCGTCAGATGATGTTGCCAGGTGCTATTGCTTTATCTGTTCCAGTTATTGTAGGATTTATTATGGGACCAGAAGTTTTGGGTGGTTTATTAGCGGGTGTAACTGTTTCCGGTGTGTTGATGGGTATTTTCCAATCAAATGCAGGTGGAGCTTGGGACAATGCCAAGAAATCATTTGAAAAAGGTGTTCTAATTGATGGAGTTACCTTCAAGAAAGGTTCTGAGCCTCACAAAGCTGCTGTTACAGGTGATACAGTGGGTGACCCTTTCAAAGATACATCTGGTCCATCTATGAACATTTTGATTAAATTAATGTCAATCGTTTCATTGGTTATTGCTCCTTACATTGCAAAAACAGATGGTAAAGTTTCTCATGTAGAGAAAGCGCCAATCGTGATGAAAGTGGTAGCTAAGAAATAAGTATAATCTAGTTATTTTTAGAAAGGTCAATCCGAAAGGGTTGACCTTTTTTAGTTATTAGTTATTAGTATTTTATTTCTAGTTAATGTTCATTTTTTATCTTCAATTCTAAATTCCATGATTGTACCGTCCTGAAAAAAGTAGACAGTTATAAACTGAATACTTATGCTTAAAATTAAGAGGATTTATCGTTACAGTGAAAGTTTCAAACAACAAGTTTTAGAAGAACTTTCTCAAGGAATTTATAGC
>NZ_JAANOG010000019.1 GCF_019923745.1 Aquirufa aurantiipilula
CAGTACATTAACTATTATAACCATGAAAGAATAAAAATGAACTTAAATGCAATGAGCCCGGTACAATACCGAGCTCATTATCTAAAATCAATTGTTTAATTTTGTCCAAACAATTGGGTGCAGTTCATTCATGAGCCTTTTTTAATTCATTTAAATGGAATTCTTGAATCAGTGCTGGATTTTCAGGGCTCAAGGTAAAGCTCACTTCTAAATCCCCCTTATCTCCTTCTATTCTGAATTTGCCCCTTAATTGATTTTCAGGAATCATGTCATGTACCTTATTGATAGAGCCAACTTTCGAGAATAAGGCTTCTGCCTCGCTCTTCAATATAGGAGTAAAATAATCAGAGAAAAAATTGATGGCAAAAATGCCACTATTCTCTGCTTGGTTCCAATGAGGCAATATCTTCATCAACTCACTTTGTCTTTGTTTCAAAATAGCGGATATAGGTAAGGTGTACTTGGGCAAGCCAGATGAATTAAGCAATGAATCAATGACTTGCATATTGATACTTCCCATATTAGCATAAGTCAAATTGCTAAAGGATATAATGCCTACTTGATAATCTGGAAATATTCGCCAATTACTCCCAAATCCAGGTAATCCTCCAGAATGAGAAACCGAAGTTCTATTGGCATAATCTTTGGTAAAACTCAAACCATAGGCATAAGCACTAAAGCTTTGACCCACCTGACCGTTGGGATATTTTTGTTTGGCATTGACACTGATAAAATTCCAGGGGAATTGCATTTCTCTGACAGAAGAACGTTTAATTGGACCAGATTCCGGATCATTTCTTTCTGGCCATGCAGACAAATGAAAAGCAACATAATGGCTGAAATCTTCTATGGTGGTAATCAAGCCTCCCATAGCTCCATAAGCACCATCATGTTCCAAGGGTTGCTCTACCCAGGTTTGATTCATCCATCGATAACCTAGAGCCAATTGGTTTTTGGGTACATCCATATATTCCCAATAGGTATGTGTCATGCCTAAAGGCTTTAAAATTTTCTCTGTAATGTAAATTTGATACGATTGACCAGTCACTTTTTTAATAATACTTCCCAAAAGCGCAAATCCCATATTGCTGTATTCAAAGCTAAGCCCGGGATTATTGGAAAATGATATGCCCTTGTTAAGCATCTCAGAAAAGGCCTTTTCTGAAATACCCAGTTGTCGATCTCCCCAGGGATTATCTTCTGGAAAACCAGCTGCATGGGTCATTAAATGCCTTATTGTAATTTCAGGAGCATCTTTTGTTACATATTTTTGATTTTTTAATTCAGGAATATAGTGGTGAGCGGGTTCATCCAATTGCAATTTTCCTTCATCTCTTAACTTCAAGATGGCCATCGTAGTGAAACTTTTGGTCATGGAAGCTATTCGGTAATCGATTTGGGAACTTGCAGGAATTTGTTGTTGTAAATTGGCCAAACCAATGGATTGGGTATGTATCAATTTTCCTTGATAGACCAATCCGTAAACCGCACTAGGTAGTTTTTCCTTTTCCACATAGCGTTTAAATAGCTGATCCATCTGCGGAATAAATGTCTTGATTTTTTCTTCTGGACTTTGCCCAAATGATGAATGTAAACCAATGACAATCAATAGGATAAGTAGTATTTTATTCATGTTTTTTGATTAATAAATGCCTTGTATATTGATTTTCTGCTCTCTCAAAAATATGAACTCGCCCTCCTTTTTCCCTAAAAATAGGCTTCCAATAGGTGATTCAGGAGAAATCGCAAAGTAGTCTTTTTGTTCCAAACTAATTTTTCCTAAACCAACTAACATATAATACGTTCCTTTATCCGTGACGATGAGCGCACCTTTGTCCACATGCTCATAGGTCCTATGAATAGGTACATGCTGAATGATTTGCATGGAATGTCTATTTTGATCGATTAAAGCAGAACATTTATCCATCTCTCTTTGCATCATTTCTCTACCTGTTTCATATTTGTCTCCAGCTGAACTCTTGGTATCAGAATCTCTTGATTCTTTTGCTTGAGCATAAGCAAGCTGAGCCTCTTGGATGTTTTGTTCCAATCGCAAGACTATTTCTTGATAAAGTTGAGATTTAATATGGGGCCAATCGCTCATGTCCGACAAGTTCAAATGATTCTTTTGGGAAATTATCAATAAATTTGTTCATGACCTATTTCTCACCTACCGACTTGATTATAAATCCAGATGGAAGTTCTTATCATTTGAACATTCGTCCTGAGCAATTATGTGATACTATTTTTATGGTGGGGGATCCGGAACGAGTAGAAAAAGTTTCCTGTCATTTTGACCGTATTCATAGCAAAATCCACAAAAGAGAGTTTGTAAGCCATTTTGGAGAACTAGCAGGAAAACCTATTGGAGTACTTTCTAGTGGTATTGGTGCAGACAATGTAGAAATTGTCATGAATGAACTAGATGCTTTAGCCAATATTGATTTTGACACTCGAAAGGAAAAAAGTCACAAAAGATCCTTACATCTCATCCGAATAGGTACTTCGGGATCCATTCAAGAAGATATCCCTATCGATACGGTGTTGATATCTGAGGCTGCCATTGGTTTTGATAATTTAGCTCAATTCTATGATTTCTCTTCGGATAAAAGTCTTACGCAGAGTGATTTAGATCAATTTTGTCAGCAAATTGCTTATCCATTGCCCATTTATGGAGCCAAAGCTTCTAGTCAATTAATTCAACGATTCTCACAAGACCCCTATTTTCAAGAAGCTTTTTATGGGACAACCTTAACTGCGCCTGGATTTTATGCACCACAAGGTCGGACTGTAAGAATGAATTCGATTTTACCTGATTTTTTAAAAGACTGTTCTGCCGCTCTTGTCGGAAATTCAAAAATCACTAATATTGAAATGGAAACAGCAGCTTATTACGCCTTCTCTGGGGTTTTGGGGCATGAAATGATATCTCTAAATGCTATTTTAGCCAATCGAATAACACATCAGTTTTCGACTAATCCAGAGAAACAAATTAGTCAATTAATAGAAAGGGCTATAGAACTCTTTTCATGATGTAATCGTTCATGTAATAACCCTCTCCTACATGTAAATCTAGTTCTTGGTCGATTTGAAATCCTCTTTTCAAATAGAACTGAACGGCAGAATTATGTCGGTTGACATTTAAATACATTACTTTTTGACCATTTTCATGAGCAAACTGGGCCACAAATTCCAATAAGAATGTACCAGCTCCTTTACTTTTTTGTAAAGGCCTCAAATAGATTTTGTGCAGCTTGCCTTCCCTTTCATTCATTGCTTCATAAGCTGCAAATCCAATAGCTCCTTCCTCTGATTCTAACATGAAAAAATGAACGTTTCCTTCGAATTGCTTCTTCAAAACGTCCGTTCTATACATCATGTCCAACATAAACACACATTGTTCTTCACTTAGTATAGATCCATAGGTTGGCCTCCAAGCTTGCTCAGCAATTTCTTGAATGGTAGGAATATCAATTATTTCAGCTTTTCGGATTTTCATCGTGCAAAATTAAGAGCGCAAATTTGTAAATTCGTTAAAATTAAGAAAATATGAGTCAAGAGAAACCGCTTATTCTAATTGCTAATGACGATTCCATTCATTCTAAAGGAATTAGGGTATTAACTGAGATTATGTCAGAAATTGGAGAAGTTGTCGTAGTTGCGCCTGACAGCCATCAATCTGGGATGGGACATGCCATTACCATGGGTACTCCTATTCGTGTGACTAAAACAGAAACTTTTGGACCCAATATTCTTTCTTATAAATGTTCAGGCACCCCTGCCGACTGTGTCAAGTTTGGAAAACACTATATTTTAAAAGGGCGCAAGATTGATTTGATGGTTTCCGGTATCAATCACGGTTCCAATGCTTCTATTTCCGTATTATACTCAGGCACTATGTCTGCTGCCATAGAAGCGGCCATGGAAGGAATTCCTGCAGTTGGCTTTTCTTTATGTGATTATGCCAATGATGCCGACTTTAGTCATTGTCATGATTTAATTATCAAAATAGCTCAACAAGTTTTAGAGCATGGTTTGCATGAAGGTTTAACTCTAAACGTGAATTTTCCGGCCAAATCAGAAGCACCTATTCAAGGAATTCGAGTAGCCCGACAAGCCAAAGCGGTTTATCGTGAGTTTTTTGAAGAAAGAAAAGATCCTTACGGTCAACCCTATTTTTGGATGGATGGCTTTTTGCATAACGAGGATCTAAATAATGGAACTGATTTAGACTGGTTAGCGGAGAATTATGCCACGGTAGTTCCTGTTAAATACGATTTAACAGATTACCAGGCTTTAGAAGAAATGAAACATTGGGATTTTACGATATAAGGGCTTTGACTTTTAAAATGGTCAATAAGCTTAAAGCGTCTTGAATTTCTCCTTGTTCAGCCATTCTAAATACTTCGTGTATAGGTAGCTTTCTGACAACTAAAGACTCTGTTTCTTCTGGACTAGCGATTCCTTGTTGTAGGTTTTTCGCTAAAAACATATGGGCTTTTTCATCGGTTACAGAATTGGACAAATAGCAAGTTCCAAGGTCAATCCACTCTTTAGCGTGTAATCCTGTTTCTTCTTCTAATTCTCTTTGAGCAGCCTCCAATGGATTTTCCTTCTCATTTATCAAACATCCTCCTTCAGGTAATTCCCAGGAATAGGCATCCAGAGTATATCGATGTTGACCCACTAAATAGGTATTTCCATCTTCATCCAAAGGAAAGATAGAAACCGCTGTATTTTTAAAGTGAACCAATCCATAAATACCTTCTTTCTGATTTGGATTGAGGACCTCATGATGCTCAATTCGGATCCAAGGATTTTCATATACGGTATTTTTGGAAAGAGTTTTCCAAGGCTTATCTTGTAGTTCCATCCCGTAAAAATAAAAGGAATTGATGTATCTTTGTGCATAAATTTTTCCCATGAAACAGCGTCTGCTGCTTATTACTTTCTCGGTCAGTGTCCTGATTTTAATAGGAAAATTTTATGCCTATTATTTAAGTGGTTCTACTACCTTATTAACAGATGCTTTAGAATCCATCATTAATGTAGTGGCAGGAGCTTTTGCCTTTTATTCTGTTTATTTAGCATCGCTACCCAAAGATTTGAATCACCCTTATGGGCATGGAAAAATAGAGTTTTTTGCCTCTGGTTTAGAAGGAGTATTGATTCTTTTAGCCGCAGCCTACATCTTTTTGCATGCTTCTCAGCATTTATGGACAAATCAAGAAATCAAAAGTTTGGACATGGGTATGGCCATTTCTTTGGGATCTTCAGCACTGAATGGTATCATGGGATACTTCTTGATTCAGATGGGTAAAAAAGAGCATTCTCCAACTATGGTGGCGGATGGAAAACACTTGCGTTTGGATGCCTACAATAGTTTATTGGTCGTATTAGCTTTAGCTATCACCTATTTTACTCATTGGTTATGGGTTGACTCCGCTGCATCTCTCCTATTTGCGTTTTTTATGTTTTGGCAAGGTATTCGCTTGATTCGTACTTCTGTCGCGGCTTTAATGGATGAAACCAATCCAAAAGTATTTCGAATGGTCATCGATTGGATTACCCAAAATCAAAGGGACCAGTGGATTGATTTACATAATTTAAGGGTTCAGCAATATGGTGGTGATTTACATATCGACTGCCATTTAACCTTACCTCGATATTGGGATTTGAACCATGTGCATGAGGAAATTCATGACTTTGAAGGAACTCTATCTCAAGTTCTTCCTACTCACATTGAGATATTTGTACACGCTGATCCTTGCTTGGACGAATGTTGTGCCCATTGTCAAGTATCTGACTGCCCGATCCGAGCACATGCATTTCAGGAAAAAATTGAATGGAATAATGTGAATTTGGCCTTAAATCAAAAGCACTTTTTGGAACAATTAAACCGTCCTTAGGCTTCCCATTCCCCCGTCTACTCCTATTATTTGTCCTGTAATCCAAGAATTTTCAGGTTTTAATAAGAATACTGCCAAATTAGCTACGTCCTCAGCCTGTCCTACCCGACCCAGTGGATGACGTTTTCCACCAGCTTCCACTTTTTCAGGAGTACTTAAGAGATTCTGAGCTAAAGGTGTTTGGGTTAATGAAGGTGCAATGGCATTCACTCGAATTTTAAAACTGCTTAATTCAGCTGCTAAAGAGCGAGTTAGACCTTCAATTGCCCCTTTGGAACTAGCAATGGAAGCATGAAAACCCATTCCTGTTTGAACAGCTACTGTACTAAAAAGCACGATGGATCCACTATTGGATTGTTTGAGTGAAGCTAATAAACCTTGAATCACTCGAACGGCCCCTAATACATTAATTTTAAAATCTTGTTCAAAATCTGTTGTAGTTAATCGGTGAAATGGTTTTAACACGATGCTACCTGGACAATAAGCAATACCATCAACAGCTCCTTGAATGGACGAAAAAAGTTGATCATCATCTTGAAGGGCATCCCAAGTGTAATTTTCAATTCCTGCTAAATCTGAAGCATTTCTAGAAAAATTAAGTACACGATGTCCAGCGGCAATTAATTGCTCAGCTATAGAGTGACCAATCCCTTGGCTAGCTCCAACAACCACAAATACTCCCATTAGATAGATTGAATACCTCCTAAAAATTCTTTTTTGGTAGATTCTTCTTGAAATTTACCTCCATAAAAAGAAGTAATGGTCGACGTAGCATCGTCTTTTACTCCTCTAGAAGAAACACAAAGGTGTTTGGCATCGATATAAATTGCCACATGTTCAGTTTCTAATACTTTTTGCAAATGCTTTGCAATCTGCATGGTTAATCGCTCCTGAACTTGAGGTCTTTTGGCATAATATTGAACAATACGGTTCAATTTTGATAATCCAATAACCTTACCAGATGAGATGTAAGCAATATGTGTTTTACCAACGATAGGTACGAAATGGTGCTCACAATTTGAGTAAAAACTAATGTTTTTCTCAATAAGCATTTCATTGTAGCCAAACTTATTCTCAAATAAGGCTATTTGAGGCTCATTTTTAGGGTTTAAACCACTGAAAATTTCTTCTACGTACATTTTAGCTACACGCTTAGGTGTACCTTTTAATGAATCGTCAGTCAAATCTAAACCTAGGGTCAACATGATTTCTCTAAAATGCCCCTCAATTTTTTTGATTTTTTCTGGATCAGAAAGATCAAATGCATCTGACCGCATAGGCGTTTCAATCGAAGTCGCTATGTGATTGTCTCCAATCTCATCATCCGTAAAATGGAAATTTTCCGTATCAATGAGCAGGGAATTCAACAAAATTTCTTTCTGTTTCATATAATCTAATTTTTAAGTCAAGGTTGGTGGCAAGTGTAGTTCTTAATTTTTGATAAATGATCAAGGCAATGTTTTCAGCCGTGGGATTCAAATGGGCAAATTCAGGAACATCTAAATTTAGATTCTTATGATCGAATTTCTGAATTATTTCCTTTTGAATCAGTTGGGAAACCTCTTTCATATCTATCACATAACCCGTTTCTGGATTAATTGTTCCAGTAATTTGCACAATTAATTCATAATTGTGCCCATGATAATTGGGATTATTGCATAATCCAAACACTTCCTGGTTTTTTTCATCCGACCAATTTGGGTTGAATAATCGGTGAGCAGCATTAAAATGCTCTTTTCTAAATACACTTACTCTAGGAAGCTCTATCATTTTTTTAAATTGGATATAAATTTACAGCCATAATTTGATTAAATTTCAATTTCATTACCTAAAACCAGTTTAACTATTTATGAAAAGGCGAAACTTTATTTCAAAATCGCTGCTATATACTTCATCTGCTGCTCTATTTCCCACTATTTTAAAAGGCATACCTCAAGAACAAACAAAAGTGCGTTTAGGTTTCATTGGTGTGGGACTTCGTGGAAGAAATCATCTAGAAATGGCGATGTATCGTCCCGATGTAGAAATTGTAGCAATTTGTGATGTTGATCCTCAAGCTATTCAGATTTCTCAAAAAATGATCCGTGATAAGGGCCGCAAAGAAGCGGTTGTTTATCAAAAGGGTGATCATGATTTTGAAAATTTAGTCAAACGAAACGACATTGATGGCGTAGTTATTGCAACTCCTTGGGAATGGCATGTGCCAATGGCCTTAGCTTCCATGAAAGAAGGCAAATATACGGGGGTAGAAGTATCAGCTACCGTTACCTTGAAAGAATCATGGGATTTAGTGAATATGTTTGAAAAAACAGGTGCTCATTGCATGATTTTGGAGAATGTATGCTATCGTCGTGATGTGTTAGCTGTTTTAAATATGGTTCGTCAAGGCATGTTTGGCTCATTAACCCATGTACAATGTGGTTACCAACATGACTTGCGTGAAGTGAAATTCAATGATGGCGTTAAGCCTTATGGCGGAGGGGTTGAATTTGGAGCTAAAGGATTTTCTGAGGCTAAATGGAGAACTCAGCATTCCATCGATCGAAATGGCGATATCTATCCTACCCATGGCCTTGGTCCTGTAGCTGAAATGCTCAATATAAACCGAGGAAACCAGTTTTTATACATAACTTCCATGGCTAGCCCATCCCTTGGATTGCATAAATACATTGTTGATAAAGGTGGTAAAGATCATCCCAATGCCAAAACTAAGTTTAAGCTAGGAGATGTAGTAACGACCCTAATCAAATGCGCCAATGGTGAGACTATTATGATCTCTCACGATACGAACTCTCCTAGACCTTATTCTTTGGGTTTCCGGGTTCAAGGAACTAATGGTTTATGGATGGATGATAATAAGTCCATTTATTTAGAAGGAGTTTCTCCAAAAGCACATAGCTGGGAACCATTTAAACCATACCAAGAAAAATATGATCACCCACTTTGGAAGGCTCATGCACAAGATGCTGAAAATGCTGGACATGGTGGAATTGACTATTTTGTATTAAGAGCATTTATTGAATCCATAAAAAATAAAGTAGCCCCTCCTATTGACGTGTATGATGCGGCAGCCTGGTCAGCTATTTCACCACTTTCAGAAGAATCGATTGCCAAAGGATCTGCTCCTGTTAAAATTCCAGATTTCACCCGTGGAAAATGGAAAACGAATCAACCTATTTTTGCTTTACATGATAACTATTAAACCTTTATGACAACTACAAACAAACCTACCAACACCTCTGGAGCTCTTTTAATTATCGGAATACTCTTTTTTGTATTTGGATTTGTGACCTGGGTAAACTCTGTATTAATTGCCTTTTTCAAGGCCGCATTTGCATTAAATAACTTTGAATCTCTATTAGTAACTTCCGCATTTTTCATTTCTTACTTTGTTATGGCCATTCCTTCTTCATGGGTTTTAGCCAAAACAGGTTTCAAAAATGGTATGTCGGTGGGATTAATTGTGATGGCTGTAGGAACTGTATTATTCGTGCCTGCTGCTGAAATGTCCAATTACCCCATGTTTCTTTTGGGTCTATTCGTGATTGGTACTGGTTTAGCTCTATTGCAAACTGCTTCTAATCCTTATGTAACGATTTTAGGTTCTCCAGATTCAGCAGCAAAGCGTATTTCCGTGATGGGAATTTGCAATAAAGTGGCTGGTATATTAAGTCAGTTTATTTTTGGAGGACTATTGCTTTCATCCACAACTGATGCAAAGGATTTAAGTATCGTGGTAACTCCTTATTTAATTATGACAGGAGTTTTAGTGGGTTTAGCCTTATTGGTTCGTTTTTCCACTTTACCTGAGGTAGAAGCTGAGGAAAGTGAAGAAGCGGCTGCAGAACAACGTTCTAGCGTATGGGCTTATCCAAACCTAGTCTTAGGGCTAGTGGCCTTTTTCTTATATGTGGGTGTTGAAGTGATGGCGGGTGATACCATTATCAATTATGGAGTATCTCAAGGTATTGATATGGAAGTTGCTAAGACCTTTACAACCTATACTTTATATGGAATGTTAGCTGGATATGTAGTAGGTATTTTGTTCATTCCTAAGGTGTTATCTCAACAAAAAGCCTTGAATTACTCAGCAATTTTAGGCGTTGTTTTTTCTCTTGGAACAGTACTTTTAGACGGTTATTATTCAGTAATGTGCTTAGCTATGTTGGGTTTAGCCAATGCTTTGATGTGGCCAGCATTATGGCCTCTAGCCATCAGTGGTTTAGGAAAATATACCAAATTGGGCTCAGCTTTGATTATTATGATGATTTCAGGTGGGGCATTAATTCCTTTATTATATGGTGATATCGCCGATAGAATTCAAGATACTCAATTGGCATATGTCATTATGGTTCCTTGTTATTTGTTTATTCTTTTTTACGCAACAATCGGCCACAAAAAGAGTTCTTGGTAAAAGCATCATGCAAAAAGAGCCTCATCTTATTTCCATGAGATGAGGCTTTTTGTTTGTATTTCGTAAATTTGATTTAAATTTTATACCTATGTCAAGCATCCTACAATCGTCTTCAGCTCATTTGGTCAGCGATGGGAACATCTATGCTCCTACTTTGTTTGGCTACCAGCGGAGAGAAACGATTCCTGTTTCAATAGGAGATTTGATGTTAGGTTCTGATTTTCCAATTCGTATACAATCCATGACTACCGTAGATACTATGGATACTCATGGTTCCATTGAACAATCGATACGCATGATTGATGCAGGTTGCGAATTGGTTCGTATTACAGCCCCCTCTGTCAAAGAGGCCCAAAATTTAGAAAATATCCGTAAAGGTTTACGCGCTAAGGGTTACAAAACTCCTTTGGTTGCTGACATACATTTTACTCCTAATGCCGCAGAATTAGCCGCTAGGATTGTTGAAAAAGTGAGAATTAATCCAGGGAATTATGCGGATAAAAAACGCTTTGAAACCATAGAATATACGGAAACGTCTTATCAAGCTGAATTAGAACGTATTCGAGATAAATTTTTGCCCTTGGTGAAAATTTGCAAAGAATATGGCACTGCCATGCGGATTGGTACAAACCACGGTTCATTATCCGATCGTATTTTAAGTCGATATGGCGATACTCCTTTAGGTATGGTAGAATCTGCTTTGGAGTTTCTTCGTATTTGTGAGGATGAGAATTATTTCAACATTGTACTTTCTATGAAAGCTTCCAATACCCAGGTCATGGTTGAAGCTTATCGTTTATTAAGTAAAAAGTTAGCTGATGGTCAATTTAAAGCATATCCATTGCATTTAGGTGTTACTGAGGCAGGAGAAGGAGAAGATGGTCGGATTAAATCAGCTGTGGGTATAGGAACATTATTAGAAGACGGACTAGGAGATACTATACGTGTTTCATTAACTGAAGATCCAGAATTTGAAATTCCTGTAGCCAAAGATTTGGTCAATCGTTATGTTGGTCGAAATCACCCCAATGCACCCATTCCAAGCCTGCTTAATTTACCTGCAGGTTTTGACTCTCCCATTAATCCATTTGCGCATAGCAGACGAAAAAGTGCTGAATTATTGAATTTCGGTGGACATCAGGTACCTCGTGTCCTTGCTGATTTTTCCAATTTGAAAGGCATAGGAATGGAAGATTTGAAAGCCATTGGTCATTTTTATTTGCCAGAACCCGATAAGTGGGCTATGAATGATTTGGGAGCTGATTATCTATACACAGGCGATTTGGATTTAGACTTTATGCTTCCCAATGGTTTGAAGCAGATTCAATCATCCAAAACTTGGTTAGCATCAAGTACATCGGAGCATCAATTTCCCTTATTTGAAGCGGAGGAATGGTTACATTCAAGTAAAAAACACAACCAACTTAATTTTGTACATGCAGATGCAGAAGAAGTTTGGACCAATGAAGTATTGATTAATGCCCTTAAATCAGCTCAAAAAGAAGTTTTAGTCTTGTCATCCAGCTTTTCCAACCGAATGGCTGCTTTGCGCAGAGCTTTTTTTGAACTAGAAACACAAGGAATTGATATTCCAGTGGTTATACGCTTAAATTACCAGGACATAGCCTCGGATCAATTTCAATTATTTGCACCAACTGACGCGGGAGCTTTGTTTATAGATGGATTTGGTGATGGATTAATGCTTTCTCTTGCTGGCTTACAGGTTCAATCTTCCTTAGAGAATTCTACAAACTTTGGTATTTTACAAGCTTGTCGAGTACGTATATCAAAAACAGAATATATCTCCTGCCCTTCTTGCGGTAGAACTTTATTTGATTTACAAGAAACTACAGCCAGAATTCGACAAGTGACTGATCATTTAAAAGGAGTAAAAATCGGAATCATGGGATGTATTGTCAATGGTCCAGGAGAAATGGCTGATGCTGATTACGGGTATGTAGGGATTGGTAAAGATAAAATTGCCCTATATCGTGGTCAAGAAGTCGTTAAAAAGTCGGTACCCGCAGATTCAGCTGTGGATGAATTAATTCAATTAATCAAAGAAGACGGAATTTGGAAAGATCCGCAAGAAACGAATAACTAAGATGAGCAGACTAAAAGAACAATTTAGAATAGGAGAAGTTTTCACTTACTTTATTCGCGTATTTCAAAAGCCAAAACCAGGCGCACCGACGAACTTTAATATTCGTACGATGCACATGATTAATAAAATATCAATTGTGATGTTTTTGTTTTGTGTGGCTGTGATGATTTACCGCGCAGTATTTCGCTAAATCTATTTCATTCCAAATTTACACCAATGTGACTTGGCATAGGCTAATGCCTTTTTGTCTTTGGTTTTGCCAGTGACATAATCACACAAATATTGGTATTCCTTTGGTCCTGGGGCATTGGGAAGTACAGCCAATAATTTTTCAATCACTTGAATGGCTTGAGAAGCTTTCTTTTGTTTAAATAACAATGTGCTTTCGACCATCCACATTCTTCTTTGTATAGAGCTTGGGTCCAAACCTGCCTTACTCATTTGAGCTTTCATTTTTTGTATATCCGCTAAGCTTAATTTATTAGCTTGAGAACTTGTCAAGACGATTTGAAAGATATTTTCATAACTCATCCGCACTGGGCTAGCCTCATAAATTCTTTCATAAGCTGGGATGTGGTTGATGAAATAATCAAAAAGTACATTGTTATTATTCATCATTACCATTTGAATGGCATTGAATGTACTTTGTGAGGTATATTGACTAGGATTTAAGGTCTTAGCAAATTCATTGAAAGCCAGAATGTTGGATGTCGTATCACCTACAATTCGGGCATATTCAGCATAGTTTAATAAGAATTGAGGATTTTTATCTCCTGCTTTCAACCTTTTGGCATAGTTTTGAGCATGTTCTGCTGGATTCGCTGCCTTTTGGGCAATTGAATTTACATTAATTACAGAATTGTCTCTTTCTCCAAAAATCTTAGCTCCTACGATTTGTAATGAAGTAGGATCCATGAATATGAAAGTAGGTGTAGCATTGATCGTGATTTTAAGCTTTTTCAAAAGCTTTTGATTCTCTGGATTACGAATGTCCAATTGGAAATTGACAAATTTCGCATTGTACAAAGCTCCTACTTGAGGTTGAGCAAAAGTTCCTTTGAAGGCATTACAAATATGACAATCAGGCGCATACACTTCCATAAACAAAAGTTTATTTTGTTGCTTTGCCGTTGCGACAGCCGTATTGAAATTTCCTGTTTTAATGAAGTTAATGCCCTTTTGAGCCATGCTAGGCACAGAAACAAGCAGCACAAAGGCAATTAAAAAATGGGATACTTTCATATAATTTCCTTATTGGCCTTTTTCAGCGGCAACGATTTCTTTCTTTAAATGACTGGACAAAGTCATACAAACTTGTTCGATTTCTTGAGAGAAAAAAGTATCACCTGTTGCTTGTAAAGAAGCTTCAGACACTGTTCCTAAAATCTCAATAAAAAAACGTTTCATATCCAATACTTCCATGTCTTTAGTCCAAAGAGGTAAGGTTAATGTGCCTTTATGGTATGGATCCCAAGTCGCTACTAAAATGGCTTTAGTTTCTTCAATTCCCTCATTGGGATTATCTGTAGCTGACCAAGAAATTTGTTCAGGAATGTTATTTTCGTCTAAACTAATTTTGAAATTTATCTCTGATTGTTTCATTGCTTAATTTGAATTGTTTTTCGATTCAGGGACTAAATTCTATCCCAAATAAATCGTATTTTCGTACAAAAGTAAGAAAACTTAATGGTTCGAGCAGAAATTATTACGATTGGAGATGAGATTCTTTATGGTCAAATATTGGATACCAATACCCAATGGATTAGCCTTGAATTAGATAAAATAGGAATTAAAACCATCCGGAAGTCGTCTGTAGGCGATCAAGAAAGTGAAATTTTAAGTATTTTGGAGGAAGCTCAGCATCGGGCTGATATCGTTTTCATTACAGGAGGCTTAGGTCCTACCAAGGATGATTTAACCAAAAAAGTATTGGCAAAATTCTTTGATTGCGATATGGCTTATCAGCCTCAAGCGTTGGAAGATGTGCGTATTTTCTTTGAAAAAAGAGGTAGAGAATTAAGCGATTTGAATCGTGATCAGGCTTTGTTGCCAACCAAGGCACAATACATTCAAAATAAGCAAGGAACAGCTCCTGGGATGTGGTTTGAAGAAAAAGAAACCGTTTGGGTTTCCATGGCTGGGGTACCATTTGAAATGAAAGCTATGATGGAGGAACAGGTTTTACCACGAGTAGCCCAACATTTCAAAACGCCAACCATTGTTCATAAAATTGTTAAAGTTGTAGGTATTGGAGAATCCTATTTGTCGGATATGATTCAGGATTGGGAATTATCCTTACCCCAACATATTAAACTGGCATATTTGCCCTCTTTGGGAATTGTTAAATTACGTTTGACAGGCTTTGGAGATAGTGTTAATCAATTAAATCACGATATTCAACAGGAAATAGATCGTGTCTTACCCCTCATCAAACCTTTTGTATTTGGTTATGAGCAGGATGAATTATCTCAGGTTATTGGTAAATTATTAATCCAAAAAGATGCTAGTATCGCATTAGCGGAAAGTTGTACCGGTGGTTATTTATCGCATTTATTTACGGAAATAGCGGGAAGTTCAGCCTATTTTAAAGGAGCTGTCATTTCCTATGCCAATGAAGTTAAAGAGGAAGCATTGGGTGTTTCTACTGATATTTTGGAGAAAGAAGGAGCGGTTAGTGAAGCTTGTATCATTGCCATGGCAAATGGAGCTAGAAAAAAATTAAATAGTACATTGTCCTTAGCCACTTCAGGTATTGCTGGCCCGGATGGAGGTACAGAAGATAAACCTGTTGGAACGGTTTGGATTGCTTTATCTCATTCAGAAGGTGTCATTACTCATAAATTGCAATTAGCAGGCACTAGGAAGCAAATAATTCACATGACGGCACTCAACTGTCTGAATTTAGTTAGGAAATTTTTGTTAAACGAATTGACTCAATAGTTATGGCCATCATGGAAGTCATTATGCCTAAAATGGGTGAAAGTATCATGGAAGCTACCGTGTTAAACTGGTTGAAGAAACCGGGTGATTATGTGGAAGCTGATGAATTTATTTTAGAGGTCGCTACCGATAAGATTGATACCGAGGTGCCAAGTCCCGTTTCAGGTTATTTACAAAAAATCATTGTTCCCGTGGGTGAAATTGCAACCATTGGAAAGGCTATTTGTGTCATAGATTCAACTGAAAATTCAGCTGAGCACTCACCCACCACATCTGCGTCAACTATGTTCCCGCAGCATGAAGAATTGGCTTTGTTGACAGATGTAAGTTTAGGAATTTTAGGTCAAAATGAAGAAAAATCTAATCCTTGGATTTCTCCTTTAATCAAACAGATTTGTTTACAAGAGAATGTTACTCAGCGAGAGTTGAGCACCATTAAAGGATCTGGTCTAGATCAGCGAGTTACGAAGAAAGATGTATTGAATTACATTGCAGTACGTAATTCCAAACGAATGATTGCCTCAGGGACGCTGAGTCAAGGGCCAGGTTTACGACTTCCAGGTGACGTGGTGATTGAAATGGACCGTATGCGTAAGATGATTTCTGAGCGTATGGTGGATTCAAAGCGTATAGCTCCTCACGTTACTTCATTTTTGGAAGCGGATATGACGGCTATGGTTACTTGGCGTGAAACCGAAAAGGCTAATTTTTTGGCCAAATACAAGGAGCCAATTACCTATACACCATTGTTGATCATGGCTACGGCTAAAGCTCTGAAGGATTTTCCAGGGATGAATATTTCGGTGGAGGGAAATTACCTAGTACAACATGAGCAAATCAATATTGGGATGGCGGTAGCCTTACCCAATGGTAATTTGATTGTCCCTGTTATTCATGAAGTCGATAAATTATCATTATTAGAGCTGACTAAAAAGGTCAACGATCTTTCCAATCGTGCTAGATTGAATAAATTAACCCCATCTGATTTAGAAGGTGGCACCTATTCTATCTCCAATATAGGTTCATTTGGTAACCTTATGGGTACTCCTATCATTGTTCAACCTCAAGTTGGTATTTTGGCATTTGGAGTGATAGAAAAGAAACCAGCCGTGATTGCTGGACCTCAAGGAGATCAGATTGCGATTCGTCAAAAGATGTTCATTTCTCATTCATATGACCATCGTGTAATCGATGGTTCTTTGGGTGGAGGTTTCTTGAAACGAGTTTCGGATTATCTAGAGAAATTCAATATCGACGATCATGAATTGTAGTCAGATCATTATTTTACATGAGGCTCAGGTTGTTATTCTGAGCCTTTTTATTTAAAAGATTCAAAGTGTTTTCTTGCCTGATAAATGGCCAAAGTAAATGATGTTATTTTAGTTTTTTGAAGCTGTCCTTAAAAACATTACTTAAAATACATTTTTACAGTATTTCTTTTTTTTCAAAAAAAGAAATACCTAAGTATTGGTATTAAAGTAAAGTACGATATAAAATAACATGAATTGATTCAAATATTACATATCGGAAAATCCAAAATAGTATTGACCAACTCAGCCGACCAAAAAACTGTCAACTTATTTCAGGACGAGACAGCTAAGTGAGGTCTTTTGTTATTGTAATGTTTTATAGCTTGTTTAATCATTATTTTAGCTTGTTTAAAATCTTTTGGCTTGACTATTAAGAATTCACCTTTTAGAATTCCATTAATACGTTCCGCT
>NZ_JAANOG010000001.1 GCF_019923745.1 Aquirufa aurantiipilula
TTATGATAATGCCTTAGCCGAAAGAGTGAATGGAATCTTGAAAAATGAATTCAATTTAGATGCTACGTATAAAAACCTGAAAACCGCTCAAAAAGCGGTTTCACAAGCCATTAAAACCTACAATGAAGTAAGACCGCATTTAGCTTTAAAAATGAAAATGCCAGTTGATTTATATGCAGCTTAAACTATATTTACAATGAGTTATTAATAAACCCAACTGTCAACCTATATCAGGACAAGACACTATGTACCATTCACCATTTACAATTTACCATTCACAATTCCCCATTTAACATTAAATTTACGGTAATTAAAAGCTTATGACAGTTCAAAAAGTAGACGTTGCCGTTAATGTGTATGGAAAGCCTTATCAAACGGCTGTGAGTATTTGGTCATTGATGAAAAATTCAGGGAAGCATATCCAACAAATATATGTGACGCTGGAAAAAAGCCAACCAGAGGGTTTTGATGAAGCTTTATTGCGTTCACTTTTGGAAGGTTTACCCATCATTTATTTCAAACCCAAATTTTTCTTTGGCTGGTGGGAAGGTAGGAGAAAAGGTCTTATTAATAAAATATTATTGTATTTTAAAGATTATCGCTATTCCATTAGAAGTCAGTATCCTTGGGAAAATAGCCGTGCTTCGTGGTTGTTTATGATGCATAACGACATGCTTTATACGGGTGATTTAATTGGCCATTATTTAGCTAACATTGGGGATGCTATGGGTATAGGCCAAGTGGGTCAATGCTGGAATTGTCCAGCCTTTGGCGAGCTATGTGATGGAAACCGTTATTGGGATTTTCGACCCTCTATGGATGAATTAAAAGCCTTATACCAATCAAGACCTGAGGGTAGAGCTGTTGCTCATGGATTAGTACAAGAAGGTCAATTGAGTTGGCCTTTACCCGAATGTCGTCTGAATGAACATGCAGCTTTAATTAATTTAGTCAAAGCTAGACCCCTTACAAGTCCTTTGGGCCCAGTGGCGCCTATCGGACTAAAAAATAGTCTAGATAATGGTATTCCCTGGTTTCAAGGTATGACCTTGCGGGGGCATAAAATGGTGAATGAATCCTACATGCCATTTGCAAAACACGCATGGACGAATGATACGGATTGCGGACATGCTTCCTTATTTGATAAAAATATGTACGATAGGGAAGAGGAAATGGCTAAATATGAATTGGCCAAATGGAGAAATTAACAACATCAACAAATGAAATCTATGAAAGCTATTTTAAACCTTGCCCTATATATAATTAGTTTTTCCTTACTTGCCCAAGAAGCGGATAAGAAAAAAGTGATTCAACGCCTACAGCAAAAAGAAAGTCAATATGGTCAAATGGCAAATCAAATTTGGCGATTTGCTGAGGTGGGATATAAGGAAAAACAAAGCTCATTGCTCTTACAAGAAACCTTGAGAAAAGCAGGATTTACGATTGAATCCGGTGTTGCTGAAATCCCTACAGCCTTTGTGGCTACCTTTGGACAAGGAAAACCTGTCATTGGTATCATGGGAGAATACGATGCACTACCGGGCATGTCACAGGATTCTATTCCAACCAAAAGAAGTTTAGGTCATTCAGCTGGACATGCTTGTGGGCACCATTTATTTGGAACAGGCTCCGCTGCTGCGGCCATTGCCGTGAAAGAATGGATGCAAGAAACAGGTCAAAAAGGTACGATTAAGTTTTATGGTTGTCCGGCTGAGGAAGGTGGTTCTGGTAAAGTGTATATGGTACGAGCAGGTTTATTTTCTCAAGTAGATGTGATGTTACATTGGCATCCCAACAACCAACATGTTATTTCTATGAGTAATTCATTGGCCAATAAGGCGGGGAAATTTCGTTTTTATGGATTATCCTCTCATGCGGCAGCTTCTCCAGAAAGAGGTAGATCAGCCTTGGATGCTGTAGAAGCGATGAATTATATGGCTAATATGATGCGGGAACATATTCCTTCTACTACCCGAATGCATTATGTGATTACTAATGGAGGCAAAGCCCCCAATATAGTACCTGACTTTGCTGAGGTTTATTATTATGTTCGTTCTCCTAAAAGAGATATTGTGATGGATGTTTGGGATCGATTGGAAAATGCCGCCAAAGGCGTAGCTTTGGGAACAGGTACTAAGTATGAAGCCGAGGTCATTGGTGGTGTTTATGAAATGCTTCCTAATGATCGATTAGCGAGAGTTATGCATGCCAATTTACAACAGGTGGGAGGATATATTTTAAGTCCATCCGAATTGGCATTTGCCAAACAAATTCAGCAATCTGAAGGTATGGAAATGGTGGATTTGACGAGTACCAATCAAATTAAAGGGTTGAATGACGGAGATAATTTAGCTACTGGCTCTACGGATGTGGCAGATGTAAGCTGGACAGTTCCAACCATAGGATTGGGAACAGCTGCTTGGGTTCCAGGAACTAGTGCACATAGCTGGCAAGCGGTTGCCGCGGGCGGTATGTCTATCGGTAGAAAAGGAATGATGGTAGCGGCCAAAACATTGGCCTCAACAGCCATTGATTTATTCAAACATCCAGAGTTGGTCAAAGAAGCCAAAGCAGAATTTGATCAAAGGAGAGGACCTAATTTTGTTTATAAATCTTTATTAGGGAATCGACAACCCGCATTGAATTACCGAGATTAATGCTTGTTAAACCATGAAATATGGCTTGATTCTCCTCCTATCTGTGTTTTTATGCCCATTTGTTTGGGCACAAAATGCGCCTGCTCTAGCTTGCGAATCGGATGAATATTCAACCTATGTACTTCCCAATTTAGCGAATGCACTGGTTTTATTGGATGCCAATCAAGAGCAATTTAAAGGCTTGATGAAAGAATATCAATATCAAGAATTTCATCGAGGAAACGGATTGGAATATTTAGCACCGAGTAGTCGAGTTAACCAAATGCGCTTAATTCGAAAAGAAAGGAAACAAGTTCAATTCTTACTTTCTCCTACCAAGCTAAGTATTATACAACAATTAGAAAAAGCTATTAAGGCATATAATCCTGTTATTTCAAAAGATTTTTCTGGGATGACATGGTATCAAATAGACTTTCCTACTTCCAATTCTACTCCTTTGAGCATGAAGATTGGGATTAAAATGGAGGAAGATTCGGAAGATCGAGTAGGAAGAACCTGGGCTATTTGGTCATCTACCATTATATTTTCAAGATAATGAAAGAAAACAAAAAAGCTCCTATTCAAAAAATAAGAGCTAATTGCATTCCTGTGTTCTATAATTATCTTTAATAACTGTGGTTGCAGGTATTTTGTTTGCTGTGGTAGGTATTATTTTTTCTAATAATGTATCAAAATTATACATTGATTTGGAATAAAAAAAACTATTTTTTATTTTTAAGGAAATCTATAATATAATCATGAAAATATACCAAAGAAAAGGGGAGAGGAGTCGTGAAAATATTATTTTATTAGCATCAGAAGTCTTAAATACCTACGGTTCATCTATTACCATAGACGAGATTGCTCGATATACAGAAATCAGTAAGAGCAAAATTACCAATCACTTTTCTACCAAAGAGAATCTGCATATAGCTATTACTGAATTGTATATACGAGATATGTATGACTATTTTGGTTCCATTGTTTATTCGGATCAGTTTAGTTGGAAGGATTATATTGGTATCTTATCGGATATCATGGAAATTCAATTTAAATACCGAAGTGCTATTATGTTTATTTGGACAGCTTCTTTTAAAGATGAAGCTTTCATGGAGGTAATCAACCATTCTTTCTTACTTAGAAAGAAAAGTATGATAGGTTTATTTGAAAAACTGGTCAAAGAAAATTATTTGATGGATAAAGTTTTTGAAGAGAAAAATTTTAAGATTTTTTACCATCAACATGCTATTTTAGGAGTGCACTGGTTGAATACGTATCTTTTGTTTGATTACAAAAAAAGCTTTCAAGAAGTTAAATCAACCTATTTAGCTGGAACCATAGAAATTTATAAACCCTATCTAACAGCAAAAGGACTAGCCGAATTTGAATCGCTGGATTTGGTTGAATTTTTAAAATCTAGACAGTCGTAAATTAGTCAAGATATAAAAAAAGGGGAATGAAAATCATTCCCCTTTTTTTATAATTAGAACAAAAAAAAGCTCTTATTCAAAGAATAAGAGCTAATTGCATCCCTGTGTTCTATAATTAATATTGCTATTTCGCGGCTAAGTATTCTAATTTTAATCTTTTTGGTTTTACCCTCATTGATTAATGAATCAAAATTATACAATGAAATTGAAATAAAAAAATGTTTTTTTTATTTTCACCAAAAAGTGATTAAAGTCATTAAAATAATGATATAATAGGTGCAATTTTTATAATTAAAGACTATTTACATGATTATTATCGCCTTTCTTCTCTTGTAAGATTCGATAAATTGTTGATTAATTTAATAGCAATCCATTCCAATGGGAGCTCCGTCAGGTATGCTAGGGCTAGCTAAAGCTTTCCATTCAGCAGGGTGATCCAGTGATTCTTGAATGAATTGTTGCATGTATCTAGCAAATGCACTAGTAGTTGCTTTTTTTGTATAATTCTGTTGCCATTTTTTGATGCCTTCATATAGCTCTACTTTTGCTAATGGAGCTAAATTGGGAGCATGTAAGGTATTTAAAACGGCTTCACAAACTTTGTAGTTGATGGTTTCTTGTGCGGCATTTAAATAAGTATCAGTCCAGCTTTTTTCGAGGGTTTGCTGGCTTATTATTTGTAACAATCCAGAAAGGCCTAAATTCTTATCATCAATGGCATGGTTTTGTTGAATACGCGAAACTCTGTCGGGATGAAGTAAAAAGTCCAGGGTAAATTCAGCCGCAGTTTCCACAGCTCCTAATGCATCAAATGTAAGTCCAGTTTTACTTTTAAATGATTCTCGAGTTCTTGGAAAGCCAAAGGCTCTAGGAGGAAATAGACTTAATTTTTCTTTAGGTATGGCTATTTCATCAGCTTGTAGTGTTCTCATTAATTGTTGTAATGCTTCAATCTGAAGGCTTTTAGATGCAGGTTTGAGTATAACTTCATTTCCTCCTTTGATGGCATAATTGTATTCAAAACCACCTACCATTTTGCTAACTGCTTCGGTTTGGTATCGATGCATGAAATATAAGGGCACAAACATATCTTCTAATTTAGAATAGCTCTCGCCTTTCCGCATATTGTCGACTGAAAACTGTTTGATGGCTTTTTTTCTTAAATCCAACATGCGCTGTAATTCATCTACAACCGTCTGTCCATTATCCCATAAATGAGCATATATATGTGCTCCACCTGGATTTCTTGCATCAAAATCAGTAATGAATCTAAGGCCTTTTTCATAGGCTTTATTCAAAATAAGCGGTAGTTCTTCTGTGCTATGTTGTCCATATGCATAATCTACTGATACTTTGTCCCATTCTCCAATATTGCGGTCATAGGCTTTTGAAAGATCGATTTCATTCCCAACAAAAGCTACTTGAAGATGTGGATAATCCATGACACTTGAATTCCCTCGGGCGCTAGCGGCATAATTATGGGCGAATCCTAGGGTATGTCCAATTTCATGAGCGGCTAATTGACGAATTCGGGCCAAAGCCATTTCCAGCATAGGCTGATTATTTTCATTGTTTTTGGCATAAGGTGCATTCATAAGCGACTGAGCAATCATGAAATCTTGTCGAATCCGTAAACTACCTAAGCTCACATGCCCTTTAATGATTTCGCCAGTTCTGGGGTCAGAAATACTTGCGCCATAGCTCCAACCTCTAGTAGAACGATGAACCCATTGGATCACGTGATAACGTACGTCCATTGGATCGGCATCGTCAGGTAATATTTTCACTTGAAAGGCATCTTTGTAGCCAATTGCCTCAAAAGCCTGATTCCACCACCTTCCACCTTCTAACAGCGCTGATCGGATAGGTTCCGGTGTTCCATTATCTAAATAATAAATGATGGGCTTAATGGCTTCACTGGTAGTTGCGTTAGGATTTTTCTTTTCTAATCGATGTCTGGTTATCCATTTCTTTTCTATGGATTCCGTTACTGGAGTGGCATAATCCATGAAGGAAATAGCATTAGATCCTGACCTAGGGTCATATTCTCTTGGTTGATATTGATTGTCTGGCAATTCAATAAACGAATGGTGTTCAACCACCGTCACATAATCTGGATTAGGAGTAACCGATCGAATTTCTGAACCTGTACCATTCCCAGAAAAGGTAAGTCGGGCTTCAAATTCTGTATTTTTAGGGAAAGACTTAGTTCTTTCCATGAACAAAGAACTTCTTGATTTGTCCAATTGGTAAGAACCTTGCTTGGCTCTAGTTAATGTTTTTAATACTCCATGTGCATCTTGTAATAAAAAATCTGTGGCATCTATGATGTATTTTCCATTTTCTTGTCCTTCAATTTTAAAGCCAAAAAGAATGGATTTAGCAAAAGCTTGCTGAACAGAGATCTTTTCCAAAGGATTGCTCGTATTAGCTCGATATTGGTAATTCGGTTGAATTAAGAAAAGCTTATTCCCTTGTTTTTCAAAATAGACTACTTGCTCATTTCCTAATTGGCCTCGATCCAATCCTAAATCATTATTTCCTACTCCCTGACTTAGTGAATAGACATATAGAAATTCTTGATTTAGTTTATCTACTGACAAATAGATTTTATCAGCACCTTCATCATAATAGAAAGTAAAATATCCCGAATATGCCTTCATGGATTTTAATTTATCCATAATCTGAGCAGGTGCTTGGAAACTTAGTAAGCTAATAAGAATGAGTAGTTTAAATGCTTTCATGGTATTAATGTAGAATGATGAATGTAGAATGAAGAATGTAGAATGAAGAATGCAGAAAGTAAAATGAATAATGTAGAATAAGTTATTAGGGTTTAGGTTGTTGTGTATTTTACTAATATAAGTTGACTTTGAGTTTATTAATAACTCCTTGTAAATATAAATTAAGCTGTCTATAAATCAACTGACATTTCCTTTTTAAAGCTGTATGCCGCCAAAATAATTAGTGGATTAGCAAATCGCTTTCTGCACGATTTGTATAGCTTCTAGAATAAATTCAATTGTCAAAATGAGTAGGTTCATAAACGACGTCTAATTTTGACTCTAATCAATACTAGGAATGATTATTGAAAAATTAGAATTTGATTTTGAGGACTTTATCAAAATAAGCGTTGGGCAATTGAGATACAAAAAGCCTTGTATAAGGATAAATGGAGTTTTCTCTAGTGGCACTAATAATCCTGAACAGGTATTTTTTTATCGTCCACTTGGGAGAAAAAATGCAGTCCACATCCAACTATTAAATAGCTGATATGTGCCGTTACCAGTAAGGAGTAAATTCCATCACTTGGGTTTTGACCGAATAACTGGTAAGGAGCAAACATGAGGTAGCTAGAAAAGAAGATGTTCAATACCACAATGGAAAAGATTCCCATGCGGTATTTCTTGTATTGTACTGGATGCCAAATTGCCTTGGCAATTCCTTCCGTGGCATACAACATAATCCATAATAGGACCAAACTCAACATCAGCACTTTTAAAATTTTGTTATTCATGGTATCTATTTTTTATATTTTTTCTTTTTCGATACCCAAATCTCAGTTTATAATCCGCCAAAACTTGGCGATTTACTAAATTTTATTAATTTGCGTCCCCAATAATTCTCTATTCTACATTCTCCATTCCATTTTGACCATGCTAAACCCACAAGACCGCCTCAAGGAAATCAATAATCTATTTTTGCGAAAAGCATTTCTGGTAAACTATCGAAGTGTTGAACAATATTTATTGGAGCATTTTGATATTCCTAGCTATTCAGAACGAAGTTTTAGCCGGGATGTAAATACCTTGAAAGAACTTTTAAAAGAAAGATATCCTAGTTTAGAGGAAGAACAGGGCGAGTTAATTCGCTATTCAAGGTCAAATTTGGGTTTTTACTACATTCGTCAAGACATCTCTGCTTTTCCCAGTTTTTCTGAAAAGGAATTGAATCAGATTGCATCCATCATTGATCTGAACCAACACTTATTCACGGATGGGGCAGGGCAGGGAATCGTCAATAAATTGAGGGCCATTACCTTGGAAAATAACTTATCTAAATACAATCAATTGAATTCTTGGCCCAGTATTCAGTTGATCAAAGATGGAGAGCGGGCGGGTTCAGATAATATTAAACCCATTTTAGAAGCCATAGCAGCCAAAGATTGTTTATTATTTACCTATCAAGCTTTGTCGAAAGAAGCAATTCAAAAAAAGTATAGCGGAATTCCATTGATGATTAAAGAATACAACAATGGCTGGTATACGGGTTGGTATGTCCTGATTCAAGAAGTGAAGGAACAAGATCGTATCGTTAAAACAGAAATCAATTCACTACGATTATTCGCATTAGATCGAATGCTTCAATTAAGGGTGCATAAATCAACCTGTCAACTACGTTTTGCTCCTGGTTTTTATCCTCCTGATTATTTTACCAATATGCTGGGAATACTTCGAAATAACCTAGCCAATCCTGGAATTAAGTCGGAAAAAGTGACAGTTCATTTAAGTACAGAATCTTGGATGCTAGATTATTTGACTAAATATCCCTTACATCCCTCTCAACAAATAGATAAATCAGGTCAGGGTATACAAATAACTTGGAACTTGGAGATTAATGTGGAATTGGAAAGTTTTTTCATGAGGTATGCACATGATTTAACGGTTATTTCGCCTAAATCTTTGAAGGAAAAGCTAAAACATAATTTAATAGTAGCATTGAAAAATTTAGATGAGAAATAGCTTGACCAAAATCATATCTTTCTTGGTAAATGCTCTGTAAATTGACAGGAATATAGATTTATCTAGCAACACAACATCATGGAACAGTCATATACTCAATATTTATTTTTTACAGGAAAAGGGGGAGTAGGTAAGACATCTTTAGCTTGTGCTACAGCTGTTAGACTGGCAGATCAAGGTAAAAAAGTATTGTTAATTAGTACTGATCCTGCATCTAATTTAGAAGATGTCCTTCAAACACCCGTTGGAGAACAAATTCAGGTACATCAGAAACTACCAACTTTATTTACCATCAATATCAGTCCTGATGTATCGGCTAACGAATATCGGGAAAGGGTGATTCAGCCCATGATGGGGATGGCCACTGAAAGTGAAATTAAAAAAGTCAAAGAGGGCTTGTCGGGTGCTTGTACTACTGAAATAGCTTCATTTGATGAGTTTTCAAGGTTTGTAACTGGTGAAGGGACAGAAGGTTCATATGATATGGTCATATTTGATACGGCACCAACCGGTCATACCATACGCTTATTAGAATTACCCTCTGCTTGGGATGATTTTTTAGAGAATAATCCAGGAGGTGCTTCTTGCATTGGGCCCTCCTCAGCCTTAAAAAGTAGTAAAGAGCGGTATAAAAAAGTGATTCAAAGTTTAAGAGATCCACAATTAACCACATTTTATTTGGTTAGTAGGCCTGAAAAATCTTCTTTAAAAGAAGCCGCAAAGACTAGCGTGGAATTAAGAGATTTAGGATTTGAAAATCAGAAATTATTCATCAATGGTGTTTTTAAGGCTTTAGATCAAACAGATTCTGTGGCTCATAGAATTGAATTTTTGGCAGATAAACAGTTGCATGAAATACCTTTAGCATTACAACATTTACCCTTACAAACTTATCCTTTATTGCCCTATAATGTATTGGGATTAAGGAAATTAAGGTCTATGTTGGATCAGGTTTTGCAATCTCAAATTGTCGCGGAAGAAATGGCTTCTTCGCCTCATAATCTTTACCATTTGGATAGCATTCGGGATTTGGTCGATTCATTGGAAGAACATGGTAGGACTTCGGGACTTATTATGACGATGGGGAAGGGGGGAGTTGGTAAAACCATAGCGGCTGCAACAATTGCTTGTTTATTGGCCAATAGAGGTCATCGGGTATTATTGACTACCACAGACCCTGCTGCTCATATCAATGATTTCTTGAGTCAATTAGATCGAATTCCAGATAATCTACAGGTGGAACGCATAGATCCCAAGGTGGAAACGCAATCCTATATTCAAAAGATTATGCTCCAGAAAGGGGTGAATTTAGATGAAAATGCCAAGAATTTATTGTTGGAAGATTTGCAATCCCCATGTACAGAGGAAGTGGCTGTTTTTCATGCATTTTCTAAAGCAATTCATTCCGCTTCTCGGCAATTTGTGGTAATGGATACAGCACCTACGGGTCATACTTTGCTTTTGTTAGACACCACAGGTAGTTATCATAAAGAAGTGTTAAAGCATAGTTCTTTATCGGCTACTAAAATAAGAACTCCTTATATGGCCCTTCAAGATAAAGAATTTGCTAAGATCGTTTTGGTGGCATTACCGGAGACTACGCCTATGCGTGAGGCTGCCGACTTGCAAGAGGATTTAAGAAGAGCAGGAATAGAACCTTATGCATGGTTGATTAATCAATGTTTGTCGGCCTTACCCCAATTGAAGGACCCTATATTAAAAAAGAGAGCATCCGCTGAGGGTGCTATTATTGAGCAGATTCAGACGAAATTGGCACATAGGACATTTGGTATACCCTATTTGACTGAGGAGTTGGTATTTCCTGAGTTATTGTCTATGAACTACTAAAGCTCATGGGGGCTTTAAAGTTTGAGAAAGCTTTAATTTTCGTTTTTTACTATTTCATTGTCAGGGCCAATAATGAGTCAATTAAGCTATTATTAAATTACCGTGGAGTTTTTCCTCAATCATAGTGCTATAAGAAGCACCTTTTTTATAAAATTTCTATTAACCTTCTTGTAGAATAATAACTTATTGGATGGTCTAAAACCGAAAATTACACGAGCCTCCTATCGGGATCAACGGGGACGTCCAGTTGCGGAATGCAATTCCAATGACCTATGATAACAACAAAAAAGCCCAACATTTCTGTTGAGCTTTAATGAGCCTCCTATCGGGATCGAACCAATGACCTACTGATTACAAGTCAGTTGCTCTACCAGCTGAGCTAAGGAGGCTTGAATTGGGTATGCAAAAGTAAGCATCTAGGCTTAAATTGGCAAGTGTTGCCCCAAAAAAACTTATATTTTTTTAATCTTTTTTCAGTTTTTCCAATTCCTTTTGTGCCTGTGCAATCTTCTTTTCTACTTCAGCACGCAATTTATCCGCCCCTTTCGATTTGGCAAAAAACTCTAAGTTATTGGTTAACACCGCAATATCATTTTCCAAAGCCTGAATCTTCTTACGGTTATCGCCTGAGTGAGACCTGCGCTCATCAGAACCTCCTCCTGATTCAGCAGGCAATGTTTTTAACTCAAATCCCCAAGCAGCCAATTGCTCCTTCGGTTGAGTTCTAGCTAAGTCAATCACCGCATTCCAGGTATTGCGGAATTTTTCTTGAATCTCCTTAACATTTTTACGTGGTACAAATCCAATGGCGTCCCAAGATTCTTTCTTTGCTTTCAAGTTGGCCAATAAACTAGGATCTTTCAGTGTTGCTTCTAAATCAGTTAAGATAGCTTGTTTTGCTACTAAATTAGCTTCAAACTCCTCATCCTGTGCACCTTTACCTTTACTACGTTTCAAATTGAAATAAGCATCACATGCCGCTTTGAATTTGGTATAAACCTGATCTTTTTGTTTTTCAGGTACATGACCAATCTCTTTCCACTTCTTTTGTAGTTCAATTACTTGTTGTGTGATTTCTTGCGTTTCAGTGCCAACTGCGACTATTCCTTCCACTTGCTCAATCAACAATAATTTAGCGGCTAAATTGGCTTTTCTCTCAGCATCTATTTTGGCGAAAAACTCGCTTTTGTGTTTGAAGAAAAGTTTCAAGTCGGACCAAAATTGGTGACTCACTTCCTTACCGCCTTCTCTAGGCAAACCGCCTTTCAATTTACCCCATTGCTCTTGCAATGCAAGTACAGCCTTGGAGGACTGATTCCATTCCGCAATACTTCCTGATTGGAAAGTAGCATGGTGGTGCATCAAATCGGCTAATTCTTTTTTAATCTTTAAATTTTCTTCATAAACAGCTTTCTGAGCTTCATTGACTTGTCTTTTTTGTTCAAATAAAACATCCAATGATTTTTTTACTCGTTGCCATAATGCCTCATTTTCATCCCGATGAGCAGGTCCAATATGTTTGTATTCTTCAAACAATTCTTCTGCATCCTTCATCAGTTTTTGTAAAGGGGCATTTTGCTTGACCATGTCTGCTAAGCTTTCCAACTTCACCGCAATGGTTTCTTTCGCTTGTAAATTCTTTTTGCGGTCCAATTCCAACAATTCAAAGAAAATACTACGATTGCTATAGAAACGATCGACTAAGGCATGGTAACTTTGCCATAATGTTTGGTTCATAGGACCCTGAACGGAACCTAGGGTTTTCCACTCATCTTGTATTTTTTTGAATGCTTTAAAGCTAGCATTTACATGCGCTGGATCAGAATTATCATCCGCATCCACCAAGGTGCGCAATTCATTGATCAAACGTGTTTTGCCCTCTAATGCCTTCTCACGTACTTTTTCTAATTGTTGAAAAAAGTCTTGCTTGGTCTTTTTGATGGTATGAATGGCGGTATCAATCTCTTGAGCTAAACTATCACCTTTATAAGTAAATCCTTCTTCAGATCCTTCATTTGCAGCTTTGAAACTATCCAATGCGGCTTGTCGCTCTGCTTGCTTGATGTTATCCCACGATTCTTTCGCTTCTTTGATTAACTCATCTACTTTTTTGTACACGGCAGGACCTGCATGATGTTGAACCAAATCTTTTAGTTTCCCAAAAAAGCGATGCAAATGCTCTTTTGAATGTCCATCTTCCAAAATTGGATACTCCACCGTTTTATCATCTGTGTGAAAAATGGCTTCTGTAGGACTGCTTAATTCAATCTCTGCACTACTTTCTATCACTTTTTCTGTTTCCTCGATTGGGGCTACAGGTGTGGGAGTGATTGATTCTGCAGAAATTTCTTCAGCTTTTGGGGTCTCTTCGGTCATCATACTCATCGTTGTTTGCGTGTTTAAACAAGTAATTTTTCAAAAATACGCTCCATCGATACAGCATAACCTAATTTTTCTTTTAGGTCAGCTATAGAAATGCGCTCCTGACTCATTGTGTTGCGATCACGTACAGTAACTGTATCGTCTTCCATTGTTTGGTAATCAATCACTACACAATAAGGGGTTCCTATTAAATCCTGACGAGTATACCGCTTTCCAATCGCGCCACCCTCATCGTAGGTAGTATTAAAGGCAAATTTCAGTGAACGGTTGATTTCCTGAGCTTTTTCAGCGAGACCATCTTTTTTCACTAATGGCAATACCGCTACTTTGATTGGGGCTATTGCTGGATGTAAATTAAGGTAAATTCTTTGTTTTTGTTGATCTCCTTCACCAACTATTTCTTCTGTATAGGCATTACACAGGATAGCCAAGAACAAACGATCCGCTCCAACTGAAGTTTCTACTACGTAAGGAATGTAGTTTTCATTGATTTCTGGATCAAAATATTGTTGTTTTTTTCTTGATAAATCTTGATGTGCTTTTAAATCAAAATCTGTTCTGGAGTGAATACCTTCCATTTCTTTGAATCCAAAAGGGAATTCATATTCAATATCCACGGCAGCATTGGCGTAATGCGCCAATTTCTCATGATCGTGGAATTTTAATTTAGAAGCAGGTAAACCAATGGCTTGGTGGAATTTCATACGAACCTCTTTCCAAGCTGCATACCATTCCATTTCAGTACCAGGTCGAACAAAGAATTGCATTTCCATTTGTTCAAACTCCCTCATTCTGAAAATGAAATTTCTAGCAACAATCTCGTTACGGAAAGCTTTCCCTATTTGGGCAATACCAAATGGTACTTTCATTCGGCCTGTTTTTTGGACATTCAAGAAATTAACAAAAATTCCTTGAGCAGTCTCTGGACGTAAATAGATTAAACTTGCATCTTCCGATACAGCTCCTACTTGAGTCGAAAACATCAAATTAAATTGACGAACCTCCGTCCAATTCGCTGTATTAGAAATAGGGCAGGTGATATTTTCATCAATAATGATTTGTCTCACGGCTTCCAAATCCCCAGCATCTAAGGCTTTGGCCATCTTTTGCAAAAGGGCTTTGCCCACGTCAGCTTTTCCTTCAGCCTCGTATTGTGCCGCACGATCTTCTAATAGAGTATCCGCCCGATAACGCTTCTTCGAATCTTTATTATCAATCATCGGGTCATTGAATGAATCCACGTGACCAGAAGCTTTCCAAGTGAGAGGGTGCATGAAAATGGATGCATCGATACCCACTACATTATCGTTCAACATGGTCATGGCTTTCCACCAAACCATTTTTAAATTATTCTTTAGCTCAACACCATTTTGGCCGTAATCATAAACAGCCTGCAAACCATCGTAAATTTCAGAGGAAGGAAATACGAAGCCGTATTCTTTAGCATGTGAAATAATGTCTTTTAAAGCTGAGGCGGTGTCTTGTTTTTTATTTTCCATTAAAGCAATCAAATTAGTGCGCAATTTACCGAAAAGAATGAAAGTATGAGGCTTGGCTATTGAATTTTCTTAATTTTACAGGGCTATTTGCGACCAATGAACAAAATTCTCTGCATTCGTTTTTCTTCACTAGGGGATATTATCCTCACTACACCCATTATTCGGGCTCTGAAAAGTCGGTATCCAGCAGCAGAAATTCATGTAGTAACCAAACAGCAATATGCCAATTTGTGGGAGGGAAATCCATACGTACATCAGGTGCATACCTACCAAGGAAACCTTTGGAAATTAGCCTCAGAGCTTAGAAAAGAGGATTTCGATGCTGTAGTAGATTTACATAAGAATGTTCGATCACATGCGCTTTCTCTTTTATTAGGAAAAATCCCCTATCAAATAGATAAGTTTACTCGTGAGAGAAAGCTATTGGTTAAGAAGAAAATCAATTTATTACCCAAAAAACATTTAGTCGATCGATATTTTGATGCCTTACATACATTGGATATACAATCCGATGGGAAAGGATTGGATTATTTTATTCCGGAAGGTCAGGCTGTAAACCCAAAAGAGTTTGGAATTCAGGGGAAATACATGGTCTATGCCATAGGTGCTCAATACATAACTAAGGTACTGTCATATCCTAAAATGATTGAATTGTGTGAACGAATTGAGGGGCAATTGGTCTTGATAGGTGATGCTTGGGATGAACATTATGGCTATCGATTGAATATCTTGTTTCCGGACAAGGTAATCAATTTATGTAATCGTACTTCTGTGGCTGCTTCAGCTTCTTTGATGCAGCAGGCAGAGTTTGTGATTGCCCATGATTCCAGTATGATGCACATTGCCGCTGCTCTGAAAAAGAAATTATTCGTCTTATGGGGTGCAACACATTCCGATTTTGGCTTTTACCCTTATCAAACTGAATTTACATCCATTGAAAATAAAGAAATATCTTGTCGGCCATGTTCTACTCAAGGTGGCAATTATTGTCCTTTAGGTCATTTTGATTGTTTAAACAAGATTTCTTTAGATCCCATTATTAGCGCTTCTCAAACATTATGAAAAACGTATCTTTTGCCTTAATTCAATTGTCGGTATCGGAAAATTTAACTGAAAACTGGACAAAAACCATTCAATCCATCCGCGATGCAGCCGGTAAGGGTGCTCAAGTGATTTGTTTACAGGAATTATTTAAATCCGTTTACTTCTGTTATGAAGAAAATCCTCGATTTTTTGAATTAGCAGAGGCCATTCCTGGTCCGAGTACTGATGAATTGGGAGAATTGGCCAAGGAGTTGAATGTCGTAATTGTCGCATCTTTGTTTGAGAAAAGAGCAGCTGGCTTATACCATAATACCACGGCCGTGATTGATGCAGATGGTTCATACCTGGGTAAATACCGTAAAATGCATATTCCAGATGATCCTGGCTATTATGAAAAGTATTACTTTACGCCAGGTGATTTAGGATATCAGGTATATCAAACGAAATTTGCCAAAATTGGGGTGTTGATTTGTTGGGATCAATGGTACCCAGAAGCTGCCCGATTGACAGCTTTGAAAGGGGCAGAGGTTTTGGTCTATCCAACAGCGATTGGTTGGGATTTGGAAGAGAAAAGTGGAGATATCAATCGAGAACAATATCAAGCTTGGCAAACGATTCAACGTAGTCATGCTATTGCCAATGGAATTCCAGTAGTTTCTGTCAATAGAGTCGGTGTTGAAAATGGCCAACAGTTTTGGGGAGGAAGTTTTGTATCGAATGCTTTTGGACGAGTTATGTACCAAGCCCCGCATGATCAAGAAGAGATTGCAGTTTTATCTGTTGATGTTGAATCCAGCGAATACTACCGTAAAACATGGCCTTTTTTCCGCGACAGAAGGATTGATTCCTATGGGAATGTAGTGAAGCGGTTTATTGATTAGTTGTTAGCTATTAGTGTTTAGTTATTAGGGTTTTATCGATTACTTGGTAATTCAATGTTGCCTTTAATTATTTCAAAATAATTTCATGAGATTTGATATTTGGTTATCAAGCATGAAACAAAGTAATATCCGTAATAAAACATTTCAGTTTGCTCTTAATTCAGTAAGTCTTTATCAATATTTAATTTCTGAAAAAAAGGAGCAGATTCTTTCTAAACAATTATTGCGTTGTTCTACAAGTGTAGGTGCAATGATTCGAGAGGCTGAATATGCAGAATCAAAGGCGGATTTTATTCACAAAATGTCTGTTGCTCAAAAAGAAATCAATGAAAGTTTATACTGGCTCGAATTACTATATAAAACTAAGTATTTAGTAGTTTTTGAATTTCAAAATCATTTTAATGATGCTACTGAGATATTGAAAATAATAACAAGTATTCTGAAAAAAATGAAAGGAATCTAAAATCACCCTAATAACTAAACACTAATTACTAATCCCTAATAACTAAACCCTAATAATTATTGCTTACTCCAAAAGGTCTCCCAAAAACATCAAATACGGCGCAAGGGCCTCTGAATCCATGTCTTTGAAACGGTGGTAATGACCACCAAGTAGGTTGTGAAGGGTAGGTTTAAGACGTTTCCAGCGTGTTTCAGGAAGGTGTGCACGTCTTTCCAAATATTCAATTTTGGTATCTAATGCCTCTACAATTAGATTTGGATTGGTGGCCAACATGGCATCACGCACTTGACAAAGAAATGACCAATTTTTTAAATATGGCGCGACTTTTTCAGCATGTGGCCGGCTCATACGATCAACCATGGTCGGAGGTTTTCCTTCACTTCCTTTAACGCCAACCTGCTGTTCAGAATGCAAACGGTAGTGTACATAGGTAGCCGGAATAAAGTCGATTTTATTTTCCGCTGCTGCCATAATTCCTAACCATGCATCATGTAAGAAAGAGGAGGGAAGTGAATTTGGAAAGGGACTGACACGTTCAAAATAGGACTTTCTTATTCCCATGGTACAACCCGTCACACGATTGCCATCCAACAAGATTTCCAAAGATTTGCCATTTTTCCATTCCTGCTGCTGTTTTTTCCTGAAGCGGAAAGATTGCCAAAGTTGTTTGCCAGAGGTTTGTCCAAATTCATCCACCAATAGTGCGTCTGTGAAGATAGCATCAATGTCTGGATGTAAATTAAAGTAGGTGTAAACCCGCTCCAGCTTTTGTGGAACCCAAAAATCATCTTGGTCGGCAGGGAAAATAATATCACCCTGACAAAGAGACATGGCCTTCTCGAAATTGCGATAGGTACCTAATCGTTCAGGGTTTTTATAAATTTTAAGGGGTAATCTATCTGAAAATTGCTCAAGTATAGCTAAAGTTTGATCTGTGGATCCTTCATCGCAAACAATGATTTCATCGGCTTGCAAGGTTTGATCAACAAAGCTACTTAGTTGTGTTCGTAAAAATTTTTCCCCGTTACGGGTACATAATGCGATGGAAATATTCACAATTTAATCATTAATGGGCCTCCAACCAATTTGCACCAACACCAATACCCGTTTCAATTACAACGCCTAAATCTAGGGCAGAACACATGATTTTATCAATCCTTTCGCGAAGGTAGCCAATTTCATCCACATGAGCATCAAATACAAGTTCGTCATGTACAGTTAGGATCATTTTCGACTTCAAATTTTCTTTCCAAAGGAAATCTTGGATTTGAATCATGGCCACTTTAATCATGTCAGCAGCTGATCCCTGAATAGGCGCATTGATGGCATTTCGTTCAGCAAAGCCTCTCTCATTCATATTGGGAGAAAGTATATCTTTTAAATACCTTCTTCTTCCAAGTACGGTTTCAACGTAGCCAAAATCCCTTGCCTTGGCTATACTTTGGTCCATATACGACTTCACCTTAGGGAATTCAATGAAATATTGATCAATGATTTCTTTGGCTTCCGTTCTCGAAATGCCTATCTGAGCAGCTAAGCCAAAGGCAGATACTCCATAAATAATACCAAAGTTGACTGTTTTTGCCTTTCTTCTCATGTCAGAACTAACCTCTTCTAATGGTACTTGAAACACCTTGGCAGCTGTTGCTTTGTGAACATCCAAACCTTTATTAAAGGCCTCGCACATCGAATCATCCTGTGAAAAGGCCGCCATGATGCGCAATTCAATTTGAGAATAATCCGCTGAAAGAATTTGATATTCCTCATTTCTAGGTATAAATGCCTTTCTGATTTCTCTACCTCGAACTGTACGGATTGGAATATTTTGTAAGTTAGGATCTTTAGAAGACAATCGGCCGGTAGCCGTTACTGCCTGCATGAAAGAGGTATGAATGCGTCCTGTTTTCGGCGAAATCAATTGAGGAAGTGCATCCACGTAGGTGGATTTGAGCTTTTGTAATTCCCTGAAATCTAAAATCAATGAAGCAATTTTATGCTCACCTTCTAATTTGGAAAGGATTTCTTCCCCCGTCATATATTGACCAGTTTTGGTCTTTTTGGCTTTAGGATCTAAGCGTAATTTTTCGAATAAAACTTCTCCTAACTGCTTAGGAGAGGCAATGTTAAAGGATTCACCTGCTAATTCAAAAATCTGCTTTTGAACCTCTTGTGAGTCTTTTTCTAAGGTATTTGACATATCCTTCAAGAAAGGAATATCCAATAAAACACCTTCTCTTTCTACAGTAGATAAAACGCGCGCCAAAGGCATTTCAACTTCTTTGAAAAGTTGAATTGTTTTTTCATTTGTACCCATTAATTGGTCCAAATGTGGTTTTATTTGCCAAGTAATGTCGGCATCTTCCGCGGCATATTCTTTGACTAAAGCTACATCCACATCTCGCATATTACTTTGTTTAGCTCCTTTTTTGCCAATTAATTTCTCAATAGACATAGGCTCATAATGCAAGTAGCTCATGGACATGGCATCCATATTATGGCGTTTTTCTGGCTCAATTAAATAATGTGCCAACATGGTATCATAGGTTTCTCCATTGATTTCTATACCATAATTGGCCAAGACGCTCATGTCATATTTGATATTTTGAGCGATTTTCTGAATTTGATCATTAGCAAAAAGCTCCTTGAACAAATCGATTTGTTGTTGACATGCCTCCTTATCCTCAGGAAAAGGAATGTAAAATGCCTCTCCTTTTCTATAGGCAAATGACATTCCCACTAATTCAGCATCAATAGCATTGATGTTGGTTGTTTCTGTATCAAAACAAAACGAGCTTTGTCGGGCTAAATACGTAATCAATCCTTTGATTGCTCCTTCGCCTTGAACTAAATGGTATTGGTGTGGTGTATTTTCTAGTGTATTGAAAGATTGGTAATTAGTAGCCTCCTCTTCATCTGTGTTTATTTCTTCTGAAGGACTTGGATTGGGGGCTGTAGGTGCGGGGCTACCAAACATATCCATTTGATTGGCTGCCACTTTAGGACTAGCTTTGGCTTTAGGGGCGGCGGGCTCTACGCTTGCGTCCTCACCTAATATTCTTTTTCTTAACGTGCGGAATTCCAACTCGTCCAAAAGTGGCTCTAACAAGGCCTTATTGGGTGGAGTATACAGTAATTTTTCTTCTTCGTATTCCAAAGGAACTTCACAGAGTATACGTGCCAAATGCTTGGATAAAATACCTTGCTCTTTAAAATTAACTAGGTTTTCCTGTAGCTTTCCTTTGAGCTGATCCGTGTTTTCCAATAGGTTTTCTAAAGACCCAAACTGTTCAATCAACTTTTGAGCCGTCTTTTCTCCAACTCCAGGAATTCCAGGGATATTGTCGACCGCATCTCCCATCAATCCTAACATGTCAATTACTTGATCTACATGTTGGATATTCCATCGAGCACAAACCTCTTCAGGACCTAATATTTCTACGCCTTTACCCATAAAGGCAGGCTTGTACATTTTTATTCTTTCTTCTACTAATTGTCCATAATCCTTATCTGGGGTCATCATGTAAACCACGATATCGGGATTTGCTTTAACAGCTTTTTTAGCAATGGTTCCTATGATATCATCAGCCTCATAACCATCCATGATGAGTAAGGGAATATCCATGGCTTCTACTAAGCGTTTGACGTAGGGAATGGCAATGGTGATGTCTTCCGGCTGGACTTGTCGCTGTGCCTTGTAGGGCGTGTATTCGATGTGACGAAAAGTAGGAGCAGAGGTGTCAAAGGCAACACCCAAATAATCAGGTTTTTCCTTTTGGATAACCTCTAGAATGGTATTGGTAAAACCGAATACGGCACTGGTATTTATTCCTTTTGATGAGATTCTGGGTGTTTTAGCAAATGCAAAATGGGCACGATAAATCAAGGCCATTGCATCAAAAAGGAATAATTTTTTCATATATTTAATCTTTATTAGATGGGCTTTTGGAGCCTAAACAAAGATAAGGAATAAATACTCGAATTATGAATTTAGCAGCCCTAAGAGAAAATTATCAGAAAGGAGAATTGTTGGAAAGTAAGGTGCATCCTGATCCATTAGAGCAGTTTAAGATTTGGTTTAAAGAAGCACAAAATGCGGAATTACCTGAGCCTAATGCCATGTTTTTAAGTACTTTGGGGAAAGACATGCGTCCATCAGGGAGAATTGTTTTATTGAAATATGTGGACCGAGGATTTTCCTTTTTTACGAATTATTTTTCAAGGAAAGGGCATGATATCGCACATCACGACAAAGCATCAATTACTTTTTTCTGGGGTGAATTAGAGCGACAAGTTCGTATTGAAGGACATATTGAAAAGGTGGATGAAAAGTTGTCTACTGAGTATTTTCAATCCAGACCGAGAGCCTCACAAATTGGTGCTTGGGTATCTGAGCAAAGCGCTAAAATACCTCATCGGGAATTTTTGGAGGAGCGTTTCAAGGAATTGGAGAAACAATACGAAGGAAAAGACATTCCCAAACCAGAACATTGGGGAGGCTATGAGTTAATTCCTGATTATATGGAGTTTTGGCAAGGAAGACCTTCTAGGCTTCACGACCGTGTGGTATATGAATGGGTTAATGGAAGTTGGGAAAGATTTCGAATTGCACCTTAAATTAATTGTAAATGGTAAATGGTAAGTTGAATTCTTAACTCATTTATAATTCACCATTCACCAATTACAATTCATAATTTATAATTTATAATATTGTTTCAAATCCTCTTAAGCCCATCGTTCTTTGGCTTTGATATCCTTCACCATATTTGACGCCAATTTTGTGACCCATTTCCATGGAACGGGCACGAATGAATTCTAGGAAGTCAGGAGAAGAAATGTAGGAGTCAGGTTCATTGGAGTTCGGATCAAAGAATTGACTTTTGAATGCACGAATAGATTGCTCTTTGATATCCCAATGGGCACTAATGTCAATTACAAAATCAGGTGTTAAATACCGATCTTGAATGTAATGAAATACATGCTTAGGTCGCCAAGCAGCTTGGGCATTACCTTGCTCATCATGAGTTTCTATTTTTCGTAAACCGGATAAAAAACAGGCATCTATTGCCAATTGGGCACCTTTCCCATGGTCAGGATGTCGATCTTCCAAAGCATTTGCCAAAACGATTTCAGGTTGATATTTGCGAATGACCTGAATTAATTTCAATTGGCTTTCTTCATCATTTCGGAAGAATCCATCGCGGATGCCTAAGTTCTCTCTGGCATGTAAACCTAAAATAGCCGTAGAAGCAGCAGACTCAGCAATACGAATTTCAGGAGTTCCTCGTGTACCTAACTCACCACGGGTGAAATCGACAATGCCTACTTTTTTACCTTGTTGAATTTGAGATACTATGGTACCCGAACAAGCTAGCTCTGCATCATCGGGATGCGCGGCCATGACTAAAATATCAAGTTTCATCATTAGTGAATGCGTAAACGTCTACCTGCTCGAATAGTGGAGCTGAGTTTTAATCCATTTAATCTTGCCAATTTGGTTACTGATATTCCTGCTCGCTGAGCAATGGAATACAAGGAATCACCTGAACGAACTCTTGTCCAAGCTGTACGTCGCGATCGAATCTTTTCACCCGCACTACCATATTCATTTCGAAGGGAAAGTGAGCGTCTATCAAATGTTCTAGCTGTAATTAATAAGTGATCTGAAAGCGGTTCTCCCGTGCTTAAATTGTACACATTGTTTGGATTAAAGGGATTGCCTTCATACCTAGTTTCAAAGTGCAAATGGGACCCTGTACTTCTTCCTGTATTCCCACCTAAACCAATTTCATCACCAGCTTTCACAAAAGTTCCAGCTTCAAAATTTCGTTTAGAAAGGTGACCATAAAGTGTTTCAAGGCCATTGTAATGTCTGACTACCACATAGTTACCATAACCCGAATAATCAAAACCTGAAATACGTACTATGCCATCAAAGGCCGACATCACGGGGTATCCTGTTTCTAAATCTAAATCTACACCAGCATGTAAGCGGCCCCAACGTGGACCAAATGGACTGGTTTGTTTGACTACATTTAAAGGGGGCGACCAATTTCTTCCGCTTCCTACATTGTATAATTCAATATCCACGGGTTCATCAAAATCTTTGATATCTATGTCGTAAGGGTCTATACTTTTCGTATCCCAAATGGCAAAATAGGAGGCCACGGTGACAAAATCTTCACTTCCTACAGGAGCATTTTCTTCTTCAATTTCCACAACTAATGCTTCTCCTTCATCAATGGAAGTGGTATCGAAATTACTGATGGTTGGGTTTAAAACTTTGATGGGTTCGTATTTACGTTCCTGCATCTCAGAACCTGCCACCATGCCGGAAGTTTCTGTTTCATTTCGAAATTGTAAGGGAGGAAGATCATCGATTTCCTCTTTCTTTTCTTTGGTATTGGGGCTTGATTTGGTCTCTATCTTGGTGCTTTTTTTGAACAAATTACGTTCTTGAGCCTTTGCAGTAAAGGCAAAAAAAGTGACCGACAGGAAGAAAATCAGGTTTTTTACTGACATAAATGAATATTAATGTAAATGATTGGCAGCCAACCATCTTTCTGCGTCTAAAGCAGCCATACAACCGCTACCTGCCGCTGTTACGGCCTGACGATAAATGGAATCCTGCACATCTCCGCAAGCAAAAACGCCAGGGATATTGGTACGAGAACTTCCTTTCTCTGTGATCAAATATTCTTGAGCATCCATGTCCAATTGATCTTTGAAAATGGATGTATTGGGTTGATGACCAATGGCCACGAAAAATCCAGTTAAGGCAATTTCCTCCGTAGCTCCGTTTTCACGGTTTTTGATGCGAATACCTGTAACTCCGTTGGCATCTCCTAGAATTTCTTCTGTTTCAGAATTCCAATGGATATGTATTTTGGGGTTGTTTTTAACTCGTTCCTGCATGATTAAAGACGCGCGCATTTCGTTTCTGCGTACTATCATGTGTACCTCAGTACATAAATTGGCTAAATAACTTGCTTCTTCAGCAGCTGTATCACCTGCACCTACTACGGCCACAACTTGGTTACGGTAAAAGAAACCATCACAAACTGCACAGGCAGAAACGCCTAGACCATTGAAAGTAGTTTCTCCTTCCAATCCTAACCATTTGGCAGAAGCACCGGTAGCAATTATCACTGCATCCGCTTCTAATTCAATTTGGTCATCAATCCATACTTTTTTAGGTTGACTACTAAAGTCTACTTTAGTGGCTAAACCAAAGCGTACATCAGTACCAAATCGTTTCGCTTGATTTTCTAAATCCTGCATCATAGTAGGTCCATCTACACCTTTCGGGTAGCCTGGAAAATTGTCAACTTCCGTGGTAGTCGTTAACTGACCACCTGGTTGTCCACCTTGATACATAATTGGTTGTAAACCTGCTCTAGATGCGTAAATAGCTGCGGTATAACCTGCCGGCCCTGAGCCGATAATCAAACATTTTATTTTTTCTGCCATAAATTTAATAACACCTTGAAGATCTCAAATGGTTCATGAAGGTGCAAAATTCGGTAAATAAGCGCAGAATCCCAAACGAGGATATTTTGCTATTAATCCTTACATTTGTTCATCATCTGCATACAAACGAATGAGTAAAAAGAAAATTACACAGAACCTGACATTTTGGGTTTTAATCTCCATTTTTCTAGGTGTACTTTTAGGACATTTTGCTCCAGATTGGGCCTTGTATTCCTTGATGGAAAAGAAATTTACTTATTCATTTTTGGGGGCAGACATCAGTATGGGCCCGAGTGTCAGTGAACTGCTGAGTGGATTTTTTATCAGTTTAGTGAAGTTATTTATTCATCCCATCATTTTCCTGACCATCAGTTTGGGTATAGTCAATATGGGTAACCTAAAAAAAGTGGGTCGGGTAGGAGGAAAGGCCTTATTGTATTTTGAGGTGATAACTACTGTGGCATTAGTCATTGGACTTTTGGTTTCAACCATTTTAGTACCTGGTGAAGGAGTTATTCGTTCTGATGTGGCGGGAGGAGATATTAGTAAATACACTTCAAAAGCGGCTTCATTCTCTTGGTTATTATTTTTAAAGGAAAATTTCACGGTTCAAGTTTTATTTTTCTCCATCTTTTTTGGCGTTTTTTTAAACTCTGTCCGTGGAAAAGCACGCATGATTTCTGGCATGGAGCAAGCTTCCCACTGGGTATTTAAAGCTCTTCATTGGGTTATGTACCTGGCACCATTAGGAGCCATGGGAGGTATGGCCTATACCATTGGTAAATTCGGCATACATTCTTTATTGCCTTTAGCCAAATTAATGGCCTCGGTTTACATTACGATGGGCTTATTTATATTTGTCATTTTGGCTTTGGTCATGCGCTCCTGTGGAGAAAGAATCACTTCTTTTTTGAGTTATATCAAAGCAGAATTATTGATTGTTTTAGGCACTTCTTCCTCCGAAGCAGCTTTGCCTTCTTTGATGCAAAAATTAGAAAAAATGGGTTGCTCTAAGTCTGTTGTCGGTTTAGTGGTTCCAGCAGGTTATTCATTTAATTTAGATGGTACTAGTATTTATCTATCTATGGCGACCTTATTTCTAGCTCAGGTATATGGTATTCAACTGAATTGGGGGCAATTATTGACCATCATTGGCGTTTTAATGGTTACTTCCAAAGGCGCAGCAGGTGTTACAGGAAGTGGATTTGTGGTGCTAGCGTCCACATTGACAGCTTTACAAGTAATTCCTCTTGAGGGCTTAGCCCTACTTTTAGGCGTAGATCGTTTCATGTCAGAAGCCAGAGCGATCACGAACTTCATTGGTAATGGAGTAGCTACCATTTGGTTAGCGAAGCATGAAGGTGAATTTCACGCCCCAGAATCCGAATAATTTTCATCAACATATATAATTTATGTCCATTTCATCTATTTTAAAACAAGATGCCTTAGCTTACCATTCCGAAGGTAAACCAGGGAAGATTGAAGTCAAACCCACCAAATCAACCGCCACTCAGCGAGATTTATCGCTAGCCTATTCCCCAGGTGTGGCTGAACCTTGTTTAGAGATTGCCGCATTTCCTGAGAAAGTGTATCAATATACCGCCAAGGGAAATTTAGTGGGGGTGATTTCCAATGGTACAGCTGTCTTAGGATTAGGGAATATTGGTCCAGAAGCGAGTAAACCTGTGATGGAAGGAAAGGGTGTTTTATTTAAGATTTTTGCCGATATCGATGTGTTTGACTTGGAGTTGAATTGCATGGAGCCCAATGATTTTGTGGAAACGGTGGTACGTTTAGAACCTACTTTTGGGGGTATCAATTTAGAAGATATTAAGTCGCCTGAATGCTTTGAAATAGAAGAAAAACTAAAGAAACGTTTGAAGATTCCCATCATGCACGACGATCAGCATGGGACTGCCATTATTTCTTCCGCCGCTTTAATTAATGCCTTAGAAATTGTTGGCAAACAGATAGATCAAGCACGTTTTGTGGTTTCAGGAGCAGGTGCTGCGGCTATTTCATGTGTTAAATTATACTTACAATTAGGTGCTAAGATTGAAAACTTTTTGATTTTTGACAAAGATGGACTAGTCTCAAAAGCTAGAACGGATTTGAATCCTTATGTGAGCCCACTTGCTTGTGATGCCCAAGAAAAAAGGACATTAGCGGAAGCCATGAAAGGCGCAGATGTATTTTTAGGCTTATCTGTTGGGAATATTCTTTCACCAGACATGGTGGCTACCATGGCTAAAGACCCGATTGTGTTTGCTATGGCCAATCCAACACCCGAAATTGGTTATGAAGAAGCCAAAGCTGTTCGAGAGGATTTGATCATGGCAACGGGCCGTTCGGATTATCCTAACCAAGTCAATAATGTCTTGGGTTTTCCCTTTATTTTTAGAGGAGCCTTGGATGTTAGAGCCTCTGAGATTAACGATGAAATGAAGCTTGCTGCGGCCAAAGCCTTAGCTTGTTTAGCCAAAAAACCCGTACCAGACATAGTAAATTTGGCCTATAATGAAAAGAGCATCAGTTTTGGTCCAGAATACATTATTCCCAAGCCTGTAGATCCACGATTGATTACGACGGTTTCCATGGCTGTTGCTAAAGCTGCGATGGACTCAGGAGTGGCTACGGTTCAAATTAAAAATTGGGATGAATACGAACATCAATTAGCTAAACGCTTAGGTTTGGATAATCAGGTGATGAAATTCATCCTGAAACGAGCCAAGAGTAATCCTAAGCGCATTGTATTTGCCGATGCTCAAAATTTAAAAGTATTAAAGGCTGTCAGAGAGGTTTTGGATGAGGGAATAGCAAAGCCGATTTTATTAGGGAATCAAGCCAAAATTCAAGCTATTTGTGAGGAACACCACATTGATTTGCAAGGCACAGAAATCTTGGATTTCAAACATCCGGATAGCGAACCTTTGTTAAAGGAGTTCGCCGATTTGTTCTATGAAAAACGAAAAAGACGTGGTTATACGCGTTGGGAAGCAGAAAAGCAGGTAAGAAAGAGTAATTATTTTGCCGCCATGATGTTGGAAACCCAGCGTGCCGATGGTGTTATTTCCGGTTTGACAAAGAATTATCCCGAAGCCATTCGTCCAGCTTTACAAATTATTGGTAAAAAGCCTGGTGTCAAAAAAGTGGCAGGTATGTATTTGCTTTTGAGTAAGAAAGGGCCTTTGTTTTTCTCAGATACCACCATTAATTTCCAACCAGATGTGGAAGATATTGTGGAGATTACACGTTTGACAGGAGAGGCAGTGGAGCGATTTAATTTACAACCTCGCATTGCCTTGTTGAGTTATTCTAACTTTGGGTCAGCTGATGGGGATGATGCCATCAAAATGAGAGAGGCTACTCATATTTTACAGAAAAAATATCCGAAATGGTTGATAGAAGGAGAAATGCAAGCGCATTTAGCTTTTGATAAAGAGCTACGTCAACAAAATTATCCTTTTGCCACTTTGGGAAATGAAACAGCTAACACGCTTATTTTTCCTAATTTATCAGCAGCTAATATTGCATATAATTTATTGAAAGAGGCGGCTGAAATCGAATACATTGGACCCATTCTACTAGGTTTACGTAAACCTGTTCACGTCTTACAATTAGGAGCAAGTGTTCGTGAAATTGTCAATATGGTAGCTATAGCTGTGGTGGAAGCACAAACTACGGAATAGAATTCATCCATTGTTGACGTAATTCCAATTGGGCATCGCTCGGATTCTTTTGGGGAACAAAGGAAGTCGGAGCGCTGCCCATACTGGTTTGAAACGGGGCTTTCATACGTACCGTTTCATATGTTCCATTTCCTTTAGGTCGAGCTACTTCAATTTCTAAAATGTCACCTAATTGTATGTCTTTGAGCACCTTAGCAGCATTTATGCTGAAGCTATCCAAGCTAAAAGAAAGTTGATTGATGAAGACTATTTCATCTTTAGCTTGAAGGCCAAGAATTCTGCCAAATTCATTGATTCCGTCTTCTGAATTGATGACGGCTCTATGTGTTTCAGCATTAACATTCAGAGACTGAAAATCAAAGCCTAAAGACTTTATTGGACTCGCATTGTATTCTTGTATTTCGTATCCAATACTATGTAGCCAATCAGCTACAGGAATTTCATCTTTCCCTGCTACATACTTTTCAAAAAAAGTTTTCAATTCCGTTTTTTGGGTGATTTGAATCAATTGCTCAAATAATTCATCGTCTTTAAACGACTGATTGGGGCCATAAAATTTAGCTAAATCACGCATCATTTCTTGTGTACCATACTTCCCTTGGCTGAGTTTTCTCAGGGTTAAATCCAATCCAAATCCTAACCAAGCTCCCTTTTGATAAACATTTCCATATTCATCTTTGTACTTATCCAAAACCTTTTCACTCATAAGGGTAAAGGGTAACTTTCGATCGAATTGCACATTCATGACTTCCCACTTATTTTCAAAGGTTGACATGAATTTTTTCAAGTCGGTAATTTGGTATTTTAATTGAACATGATGGGCCGCATATTCCGTTAATCCTTCATACAACCAAAGATGCTTGGACATTTTAGGTTGAAGGAAATTGAAGTTTCCAATTTCCTCAGAATGAATGTTCAAAGGAGTTACAATGTGGAAAAATTCATGAGCACAAACCTCACGGATGGTTTCAGCCAGGGTCTGGATATTTCCTTCTGGTAAATAATAAAATGAGGATTGAGCGTGTTCTAATGCGCCATAACTGCCATTTTTGATATTGTCAGATAAAACAATGATGAAAGCATAGTTGGAAACTGGAAGCTGACCTCCTAAGTATTTTTTTTGAGCCTCTAGGAGCGGTTTTATTTGTTCAGCCACTTGTGCAGCCGAGCACATTTTATTAGGGGAATAAACAGAAATTAAAATTTTGGCATTGGCCAATGGAAAACTAATCGTGTCGGGTGCTGCATACATCAATGGCGCATCAATCAAATCTTGATAATGATTGGCTTCAAAAAGATCGCTTGGGGCTTTACTTTTATTTTGTAATGAACTGGCTCCAAAAAATTGAGCAGGTTTATCAATGGAGAGTTGAACTTGTGCCTTTTCATGGCCTATGAAATAACCCAACATGGCATGCGTGTTCAAGGCATATAAACTATCTTTTTGAAATGAGGTACCTGCAGGTTCAAAGACATAATCACCAGCAATTTCGGGACTATCCCAAGTATCATCCACGAAATAACGAATTTCAGATAGTTGAGAAGCATTGGATATTTGATACGTATTTGGACCTGTTTTTTTTATTCGAAGGCTTTTACCTTGTGCATCTAAGGCTTTAAATTCTTGGACAAATCGACCGAAATCATAATTGGCATATGTTCCAGGAACTATTTTGGGCAGGGCATAGACAACTTCCTTTTGTTTGAATTTAGGTGTTTTGACAACAACTTCTAAACGATCATTGGCAAGTTTATTCAAGTCGATTTTATACTGCACCTTATCTTGCCCCAGCGCAAGAGTCGACATGAAAAGCAGTAAGTAAATTAGTATTCTTTTCATAATTATTGCTTGTATTGTAGTGCTTCTTGAGCTTGAATTTTTTTGATAAATATGGTAGGCAAGGTAATGATGAGAGCCACCAATAAGCTTGTTCCGATATTGACCCAAACCCAAGTAGACATGGACCAAACGATTGGAACAGAACTCATATAATAGCTTTCAGGATCTAGAGGAATTAAGTGATAGCTGGATTGCAGGTAACAAAAAATGACAGCTAATAAATTACCTATGGCTAAACCTCGAAGTAAAATGAAGAAACCATTCCACCAGAAAATGGTCCTGATTTGTCGGTGACTAGCCCCCATGGCTTTTAATAAACCTACCATGGGAATACGTTCCATGATTAATACCCAAAGGGTGGCAATGAGATTGAAACAAGCAACGACCAACAATAAGGAGATAAAAATGACAATATTTCTATCGAGCATCATCATCCAGTCGAAGAGCGCAGGGTATAGTTCCGTTATGGTTTCTAAGCGCCATTCTGTAGGCATTTTGGATTCTATCTCTTCAGCTGTTTGATATAAATCAGCGGATTTTTTTAAAAATACTTCATAGGTTCCAATTGAATCGGCTGACCAGCCATTCATTTTTTGCACCCAACTACGGTCTGCCAAAATGAACATTTTATCTAATTCTTCTAATCCAGTTTCATAAATCCCGGTGATTTTTACTTTTCTTGGGCGCTCTGGATTGCTTAAAAAATAGAGAATTAAACTGCTGTGTAGCCTGACTTTCAATTGCTTAGCTAAGGTGTTGCTCAATATAATGTCCTGAGGATGTTGGATTTGAGCTTGTCCTTGAAGCATGTTTTTCGATAACTGGTTTTTCGGCACATCGTTACCAATTCCTTTGATGACGATACCTGCCAGTCCTGCGTCTCCTACTAGGATTCCAGGCTTTTGTAAATGAGCTTGAATATGATCAATGGCTGGATTTTGCCGAATGGTTTTTTCCCAGGCTACATTTCTACGCATGGGGCTATCGGAGAGGGAGTGGTTGCCTGTGATTTGGCTCACATGAATATCTCCTGCAAAACTGGTTAATTTGTCTTGTATGGCCTCTTTAAAGCCGAATAATATGGCAAAAGCAATGAGTATGATGCTGACTCCCATGGCCACAGTACCTATACCCACATAGGTTACTGTTTTAGAAAAGGAGGTTTCATGGGTATTACGAATCCGACGTGCAACAAAAAGTGGAAAATTCATTCAGTCGATTTACGTTAATAATTTTAAAATTTATCTGATATTTGATAAGTAAATGTTAAACCGCAAAGAAAATAGGAATGCATCGAATCTACAAGCTATTGATTTTATTGTTGTTCTTTTCCAATGGGCTATTAGCTTCTAAGAGTATGGCTCAAGTGACAAAAGCTATCCCAGGAGATCAACAAATTTCAACCTATTTACCTATGATTTTTGACAAGCGCGTTGGCTTGGTAGTGAATCATACATCGGTTTTGGGTAAAACTCATTTGGCTGATACCTTATTGTCTTTGAAAGTTCCCATCAAGAAAATCTTTGCTCCAGAGCATGGTTTTAGAGGTACGGCTGATGCAGGAGCTCACATAGATAATGGCAAAGATGAAAAAACGGGATTGCCCATCATTTCTTTGTATGGTTCACATAAAAAACCTACCAAAGCTGATTTAGAAGGCCTTGATGTATTGATTTTTGATATCCAAGATGTGGGCACTCGTTTTTATACCTATAGTTCTACCTTGCATTATGTGATGGAAGCTTGTGCGGAAAACAGTGTGAAATTGATTATTCTAGATCGTCCTAATCCCAATGGGCATTATGTAGATGGACCTGTTTTGGAAAAGGAATTTGCTTCTTTTGTTGGCTTAAATCCCATTCCTGTAGTGCATGGATGTAGCTTAGGAGAGTTAGCTAAAATGATTAATGGGGAAGCTTGGTTAGACCGAGGCATTCAATGTGATTTGACTGTAATTCCTGTGAAAAAATACAAACATTCAGATCAGGTACACATTATTGTGGCACCATCTCCCAATTTACCCAATGATCAAGCGATTGGATTATATCCTTCTTTGTGCCTTTTTGAAGGAACAAATGTAAGTATTGGAAGAGGGACCACAACGCAATTTCAAGTGGCAGGAACCAATGTGGAGGGTTTAGGTGATTATACCTTTACACCGATGCCTTTACCTGGAGCCATGGATCCACCATTGAAAGGTAAGTTATGTTATGGTTTTAATTTAAGCCAAGTAGATACCCGTGATTTAGGCTTTAGTTTGAAGTATTTATTTTATTTCTTTGAAAAAACGGGTAAAAAAGAATCCTTTTTTACGAGTCCGGCTTTCTTTGATAAATTGGCAGGAACCAATGAATTAAGAAAAATGATGTTGGAAGGGAAGTCAGAAAAGGAGATCAGGGCAAGTTGGCAAGAAGGCTTGAAAGAGTATAAAAAGATTCGAGAGAAGTACTTGATTTATCGATAGAAATACCAAATAAATACTCGATTTTTCGTTTAAAATTGCGACCTTTGCCGTTTATTTTTATTCAAAGCAGCTATGGCGGAAAAAATTATTATTCTTGACTTCGGTTCTCAAGTGACCCAATTGATTGCTCGCAGAGTACGTGAACTTCAAGTTTATTGTGAAATACATCCTTATAATCATATACCTACCATTGATTCCTCAGTAAAGGGAATTATTTTATCTGGTAGCCCATGTTCAGTTCGTGATGAAGATTCTCCTCGAGTAGATTTAAGCCTTTTTGGGGATTTGCCTATCTTGGGAATTTGTTATGGTGCTCAATTGTTAGCTCATCAGGGCGGTGGTTCTGTTCAGGCATCTCAGCAAAGAGAATACGGTCGTGCCCATTTAACAGGTACTCAAGATTCTATTTTGTGGGATGAAATTTCCAGCCAAAGTCAAGTTTGGATGTCGCATGGTGATACCATCATGGAATTACCTGCACCTTATGAAATTATTGGTTCTACAGAATCAGTTAAAGTAGCTGCCTTTGCGCATGCATCCAAGCCAATTTTTGGAATACAGTTCCACCCTGAGGTTACACACAGTACGGAGGGAAGTATCATATTGCGCAATTTTGTGGTAAAGGTTTGTGACTGTACGCAAGATTGGACTTCGGATTCATTTGTAGAAACAACTGTAGCTAATTTGAAAGAGAAATTAGGTCAAGATAAGGTTGTCTTGGGATTGTCAGGAGGAGTAGATAGTTCGGTGGCAGCAGTATTATTACACCGTGCTATTGGAAAGAATTTATATTGCATTTTTGTTGATAATGGATTGTTGCGCAAGGATGAATTTGAACAAGTTCTGGATTCGTATCATTCTTTAGGTTTAAATGTCAAAGGCGTAGATTCTAAGCAACGTTTTTATGATGCTTTAGCGGGTTTAAGTGATCCAGAATTGAAGAGAAAGGCAATTGGTAAAACCTTCATTGATGTATTTGATCATGAGGCACATGCGATTGAAGGTGTAGCTTGGTTAGGCCAAGGGACCATTTACCCCGATGTCATTGAATCGGTATCGGTGAAAGGACCATCGGCAACGATTAAATCACACCACAATGTAGGTGGCTTACCTGATTTTATGAAGTTGAAAGTGGTGGAGCCATTGAATACCTTATTTAAAGATGAGGTTAGAAAAGTAGGGAAAACCTTAGGCATTCCACAAGATATCTTAGGACGTCATCCTTTTCCTGGTCCAGGTTTAGCTATTCGTATTTTGGGAGATATTACCCCGGAAAAAGTAGATATTCTTCAAAAAGTAGATGCGATTTTTATCAATGGATTAAAGTCGGAAGGACTTTACGACCAAGTATGGCAAGCTGGAGCAATTTTATTACCGATTCATTCAGTAGGAGTGATGGGAGACGAAAGAACCTATGAGCAGGTTGTAGCTTTGAGAGCTGTGAGTAGTTTGGATGGAATGACAGCGGATTGGTGTCATTTGCCTTATGAATTCTTAGGTAAAATTTCCAATGAAATTATTAATAAGGTAAAGGGTGTCAATCGTGTGGTGTATGATATTTCTTCCAAACCACCAGCAACGATTGAGTGGGAATAATCAAGAAATTGGACAACAAATAAATTTTCAAAACGTTTCCGCTCCGTAACGCTGTCAGCGTTCTAAACGCTGCCAGCGTTGGAAAAAACGGAGCGAATTGATGCTAAAAGAGTAAAGAAAAGGGGACTTAAGTCCCCTTTTCTGCGTATATGGCTGCCAAATGAACGATGGTTTCAGTAGCTTTTTGCATATCTTGAATACTGACCCATTCTTGCTTGCTATGAAAAGCATGTTCTCCTGCAAATATATTGGGACAAGGCAAACCCATGAAGGTCAATCGTGAACCATCTGTTCCACCCCTAATGCTTTGCATCTCAGGTTGTAAACCAGCTCTTCTCATGGCTTCCATGGCATTTTCCAGACAAGCAGGATGCTTGACTAGTATTTCATTCATATTTCGGTATTGTTCCGTTTGAATGAATTGAACCTTGGAATGAGGGTAATTTTTCAGGACTTGATGGGTGATGTTTTTCAAGAGCATCCCGTATTCTTCCAGTTTTTCGGTCTTGAAATCGCGTAGGATAAAATCTATTGTCGCTGTTTCTACACTACCTGAAATATCTACAGGATGGATAAATCCTTCCATATTCTCGGTGCTTTCGGGGCTTAAGTGATCTTTGGGAAGTAAACCAACTATTTCAGAAGCTATTTTGATAGCACTTTCCATGCGCCCTTTGGCAAATCCAGGATGCTGAGAAATACCTTCGATCTTAATGGTAAATCCATCAGCTGAGAAAGTTTCATTTTCCAAATGGCCTCTTTTTTCACCATCAATGGTGTAGCCATATGTTGCATTTACTTTTTCTAGGTTGACATGGTCGGTTCCTCGGCCAACTTCTTCATCTGGAGTAAATAAGATGGAAATAGGGCCGTGAGGAACATCAGGATGTTGTACCCAAAATTGAACAGCATCCATGATTTCAGCCACCCCTGCTTTATTATCAGCTCCCAATAATGTGGTTCCACTAGCTGTGATTATATCATGTCCGATTTGTTCAGCTAAATCAGGATGATCCTGTAATCGAATGACAACAGATGAATCATCAGGTAAAATTAAGTCTTGCCCTTGATAATTGGAGTGGACGATGGGTTTTACATGCTTACCTGAGCAATCAGGAGAAGTATCCATGTGAGCACAAAAGCAGATGCCTGGAACGGGCTCTTGGATGTTGGAAGCTAATTGGGCATACACATATCCATACTCATCCATATGAGCAGAGTCTAATCCTAGTTGTTTTAATTCCTGAACTAAAACTTTTCCCAAATCTTTTTGTTTCTCAGTTGTCGGGCTGCTAGAAGAGTTGGGGTCTGATTGAGTGTCAATTTGTACATAAGTAAGAAATCGCTGGGAGGAACTATAGAGGTACTTATTGAATTTTTGGGAGATATTGGTCATAAAAACCGATTATTTTTGAAATATAGAAAGAAAAAATTGTGTTAAATAAATTTATTTTTTTTGGATTCATAAAGGTAATTAACCTTTCAAAATTACGTATTATCTTAGAGGCTTGAATTTTGCTTCAAGCATCTAGCTTCTTCAAAATTTGAAATCATACCATGTTAAGCTTATAAAAAATTATGTCTCAACCGGCTACTATTAACCTCGAAGGGAAATCCTTTGATTTGCCTACTCTGGAGGGTACAGAGAACGAAAAGGCCATCGATATCGCAAAATTACGTGATTTGACTGGTTACATTACGTTTGATCCAGGCTTCAAAAATACTGGAGTTACAAAAAGTTCAATTACTTATTTGGATGGTGAAGATGGTATTTTACGTTACCGAGGTTACAGCATTGAAGAATTAGCAGATAAAGCTTCGTTTTTAGAAGTTGCTTATTTGCTTATTCATGAAGAATTACCCACTCAGGATCAGTTGGATGCATTTTCAGCAGATATCCAATCTTATACTCAAGTAAATCAAGATTTACTTAAGATTTCAGATGGGTTTCCAGTAAGTTCTCACCCTATGTGCACGATTGCTGCCTTAGTAGGAGCTATGTCTGCTTTTTATTCTACAGATGAAGCGGGTGATGATGAGAAAAGTGTGTTGAGATTATTAGCTCAGTTGCCAGTTATGGCTACTTGGTCATACAAAAAGTCCATTGGTGAAGGAATTGTTCAGCCAGATACTACGGTAGATTATTGTTCTACTTTCTTGCAAATGATGTTTGCTAAACCAGGTGAAATATATACAGCTGATGCTGTTGTTTCCAAGGCATTGAATAAATTATTGATTTTGCATGCTGATCATGAACAAAACTGTTCTACATCTACTGTACGATTGGTAGGTTCTTCTCATGCTAATTTATTTGCCTCTATTTCGGCAGGTATCAATGCGCTTTGGGGGCCATTGCATGGTGGTGCTAACCAAGAGGTGATCGAGATGTTAGAAGCTATTAAAGCTGATGGAGGTGATACGGATAAGTACATTGCCATGGCAAAAGATAAAAATTCTGGTTTCCGCTTGATGGGATTTGGCCACCGTGTCTACAAAAACTTTGATCCACGTGCTAAGATTATCAAAAAGGCTGCTGATGATGTATTAAAAGCTTTGGGTGTCAATGATCCAGTGTTGGCTATTGCTGCACGTTTGGAAGCTGCTGCTTTGAGTGATGAGTATTTCGTGGCTAGAAAGCTATATCCGAATGTTGATTTTTACTCAGGAATTATTTACCGTGCATTAGGTATCCCAACCAATATGTTTACGGTGATGTTCGCTATTGGCCGCCTTCCAGGTTGGATTGCTCAATGGAAAGAAATGCGTACAAATAAGGAGCCAATCGGTCGTCCTAGACAAATTTATACTGGAGCTACAAGCCGTGCATTTGTTGAGATAGCTCAACGATAGGCCTAATTTCCTAACGATTTTTAACAAGTATAAAGCCCTTCTCCTGAAGGGCTTTTTTGGTTTAATGAGGGAATAGGGCTAATTTGCAAGCTTAAATGGAATGCATGACATTACTCTTCAAGCGATTTTTCCTTTTTGTACTCCTTTTTGTGGGAGTGTTTGTAGAAGGAATTTTAGCTCAAAATCAACAAGGAAAAGCTTCTTATTATCACAAGAATTTAAGTGGTAAAAAGACCTATAGCGGGGAACGCTATAATTCCTATTTATTTACAGCAGCTCACCGAAAATACCCCATGGGCACTTGGTTAGAAATAACCAACATCCAATCTGGGATTAAATCTTATGTCCGCGTGAATGATCGTGGTCCGCATCAAAAACGCTTATTGATTGATGTATCATTCAGTGCAGCAAAAGAATTAGGTATAGTAGGTGCTGGTATTGCCCCAGTTCACATTCGACCACTTGATGACGCTGATTTACGTGATACACTTTTAAGCTTCTTGCAAAAAAGAGATAGCCTTATTTTAAAAGAGCATCCATATACGGTCTATGTCAAAAAGGCGAAGAAGAAGAAAAAATCCAAGAAAAAGAAAAAGAAGATGCGATAGGGATTAGTGATAAGGGTTTAGTGTCTTGTTCTGATATAGGTTGACATTTTTTAGTACGACTCAGCTGGTCGTTATCGAACATTAATATTTTGGATTTTCTGATATGTAATTATTGAAGCTACACATGTTCTTTTGTATGGCACACTATTTTAATGCCATTACTTAGGCATTTCTTTTTTTTGAAAAAAAAGAAACAAAAAAAACAGATGTTGTACGGTTAATCCAAAGACGAATTCCGCTTCGCGGAACCGATGTTCACTCCGCATACGGCTTTAATCTTTGACTCTAGCGCACATTGCCTATGCGCAGGGTCAAACATCCGCCTTTCGCTTCGCTCATGCTACGTTCCCATCTTTCGTTGGGATTAACCTCATTAGTTGGTAGTTATTTAGAGTTTAGTTTCAGAATGAAATTTGTGATTTTTTGATATAAAATACCGTCGGTCAGCACGAGCGAAAGATGATGAACGCAGCGGTAGACGAGGTTTTGACCTTAGCAAAGGCGATGTGTGTTGGTGTCAAAAATATAGGCGATAGCGTAGTGAATCACGGTTTCGCGAAGCGAAATTCGCCTTTGCTGGCCGACAAGAAAAGATGTTTTTTTGTTTCTTTTTTTGAAAAAAAAGAAATACTGTAAAACTGGAAATAAAGTGATGTTATTTATGGTCTGATTCAAAAGTACAATAATCACACCATTTACCATGGCCTTTAATTTTTATAAAATGAAAGACTTTTTTTTTGGGGGGGGGAACTGCTAAATTTTTATTTACCATGAATAATTATTGAACCCAAAGTCAACCTATTTCAGGAAAAGACATTCTACATTCCCTCTAATCACTCAAAAGAACAATCTCAATCCTTCGATTCAACTTCCTAGCTTCTGCTTGAATGGGAGCTACTTTGGGTTTGAGAAAACTCAGTCCTTTGGTTTGAATGCGTGAAGCTTCAATTCCTTGATTGACTAAGTATTGTTTGATAGCATTAGCCCTTTTCTCTGAAAGAATTTGATTTGCTTTAGCCTGACCCACTTCATCAGTATGGCCTCTGATTTCTATTTTTTGTTGTGAATTTTCATTCAAAAATTTCACAAGCTTTCCTAAACTAGATGGTATCGGATATGGAATAGACCATTGATTTGAAGCAAATTGTATATCATCAAAGCTGACATCTTGAAATTTGATTTTAGGAACTTTAGTAATTACAGCTTCTACCTGAATTGGTGCCACTTTTTTTGCCAACCATATTGAATTGGGAATGTTGATCCGATGAAGCTCTTCTTCAGTAGCCTGTCCAGCCTTATTTCTAGAAATAAAATATTCATTTTCTTGTATACCTAGACAAATCCCTGCTTCATTTCCCGAAGAATTTAATTCGAGTATATTCATAGGAATTGTCCATTGTCCATTTTCTAGTTGACTTTGGTAAAAATCCAAACCTCCCAATCCGCCTTTTCTATCACTGGAAAAAAGTAAAACCTCTCTTTTTTCCAAATAATAGGGTCCTTGTTCATCCGCTGAACTATTGATTTGAGGACCTAGATTAATGGCCATTTTCCACCTTCCTTGGGCATCTTTTTCACTCATCCAAAGATCACGTTTGCCTTGTCCTCCCGGTCTGTCCGAAGAAAAATAAAGTTGTTTGCCATCTTGGCTCAAGTAGGGTTGTCCCTCCCAATCATGAGAATTAATCAGTATTCCTAGATTTCGAGGTTTGGTCCAACTGTTATTAAGCCAATAACTTTCATACAAATCACAACCACCAAAGCTATTTCGGTATTCACAACCAGAAAAAATCAAGGTATTTCCATCTTGGGATATAGTGCTTGTACCCTCATTGGTATCTTGGTTGATGCTCGTGAGTGCTTGAGGATTAATGAATTTGGCTCCATCCCAAGTGGCTACTTGTAATTCTTCATCAGCCCGGTCAGCTCGAGTCGTAAAATAGATTTCTTTCCTGGCATTTGAATAGTGCGGAAAATACTGTGCTTTTTGAAGATTAAGCTCGGTGATGGGTGTTGATTTTAGGCTATCAACGGATAATCCCCATAAACTGAAAGAAAATATCCAAGCCGCAAGCATGTGTTAGGGGATTTGTAAGAACTTATGTGTCTGAACAGAAATCTGCCAACGAGGGTTTTCTTTGACAAATTGAACGATCAAAGGATTCATGTCAGCTTGTTTCGACCATTCTGGCTGCATCAACCAAAGGCTTTCAGCTGGTAATTTAGTCGTCCATGTTTCTGACCATACTATATCGGATGGATGAAAAATGACTACTTTCAATTCATTCACAAGTGGGAAAATGGCTGGATTCGGTTCTTTGAATTTCTTTGGAGAAAAACATACCCAATCCCAAATTCCTGTAATTTGTTTACCCACTCCTGAAGTCTCAATATGGGTTCTAAAACCTGCTTCTTGTAATGCTTCAGTCAAAGGATTTAGATCATGCATCAATGGCTCTCCTCCAGTGATCACAACAATGCGACCCGGATGAGCGGAAGCTTCTTTGACTAATTCGGCTACTGTTTTGATGGGATGGGTATCCACTGGCCATGATTCTTTTACATCACACCAATGACATCCTACATCGCAGCCCCCCAAACGAATGAAATAGGCCGCATGTCCTTGAAATTTCCCTTCACCTTGTATCGTGTAAAAAGATTCCATCACTGGATACTCAAAAGCATCTCTTTTTACAACTGATTTTATATCTTTGGTGTTTGATTGCATGCAAGGCTAAAATTCTGAGTAAAATTAAGCTTTGATTTGTAATTTAACTAATAAGAAATCGTTCTATTGAATAGGATCGATTTTTTATTTTTCTCTTAAAATGATCAAGAATCAAACATTCCGTTTTTTTTGGATGTTTTTTATCGGAACCTTCTTAATCGTTGGGATGAGTTCTTGTTGGTCAGCACGCTGTCCTAGAGAGACATGTCGCGTACGGGTTGAACACCGTCATGGAGAGAGTTATTATCGGCCTAGAGAAGCATTTTCTTGGATGTGGACTCCACGCTACAAGCATGTGAGAACTTCCAACTACGCGACCATAGGACCTAATAAGCCTACAAAGAAAAGAGCTTGGTATCAATTTTATAAACCAGCTGATCGTGTTAGTTCCAAGAAACCCCGTTAATTACTATGCCTAATATTGCACTAGCAGCCGGGGTTCTTAACCAAATTCCCTTAGATTGGAAGGGAAATCAAGCCCGAATCATTTCAATTATTCAAGAAGCTCAACAAAACCAGGTTGCTATACTTTGTTTGCCTGAGCTTTGTCTGACAGGATATGGCTGTGAAGATCAGTTTTTAGCTGCCTATACATCCGAGAAAGCCTGGGAGTCTTTGATTAAATTGTTGCCATATACTCAGCATATCTTAGTTTGGGTAGGATTACCGGTATTTTTTGAGGGTAAATTGTATAATGTAGCTGCTTGTTTGGCCAATGGAAAATTGATTGCCCTGATTCCCAAGCAACATTTAGCCAATGACGGAGTCCATTATGAAACCCGTTGGTTTAATCCTTGGCCTGCGCATCAAAGAAGTGTTTTGTCTACGAGTTTGGGTGAAATCCCAATGGGTGATTACCGCATTCTGGCGGATGGAATTAGTATTGGTATTGAAATATGTCAAGATGCATGGGAGGGAGAAAATAGACCAGCTCATTCATTAGCTCAGCGAGGGGTATCAGTGATATGTAGTCCAACAGCCTCTCATTTTGCATTTGCTAAGTCAAAAACGCGTCAACGATTAGCAATAAAAGGATCCCAAATCATACAAGGAAGCTATGTATTTGCCAATGTATTAGGAAATGAATCAGGAAGAACCATTTTTGATGGGGATGCCTACGTAGTTCATCAAGGTCAAATAAGAGCACAAAGCCAGCGATTTAGTTTTAAAGATAGTCAATTGATTGTGGCTTCCGTGGAAATTAATTGCCAAACACAAGTAGCTGATGACCTGATAGTAGCCAATGTACAATGGCCTTTATCCAATCAAACATATCCGCACTTTGAGGCAGCTCCGTGGGAAGGTACAGTAAACATCAAGGAAGAAGAATTTGCCAGGGCAGTTAGTTTAGGTCTTTGGGATTATGTAAGAAAATCATATTCTTATGGTTGGGTGATATCGCTATCCGGTGGAGCAGATTCATCAGCCATAGCTACATTATGTTATTTGGCAATTCGTTTGGCTTACAAAGAGCTAGGCTGGGAGGGGATTCAATCTAAGATGGCCTATATTCCTTGGATTATGGATGTTTCTACAGAAAAGGATTTTATTGCTCGTATGTTAACTACGGCATATCAAGGAACAGAAAATTCATCAGATCAAACCCGTACTTCAGCTAAAGCATTGGCAGAATGTATTGGTACAACCCATTATGATTGGAATATTGATGTTTTGGTTAAAGAGTATCGTGAAATCATTGAAAAGGCCATAGGCAGATCATTAACCTGGGAACAGGACGATATTACCTTGCAAAATGTTCAAGCTAGATTACGTAGTCCTAGTGTTTGGATGTTGGCCAATATCAACAATGCTTTATTATTAGCTACTTCCAACCGCTCGGAAGCATCCGTAGGTTACGCCACCATGGACGGAGATACTTCAGGTTCTATATCACCCATAGCAGGAATAGATAAGACTTTCATTCGTCAATGGCTTATTTGGATGGAAAAAATAGGGTTGGATGGGAAATTAAGTATGCCAGGTTTATCACATGTCAATTCTTTAGAACCAAGTGCCGAATTAAGACCATTAACTTCCAAACAAGTGGATGAAGAAGATTTAATGCCTTATCCAATTTTGAATGCCATTGAACGCTGGGCTTTTTACGATAAACTTTCGCCAGAAAATTGTTTAAAAAACTTGATTCAGGAATATGGCGCAAACTTTTCAGAAGATCAACTAACTGCATTTTGTTCTCGTTTCTTCCGATTGTGGGCTAGAAACCAATGGAAAAGAGAGCGTTATGCACCGGGTTTCCATGTGGATGAGTATAGTTTGGATCCTAAATCATGGTTGCGATTCCCCATTTTATCCGCTGGATTAGAAAAAGATATTAAACCTTAACACATGCTCTTAGTAGTCGATATTGGAAATACAGACATAGTCTTTGGATTTTATACCGAAGGTGAATGGAAATTGATATTAAGAACACCTACGCATCAACCATGGACAACTTTGCGCATGGAGAATTGGATTCGTCAGGAGTGGTTAGAGAATAATATTGGTTCCTTGAAACCACAAAAATTAATTATTTCTTCCGTAGTTCCTTCTGTTTCTTATCACGTTCAAAAAGGACTAGAAAATTGGTTAGCAGTCTCGGCTGATATCATGTCGCCAAAATTGTATAAGAAATTCCCCATCGACATTATTTCTCCTGATGAAATTGGTTCTGATTTAGTTGCCAATGCCGTATATGCTCATCATGCTTACCAAGCTGATGTATTGATTGTAGATTTTGGAACTGCTCTAACCTTTACTTTAGTGAATGCACAAGGTAAGATGGAAGGGGTTTCTATTGCCCCTGGGCTAAAAACCGCCGTAAAGTCTTTGTTTTCTCAAACCGCTCAATTACCTGAAGTGCCCCTAGAAATGCCCCATTCTGCCTTGGGATTTGATACGGTAAGTGCCATTCAATCAGGTATATTGTGGGGATATGTAGGTATGGTGAAGGAAATGATTTATCGAGTCAAAAATGAGAAAGGGCAGCATGTTAAGGTATTAGCCACTGGTGGATTATCTTCAATTTTAACTCCATTGGAATCCTATTTTGACGAGGTGAATAAATTAATCACCTTGGATGGATTACGTTTGATTTCTGAAAATTACTTAGATTAATATGCTATCTACCCCCAAAGAAAGAGGCTTTTTTTTTCCTGCGGAATGGCATCCACATGAAGCTACTTGGATTACTTTTCCTCATAATGACCATTCTTGGCAAGGAGAAAAGTTATCTTATATGTATCCTGAATACTTTGCTCTGATCAAAGCTATTTCACAAGGTGAAAAGGTGAAAATTAATGTCAATCATGAAGAGCTTAAGAATTTTATTTTAGGTGAATTGCCAAAATACAACATTGATCCTCAGCAGATTGAATTGTTTGTTCGCGAAACCAATGATGCTTGGTGCCGCGACCATGGTCCTGCATTCTTAATAAAAAATGATAATTCAGAACGATTAATAGTCGACTGGGGATATAATGCTTGGGGAGGGAAATATCCTCCATTTGATGCAGATGATCGGATTCCTAAAGCTATAGCCAAGGATTTAGGGTTGGAATTCCTAAGTCCAGGTATCATCATGGAAGGTGGCTCTGTTGAATTTAACGGGAAGGGTACTGTTCTGACGAGTAGATCTTGTCTTTTAAATCCCAATCGTAATCCTCATTTAAGTCAAGATCAAATTGAAAATTACTTGAAAGCTTATTACGGAGTTGATCAAGTATTATGGGTAAGTGATGGAATCGTAGGAGATGATACCGATGGGCATATTGATGATACAGTTCGCTTTGTGAATGAAAATACCGTTATCACCATGGTTGAGCCCAATGTAGAGGATGATAACCATGGGGTTTTGGCTCAAAATTTGAAGGAATTAAAAGAAATGAAGCTTCTAGACGGTAGCCCATTAAACATCATTGAAATACCTATGCCAGAAGCGGTAGTGATTGATGAATTTAGGGCCCCAGGATCCTATGCCAATTTTTACATCTGCAATGCGGCGATTCTTGTTCCCATTTTTGATTGTCCACAAGATGCTCAAGCATTGGATATTTTATCTCAATTATTTACTGATAGACCGGTCATTGGTCTTTCTGCTCGTGAGATTATTTGGGGACAAGGAAGTTTCCATTGTTTGACCCAACAAGAGCCTAAGGCAGCTTTATGAGGTATGTAATCCTGTTTTTAATGGGTATTTCTTTTTTCTCTTGTAGAAAAGCTATTGTTCCTGTCAAAACAGAAGTGCCTGCTCAAAAAGCTATAGTTTTAGATAAGCAGGTGCAGTTTCAATGGACTCAGTTATTCGCTAAAAATATTCAAGAAAATATCACACAAACCGATGAGCTTTTGATGGTTTATTCTGTGGTAGCTATTGAAAATCAACAAGTTGTTCAGATTCAACAATCTTCACAATACCTTGGGAAGGTTAAGCAAAGTATACTTTTAGATTTAAAGAAAATCCCTGCATTAAGTATCAAGTTGAAACCTGGGCAAAGTTTAGGTGTGCAAGTGACATTATGGGAAATCGATGATTACCAGAAGATACAACAGGTCATAAAGCACATCAATCAATGGGGAGGCGTTTTACAAGTTCCTGTTTCCTTATTGGAACTATCCTCTCTAACAAATCCATTGGGATGGTTTATGTGGGGAATGCGTGCGAGTGGTTTGGGAATGGATTTATTAAGTAAATGGGATGGAAATGATCGATTAGGGATATCTGAAATGCAAATATCATGGGATAAGGTAAGCAGTTTTAAGAAAAAAGGTACTTGGAAAAGTGGACCTAAGATGCTCAATGACTACCACTATGATTTCTCTTATGAAATAAGCGTAAGGGATTGATGAATTAAAGGGTTTATTTAGGGATTATTCGTAATTTTATAAGCTTGTTGTCGTTTATAACCCATTGGACAAGCAAAATTGGCAAACTATGCGCTTTCGTTTTTACTTATTAGTATTTATATATATTCTTTTTACCCTTCCAAGCCTTTTGGCTCAAGAGGGATTTCCTATTCAGATTGGCCCTAAAAAAATCAGTTCGGCTCAGTTTTCTACGATTTATCGTCGTTTGATTGAAAGCGATAGTATAAAGCCAGATAATAAGAATAAGTTTTTATCGGACTATTTAGACCTGTCATTGAAGTTAGTGGCAGCCGAAGATGAAAAATTAGCTGAAACGCCGGGATTTCAAGAAGAGTATGCAAGCTTTCGTAAGGAATTGGCAAGTCCCTATTTAGTGGATAATGAAAAAGTAAATGCCTTGGTTAAGGAAGCCTATCAGCGCTTGAAAGACGAGAAGCAAGTAGCTCATATTCTAGTAAAATTACCAGCCAATCCTAGTCCTGGTGATACCTTAATAGCATATCAAAAAATTGATAATTTATATAAGAAATTAAAAGCAGGTGAGGATTTTGCCTCTTTGGCGCAGCGCTTTTCTGATGATGAGTTAACGGCCAAAAAGGGTGGTAATTTGGGCTTTATTACTAGTTTACAAACCCAATATGCCTTTGAAAACAAAGTCTATGAATTGGCTTTAGGGGAGTATTCTAGTCCTGTTAGAACTTCTAGTGGTTATCATTTAATCAAGATTTTGAAGCAAAGACCAAACCAAGGAAAGATTCGTTTGGCTCATATTTTGATTTCAGTCCCTGTAGATGCTGCAACACCTTTTCAGGTGGAAGCAAAAAAGAAAATTGAGCAAGTAGAAGCCTATCTGAAAAAAGGTGAAAGCTATGAAGATGTTTGTCGAAATTATTCGGAAGACCCATATTCCAAAGGACGTGGTGGGGAATTACGTCGCTGGTATTATTCTTCTGATTTAAGTGAAGAATTACAAGATAAATTATTTGGTTTACAGCGTTTGGGTGACATTTCTGAGCCAATTCGAACCAATTTAGGCTGGCAAATTTTTAAATTATTGGATAAAAAACCGCTTCTTTCTTATGAGGAGATGGCTGAATATTTACGCCAAAAAGTCAATACCGATCCTGAGCGAAGTGCTTTAATCCGTCAATCCTTCATGAAACGGGTGCGTGTAGAAAATAGGGTAGCTATTTTAGAAGAATCCAAGAAAATGGCTTTGGAACGTTTTGCACGTGATCGAGTAGGGGATGAGCCTTGGCTTCAATTCCCTTTGTTTAAAGTCTTGGATAAATCGTTTAGCATCAACGAGTTTTATCAGTTTATTGTAGCTCAACAGCGTAGAAAAGTCAAGGAATTAGGTTATTTACCTGCAATTTCCGAAGCTTCATGGTTGGATGAATTCATCGATTCTCAGACTTTACAGGCGGAAGAGCAACATTTGGAAACCAAATACCCTGCCTTTAAAGAACAAATGGCAGAGTTTCTGGAAGGCAGTCTTTTAAGTAAGATTACCGACCGTGAGATTTTTGAAAAATCCTTGGATTCCTTACGTCAACATGCTTATTATCAGCAAAATATGGCTTTATTTACTATGCCCGTAAGAGCAGAAGTGAAGTTAATTTCATCTGATAATGCCAAAACTTTAGCAGATGCTATGGAATTGCTTAAATCGGCGCCATACCCAATGAATAAACGTTACCCTGATATTTTATTCAAATTAGGGCAATCTGAATTGACTGCCAATGCGAAAAAAGTATTACAAGAATTAGGTTTGTTGATGAGCAAGAATCGTGATTATGTAGTGGAGGTAACGGGGCATATAGATGGTTCAGAACAAGATACTTTGTCGGAAGGTCGTGTTAATCAAGTCGTTAAGTTTTTAGTCACCAAAGGAATTAATCAAGTTCGATTCATCGAAAAAGATGAGGGGAAATTGGTTTCAGCGTCCAAAACAGATAAATCAAAGAATGCTCGTGTGAGTTTTCGCTTATTTTCACAGTCTATGGACGATGTGGTTAAACGGTTTAATGCCATCAAACCTAAAAGCTTAGAAGCTTCTGAGGGTTATTTCAAAAAAGGAGAAATACCAGTTTTAGATGCGCAAAGCTGGCAGGTAGGCAAAAAGAATTTGGAATATGAAGGCCGTTATGTTTATCTTGAGATTAAAAAAGTAGAAGAGCAACGCGTAAAGACTTTTGATGAATGTAGAAGTAGTATCATTCGTGATTTGCAAACACAGTTAGATAAGGAGTGGCTTCAGAAATTGAAGAATAAGTATCCGATTGTTATACAACAAGAGGAATTACAAAAATTAATGCAATAAAAAATTTATGAAATTGAATCGTTGGATTTTTGGAGGAGTGATGTTGATGCTGTCTTGGGCAACATTTGCACAAGAAGCAAGTAAAGGAACTTTGTTAGATAAGATCATTGTCAAAGTCGACAACCACTATATTTTGAAATCAGAGGTTGAACAGCAATACCAACAGTATTTGTCGAGTGGACAAGCCAATACACCTACTCGCTGTCAGTTGTTGGAAGGACTTGTTATCAATAAGTTGATGTTAGCCAAAGCAGAAATTGACTCGGTGATTGTGGAAGATAAGCGCGTAGAAATGGAATTAAATTCCCGTATGGATCAAATGGAAACACAATACGGGTCTTCTAAAAACATTGTTGAAGCTTTTGGTAAATCCATTGTTAATTTAAAAGAAGATTTACGTACATCTTTGAAAGAACAGTTGACAGGCCGTAAAATGCAAGATAAGATCACTGGTGATGTGAAAATTACACCGAAAGAGGTGGCGGCCTTTTTTGCGGCTATCCCTACGGATTCCTTGCCTTATTTGCCTTCAGAGGTGGAAGTGGGTCATATTGTTCGTTTAGCTCAACCTAATAAAAACCAAAAGGAGGAGTTAATTGCTAAATTATTGGATTACCGTAAGCGTGTAGAAAAAGGAGAGAGTTTTGAGGAATTAGCCAAATTATATTCAGAAGATTTGGGTAGTGGAAAAAGAGGAGGAGATTTAGGTTTCTCCAAGCGTGGACAAATGGTTGCTCCTTTTGAGGCAGCAGCTTTAAAGTTGAAACCGGGTGTCATGTCGGATGTTGTGGAGTCGGAATTTGGATTTCACTTAATTCAGTTATTAGAGGTTCGTGGACAAGAATACCATGCACGACATATTTTATTACGTCCTGATTATCAAAAACTTGATTTGACAGAACCAACTAAGTTTTTGGATAGTATCCGTGTCTTGATTCAACGTGATTCCATCAAGTTTGACCGTGCTGCTAGAGACTTTTCAGAAGATAAACCTACACAAGATGCAGGTGGTATGTTGATCGATCCAGGCACCCGTACTACTCGTATGCCATTTGATAGTGGCATGGAGCCAGGTTTGTATTTCTCCTTGGATTCGATGAAAGTGGGAACTATTTCAACCCCCATCCCTTACCGTACAGAAGATGGAAGAAGTGCTGTTCGTGTTTTATATTTCAAAGCGAAGCATCCTCCACACTTTGCCAATTTGAAAGATGATTATCAAAAGATTGCAGCCATTGCTTTGACCCGTAAAAAGAACCAAGCTGTAGAAAAATGGTTTATGAAAGCGAAAGATGATGTCTTTATTTTCATTGATGACGAGTATAAAGACTGTAATTTATTAGCGGGAAGTGTAACGGAATAATAATGAACGACGTACAATTAGCCGAATCATTTGTTAAGGATTTCCAACGTATCAAAACAGCCGTTGCAGAACGTATTGTAGGTCAAGATGAAATTATTGATTTACTTCTCATTTCCTTGTTTTGCGAGGGACACTGTTTATTAGTAGGTGTACCAGGATTAGCCAAAACTCGTTTGGTACATACGGTGGCTGCATTGACGGATTTGGAGTTTCGCAGGATACAATTTACTCCAGATTTAATGCCCTCTGATATCATTGGGGCGGAAGTAATGGATGGACAAAGGAATTTTGTGTTTAATCGTGGACCAATTTTTTCCAATATCGTATTAGCGGATGAAATCAACCGTACACCTCCTAAGACGCAATCTGCCTTATTAGAAGCTATGCAAGAAGAAACCGTGTCGGTAGCAGGTGAGAGTTATCCTTTACCTAAACCATTCTTTGTCTTAGCTACGCAGAATCCCATTGAACAGGAAGGAACCTATCCGCTTCCAGAGGCGCAGTTAGACCGCTTTTTGTTCATGTTGGTCTTGGATTATCCATCCTACGAAGAAGAAGTTGCCGTGGTACGTATGTCAGAGAAATCAAATGCGGAGACCCTGCCAGCATCTATTTTAAATGCACATACTTTATTGGAATACCAACAATTGGTTAAGCGAGTACCTGTACCAGATCATGTAGTTGAAACAGCTGTAAAATGGGTACATCAAACAAGACCTAATTCCGCTTTGTCTACCGAAGTGACCAATTCCTATATTTCTTGGGGGGCTGGTCCTAGAGCATCTCAAAATTTGATTTTAGCTGCGAAATGCCGCGCCTTATTGCAAGGTAGATTTTCACCCAATGTGGAAGACGTACGTGCTGTTGCTGTGCCCGTTCTTCAACATCGTATTATTTTGAACTACAAAGCAGAATCACAGGGATTGAATGCCGCAGAGGTGGTGAGGAGAATTGTTGGAAGTGATTAGTTAATAGGGTTTAGTGATTAGTTATTAGGGTTTAGTTATTTTTCTAATACCTAAACCCTAATAACTAATCACTGTTTACACGGCCACCGGAGCCTTAATACCTGGATGAGGGTCATAGTTTTCAAGAGTGAAATCCTCGTAAGTAAATTCAAAGATATCTTTCACGGCAGGATTAATTTTCATTTGTGGCAAAGCTCTCGGTTCACGAGATAATTGTTTCTCCACTTGTTCCATATGATTGGAATATAGGTGAGTATCTCCACCAGTCCATACAAAATCTCCTAGGCCTAAATCACATACCTGAGCTATCATCATGGTTAATAGGGCATAGCTAGCAATGTTAAATGGAACCCCCAAGAATACATCAGCCGAACGTTGGTATAACTGACATGATAATTTTCCGTCAGCTACATAAAACTGGAATAGGGCATGGCAAGGCATTAAGGCCATTTTAGGTAAATCAGCAACATTCCAAGCAGAAACAATGATTCTACGAGAATCTGGGTTGGTTTTTAGCGTATGAATAACTTCTTTGATTTGGTCAATAACTTGACCATTGGGACCTTCCCAAGAACGCCATTGTTTACCATAAACAGGCCCTAAATCTCCGTTTTCATTGGCCCACTCATCCCAAATAGAAACTTCATGTTCTTTTAAGTACTGAATATTAGTTTCGCCCTTCAAGAACCACAATAACTCGTAAATGATGGATTTGGTATGTACTTTTTTAGTAGTCAACATGGGGAAACCCTCCTCTAAGTTGAAACGCATTTGGTAGCCAAATACACTTAAAGTTCCTGTACCTGTACGGTCCGATTTAAAGGTTCCGTTTTCTTTAATATGGCGTAATAGGTCTAAATATACTTTCATGGATTAAATTTCAAAGGCTTCACCGTTCAACAATAGAGTATGGGTAATCACAGAACTTGGTTCTAATTGGGCAGTAGCTGAGCAATATTTATCCATGGACATTTGTATAGCTTTCAATGCTTTTGTGCCGTCAATATTACCTTGTAATTCAAACTGAATGTTGATCGTTCTAAACGGCGTTTTTTCTGTTCCTTCAATTTTTTCTCGCATACCTGAAACGCGGATTTGAAAATCATCTACGACTTGTCTTTGTTTCTTTAAAATTAAGATGACATCAATAGCTGTACAACCTCCTAAACCCATCAAAAGTAATTCCATGGGTCTAGCGCCTGCATTATGCCCACCGATTCCTTCAGCGGCATCGATATGAACTGGTATGGCAGAATTGCCTCTGGCTTCGAAATGAAAATCTTGATCTACTCGGTTTAATACAACTTCCATATTATTTCAATTGACTTGATGTGATACGTTGTTTCCACAATTCCTTCCCTTCTGAATTCACTAAATTAATCTCTAATATACGATCTTTTAGTGGACCACTAACAGAAATATGGGCAAAAGCACGTTGATCGCTCACTGTTCCTGGCACTAAGGTTTTATTTAAATCCTCTGGAGTAGGTTTGGCAGTTCCTGCTGTTAATGGGGAAACTGTTAAATCAAACAAAGGATAGGTACCTGGGCGTTCCATTTTCCAAAAACTTGACCAATGACGGTCACCTGAAATGAACAATACACCAGGGATATTTCTATTTTTAATCTCTTTCAATAATTGGTTGTGCTCTTGTTCATAGTTGGCCATGTTTTCAAATACTTTGGCAGGATTAATCACTTGTCCACCATTCACAATGATTTTAAAACTTGCTCTACTGGTCGTTAAAGCATCTAATAACCATTGCAATTGCTTTTGTCCAAAGTAATCCTTGGCTGGATTCTTCTCATCATTGGGGGCTTTAAACCAACGGTCATCCATCATGAAAAACTCGACATCGGCCCATTGGAACATACCGGTAACAGCTTCATTGGGATAAACAAAATTGGGGTTACCCCAATACAATTTAAACAATTCTAGCGAGGTATTTTTTAATGCAAATGAACGATCAGCGTCATTAGGGCCATAATCATGGTCATCCCAAATGGCATAATGGTGCGTACTTGCCAATAAAGGCTGAACAGATTTTTGTCCACGGGTATGGTCATTGCGATGAATCATGCCCGTTCTTGTATTCCAATCTGCTTCACGGTAATAAAAGTTGTCGCCACCCCAAATCATGAAATCAGGCTTTTTGTCGTAAATCGCCTTGTAGATTTCATCCGCTCCGCCATAGGGTCTTCCGGGTCTGTCGGTAGCCTCTTCATTGATGTAATTACAAGAACCTACTACAAATTGGAAGTTAGGAGGATCAGTTCGGTATTGCCAAAGAGCCTGCGTTTGAAATTCCAAAGGGTAGTCAAAATTGACCTTTTTGTTATCTACCCACACTTCATAGGTGTATTTTTTACCCATGCTAACTTCGTCGGCAATGATTCGAGCGATATTGGCTTGAGATTTTTGTGTGCTTATGGAGGAAGAATGATGAATCGATTTATTAGCATCACTACCTTTTTCCCAATATTTGATTTTCACCTGAGCAGGCTTTTGAGTTTGTACCCAGATTAAGACTTCTTTCATTTCAGAATAGCCCAACATGGGACCACTTTTTACCTGTGCCCAAGCAGAAAAAATGGCTGAAATTCCGAAGAATAAGCTGAGTAGGATTAGTCTTATTTTGTTTGTTGACTGCATAGATAAGAAGATTAGCACTATCTTTGTGCCTTAATTTATTTACAATGGCCTATTATTCCATTCAAGGTATTCCTTTGACAACCCTTGCCAAACAATTTGGTACACCTCTTTACGTATATAATGCCGACAAAATTAGAGAAAAAATCTCGGTTCTTCGATCGGCTTTTGATGATATATCCTTGTCGATCAAGTACGCTTGTAAGGCAAATACGAATATCTCGGTATTAAAGTTGATGTTGGCAGAAGGAGTGGACTTGGATGTGGTTTCGCCACAGGAATTGGAATTAGGTTTATTGGCAGGATATCGAGGCGACCAAATAACCTTCACACCCAGTGGAGTGGAATTTGCGGAAATCGAATTTGCCGTTTCTAAAGGAGCGATTGTGAATTTGGATAATTTGTCGGTCTTAGAAAAATTTGGCCAACAATATGGATCATCTGTACCTTGTTTATTGCGTATTAAGCCTCACGTTTATGGAGGAGGAAATGCCAAAATCATGACAGCTCATCCAGAATCTAAATTTGGTATATCGATTCATCAAAAAGCGGAGATTTTGAATTTAGTGAATCAATATCAAATCAAAGTCATTGGTTTACATCAACATACGGGTTCTGATATTAAAGATGGAAAGACTTTTGAGCAAGCAGCTTCTGCTTTGTTTGAATTTGCGAAGGACTTTCCAGATTTAGAATTGATGGATTTGGGAGGAGGATTTAAAGTACCTTATTCTCCTGAAGATCCAGGGGTAAACATGCAGGAGATTGGTCAAATCATGGGCAATGCCTTCTTGAAATTTTGTGCCCATTATGGCAAAGAATTGAAGCTTTGGGTGGAACCAGGTAAGTTTTTAGTGTCAGAAGCTGGAACTTTATTGACTACCGCAACGGTGGTTAAGCGTGATCCTATTAAAACATTTGTGGGCATTAATTCAGGATTGAACCATTTGATTCGTCCTATGATGTACGGTTCTTATCATTATATTTTCAATGCTTCCAATGAGGAAGATGCTCAGCAAGACGCTTACCGTGTGGTAGGAAATATATGTGAAACAGATACTTTCTCTTTTGATTTTGATGGAAATCAAAACGAACGTATACTAAATGAAGTGAACGAAGGGGATGTAATAGCCTTCGCGAATGCAGGTGCCTATGGTTTTACGATGGCCTCACATTATAATTCTCGCTTTCTTCCTGCCGAAGTATTAGTGGACCATGCAGAAGCTAAACTAGTTCGCAAAAGAGATACTTTGGAGGATTTGGTGAGAAACCAGATATACTAGTTATTCTTGTTTAGGGTTTAGTGTTTGAGATTTGTCAAATTTTCAAAATTTGACAAATCTAAGCTTAGGCAAATCTTAGCACTTTGATGTGTCAATTCCTTTGATGAGTAACCACAAACAAAGAGACAATTCACCTACAAAAATCGGAATGGCAAGGAACATGAACATAGGATTGGCAAATCCTTTGGAGAGAAACATGGTAAAACTATTGATCAAATAGCAGAGTCCAGCTATGGCATATAATAAGCCAATAATTTTTGGTATTGCATTGGTTTTGAAAATGATATATCCAATTATCATACAATAAAATCCAAAGAATACTAAACCAATTCCATAACCTTGTGCTTGAATATTCAAGGACAAAAGAGAGAGTGTTGCGAGTTGGCTTGGTTGAAAAGGTGTTAAGTAAGCGTCATTACTTAAAAGTAACAAGGGGGTAATTTGATTTAATAGATTGACTGCAATAATGGCCGTTTGAATAATAACCATGGCTAAAGCAATTTGCAGGATGAGCTTATTCGATTTTTTGAAAAAGTGATACATGATCAATATGGTGGGTATTCCTATAACAAAATTGATCAGGTCAGCAGCAAAACCCCAACGATACAGCATTTCATTCGTTTGAATATTGTGGGCAGTTGCCAATGCATTATTGGGCACTCGTAATGCTTGCCTGACAAAAACTTCTGAAAACAATCCGGTAGCAATTACCATTAAATAGCAAAGCACTGCAATTCGGGCAAAATTTTTATCTGAAATCATGTTTTGTCGGAAGTATCATTGAATGTAAATTATTTCCATGTAAAGTAAAATTACAAACAATAGCCACAATAATCATAGTGGCTTATTTTTCTGGTGGAGAGCCAATCAAAGATGCTATACCCAAAATAGGCATGACACGAATTTACCCTAATTGATTTATTCAAGTCCTTGTAAGTAGCGTGTAAAACTTGCCATTCATTCAGTTTTCACTAGTGTTCAAGTGATGTAAACGTTGGTGAAATTCTTGATTTCTTCGAGTTTGATTTTTTGTGGTCATCATGCCACATTCTTTTACATGAGTCCTTAACAGTTCAAGTAGTAAAGAATGTGACATAAATCCATGAACTAAAAATCTTCGTTCTCTATTCTACCATCTACATTTTCTAATAACTAAACCCTAATCCCTAACAACTAATAAAGCACCCACGTGTCCTTCGAGCCGCCGCCTTGTGAGGAATTGACTACTAAGGAGCCTTTTCTAAGTGCTACACGGGTTAAACCTCCTGGGATTACCTTGACTTCATTTCCGTATAAAATATAAGGTCTTAAGTCCACATGGCGCCCTTCTGGATGGTCTTCTATCAAACAAGGTACTCGCGACAAGGATATAGTCGGTTGAGCAATGTAGTTTCTAGGATTTTCTAAAATGTATTTCTTGAATTTTTCTTGTTCCTCTTTAGTTGATTTGGGGCCAATCAACATCCCATATCCTCCTGCTTCATTGGCTTCTTTCACCACCAGTTTTTCAATGTTTTCTAAGACATATTTTCTGTCGGCTTCTTCGCCACAGATGTAGGTTTCCACATTAGGTAAGATGGCATCTTCGCCTAAATAGTATTTGATGATTTTAGGGACATAAGCATAGATTACCTTATCATCGGCCACTCCTGTGCCAGGTGCATTGGCTAAGGCGACTCTACCTTTTTTATACACTTCAAATATACCCGGAATACCAATCATGGAATCAGGATTGAAAGTTTGCGGGTCTAAGAAGGTATCATCAATACGACGGTAAATCACATCTACGATTTTGAAACCTTTGGTTGTACGCATTTTGACATAGCCCTCATGAACGACCAAATCCCTAGCATCCACTAATTCTACACCCATTTGTTGAGCTAAATAGGAATGTTCAAAATAGGCCGAATTGTAAATACCTGGAGTTAAAACCACCACAGTAGGCTCGGGGCGATCGCTGATGAAACGTAACATTTCCAACAGTTTATGTGGGTAATCAGAAATGGTTCTAATCTGAGTTTTGGCCACTACCTCAGGAAATGTTTGTTTGAATAATTCCCTGTTTTCCAACATATAGGATACACCGGATGGACAGCGTAAATTGTCTTCCAATACCATGAATTCTCCATTGTCACCACGTATCAAATCCGTGCCTGTAATATGAATCCAAATGTTTTTAGGTGGCTTAATCCCCATGCAAGGAGCTAAAAAGTTTTTGGAAGAATAAATAACTTCTTTGGGAATGATTCCGTCTTTGATGATTTTTTGATCGGAATAAATATCGGATAAAAATAAATTTAATGCTGTGATTCGCTGTACTAGCCCCTTCTCCACATTATTCCAATCAGAACCATTCACTATTCTAGGGATGATATCTACGGGCATAATACGCTCTGTACCTTCATTTTCAGAATAGACATTGAACGTAATCCCCATGGCCATTAAGGCTCTTTCGGCAGATTGATGTCGACGTAAAAACTCTTCTTTACTTAATTGTTCTACGCGTTCTTTAAATGGTTCATATCCTTCACGAACTAGTCCTTCCGGACTAAACATTTCGTCGTAAAATCCTTCTGTTTGGTAATCTTTAAATGAGAAATTCATAGGCCTTATTATTTATGCAATGCTTGATTAGGTAATAATTTAGGATTTTATTTCTGGAAAAAAAAGAACTTTTGAATGGTAAATGGTTAATGGTAAGTGGTAAATTGGATTGTATATCTTCTATATCGTTGATGATTACTTAATACTTTGGTAAACTTTTATTCGTATTTAATATAATAATAATTTCTCTTGGGTACATTTAATAATCAAATTACCTGATCAAATTTGTTATAAAATCATTCACCATTCACCATTTACCATTTACAATTAAATTATGTTTTTCTACCATTCACCCATCGGGTTTTTACAAATTGGACTTTCAGATAAAGGCTTGACTTCATTACAATTTGTAGAACAAGGGGGTAATGATGTCATACCCGATAAGTTAAAAAGGATGCAAGAAGAAGTTGTTAGGAACTTGGATGCATATTTTGAGAAACCTAATTGGAAGTGGACTTGTCCTGTTGATTTTTCATCAGCGACTACTTTTCAAAAGAAAGTTTGGTCAGCTTTGTTAGAAATTCCAGTAGGAGAGGTAATGTCCTACCAACAAATAGCCGAGTTAATCGAACAACCTAAAGCGGCTCAGGCAGTTGGAAATGCCAATGCCCAAAATCCGGTTCTCTTGTTAGTGCCATGTCATCGAGTAATCGGATCTGATGGCTCCTTAGTGGGTTATCGAGGAGAATTGTGGAGAAAAGAATGGTTGTTAAAACATGAAGGATATCCTGGCCTCATTCAGCAATTGAATCTTTTTTAGGCTTATCTTTGGGCATGGGAAATGATGAAATTGTCGACGCACTAGAATTGTTGGTGAAACTATGGGATGTCCATGGGATAAACGAGTTTAAAAGCAAGAATCTAGCTTTTGCTGCCCGTGGATTGGATAAGTATCCCGGTAAAATTTCCTCTCTTTCAGAATCTGAATTATTACAAATACCCGGTGTAGGTAAATCCATTGTTAAAATCATTTTAGATTTAATTCAAGTTGGGAGTAGTTCCGACTTAGATGGAATATTGGAACAAACTCCTCCAGGGATACTGAATTTGTTGAAAATCAAAGGTCTAGGACCCAAGAAAGTTGGACTTATTTGGAAGGAAATGGGTATTACTGATTTAGATGATTTATTAACTGCTTGTGAGGAAAATCGCTTGGAGCAATTGAAAGGCTTTGGAAAAGCCGTTCAAGAAAATGTGCAGTTATACATTCAGTTTCTCAAACAAAACTCCAAAAAGCTTCGATTGGATAAAGCTACCCATCTGTCCCAAATCATTTTGGAGCAGTTGAAATCGAAATTCAGTCAAGTAGCCGAAGCAGGGGACTTGTCTAGGAATTGTGAAGTCATTTCTGAACTTGTTTTCTTGGTAGAATCAACCGATATTTTTGGCTCAGGCTCGCTCATCAATTCCATTGAAGGAATGGAAGAGGATATCAAAGAATCATCTCCATTTACTTGGAGGGGATTTTTTCATGGCCATTTATTAGCAATTCAAATCCACGTAATAGCTCCAGATCAATGGGAAAATGCCTTATTTCAACAGGTGGCTCATCCAGAACATTTGACCGCAATTCAATTTTATAAGCATTTTCAAGGGAAGTCGATTTCCTCTGATAAAGAAGTGTATGATACCTTGAATTTGCCCTACATCATTCCTGAAATGCGGGAAGGATTTAAGGAATTTGAGTGGTCGCAAAAGTATCAGTCCGAAGAATTGATTCAATATTCCGACTTGAAAGGATGTCTACACAATCATTCCACCTATTCCGATGGTAAAAATACCTTATTAGAAATGGCTGAGGCTTGTCGAGCACAAGGATTACAATATTTTGGTATTGCAGATCACTCTCAATATGCTGCCTATGCCAATGGCTTGAAAGAAGATCGTGTCATAGCTCAGCAGGAAGAAATTGACCAATTGAATGCGCAATGGAACGATTTCTGTATCTTAAAAGGTATAGAAGCTGATATTTTACCGGACGGTTCTTTGGATTATGATGCATCTGTTTTAGCTCGATTTGATTATGTGGTAGCTTCGGTACATGCCCAGTTGGCCATGGATATAGACCGCTCCATGCCCCGTGTCATTAAGGCTATTGAAAATCCTTATACTTCCATATTGGGTCATCCTACAGGTCGACTATTACTTACGCGCGCTGGTTTTCCATTGCATATGGACAAGATTTTAGATGCCTGTAAGGCCAATGGTGTTAGTATTGAATTGAATGCAAGTCCGTATCGCTTGGATTTAGATTGGCGATACATATATGATGCCATGGACAAAGGGATATATGTTTCCATCAACCCTGATGCCCACCAAATTGAAGGCATCAGAGATATGGAATATGGGGTCAAAGTAGGTAGAAAAGGAGGTTTGTTGCGTTCCTTAACCTTGAATGCTTTGAATATACAAGACTTGAAGACCTTTTTTAAAAAGGCTTAGAAGTTTGGTTTCAATAGGTATTTAGCGTAGAATTCATCAATCACGCGAACTGCTTCGGTGGGGGTATCTACTAAGGAAAATAAATCCAAATCTTCTTCATTGATATTCCCTTGAATTATCATGGTGTTTTTTACCCAATCAATTAAACCTTTCCAATAGTCCGTTCCTACCAATACTACAGGAAAACGGCCAATTTTATGGGTTTGAATGAGGGTTAATGATTCAAACATTTCATCTAATGTGCCAAAGCCACCCGGCATAATGATAAATCCTTGTGAATATTTTACAAACATCACTTTCCTGACAAAGAAGAAATCAAAATTGATATTCTTATCGTGGTCAATATAAGGATTGGCAAATTGTTCAAAGGGTAATTCAATATTTAATCCAACGGATCTACCACCTTCAGTTTTTGCTCCTTTATTACCTGCTTCCATGATACCTGGACCACCACCAGTAATAACACCATAGCCGTGTCTTACCAATTTGGCGGCAATTTCTTCTGCAACTTGGTAATAGGGATTGTCTGGTTTTGTTCTGGCTGATCCGAATATGGAAACACATGGACCAATTTTTGAAAGTTTATCAATGCCTTCCACAAACTCACTCATAATCTTGAAAATCCTCCAAGATTCTTCCGATTTTATTTGTGCCCAGGTTTTGTCTCCAAATGCTTTTTTGATTTTTTCTTCTTCGTGCTGCCGATCGTTCTCCAACATAAATTTATTCTTTTGATACTACGCAAATGTAGGATTTATCCGCTTACCTTTGTCAAGAATTTAGAACTAAAATACAAGACAATGAGCTTAACTTTTGCTGTTGGTGGTGATCACGCCGGATTTGATTATAAAAATGATTTGATTGATTTCTTATCTGAAAGAGGAATCACAGTGAAGGATTATGGTACTTTTTCTGCGGATTCCGTGGATTATCCAGATTTTGCTCATCCTGTGGCTTCGGCCGTAGAAAATGGTGAACAGCGTTTTGGATTGTTATTGTGTGGAAGTGCCAATGGAGTAGCTATTACAGCCAATAAGCATCAAGGAATTCGTGCTGGATTAGCATGGAATGTTGAAGTAGCTAAATTAATTCGTCAACATAATGATGCCAATGTTATTTGTTTACCTGTTCGCTTCATTTCTTTAGAGGAAGCAAAAGCTTGCTTAGCAGCATTTATTGAAACCCCTTTTGAAGGTGGCCGCCATCAAGGACGTGTTGGTAAAATTTCTTGCAGCTAATTCTTTTGGTATAGTTTGGGTGAGATTTGTCGATACGACTTCTTCAAACTAGGTAAATAGACACTCAGTTTTTTGATGTTGTTTTCTGCATCGTAAATATAATCTGGAGCGTCTTTTTCAAAATATTCATGAAGTAAAACTACGTTTTTGTATTGATCCAAATTGGAGAAAAGAGGTTTAGCTAAATCCCAATTAACAAAAGGACCAACCATCTGGTTTCCTAAATATTCCTCAATTTGAGGCCCTAAGACCATCAATCGTTGATTTTTTAAAGTTAATGTTGGATCGGGTATGCGCTCACGATCCTTGTTTTTGACTTCTATTTGCACATTGTACCAGGTTCCTGCAATCAATAACCAAATAGCTATTTCTTTTAAAATGGCATTGCTACTTAAATGAAAAATATTTAATCCAAAATAGGCTAGAGCAGGAAGGAAAAATAGCAAATTGATACGAATCAAGGATGGAACGGTCAAGGTTGCCAACACGGCAGTAATGAGCCAAATTAAATTGGTTTGCTGTCCTTTTTGGGCATTGGAACGAATTCTTCTACTACGTAAAACCAACCAAAATCCCCAAATTCCAATGAATAAAGCAGGAGCAAAAACTCCAGCTATTTGAGTGACTTCCAATTGTTCAGGGACCTGAAATTGAAAAGCCGAGCGTTTAAAAACCTGAATCATGAAAGGTAAATTCCCATTGATCGAGAAAAACAAAATATTTAATGAGAAAACCATTAAGAACCCGATGAACATTAAAACAATTTGTCGTAAGGTGATACCCGAATAAAAGAGTAGACTCAACAAAGCCCAAACAAAGAATAAGGAATAACTCAAGTAAAATAAACTAGCAATGGCGATGTAAATACCAATGAGTATCACACGATCATTGACTTGTAAAGTTCTTTGTTGATAAATAATTTCTCGCCATGCCAGCAATAAGAATGTTAAGCCAACTAAAGCAGGTCCAGGTGCTAAAAACTCTAAGGATAAATGAAAGATAATGGCATACATCAAAAAAGGTAAATACCCAATTTGTGGCATTAACTCAAAGCGCTGTATGGTTTGTTGGAAAATATAGCTTTGATAAATTACGATGATGGTAGATAAATAAATATTCCAATGAACAGGAATGGAAAACCATTGCACAATCTGATAAAATAGAGCGGCTAATGGAGCTGTATTGTCGCTAATGTCCTCATAAATCAAAAATCCTTGATTCAGCTTTTGGCCCAATAAATAATTCTTAATCTCCCAAGGAAATGGAGCTAAACCCCATTGCTGGATATAAAATAAACTTATAAGCCAAATTGCTACCAACAAAAGCGTAGGCAAGATGGAATCAGATTTGAAAATTTGGAACATATTTTTGGAACACCGTCCCTAAATTACGGTTAATCCAATTATTATTCTGAAATTTGTGAGATTTTTAGGTAAAGAAAGGAGAAATATGGAAAGCAAGCGTCAACAAAAGTTTGGTCGACAAATACAAAAGGATTTAAGTGATATCTTTCAAAAGGAATTTAAAGAGATTTTTGGAAAAGGTATGGTCACTATTACGGATGTAAAAATGAGCCCAGATTTATCGGCAGCTCGTTGTTATTTGAGCTTTCTTTTAGTAGAAAATCCTCAGGCAATCGTGGATATTTTGGAAGAAAAAACTAAAGCGATTCGCAATGCCTTAGCCAATCGTATTCGCCATCAAGTACGAATCATTCCTCATTTGTCGTTCTATTTAGACGATACTGCTGCTTATGCAGCTAAAATTGAAGCATTATTTGAAGGATTAGTCATTCCTCCAGCTACTGACGAGGAAGATAAATAAATTGTATTCCCTTGAATCTACCCTTATTTGTTGCAAAAAGGTATTTTTTCACCAAGTCTAAGGCGAGTTTTATCACCTTCATTTCCCGTATTTCCATGCTGGGGGTGGGAGTGGAAGTCATGGCTCTAATTTTGATTTTGTCAGTTTTTAATGGTTTAGAAGAATTTCAAAAAGGTTTATTCAAAACCTATGATCCAGATTTAAAGGTCATTTCTACCAAGGATGCTCGATTTACTCTTTCAGCCCAGCAATTAACAGCTGTAAAGTCATTAGAAGGAGTACGCTTTGTCAACCCTATTTTAGAGGATCAAGCCCTAATTCGTTATAAAAACAAGCAATTGGTGGTTCGTTTTAAAGGAGTGGATGAAGATTTTTTGAAGGCTGAGCGCTTAAAAAAACAAGTGGTGGAAGGAGATTATTTTATACAAAATGGAGAGCATGCCTTTGCTGTAGTGGGAATTGGAGTTTTTCTGAATATGGGTATGAGTTTTGAAGATGTATTTACTCCTATCGAAGCATGGTATCCCAACCATCAGGCCTTAAAGCGTTTCACCGTCAACGAACAATCCATACGAAGTAATCGATTTTTTCCTTCAGGTGTGATGGAAGTCGAGCAATCCTTTGATAATCAAATGATTTTAGTGCCACTAGCTTGGATGGAGGAATTGATGGGAGTTGAAAATCAAATTTCAGCCTTGGAAATTATGGTAGGTGATACAGCTGATGAACAACAAGTAAAATCAAAATTGACATCTTTATTAGGTAACTCCTTTCAAGTTCAGACACGAGATGAGCAACATGCCGCCCTTTTGAAAGCTATAAAGATTGAAAAATTCTTTGTTTTCCTCATCATGGCTTTTGTGATGGGAATTGCCTCTTTCACTTTATTTTATGCTCTTTCTTTGTTGGTGATTGAGAAAAAGAAAGACCTTTCCACCTTGTTGGCCATGGGTTTTACCAAAAAACACATGTTTCAAACCTTCTTATTGGTTGGAGTATTGATTAGCTTTTCAGGGGCTATCATTGGCATGATTTTGGGATACGGTTTAGGCTATATCCAACAGGAATTTGGGATCATATCTTTGGGAATACCCAATTCATTGATTGATGCTTATCCCATTCAAATGCGGATAGCGGATTTCTTGCAAACCTCTTTGGTGGTCATCATTATCACTTTTTTAGCCTCCATTTTTCCAGCTAGAAAAGCTGTAGAAATGACTTTTAAGCGTTCGTAGGTGGATTAAATTCCCCTTCCCACTTAGATACCACGCAAGTTGCTACTCCGTTTCCTGCCACTGACGTTACAGTTCTTCCCATATCCAAGAAGGGGTCAACTCCTAATAACAATGCAATTCCTTCTGCCGGTAAATTAAACATGGTTAAGGTTCCTGCAATAATTACCAAAGATGCTCTAGGGACACCTGCTATTCCTTTGGAAGTAATCATCAAGGTCAACAGCATGGTGATTTGTTGCTCTAAGCTTAAATGTACACCATAAGCTTGAGCGATGAATCCAGTAGCAAAAGTCATGTACAACATGGACCCATCTAAATTGAAACTATATCCTAGGGGTAATACAAAACCTACAATTCTGCGACTGCAACCAAATCGCTCTAAAGCGGCAATGGTTTGGGGAAAAGATGCCTCTGAACTAGCGGTAGAAAAGGAAATTAATAAGGCTTCTTTAAGCTCTTTTAATAAGGCCCAATATGGTATTTTATTGAAAATACAGATTAACCATAAAATGACGACCGTAAAAAATAAAAGGCCACCCAAGAAGCATATCATTAAATAACCATAACTAATTAAGATGCTTAAACCTTTATTCGCTACTACAGTAGTCATGGCCGCAAAAACAGCATAAGGAGCTACTTCCATCACATAATTAACCATCTTAAATACAACTTCGGCTAAGTTCTCAAAAACATGAATTAGCTTTTTTCCTGTTTCACCAATCGAGCCTAAAGCAACTCCAAAGAATAAGGAAAAGATGACAATTTGAAGGATTTCATTTTCAGCTAAAGCCTTGAAAAAACTATCAGGGAAAATATGTAATATGAAATCTTCTAATGTCTTTACTTTAGAGGCATCTATGCCTGTGGATGTTCCAGCAGCAGGTTTTGGCCAAGATTGTAAACTTCCCGGTTGGGTGATATTTACAACAACTAAACCCGTAACCAAGGAGAGTAGGGTAGCAAAATAAAAATATCCAATCGTTTTTAAACCAATTCTACCGACAGCTTTAAAGTCACCTAATTTGGCTATTCCCACCACCAGCGTACAAAAAACCAATGGCCCTACTATCATTTTGATTAAGCGCAGGAAAATTTTGGATATCACTTGAAATCGTTGCGCCCATTCATGACTTTCTTCAGGAGAAAAGGAGAGGAAGAAGTATTCTCCTAAAGCGAGTCCTAGGATGAAACCTAAGATGATTTTTTGAGTAAGGCTTAATTTCATATTGTTTAGCGAAGTGTAAGTAAAGACTTATAAAAAGGTTTGCGGTAGGCAATCATTCCCCAAAGTAAGGGATAAAGTAGAATATCTAAAAATTTGGAGGAAGTGGAATAAGTAATCTGATCAATGACCATGGTTTGATTATTGGCCAGTTTTTCCAAAATGTGCTGATGTTTCCATTGTTTTATACCTAAAGGAATGCGTCTTCCTTCATCGATAAAATAGATTTTATCAGCACTTTCAAAATCTTCCGTAATTTCAGAATCCCAATATAAACTAAAAAAGCCCAATTTGATTTCCAATTGGACTAAATCACCTTTTTTACAACCATCAAATCGATTGATGGAAATAGGAGGGAATGGTGGGGATAATTTGGTTAGTAATTCTTTATCAAATAGAGACCAAACATATTCAATAGGTGAATTTATGGGCGTTTGGACTCTAAATGATGGCATAAGGGTGGATTTACTTAATCATATAACTTACAAGACTAAGTAATGTTGAAAAGATGGCTTTAGCCCCTAGAACAATATATTTAGACCAATGACTGCTTTCTTCATTCAATTGTCCATCTTGTTGATTCTCATCTTCTTTTTTCTGGACCTGATTTATCTCTTTTTTTGCTGAGTTAACTAAAGGCTGCTTGAATTGCTTAGTACTATCTATTCCCACAAAATAGGTTTGTGGTCTCATGGCAGAATATTCTACCAATCCAAAACTACTCGTCATGATGTATATCATGAATACTCCCAAAAAATGAATTGATTTTTTCATGGGTTTAGTCTTTTATTTTCTTTTTTGCTGACTCTAATGCTTGATTTTGAAGAATTAAAGCGTCTTCAGTAGCTTTTTGATCTAATTTATTCTGCTCTTGGTTTGCGAGTAACTTCTCTTTTTCCAATTTAGCTTCTTCCAATTTCTTGGTTAATAATTCCGTTTGCTTTTTGTTTGCCTCTAATTCTCTAAGCAACCTCTCTGCAGACTTCGTATTTTTAATCTTTTGACTTGTCAGGTTAGCTAGTTTTTGCTCTTCTTTTCTTACGGCTTCTTCTAAATTGAGAATTTGAATAAAGTCTTCTAACCAAGCAGTAGCTTCTTTGAATTGAGCATGCCCTGTTTGAATGTAGTCATCAGGACCTAGAGCTATTGAAACAAACAATTTTGTTTTATTATTTTCTTCCGAAATTTTAGAGAGCAAGGGGAATGAGTTCTTGGAAATGGATGAAATACGTGTATCAAAACTGTTGATAGCTCCTCCTTTACCGTTTTCAACTCGACCAAATTTCTTCAAATAGTTTTTCCAGCTTTCAATGGCGTATTTTTCCTCTGAACCAAGATAAGTATAAAAGCCTTCTTTTTTTGAACGTTCAATCTCGGTCATGCCTGAAAATATCTGAGCTTGACTAACGAAGGCGCCGAAAACAAATACCGCTAGGAAAAAATACTTAGACATAGGCTTAATTTGTTGAATATAAAGAACAAAGGTAAATTTTTTAGTCAAAATACGAAATCAATTTACTGGACATTTTTCGGTAAGTGCGAAGACATTTTTTTGGTGAACATCTTGATAAGCAAAAAGTGTCCAAGGTCCACCTTCCTTTATCTTCCATTTCTTACGAATTTCTTCAGGACTCATTGGGAAGTTTCTCGTACTAATATTGGCTTTCCCAGAAGGAATATTGGCTTCAATCCACTTTTTATCTGGATTTCCATGGGCTATTACCTGAAATTGCCTTCCAGGAAAAGTAGCTTCTAGTTTAGTGGATGTATACAAATGGGTATTAATTCCCAATTTATGAAGGGTAGTCCCTGCAATTGATTTAAAAAATCCAGCCTTTAAAATTCCCGCATGTGGCTCATACAAGTATTGATCCAAAGTACTATGAGTAATTAAAGCCTCTCGTTCATCACTCAATTTCCCTTGAAAAATCAGACTTTTCGCTAAACTTAATTCATGAACTTCTAGGATAGGGTCCATGTTGGCATCCTTGGACTTAAGAAAAAGTAATTCCTTAACCTCATTTTTCACACAAATGATCCAGACTCGATCTACCCCTTGTAGGCTTTGTATAGCTCGAGTGATATCGAGTAGTGGACTAGTTTTTATTAATAATTGGGTGCCATTTTCAATCAAAGGTAAAAGTTCAATGGCATTGGGTTCGCAATCTTCCAATAAAATCACTTTTTCACCTTTAGATCCCCGTCTGGCTGGATCCAAGTAGATATAATCCCAATCCAAAGGATGCTTTTTCATATAGTCTATCCCGTCACCAAAAACATGTTGAATGGTATCACCTAATAAGACCTGATGATTGTGCTGAGTAATCTGACCTAATTTTTCATCTCTTTCCACATAGGTAAGGGTATTTCCTTTTTTGGCAAATGCCCAGCTGTCGACCCCCATTCCTCCAGTTAAGTCAATTATTTTTCCATGTACTAATCCAGCTTTAAAAAGAGCAGTATCTTCCGACGAAGCTTGTTCAAGGTTTAGTTGGGGCGGGAAAAAGACATTATTATTTGATATCCATGATGGTAATTTGTGCACCAGCTTTTGTCTAGCTTGAATTTGAGGAACTAACTTTTGTAATGAAATACCGTCAATTTGACCTTTTGACAGACTTAACTGATAAGGATCATCTTGAGCATGTTCTTGAATGAATTTGATTTCCTCTTTGGATAGCATCATGCAAATTAAAAGCCTTATGTTAAATTTCCCATCTAAGACGAAAGGAAATCGATTTTATTGTAAATTTATCATCTAATCTATAATCAAAGCCATGAGTAAGTACAGCATCAAACTTAATGGGAAGAAACATCTAATAGATGTAGCTTCTGATACGCCCCTTTTGTGGGTAATTCGTGATGAAATTGGGATGACAGGGACCAAATTTGGATGTGGTATGGGTCTTTGTGGCGCATGCACAGTTTTATTAAACGGAAATCCGATTCGATCTTGTTCAACACCCATTTCAAGCATCAAGCCCGAAGATAAATTGATAAGTATTGAAGGATTGTCCAACAATACAAGCCATCCAGTTCAATTAGCTTGGATCAAAGAACAAGTTCCTCAATGCGGTTATTGTCAATCTGGTCAGATCCTAACAGTGGCCTCTTTATTGGAGTCCAATCCTAATCCAACAGATCAAGATATCGATACTGCCTTGGCAGGAAATATTTGTCGATGTGGTACCTACCAAGACATGCGAAAAGCGATTCATACTGCCGCCAAAATGATGAAAAGCCAATCTAAAACGAAATCCAAATGAGCGCGAACATAAAAAAGCAAACCTCGAGAAGAGATTTTATCAAGATAAGTGCCCAAACGGCAGCTTTTCTTGCTATTGGTTTTGAAAATTTAGCCAATGGAAAAGGGCTTAAAGTCAAGAATTTGGCTCATGAACCTCATATTGGAGTAGAGATAAATCCATATGTACTAATCAATGAATCAGGTAAAGTAACCTTGTTTAACGCAAGACCCGATATGGGCCAAGGAACCTCGCAATCCATTCCTATGTTGATTGCAGAAGAATTGGAAGTTCGCTTAGACCAAGTAGAAATAGTGACATCCGATGGTTCGGCTAAATTTGGCTCTCAACTTTCGGGTGGTTCTTCTTCAGTAAGTACCCGTTACCTACCTATGAGAACCGTTGGGGCTGCTGTGAAAGAAATGCTTATTCAAGCTGCTGCTAACCAATGGCATGTTCCGGTTAGTGCTTGTTATGCCAAAGAGGGGCGTGTATACCAAAAGAATAAATCCATCAGCCTGGGATACGGTGAATTAGTCGCTTCAGCTGCAAAATTACCTGTACCCGCCAATCCTGTATTAAAAAATCCTGCTGATTTTACACAAATAGGTAAATCGATCCCAAGACCGGAAATTCCTTCTAAAGTGAATGGAACAGCTAAATTTGGTATGGATGTGCTTATTCCAGGAATGTTATACGCCAGTATAGCTCATGCTCCAAGTATTCATGCGAAAGTTAAATCCTATCAAGGGGAAAAAGCCATTGCTAGTCCAGGTGTAAAATTTGTTCTGAAAACTGAGCGTAAAATGCCTCACGCTAGTACAGAGGCTGTTGCCGTTTTGGCTGATTCCTATTGGGCAGCATTAAAAGGGAAACGTTTATTGAATATCGAATGGGAAAGTCCTGCTGCCGAAGATATGAATACTGAAAAGTACTTCAATCAATTGAAAGAAGCAGGTAAAAACCCAGGTTTTGAATACAAAGAATCGTTAACTGGAGATGTAAATAAAGCATTTGCAGGAGCCAATAAGGTTATTGAAGCTTCCTATCAAACACCGTTTTTAGCGCATGCGCCCATGGAACCGGAGAATGCTACCGTCTATGTTCAAGATGGTAAAGTGGAAGTTTGGGCTCCAGTACAAGGTCCCGATTCTTTAGTCACTGAGTTAGCAGCCTACCTAGGTATCAAAAAGGAGAATGTTAAAATCAATGTTACTTTTCTAGGCGGTGCTTTTGGTAGAAAAGCCTATTACGATTATGTATTGGAAGCAGCTCATTTATCCAAACAAATCAATGCTCCTGTCAAAGTAGTTTGGACTAGAGAAGATGATACCCAACAAGGTCCATTCCGTCCAGGTATGTTATCTGTCATGAAAGGTGCTCTTGATGCTCAAGGTAAGGTACAGGCTTTTGAACACCGTTTAAATGGTGCCTCTATTTTAAATCAGGTATTCCAAGTTCCTTTAGATAATGCCCCCGATCCTTGGGCAGAAGAAGGTATCAATTTGCCAGATAGCCCTTATGCTTTTCCAAATAGAAGAAATTCTTTCAGTCTAGTTAAAACTAAAATACCCATCCTATGGTGGCGCTCCGTATATGCTTCTACCAATTTATTTGGTCAAGAGTCATTCATAGATGAATTAGCTCATCAAGCAAAGAAAGATCCTTTGGCATTCAGATTAGAAATGCTAGCTGGTTCTCCTCGATTTGTTGGCGTTTTAAAGAAGCTAGCTGAATTGTCGAATTACCAACAATTAAAAGCCCAAGGTAAAGCCGTTGGTATTGCCATTGCCCGTTCCTTTTCTTCCATTTGTGCTCATGCCATCGTAGTAGAAAAACAAGGGAATGGTATCTTGATTAAAAAAGTCTATTCTGTGATTGATTGTGGAGTAGCCATTAATCCAAGAAATATCAAAGCTCAAGTGCAGAGCAACATTACCATGGGATTAACCGCTGCTATTAAGAATGAAATTACGGTAGTGAATGGACAAACCCAACAAAGCAATTTTCATGATTATGCGGTACTCAGACAAGGTGAAATACCTGAGATTGATGTATTCGTCATGTCAAGTAACGAAGCACCTGGTGGTGTAGGTGAGCCTGGACTTCCTCCAGTAGCTCCAGCTTTGTGTAATGCGGTATTTTTAGCTACCGGAAAACGTGTGAGAACATTACCATTTGATATTTCAAATATCTCATGATCGGACTTCTGTTAGCTGCAGGTACTTCTTCCCGACTAGGGGAGCCCAAGGCATTAATTCAATTAGGTCCGAAAACATTAGTTGAAAGGAGCTTGCAGGTTTTGCAAGTTCCTTTTATTGATCATGTCATTCTAGTTCTAGGTGCTGAAAAAGATGCTATTAAAAATGTAATTTCCCATGATAGTGTAGAAATTATGGAAAGCAAAGAATGGGCCTTAGGACAAGGAAATACATTGTCTGAAAGCATGAGAGCTTTAGCATCCCGACAAGAACCTATTCTTGTTATGCTAGTGGATACACCATTTGTTCAAGAAAAACATATTCAAGCTATCGTCAAAGCTCATCTTGCTAACCCTTCTCAAGTCATAGTGTCCTCTTTTCAAGGTCAGTCTTCTCCACCGGTATTGATTCCTTTTCAACATCAACATAAATTATATGATTGGAAAGGGGATAAGGGCTTTGGTCCTTTTTGGAAATCCCATCCTGACATTTGTCAATGGATTTCCTTTGAGGAGGAATACCGAGATTTAGATACGGCAGAGGATAAAAAGTATTGGCAGGAAAATTGGGATAAATAGTCCAAATAAATCGGAATAATCCTGGGCTAATCGTTTCCCTCCAAGCAAAAATTATTACCTTTGTGCTCAATTGTGTGCTTCCAAGCCATTTCTTACATTAAAATTTACATTGTGGAATCCAACGAAAGCTTACCCACCCTCGAAACTGCCAAAAAATTAGGTTTACTTCCAGAAGAATATGATCGTATTCAGGAGATTTTAGGTCGCAAACCTAACTTCACAGAATTGTCCATTTTTTCTGTGATGTGGTCTGAGCACTGTAGTTATAAAAACTCCATTGTTTGGTTAAAAACCTTGCCTAAGGATTCACCACGTATGTTGGCAAAAGCCGGTGAAGAAAATGCTGGTTTGGTTGATTTAGGTGACGGTTTAGGTTGTGCCTTTAAAATTGAATCACATAATCACCCTTCTGCATTAGAGCCTTATCAAGGTGCAGCAACCGGAGTTGGTGGAATCAATCGTGATATATTTACCATGGGTGCTCGTCCGATTGCCCAATTAAATTCATTACGTTTTGGAAATATTGAATTAGCCAAAACTAAGTGGTTAGTAAAAGGTGTAGTGAAAGGTATTGGTGATTACGGTAATGCCTTTGGTATTCCTACCGTTGGTGGTGAAGTGTTTTTTGATGATTGTTATTCTACTAATCCTTTAGTAAATGCTTTTTCAGCGGGTATCTTAAAAGTAGGTAAGCAAGCATCTGCCATTTCTTATGGTGTTGGAAACCCCGTATTCATTGTAGGATCTGCCACAGGTAAAGATGGTATTGGAGGTGCAAGTTTTGCGTCGGAAGATATCACGGCAAAGTCATCAGAAAAATTGCCTGCTGTACAAGTAGGAGATCCTTTCCAAGAAAAATTGTTATTAGAAGCTTCCTTAGAAATTATTGAAGCTGGTTGCGTGATTGGTATTCAGGATATGGGTGCAGCAGGTATTATCTGTTCTACCTCTGAAATGTCTGCGAAAGGAGAACATGGTATGATCATTGATTTATCTAAGGTTCCGACGCGTCAACCGAACATGAAACCTTTTGAAATTCTATTATCGGAATCTCAAGAGCGTATGTTGATCGTTGTAGAGAAAGGAAGAGAGCATGAAGCGAAAAAGATATTTGAAAAGTGGGATTTAAATTGTGAACAAATTGGTGAAGTGACCGACACGAAACGTCTTCAATTCTTCCAAGATGGACAATTGGTAGCGGATGTTCCTGCAGATGATTTAGTATTGGGCGGAGGCGCACCAATCTATCACCGTGAATACCGTGAACCAGCTTATTACCAAGAGTTTAAGAAATTCAAGATAGATTCAGTTCAAGATTTAGAAGCGGGTGAAATCAGTAAAGCATTTGATTTCCTTATGAATCACCCGAACATTGCCTCTAAAAAATGGGTAGCCGAGCAATATGATTCATCTATTGGACGCGCTAATCGTAATACCAATGCACCTTCTGATGCTGCTGTAGTGAAAGTACATGGTTCTAAGAAATCCATTGTTATCACCGTCGACTGTAACTCGCGATATGTGAATGCAGATCCTGAAGAAGGTTGTGCCATTGCCGTAGCGGAGGCCGCTCGTAATATTGTTTGTTCTGGAGGTGTTCCTGTAGCAATCACCAATTGCTTGAATTTTGGTAATCCTTATGTACCAGAAGTATATTGGCAGTTTGTTGGAGCTATCAAAGGTATGAGAAAAGCTTGTTTGGCATTTGAAACTCCAGTTACAGGTGGAAACGTGAGTTTTTATAACCAATCCTCAGACGAAGGTCCAGTATTCCCAACACCAACTATCGGTATGTTGGGTATTTTAGAGGAGGCGAGCCAAAAAATGACTTTAGATTTCAAAGAAGAAGGAGATTTGATCTATTTGGTAGGAGAAAGTGTGAATGACATTGCTTCTTCTGAATATTTATATTCTTACAAAGGTGTAAAAGCTAGTCCTTCGCCTCATTTTGTATTAGAAACGGAACAAAAAATTCAAGGAGGAGTTGCTAGTTTGATTCAACAATCCTTGATTCAATCAGCACATGATTTATCCGACGGAGGTTTATTAGTAGCCTTGGCGGAATCTTCTTTCCCTCGTCAGAAAGGTTTTGCAATCAATTCTGACCAAAATATTCGTCAAGATGCTTTCTTATTTGGAGAAGCTCAAAGTCGTGTTTTAGTATCAGTTGCACCTGAAAAACAGGTAGCATTTGAAGCGCAATTGAAATCACAAACGATTCCATTTAATGCTTTAGGAGTGGTTACAGGTCATGATTTTATCGTTGATGGACAAATTGTCTCTTCACAAGCTTCAGCCTCAGCTTCATTCCATACAGCATTAGAGAAGGCATTGAATTAATCAAAAACAAATAGAAATGAGCCGTTATCTACTACAGTTTTCGTACGATGGCGGCTTTTTTCATGGATTTCAAATCCAACAAAATGCAGTTTCGGTGCAGTCGGAACTAGAAAAAGCATTAAGTACCATAGCTGGAGTTCAGATTGATTTAGTGGGAAGTAGTAGGACCGATACAGGCGTACATGCTCGACAACAATTTGCTCATTTTGATATTTTTGAGGAGGCGAATCAGCCAAAGGTAGATTGGGTTTATCGATTGAATCGTATTCTACCTGCTAGCCTTGCCATTCAAGCAGTATATCAAGTTCCAGATGATTTTCATGCTCGTTTCGATGCTATGGGGAGAATTTACGAGTACCATATAAGTTTAACGAAGGACCCATTTTCTCGAGAATATGCGTATTGGTTTGAGGCACCTTTACAGTTGGATGCAATGAATCAAGCAGCTCAATTATTTTTGAATCACCGAGATTTTCAAAGCTTTTCTAAGGTAAAAACGGATGTTACGACTTTCGATTGTCAAATAACTAGGGCAGAATGGAGAAAAGAAGGTAATCGGTTGATTTTTACGATTCAAGGAAATCGTTTTTTACGCGGTATGGTTCGTGCAGTGGTTGGGACCTTGATTGAAATAGGCTTGGGTAAATGGGACCAAGCAGATTTAATCAGAATTTTAGCTGCTAAAGACCGAAAACAGGCCGGTAGGGCAGTTCCCGCACATGGATTACATTTAATCGAGGTAACTTATCCAGAAATTACGTTCGTTTCCAAATGTTCATCATAACCTCCATCCAAGTGCTGGCTAGCTGTACCTTGATAGTTTTGGCTTTATAATTGATGCTTTTCTGATTGTATTTACTAATCCAAATTTCTTTGAATCCCAATTTTTCTGCCTCAGCAATGCGTTGATCAATACGAGTTACTGCTCGTAGTTCTCCACCCAAACCTACTTCAGAAGCGAAGCAAATGCTGGAATCGATGACTTTATCTTCATGCGAGGAAAGTAAAGACATACAAGCAGCTAAATCCAAGGCTGGATCATCCACTCTGATACCTCCCGTTATATTCAAAAAAACGTCTTGAGTACCAAGTCTAAATCCTCCTCTTTTTTCCAATACAGCCAGCAACATATTCAACCGTTTGGCATCATATCCCGTAGCCGTTCTCTGGGCTGTGGCATAGGATGTTTGCGTAACCAAAGACTGTATTTCAATCAACAGGGGTCTATTTCCTTCTAAAATAGTACCAATAGCGATGCCCGAAGCAGGTTCATCTCGAGATGAAAGCAAGATTTCAGAGGGATTACTCACAGGTCTCAGGCCATTGCCTAACATTTCATAAATGCCTAATTCTGATGTACTACCAAAACGATTTTTGGTAGTTCTTAGAATTCGGTAAATCATATTGCGATCACCTTCGAATTGGAGAACAGTATCGACTAAATGTTCCAGTACTTTAGGACCAGCAATGGAACCCTCCTTGGTGATGTGACCTACTAAAAAGATGGGTGTTCCACTTTCTTTCGCAAAACGCATCAATTCTAAGGCACATTCTCTAATTTGTGAAACAGATCCTGGACCTGATTCTATTTGATCTGAATAAAGGGTTTGAATAGAATCGATGATGAATAAATCAGGCTCTAAATCAACCAAATGTTTAAAGATTTGCTGGGTATTGGTTTCTGTCAAGATGTATAAATCGTGAGAAATGGGTCCTAAGCGGTCAGCTCTTAATTTGATCTGTTGTTCGGATTCCTCACCAGTAACATACAAAATTTTAAGACCTTGAAGAGAAAGGGCAACCTGCAACAACAAAGTTGATTTACCTATACCAGGTTCGCCACCAATTAATACCAAACTACCAGGAACTATTCCCCCGCCCAATACCCGATTGAATTCTTCATCCGAACATTGAAGTTTGGGACTGCTTTCAAAAGTGATTTCTTGCAATAATTTCGGTACAGGAGCCGTTCTATGAGTGCTTTTATTTTTCCAAACTTCAGCAGGATGAATGGTCGTTTCAATGAGTTCTTCCACAAAAGTGTTCCATTCTCCGCATGCTGGACATTTACCTAACCATTTTGGTGAGGATTGTCCACAAGATTGACAAATAAAAGAGGTTTTGGCTTTGGCCACAGAAATATATTAAGAACCCAAAATTACGCTTTGATTTGGTTTTTCCTTTTTTTTCGGAGTAAAAAGGATAATTTTACAAGCTAATTGAATTAAACCGCCCAATCATGAAAAAGTCAATGAAGTTCAGCTTATTGTTTTTGTTCCTTGTAGGAATGATTTTTCAAGCTAATGCTCAATTTGGAGCTAGGAAAGTTACAGGTAGTATATTCCGTTTTGGAATAAAAGGAGGAATCACTTTATCTTCCATTAATGTTGAAAGTATGACTTTTAGAGGAGCTTCAGTTCCCATAAATGATATCATTAATCAGAATTTGGCATTGAAAACAGGTTATGTAGGAGGAGTTTACGCACGTATCGGACGTAAATTATTCATTGAGCCAGAAGTTTTAGTTACTGCCAAAAATGCAGCAATCAATATTACAAGTCGTAACCAGTCCGTAGATGTAGCCTATACTAGTTTAGATGTTCCCTTACTTTTGGGATACAAATTAGGTCCTTTGCATGTATTGGCAGGACCGGTAGCATCTTATAATTTAAATTCAGATAATACCATTGCACAGGCCATTACATCTGTAGCTTCTTCTGTGTCTGTACGAGATGCTGTTTCTAAAGCATACTTTTCTTATACAGTAGGAGGTGGCCTGGATTTGTTAGGATTAACTTTAGATCTTCGCTATGAAGGAAATTTGACAGATTTAGCTAATACGGTGCCTATTCCTGCAGATGTGAATATTTCTCAAAAAGCTAGTGTGTGGCATTTAACCTTAGGTTTAAAAATATTATAATTAACGTTTTATTGAATGAATGAACAAATAAAGGTGATTCAGGATGAAATTGAGGCTTTTGTCATTTCAAATGAATCTGATGTAGAGCAATTCCGAATTCAGTTTGTAGGTCGTAAAAGTCGATTAGCCAGCTTATTTGATGGCTTAAAAGATGTGCCTGCTGAAAATAGGAGAGAGGTTGGACAAGCCTTAAATCAATTAAAGAATCTGGCAGAAAATAAGTTTAATCAAGCTCAGGAATCATTTGCTGATGCAAAATCAAATTTTGTGGTTCCTTCCGATTTGACATTATCAAGTCCTGTTCAGCAAGGAACCATTCATCCATTGACCTTAGTGCGTAGCCGTATATTAGAAATCTTCAATCGCATGGGATTTTCGGTTTCGGATGGTCCAGAAATTGAAACCGACTTTTACAATTTCACTGCCCTGAATTTTCCTGCGAATCACCCAGCAAGAGAAATGCAGGATACTTTTTTTATTGAAAAAGGAGCAGGAGAAATTCAAGATGATGTATTATTAAGAACGCATACGTCCAACGTACAAATTCGCTTGATGCAGCATCAGAAACCGCCTATTCGTTCTGTGATGCCCGGTCGTGTTTACCGCAATGAGGCAATTTCAGCTAGAGCACACTGTCTTTTTCATCAAGTAGAAGGTTTGTACGTTGATGAAAAAGTGAGTTTCAAGGATTTAAAGGATACACTTTACCATTTCGCCAAAGAGATGTTTGGAAAAGATACGAAAGTTCGATTCCGTCCATCTTATTTTCCATTTACAGAGCCAAGTGCCGAAATGGATATTACCTGTTTATTGTGCAAAGGTGAAGGATGTAACGTATGTAAGCAAGCAGGTTGGGTTGAGATAGCAGGTGCTGGCATGGTAGATCCCAATGTATTGGAAAATGTAGGCATTGATTCAAAAAAATACAATGGATTTGCTTTTGGAATGGGTATTGAACGCATCACAATGCTAAAATATCAAATCAAAGATTTACGCTTATTTACTGAAAATGACGTCCGCTTTTTAAAGCAATTCAATTAACAACTCTTAACAGCAAGCTTTTTTTTGACAGGTTGAATCCCTGTACATTTGATTTTAATTTCTAAAATATGATGAATTTTAAACGCTTAAATAACGTAACTGGCTGGATTGTATTTGCCATTGCTTTAGTTACTTATACACTAACCGTTGAACCCACAGCTTCTTTTTGGGATTGCGGTGAATTCATCGCCTGTTCTTATAAATTACAGGTTCCACACCCTCCAGGAGCACCCTTGTTCCTTTTATTGGGAAGAATGTTTTCTCTATTGGCTTTAGGTGATGTTAGTCGTGTTGCCTTTTGGGTAAACATGCTTTCGGTGATTAGCAGTGCTTTGACGATTCTGTTCATGCATTGGACAATCGTGATGATTGGTCGTAAGGTCATCAACAAATCTTTTGAAGAATTATCCAAGGCTGAAACCTATACTTTATTGTTTTCTGGTGTCGTTGGTTCATTAATTTATACCTTCTCGGATTCTTTCTGGTTTTCAGCGGTGGAAGCAGAAGTATATGCTATGTCGTCTTTCTTTACTGCCATTGTAGTTTGGGCGGCTTTCCGTTGGGAATTGGTGGAAGATCGTGCAGAAGCCAACCGCTGGTTATTATTCATCGCATATTTGGTTGGTCTTTCCATTGGTGTCCATTTATTGAACTTAGTAACATTGCCAGCCTTGGCCATTTTATATTATTTCAAACGTGAGGCTAAGCCTACCTATAAAGGTGGTTTTATCGCCATGTTTATTGGTTTAGTCATTTTAGCCATCATTAATTCTGGAATCATTCCTGGATTACCTTCCATTGCATTCAAATTCGAATTATTCTTTGTGAATTCATTGGGCTTGGGTAATGGCAGTGGAGCTTTGTTTTTCTTGTTTCTAATCATCTTGGTAGTGGTTTTAGGAATTCGCTATTCCTATGCCAAGGGCAAAGAGGTTTTGAATATCGCTTTGTTTTCATTTGTATTCTTGATGATTGGTTATTCCACTTATACCGTCGCTTTAGTACGCTCAGGATATAATCCTCCTATTAATGAGAATGACCCAAGCAATATTTTGAATTTCTTGAAGTATTTGAAAAGGGAACAATATGGTGAGCGTTCTTTGCTTTATGGTCCTGTGTACACAGCTGAAATCGAAGAGTTCAAACAAGGAGAGCCCGTTTATAAGCTGAAAGACGGTAAATACGAGGTTTATACCTACAAGCCGGAATATGTTTACCAAAAGGATCAACAAATGTTGTTACCTCGTGTATATAGTAATTCTCCTCAACATGTTGCATTATACCAAGAGATGTTAGGTATTCCAGCCGGTCAAAAACCTAGTTTTGGAGATAATTTACGCTTTATGTTTACACATCAGATTGGACACATGTACATGCGTTATTTGTTGTGGAATTTCTTGGGCAGAGAAAGTGATTATCAAGATGCTTGGGCCATTAATCCTTTCCAGGATTCTTCCAAATTACCTGATAATTTAGCCAACAATAAGGCAAGAAATAACTATTTCTTTTTGCCTCTCATTTTGGTTTTCTTAGGATTTTACTTGTTATACAGTAAAAATGAAAAGGATTTCCTAATCACCATCTTAATGTTTGTTCTTAGTGGAGTAGCTCTGGTGGTGTATTTGAACTCTCCCCCAGTAGAGCCGCGTGAGAGAGATTATATTTATGTGGGATCCTTTTATTTTATGGCCATTTGGGCTGGTTTGGGTGTCATGCAAATTGGGGAATGGTTGACTAAAATTGTTCGTAGCCCACAATTGAAATGGTCTTTATTGGCAGTATTTGGTCTTTCTGCCCCATTAATTATGGCCCAGCAAAACTGGGATGATCATGATCGAAGTGGAAGATACCATCAAATTGATTTTGCTAAAAATCTATTGAATAGTTGCGCTCCCAATGCCATTCTGTTTACGGGTGGTGATAATGATACTTTTCCATTGTGGTATGTACAGGAAGTAGAAGGCTTCCGTACTGATGTGCGTGTGTGTAATTTATCTTTATTGGGAACAGATTGGTACATCGACCAAATGAAGCGTCAAACCTATCAATCAGCCCCATTGCCTATTGATTTAACTAAGGATCAATTCTTGGAAGGTGTTAATGATCAAATTATGTACAATGGCAATCCGAATATCACAGGAATGTCATTACCAGACTATTTGGATTTGTTACACAAAAATGATCCAAGAATTCAGGCACAGACTCAGTCAGGTGATATGATCAATACGTTCCCTTCAGATTCATTGGTTATACCAGTTAATCCAACGGAAATAGCGGCTAGTAAGTGGTTCCCTAAAGAGTTTACTCCATTCTTGAGTACGAGCATTGGTTGGAAGCTTCCAGGTAAAAATATCTTCAAAGGTGAATTGATTCAATTGGAAGTAATTTCTAACAATGCGAAAACAGGTTGGAAACGCCCTATTTACTTTGCATCTACTTTACCTAATGACCAATATTTAGGATTAAAAGAAAGTATGCAGTTAGAGGGTTATGCCTACCGATTGATGCCATTTAAAATTCCAGGGGCCAAAGACGGATTTGTGAATACTAAAATCATGGCTGATAACTTCTTGAATAAAATGTATTGGAGAGGTTTAAATGATGATAAGATTTACTACCATGGAGATTTCTATTTAGGAATTCCAAGCGTAACTGCTCGTTTAGGGGTATATCGTTTAGCAGATCAGTTGATTCGTGAAGGTAATTTACCAAAGGCTAAACAAGTATTGGATTATTTAGACAAAGTTATGCCGAATAAGGTGATTCCATACGATCAATTCTCAGCTAGTTCGGTAGGTTTGTACTTAGAGATTGGTGATGAGGCGAAAGCCTTGAGCATGGCGAACACCATTATCAAACGTAATTCCAAAGCGATTGATTACTATTTCTCGGAAGATAATGTTCGTTCTCATGATCGTGATATTCAAATTGCGTTCTATGAGATGAATCTGATTGTTTCCGCTTTCAAAGAATCCAAAGTGAACCCAGCTAAATACAAGGAGTTGGAAGAAATTTTCAATAAACAGATTACTCGGATCAATGGGTAATACTGTTGATTTTTATGAATCAAAAAAGAAGGGCTTGATTATTCAAGCCCTTCTTTTTTATTTTTGATTATATGCTGGATTAACTAAACATATCTCGAACCTTGTGGAAGAATCCTTTATCTGATTTTCCAGGTTGAGGAGCAAAGTTTTCTGAGCTTCTTAATTTCTCCAAGATTTCAGTTTCTTCTTTGGTCAATTGTTTGGGTGTCCAAATATTCACATGCACCAATTGGTCGCCAACATGGTACCCATTCAATTCTTTGATTCCTTTGCCTTTTAAGCGAAGAATTTTGCCACTTTGAGTTCCTGCCTCTAAATTAATTTTGGCTTTACCTCCAATCGTAGGAACCTCAACAGAGGTACCTAAAGCTGCATCGGCAAAGCTGACATATAAATCATAAATGATGTTGTTGCCATCACGGTGTAAAACTTCATGCGCTTCTTCTTCAATGACAATCAATAAATCTCCAGCAACACCACCGCGAGGAGGGACATTACCTTTGCCATTCATGGAAAGCTGCATATCATTTGATACACCAGCCGGTATTTTGATGGGGATGATCTCCTCTTCCAATACGCGACCTTCTCCGAAACACACATCACATTTGGCCCCAACGCTCTTTCCTTCGCCACTACAAGTAGGACAAGTAGAGGATGTCACCATTTGTCCTAACATGGTTTGCTGTACTCGACGAACTTGACCTGAACCTTGACAAGTTTGACAAGTTTTTAAGTCAGTACCATTTTTAGAACCATTGCCAGAGCAAGTCTTACAAGCTACATGGCGTTTTACTTTGATTTTTTTCTCAACTCCATTGGCGATCTCTTCCAAATTCAACTTAAGCTTAATGCGTAAGTCTGAACCCTTGCGCTGCCGTCTTCCGCCGCCACCTCTGCCACCAGAGAAAAAGCTTCCAAATGGGCTTTCGTCACCAAAGATATCTCCAAATTGAGAGAAGATATCTTCCATGTTCATATTGCCGCCATTGAAACCTCCACTAGCTGCTCCACCCATTCCGGCATGTCCAAATCGGTCATACTGTGCTTTTTTCTGGGTATTGCTTAAGACTTCATAGGCCTCAGCTGCTTCTTTGAATTTCTCTTCTGCTTCTTTGTTATCAGGATTTTTATCTGGATGGTATTTAATGGCCATCTTGCGATATGCCTTTTTAATCTCCTCCTCAGAAGCTGTTTTAGCTACTCCCAATACCTCGTAATAATCTCTTTTTTGAGCCATTTTACTTATTAATTACCAACCACCACTTTCGCAAAGCGGATGACCTTTTCATGTAACGTATATCCCTTTTCAATCACTTCTATAACTTTACCTTTATCAGCATCCGTAGGAGCGGCAAATTGTGTGATGCAATCATGTATTTCTGCATCAAATACCTCGCCTTTGGCAGGTAATTCTTTTAAACCTTTGGCTTGCAATACCGAATTGATTTTAGCAAAAATCAATTGAATACCCTCCGAGATTTCTCCTTCTGGTGCATTGGCTAAGGCGCGTTCGTAATCATCTATGACAGGAAGTAAATCCACGATCAAACCGGCTGATGCGGTTTGGATTAATTCCACTTTTTCTTTGGCGGTACGCTTTCTGAAATTTTCAAAGTCTGAATACAAGCGAAGGTATTTTTCCTTCATTTCTGCCAACTCATCCGTAGGAGTCTCTTGTGTTGCTGTCTCTTCGCTATCTGTCAAATTTTCCTGATTTTCGGATTGGATTTTCTCTTCCTCTAAGTTATTCTCGTTTTCTTTCTTTTTCATAAGGCAAAATTAATACGCTTTCATAGCCACACAAATCATAAGCCAAAAAGTATTTTATGACAGTTTGGCAGAGATAAGGCAACTTTGTAATTTTAGGGAAATGACTTTAGATCCGAAACAAGTTTCTTCCCTGATTAAAAAAAAGGCCTTTGAGGCAGGTTTTTCCTTTTGTGGCATATCCAAGGCAGATTTTTTGGAAGAAGAAGCTCCTCGTTTGGAGGCTTGGTTGAATCAGGGATTACAAGGAGAAATGGCCTATATGGCGAATCATTTTGATAAACGTTTAGACCCTAGAATTTTGGTGGAAGGCTGTCAGACAGTCGTATCTTTAGTGTTCAATTATTACCCCGATCCTGCTTTAGTTCCTCTAAATCATCATTTTAAGATATCTAAATATGCTTATGGTGAAGATTACCATCGGGTGGTAAAGGATAAAATGCAAATTTTGTGGGATGCCCTTCAAGATGATTTAGGTGAGATTTCTGGTCGGATGTTTGTGGATTCAGCTCCTGTTTTAGAAAAAGCATGGGCTAAAAAATCAGGATTAGGATGGATGGGGAAAAACGGCAACTTAATCATTCCTAAGCAGGGGAGTTTTTATTTTATTGCCGAGTTACTCATTGATTTGCCAGCCGAAGTAGATGGACCCATCAAGGATTTTTGTGGTACTTGTACCCGTTGTATTGATGCTTGTCCCACGGAAGCTTTAAGTCCTTATTGGGTAGATGGTTCTAAATGCATTTCTTACTTTACTATTGAATTAAAAGAGGGAATTCCTGCTTCCATGAAATCTGATTTTCAGGATTGGATTTTTGGCTGTGATATTTGTCAGGATGTTTGTCCATGGAACCGTTTTTCCAAACCACATCAAGAACCTAGGTTTGAAGCACATTCAGCCTTTCTCGAGATGGAAAGAGGAGATTGGGAATCCTTGTCAGAAAATGTGTTCAAGGAACTGTTTCATTATTCAGCAATTAAACGCAGTAAGTTAAGTGGTTTACAGAGGAACATTAGCTATGTAAACAAAAAAAACGAGTCATGAATTTCATGACCCGTTTCCACAAAATTAAACCCTAAAGTGATAGTCTTACGATCAGTTCTAGATCAATTTCTTCTGTAGTCTTATAGCTTTCACCAATAAGTGCGGCGGCTCTTCGACCGATTTTTTCAGGTTGATTGGAAAGTACCGTAATTCCTCCTGATAATATTTCTTTGTAACCTTGATCATTGTAGGATATAATCCCCATGTCTTGTCCTAATTTCCAATTTTGCTTATCTGCGTATTTGATGGCCTGAATTAAGTCGGAATCATCCAATGTAAAGTAAACTTCACCTTGGTTTAATTCTTCTCCGTCCAGACCATCCAATACTTTAAAATCCATGTTAATGGATTCACAGAAATCTCCACAGCCATTAATAAATTCCGCATCGAAGTATTCTTCTTCGGTTAATACGAGATTTAAACAACGGTATTTTTGAAACAGGTTTGTATGGTTGGTAAACTCTTGAATGATTTGTGATTTGGGATGACAAACGATGCTTGCATGGGTATTTTGCATGCTTTCAAATTGCTGATCCAATAAGATCAAACGATCTCCCGCAATTTTCTTTAAACATTTAATGTTTTCTTCTTCCTCCTCGATCAAATGTGGCATAATGACATAATAGTGGTAATTACCCAACTGTTGACCTAATATTTCTTGAAACTGTCGTGTTTTGTACTGATATGTGAAAATATCCACCAAGACATTTTTTCCAACAGCCTCATTGAACGAATTGAAAATGGCTTTATTCGTGTCTGTAATTTTTCCTACTAAAAACATCACCTTTGTTTTCAGTTTCAATGAAGAATTAGAGATGAAATATCCTTTTCTAAAAATGGAAGTAATGGCTCCCATTTTGTGTAACTCAGTGTAAGCTCTTTCTACTGTGTCTCGAGATAAATAACATTCTTCTGATGCCTCATTGATGGAGGGTAGACGTTCTCCTGGTTTCAATTCTCCCATCTCAATATCTTGAAGAAGTGAATTAATTAATTGCTGGTATTTCGGCAACTTATTGTCAAAATTTTTGCCAGAAAACGAAACAAATGATTTATTCATAATTTGACTCAGATAAATTGAATAGATGGAGAAGGTTTTGGACAAAAACTAAATTATTTTGTCTTAAAACGTGTCCAAAATTAAGTTTCATTGCTTGGATACTTTAGGACAAATCTTTCATATATCAGGATATATCTTGCAGAATGGGCAATTTGAAAGATTTTTAGGGTAAAATTCCCTTTTAATCAGCCTTTGGACTCCTACAATACAATAGACTTATATTCCAATAAGGGATAAATCAGCTCAGGATTCAGGAATAATTTTCTAATTTTAGTTTTTATTATCTTGTATAATTTATCCTGTGAAACGATTTCTTCGTCTTTTCTTGGCTTTGATTTTATGTGGTAGTCATATCGTAATGGCACAAAGAAGTCAACGCTATGAACGTTTGACGACGGCTTCAGGATTGTCGCAAAGTACCATCTCTAAAATTATTCAAGATAAAAAAGGATTTCTATGGTTCGCGACTTCCGATGGGCTGAATAGATATGACGGAAATAATTTCGTTGTTTTTCGAAGTGATCCATCTGATTCAACCACACTCAGCAGTAGTGATATTTTTACCATGTGTGAGGATGATGAAGGAAATATGTGGGCTGGGACCAGGAATGCTGGATTGAATAAAATCGACTTAGCCACGGGTAAAGTTTATCGATTTAGTAAAGGTCCCAATGGAGAAGATTTTTCATCCATGACCGTTTCATCCATATTAAATTTAGGTAACCATCGGGTGATGGTATCCGCCACTGGTTTGGGTATTTTAATATATGATACCCGCGAAAATAAATTGATTGCCAAAGAGTCTGATGTGAAAAATCCCTTGATGGCAGATGTCGTTCGGATTTATCGGCATTCTAAGGGTTCTATTTGGTTTGGAACCAGAACAGGTCTTTTGGTTTCTCGTTTAGGTCCTCGCTCTTATTTGCCATTTAAATTGGCTGAAAATACGAATACACCTGATTACCGAATACGTGTCATCAGTGAATCATTCAATGGAGATATATTAGTAGGTACCGAGGGGCGTGGTCTTTTTCGCTTTAATCCTCAAAACCAGCACTTTACACGTGTTTTTTATAATGCGCAGAATCCCTTAAGTCGACAAAATATTGTTACCAGTCTGACCAAGGATGCCTATCAAAATTTATGGATAGGGACAGATAATGGTGTTTACGTGTTGAAAAAGGAGGATTTTTCCTCCTATTATCAGATTTCTTCCAATCCTGACCCTGATTTAGGTATAAGTTCGTTTTCAGTGACTAGTTTATTTACCGATGCCAATTTAAATACCTGGGTAGGAACTTGGGAAGCGGGTTTGAACGTTGCATTTTTTCAAAAACCTCGTTTTTCTATTTTAAGGTATAAACCCAATACCTTACAAGGTTTATTGAGTAATAAAGTTACCGCCATTAGTGCTAGTAAAACTGATCCTAATGGAGTTTGGATAGGATTAAATGTAGGGTTATCGTATTTCAATTATAAAACCGGCAAAATTGAACATATCGTCAATAATGCAGGGGTGAATAAACTAAATCCAGTAGCAGATTTTGATGTCAATATATTGCAAGCAGGTTCAGATGGAAACCTCTGGATTGGTGTGTGGGGGCATGGATTAATCAATTTAACTCCACAAAGAAAACAAGTAGCCTATCCATATCAATTGGGAAATCGTGCGGCCAACTTGACAGCAATGAACCTTATGGGTGATAAATTATTGTTAGGTACAGCAGGATTGGGGGTGATTGAATTTGACATAGCCACTAAAAAGTACCGTATACCTTATCCCACATTAGGAATAAAGAATTTTGGTACCAAGAATATTTCCAGTTTATTGATCAATGAGAATAAACAAATTTGGATAGGAACTACTGGTTTTGGTATCTACATCTACAATATTGCCACCAAAGAATTAACCCATATCGATAAAAACGGGTCTGCCAATGGCATTCGTTACAATAACATTACCAAAATATTTCAAGATCGTAATAAGCGGATTTGGGTTTTGACCAATGGTGGCGGATTGCATTTGTTTTTAGGACCAGGAAAAGGATTTAGAAATTTTACAGTTGCAGATGGATTAGCTTCCAATACTTTGAGAAGTATGATGGAAGATCGTCAAGGAAATCTTTGGATAAGTACCAATGGTGGAATTTCAAAAATGAATCCTACTTCCCTTAAGTTTGTCAATTTTGATGAATTGGATGGTCTTCAAGGAAAGGAATTTTTAGCACAAGCTTATGGACAAAATTCTAAAGATTGGTTGTTTTTTGGCGGGGCTAATGGGCTTAATTATATCAAAGCCGATAGTTTAAGGATGAAGATGGATATTCCTCCCATCTATTTAACGGGTTTAAAAATATTTAATAAGCCAGTTAAAGTAGGGGATGAGAATTCACCTTTAGAAAAGGATATCCTTCAAACGAAGCATTTGATTCTTCAGCCAGATCAAACAGTATTTAGTTTGGATTTTGTAGCGCTGGAGTATCAAAGACCCAAAAATAACCGGTACGCCTATTATTTAGAGGGTTTTGATAAAGAATGGAATGAGGTTGGGACACAGCGCTCAGCGACTTACACCAATTTAAATCCAGGTGATTATATCTTTAAAGTAAAAGCCACCAATTCAGATGGCGTTTGGGGTGAGAAACCATATGAATTGAAAATTACTGTTTTACCACCATGGTATCGAACTTGGTGGGCTTATGGAATGTATACACTACTATTTCTAGGTATGGTCTTCGGATTCATGCGTGAAGTTCGAATCCGCGAGGCATTTAAAACGGATTTGAGGATGAAGGAAATAGAAAAAGAGCGTATTCGTGAATTGGAACAGGTCAAGACTCATTTCTTTACAAATATTTCGCATGAGCTAAGAACTCCTTTGACATTGATTATTAGTCCATTAGAGAAATATTTTTTAAATAATACCCAAGCCAACAAGGAACAGAAATCACGAATATTGGCCATATATCAGAATGCTCAAAAGCTCTTACATCTGATTAACCAATTATTGGATTTATCTAAAATTGAGGCAGGAAAACAGCAACCTGTTATAGCCCAGCATGATTTGATTTTACAGGTAAATGGAATTTTACAAGGATTTGAGACCTATGCTATACAAAAACAGATTAAGTTAAAATGGACTGCTCCAGTAGAATCTTTGTTCGTCTATTATGATTCTGATATCATCGAAAAATGTATCAGTAATTTGCTTTCCAACGCATTTAAACATACTCCAGAAGATGGTACTATAGCCATCAAGATGGATTTAATAAAACAGTTTAAAGCGGACTCAGAAGAAGTGCAGGTGGTAAAAATCCATGTGATGGATACGGGTAAAGGAATAGATTCCACACATTTACCTCACATCTTTGATCGTTTTTACCAAGTTCCAGATTCCATAGGACGAGTGGGAACAGGAGTGGGACTTTCCTTATGCAAGGAGTTGATGGAATTACATAAGGGGAATATTCAAGTGACGAGTGAATTAGGGAAAGGAAGTGATTTCTGCATTGATTTTCCTGTTACTAAAAATGATTTTGACCCTTCTTGGATACATACATACGGAATTTTCCCAAGCATTGAGCAAAATGTCGGTTTAAAGAAGGCTGATGAGTTGGAAATAGAACAAGAAAAGCAAATTCTGATGGTGGTAGACGATCACGCTGAAATGCGTTTGTTTATCTCTGATATTTTCAAAAATCGTTTCCAAATCATTCAAGCAGAACGAGGAGAAGAAGCCCTTGAAATGGCATTAAAGTTCATTCCTGATGTGCTCATTACCGACTGGATGATGCCTGGAATGAGTGGAGTGAATTTGTGTAGAGCTTTGCGACAAAATCCAAAAACGAATCACATTCCATTATTGATTTTAACTTCTAAAAGCTCGCATGAAAGCCAGATTGAAGGTATGCAAGCTGGAGCGGATGATTTTGTTTCTAAGCCGTTCAATGCAGATATTTTAGAGATTCGAGTGAATAAATTGCTGGAGACCAAGGAAAGAATGCGAAAAAATTGGCAAAAGCAGATGATTCAACAAGGTTTAACAGAAGGTAAATTACCTGCCTATGAAGATCCTTTCTTACAAAAAGCAACTCAATTGGTTATAGATCATCTTTCCGAGGCAGAGTTTGATGTGGATGATTTAGAAAAGGGATTGGATATGAGTAAAATGCAGTTATACCGAAAATTGAAAAACTTAACTTCATTAGCAGGCAATGAGTTTATACGATCTATCAGACTACAACAAGCCAAATTATTGTTAGAAAATTCCGAGTTTAATATCTCTGAAGTAGCTTACCAAGTGGGATTTAATGACCCTGCTTATTTTACGCGTGCCTTTAAAAAACAGTATGGGAAATCCCCAAAATCATTCATTCAACAAATACAAGATGAAAAATCCTAAGCGTTTATTTTTACTCCTAATACTATTTACTTTGTTAATTTCCTCTTGGGGATTTTTGGCTCATAAAACTTTACAGCAAATATCTATTTACTCGTTACCTGAACCACTAGGAGCCTATTTTTTTGCTAATCAAGAGTATTTAGTTAATCAGTCTATCCGCCCAGATGTTCGTAGAAATGAGGATAAAACCGAAGATGTAAAGCATTATTTGGATATGGATGCTGCCATTTTTGGCCCGAATTATAGAACAGATATTCCTCATGAATTTTCAGCAGCTGTAGCCAAGTATGGCATAGATTCACTTCGTAAAGAAGGTTTAGTTCCTTGGGAAGTAGTTCGAGTTTATGGGCGATTGGTCAATGCCTTTAAAAAAGAAATGAAAGATTCCGTTTTATTTTATGCAGCTGATTTGGGTCATTATGTAGCTGATGCCCATGTACCCTTACACACCACTAAAAATCATGATGGACAATTAACAGGACAAAAAGGCTTACATGCTTTATGGGAAAGTTTAGTTCCAGAAGAGCAATTGCCGCAATATCAATTGGCTAAATTTCAATCAAAACCATTGGTTTATATAGCCAAGCCACAGGACTTTATTTTTGAGATTTTATTGGAATCACATGCCATGTTACCTGAAATGTTTCAAGTAGAAAAGGAAGTGACTGCCGCAGTAGGGCTTGAAAAGAAACACATGCAAGTGGTAAGAAATGGTAGAACTTTGAATTATTATACCAAAGAATTTATACAAGCCTATGGGAATCGTTTAGGTGAAAAGGTACAGGACCGTATGTTAGTTTCTGCCCACCGCGTGGCATCATTTTGGTATTCAGCTTATAAAGATGCTGGTTCACCTAGCTGGGTGGGTTCAGATGCCAAGGTATCTAAGGAATTGATGACAGCATTGCAGGGTGAGAAAAAAGCATGGCTTGCCAATAGCTTGATTGCGGACAAATTATTGATTTCAGTGAAAAATAAAAGAGCAGAGTAGGGTGAAGAAAATTTTGATTATTTCTGATACTCATTCTTATTTGGATCCCAGATTAGAACCTCATTTACAAGCCTGTGATCAGATTTGGCATGCAGGAGATTGGGGCTCAGTTCAGTTAGCCGATGAATTAATCGCTTATAAAAAACCAATCGCTGGGGTGTATGGTAATATAGATGATCGAACCATTCGTAACATGTATCCGAAGATCATACGTTTTCGTTGTGAAGAGGTTAATATTGCGATGACTCATATAGCCGGTGCACCATCTTCCTATAAGCCGGATGCTTATGAGGCATTCTCGAAAGGAATTCCTCAAATATTTGTTTGTGGGCATTCTCATATTTTACAAGTTAAGCGTGATATCAAAAGGAATAACATGCTTTTTATTAATCCAGGAGCAGCAGGGCAACATGGTTTTCATCCCATACAGACAGCTATACAATTGAAAATAGACGGCTCCCGCATATTTGATGTTGAAATCATTCAAATGGAGAGAAATAGAAAAGTACCTAAGGAAATGCTGGAGGAAGGTAAATAAGTGAATTGTCTAAAAAAAGAAAGGTGTAAACAAATGAATGTCTACACCTTATTATATGAACACAGGATTTGGTAATTTAAAAGGCGGAATTAAATATTGTTATGTTTAATTAAGTCTTGACCAAAATCATAATAAAAGAATTTTGTTCTATTTATTACATGACAAAATTCAACAAAAATAACTATTACCCAAAGGTTAATTTATGACAGTTGATGGTAAATATGATACCTTATTTATTAATTGATCTAAATTCTAAGGGGGTAATTCCAGTAGCTTTTTTGAAATATTTAATGAAATTGGTTGGCTCATCAAAGCCGGTAGTAAAGCATATTTCCTTAACAGAAAGGCTTGTAGAGCTTAATTTTCGTTTAATTTCTAGGATGATATAATCATCCAAAAACTCCTTAGCAGTCCTGTTGGTAAATCGCTTGGAAATCTCATTGAGGTGTTTGTAGGAAATATTCATTTTGTCGGCATAATCATTCACATTCCTACTGTGTGGGTAATCATCCTCAATCATATTTTTGAACTTTTCAAACAAATCAAACCCTTGTTTGGAGTTTTGATGTGACTGAATGAGTAAGTTTCTATTGTTTAATTTGTAGAGAATAATCGAAAATAAGGAAGAGATTATTTGGTTTTTAAGCACATAAGGGCTGTAGACATACTCTGTTGCTACCCTTTTGGCATAGTCCATCATGCATTCATCTAATTGATATACAGGATTAAATAGATGGTAATTGAATAATTGAGAAATGTGGAAATAGGTATTAGGGGTAAAATAGTTCAATAGATATTCCTTGGTAAAAAGAAAGAAATGTCCGTGGTAGTCTGATTCAGTATTTAAGGCATGAATTTGATTGGGAGATATAATCAAACATTCGTTTTCCTGTACCAAGAATTCTTTTAAATCCACTTTATGGCGAACAGAGCCTTTGGTAATGATCAATAAAATGAAAAATTCAAGTCGATGAGGAGCAAATGGAGTATTTGGTTCTAAATTAGACCAATCACGCTTAGAAAATTCTTGCAAATCGATGCTCTCAAAACCTTCCATTTTGAGATCTTCTTTAAAGCTTAGTTTAGGTATAAATTTCAATAGTAAAACACATTAAATGATAAAGGAATAAGAAAGGTGCCAAACCTCTCACTATGGTAATATACGAACCTTGTAGCTTTAATTAAATTATTGTGACTAAATATTTAAAATTTTTTCATATTAACAAATGTCAATTTTTCTAAAAAAATTAAATGCTTGGCATTCCTATTTTTTGATTTGCTGACTGAATATCGTATTTCCTTTATCGTCAATAAATTGAAATTCCAATACTTTCGCTTGTATGAAAAATGCCGCAAATCCATTCGTTGATTTGGCGAATTTGGCTTTATCTGTCGCTTTCAAATTTGTTATTTTACTTCCTGCTCCAGAAATAATATGATTCAACTGAGGGCTAAGTTGATTGTATTCCAAATGATGTTCATGTCCGGCCAAATAAAAGTCCACTCCAACTTTTTCCAATAAAGATTGCCATGAGTTGGCTACATGGTTTTTTCTGTCCATCCGAGGGCCAGAAGTTACTAATGGATGATGACCCACGGCTATTTTCCATTGGGCTTTAGAATTAGTCATTAGATCAGTAAACCACTTTTTCTGAGCAATTGTATCTTGTGAAGCTACATTGGTTCTGAATGGTTCATCTTCATCTTGATAATAGCCCAATTCAAAAGGTGAAGTATCTAAAAAAGCGATCAATAATTGACTACCATCTGATAATTTGTATGTTTTGGAATAGTAGCGAGCTGGCATATTCCATCTTCTACTGATTTGAGAATAGTCAATTTCTGCCTGTGGATTACCAGCGTAATCGTGGTTGCCTAAAACCGGATACCAATTTACATGCAGACTATGTCCCACATAAATATCTTCAAAACTACTTTTCCAAGCAGGATCTAAGGTACTTGCCACACCTTTAGGATAAATATTATCTCCAGTAGTGATGATGAAATCTATGTCAGCCTCAGTTCCCGTTATCGCCATTTGTTTGGCAACCTCTTTTTGATGGTATTCACCTTGTCGACCGAAATCCCCCATCACCAAAAAACTGATATCAGCTTTTGGATAGGTTTTGCTAGTTTGAGCTAAACTGATTTGTAAACCAAGAAGAATCAAAAATCCTGATATGCTTATTTTTTTCATACCTCAAAAGATTGAACGTTTTCAAATACACTACCTTTTTGGAACGATTTTAAAATCCAACCTCCACCAACGACATCGTCACCCTCATAGAAAACGGCAGCTTGTCCGGGAGCAATACCAGATACTTCATCGTGGAATTCTACCTTAATTTTACCTTGAAATTGCTCAATTTTGGCCTCAGTTCCAGGATCCTTGTAACGAACCTTAGTTATTGTTTCCAATCCCCCAATGGGTATTTCCGCATATTTTTGCAAGTTTAATTGACCAAGATACATACCGGTGCGATTCAAATCCTCCAATTTTCCAATCACCACTTCATTCGTTTCTTTTCGTATTTCCGTGACAAAAGCTGGAAATCCAAAAGCCTTACCTAATCCTTTACGCTGACCAATGGTATAAAAGGGATAGCCTTCATGTTTACCTATGATTTTCCCGGCTTGATCTACAAAGTTCCCACCTTGTACTGCATCTTCTAATTCTGATAAACGTCTTTTTAGAAATCCTCGATAGTCATTATCAGGTACAAAGCAGATCTCGTAGCTTTCCGACTTATTAACTAAATCCACAAATCCACGTTCTGAAGCCATCTCACGGATTCTTTGCTTGGTTAAATGACCCAATGGTAAAATGGTTCTAGCAAGGCTTTCTTGTGATACTCCCCAAAGCACATAACTTTGATCTTTTAGGGCATCCACTCCTTTGGAAATAACATATCTACCGTTTTCTTGACGTATTTGGGCATAGTGTCCAGTGGCAATGAAATCACAGCCTAGTTGGTCAGCTCTACGCAAAAGTGCATCCCATTTGATGTGAGTATTGCACATGACACATGGGTTAGGAGTACGCCCTTCCACATATTCATTGGTAAAATAATCAATCACGGAATCCCCAAATTCTTCTCGAATGTCCAATATGTAGTGAGGGAATCCCAAGGAGACAGCGATGTGTCTGGCATCGTTGATGGAATCCAATGAACAGCAACCTGTTTCTTTTTTGGTTCCACCTGAGCTAGCATAGTCCCATGTTTTCATGGTCATGCCAATTACCTCATATCCTTGTTCGTGTAGTAAAACAGCTGCGACTGAGCTGTCAATGCCGCCGCTCATAGCGACGAGAACGCGTCCTTTTGTTTCCATATTCAATTCAGGTTCAAAGCCTGCAGAAATTTTTCGCAATTTAGTGATTTATTTCTCCAATAAGTCATTTTTATTTGTAATTCACGTCCTAAAGCGTAGTTTTGCCAATTGTTTTAGAAGAGAATATGATGTTAAAAACACGCGTTAAGGTTTCCTCGATTGATAACCTTTCAGACGCTCGCTATTGTGCTGGTATGGGGGTAGATTGGTTAGGATTTGCCTTACATGACATGCCACTAGATAAATACAAAGAAATAAGAAATTGGTTGAGTGGAGTAGAAATAGTGGCAGAACTTGCTGGGCTTTCAGCTGACCAAATGAAAGAAATTGTTCAAAATTATGCTCCAGATTGGATTGAAGTTGATTCCAGGGCCCAGTTGCCTCGTTTATTGGAATTAGACATTCCCAAAATGATGCGTGTTAATATAGATACCGATAATTTACCCGCTTTATTTGCTACTGCTGCACCTTATATAAACTACTTTTTATTGGTAGCCGATTCTCCAGATTCCTTGCAGGGAATGGAAGCTCAAATAGAAACTTGGGCGGCACAATATCCTGTTATATTGGGATTGGAGTTGCCTGAGGAAGATTTGGAGGAATGGGTAGAACAAAGCTCGATTCAAGGTATTGGTTTGACAGCAGGCCAAGAGGATAGACCTGGTTTTAGGGATTTTACGGATTTAATGAGTATCTTAGAAAAATTAGAAACGGAATAATTCAATCCATTTATGCTACAACGAATTCGCGCAATCGTTCAACAGCTTAAAAGCCTTTTCTGGATAGGATTGGAGCGTTTAACTGCTTTTTTATTGCCCTTATTAGCCCGTATTTTAGGTGAAAAAAAGTATTCTTGGTTAGTAGGCCAAGTGGCCATGACCCATTTTTTTCTACTGACTAAATGGCGTTTAATTGAAGCCTATTACGAAGCCCATGTAGATCGCAGTTCCCCGTATTATCGTCCTATTGTGACCATGTGGAAGGTAGCTGGTAAAGCGGTCATGTACGTTTTGATATATCTTTTTGTCATTGAAACGAATATTTTTTGGTTGACAGGTGAAATGCCGGGGGTAGATGAATTACAAAATCCCAAATTATCCCAAGCTTCCGAAATTTATTCTGCTGACGGAGTTTTACTAGGTAAATATTTTGCCGAAAACAGAACGCCTATACGTGATTATAAATTGCTTTCTCCTTATTTGGTTCAGGCACTTGTAGCGACTGAAGATGCTCGTTTTTATGAGCATACTGGTATTGACTTTCAAGCTTGGGCTGGTGTGGCTGTTGGATTAGTTAAAGGAGGTGATCGTGGGGGAGGAAGTACCATTTCCCAACAATTAGCTAAGAACTTATTCAAAACACGTACCAAGAAAAGTTTTACTAAAACGGGTTTATTTGGTTATATACCGGGGCTCAGTAAATTGATCTATAAATCCAAAGAATGGGTTACTGCCATTAAATTGGAACGCTTTTATACCAAAGATGAAATTATCCTTTGGTATTTAAATACGGTAGATTATGGCAATAATGCCTATGGTATTAAAGTAGCATCGAAAACCTATTTTAACACTTCTCCTGACTCATTAAATATTCAAGAAGCAGCTATTTTGGTTGGACTTCAGAAGGCGACAACCACCTATAATCCAAAGCGTTATGAAGGTAAACCTTTAGAGCAAAATAAAGCTTGGAAGCGTCGTAATGTAGTTTTAGCTCAAATGGTTAAAGCGGGTTATTTAAAGAAAAATTCCTATGATTCTTTGGCAAAAATGCCGATTGAATTACATACCAATGAGGAATCTCCTTATGATGGAACAGGTAATTATTTTAAAGTAGCCATTGCCAAATATTTGAATGAGTGGGCCAAGGCCAATGACATGGAGATTGACTTGTATCGTGATGGTTTAAAAATTTATACCACAATCGATTCAAGGATGCAAATTCATGCCGAACAAGCGGTGGAATCAGGCATGCGTTCCATTCAAAAAACTTTTGACAATCATTGGACAGGCCAAAACCCATGGGTAGATGAACATGGAAAGGAAATTCCTGGGTTCATTGATACTGTGGCTAAACGTACGGAATATTATAAAGCTTTGGTACATAAATATCCTGCTAATCCTGATTCTGTCATGCATTACATGAAAAATGTAAAGCGGAAAATGTGGGTTTATTCTAGGTCTACTTTGGGAGAAGAACAAATGACCATGAGTGCTTATGATTCCATTCAATACTACAAGAAATTCTTACAATCGGGTATGATGACTCTAGATCCCTATACCGGACATATCAAAGCTTGGGTGGGAGGTTTAGACTTTAAGTATTTCAAATACGATCATGTGAAGCAATCCAAGCGTCAACCTGGTTCTACTTTTAAGCCATTTGTTTATACTGCCGCTATTGATGGACCTAAGGATTTGTCGCCATGCTACATGATGACGGATGAACCTTTTGAATTAGAAGTTGAGGAGAAAGGTGAGAAGAAAATTTGGCGTCCTTCCAATGCGGATGGCACATTTTCGTATGCAGCCATGCCGATTCGACGGGCATTAGCTAAATCCATCAACTCCATTACGGCTCGATTAACCAATGAAGTGGGAGCAGATACGGTCATGTATTATGCCCAGAAAATGGGAATTAAGAGCCCCTTGAAAGCTGTTCCTTCCATTGGTTTAGGATCTTTTGATGTTTCTTTATACGAAATGATTGGTGCTTATTCTGCTTTTGTCAATGAAGGTATACATGTGGAACCGATGATTGTCCAAGAGATTAAAGATCAAAATGGTAAAGTCTTACAGCGATTTGATCCTGTTTCATATCGTGTTATTAAAAAGGAATCAGCTCAGTTGGTTCGTTCCATGTTGGAGGGGGTTGTATATGAAGGAGGAACGGGAAGTTCACTACTTTGGAATGAAGGAGAAGTCTTATTGCCTACGAATAATCGATATGCACCAGCATTTGCTGCAAAAACGGGTACCACTTCGAATCATTCAGATGGTTGGTTTATAGGAATGACACACAATTTGATATCTGGGGTCTGGGTAGGTGGAGATGACCGTTCGATTCACTTTCGAACAGGAGCACTTGGGGAAGGTTCAAAAACGGCTTTACCTATTTATAAGCGTTTTATGATCAAGGTGGTAAATGACCCATTATTGGCTAATTATAAACCTGTGCCTTTTGATAAGTTAGATAAACGCGTAGTCAAAAAAGATTTTAATTGTCAAAGTTCGTACAGTACATTGCCTGATTCACTACAAGTCAGTGATTCAGAATTAGATTCACTTAATTCTTTATTAGGCAGTCCAACTGAATCACCTGATACCAATCAACATTCTCCACAATAAGTATGCGAAAGGAAGTCATAGCCGATTATTTCAAAGGTTTGCAAGATTCTATCTGCAGAGGAATCGAAGCTGTCGATGGTGGAAGTAGATTCAAAGAAGATAACTGGAAACGCAAAGAAGGTGGTGGTGGCCGTTCTCGTGTCATTGTGAATGGGAATATCCTGGAAAAAGCGGGAGTTAATTTTTCTGCGGTATTTGGTCCATTGCATCCCAAAATGGTTAAGAGTCTAGATATTAAGGAAGAGGTCGATTTTTTTGCCACTGGGGTGTCGATTGTAATGCACCCAATCAATCCTTGGGTGCCAATCATTCATATGAATGTTCGGTATTTTGAATTAAGTAATGGAGAACATTGGTTTGGGGGAGGAATTGATTTAACACCCCATATCATTATTCCAGAGCAGGCAAAATGGTTTCATGAGCAAATTAAGGCTGTTTGTGATCGATTTGATAAAACGTATTACCCGAAATATAAAACCTGGGCTGATGATTATTTCTTTAATACTCATCGTGAAGAAACACGTGGAATTGGTGGGATATTTTTTGATTATATCAAGGCTAAAACATTGGAAGAGAAATTAGCCAATTTTGAGTTTGTAAAAGCTGTCGGGGAAGCATTTGTTCCTATCTACAGTCATTTGATGGAAGAAAATGCGATTCGTCCTTTTGGAGAAGCCGAAAAGGCATTCCAATTACTTCGTCGAGGAAGGTATGTGGAATTTAACTTAGTTCATGATCGAGGTACAAAATTTGGTTTAGAAACCAATGGAAGGACAGAATCAATTTTGATGAGTTTGCCTCCATTAGCTAGTTGGGATTATATGCATGATTATTCGGATTATCCCTTGGGACTAGAAACACAGAAATTGTTAGTAAAAGGAGTGGATTGGGTATAAAATCCTTTAACTACTCTTCATAGAAAAAGCCGTTAGAATTATATTCTAGCGGCTTTTTGCATTTATTTTTATGATTTTAATGGGCTAAATTTCTAGCTTTCTTTTTCCCAAACTACGCTAATACCTTTAGGTGTCATTAATAAAATACGTGTTGGTGAAGGTAATAATACTAATCTGGCACCTACGGCAGGATTTTCAATCCATTCTACTTCCACGCCTTCTTTCTTTCCAATTTCAATTTCACCGTCTTCCGTTTCTACAAATTTTTTGGCTAAATAGGCTGTAGGCAAAAGAACGTCAGATTCAGGGCAATGCTTGATATGAACTTTCTCAAGAATTTCTTCCAATTGATCTCCGTATTTTTCATTAAAATCATCTTCTAAATCGTGTAGGATTTCTTCTACGTCATCATAACTTTCGTCTGAATAGTTCAATTTAGAGAGTTCTAAGCGTTTTTCTAAGATGGCAATCATTGCCGCGTCAATCGTATTCATGAAGTATTTTCTATTTTTTTGTAAAGATAGGCCTTAAAATGTATTTCCTAAACATGATTTTCATGAAATGGATTGACACGGAGAAAATTTGGGTTGAAATGTAATTTTCCTCTTTGAATCAACAAGCCTGAAGCAAAATTATTGGTATACAGAGATCCTGTTCCTAGTCCCTGAGGAATTTGAGGTGAATATTCTGCGGTAAATTGGGCAATAGCTTGTAATCCAATGTTAGATTCCAAGGCAGAAGTAATCCACCAGCCCATTTGACGTTTTTCTGCAGCTTGAATCCAATCATGGCTAGCTGAAAATCCACCAACAAGGCTGGGCTTAATAATGATGTATTGTGCGGGTATTTTATCTAATAATTGATTTTGTTGATCTTCACTTTCCAAACCAATCAATTCCTCATCCAAAGCGATGGGTAAAATGTTTTCTTGGCATAAATCTGCCATTGCATTCCAAAGACAAGCACGTATCGGTTGTTCAATACTATGAATATCCAATTTGGCTAATTGCTCTAATTTGTAGGCAGCTTCCTTGGGACTAAAAGCCCCATTCGCATCTACTCGAATAAGTAGTTTTTCTTTGGGAAATTGACTTCTCAAATTTTTCAAAATGGCTAATTCTTGGTCAAAATCAATTGCTCCAATTTTTAATTTTAGGCAGGTATACCCTTGGGCTATTTTCTCTTCGATTTGATCTTCCATGAAATCAGGTTTTCCCATCCAAATCAAGCCATTGATGGGAATCGCCATTTTTCCTAGGCTAAATTCATTCTTAAAAAAGATTCCATTTTTAGCTTGTATGTAATCAACAACTGCCATTTCTATGGCAAATTTATAGGAGGGGTAGCCTAATGGAAGATGGGAAATAAATAATGGTAACTCTTCAAGAGTTTCAGGAAAATACTCCCATTTAGCGCTCTTAATGTATTTTTCGAATCCCGCCAATCCTTCTTCTTCAAATTCTGGACTAAGTCCTCGCAAAGGACCTGCTTCTCCTATTCCTATTTGAGTGGGGTTTTTCTTATTCTTAATTTGAATGAAATACGAATTTTTTTCAGTCAATACGCCTCTAGAAGTACCGGCTTCAAAGTGAAATTGTAAGGAATGTTTTTGGTAAGAAACGGATATATCAAACATAGCTGCAAGTTATTATTTTCTTGGCTGTTTTGCCGCCTCGACGATTCTTTTTAGCTTTAAACTTGATATGAAAAATGTAATCACCTGGTTTCCTGCATTGCTTTATGGAATCATCATTTCTATTCGTAATGCATTTTATGATTGGGGATGGTTTAAATCGCATCATTTTGATCAACCCAAAACAATAGTGGTGGGTAACTTGGCTGTGGGAGGTACTGGTAAAAGTCCATTGGTATCTTACTTGATTCAGCATAAAAGTTGGAAAAAATCATTGGGTATATTAAGTAGGGGTTATGGACGTGTAAGCAAGGGTTTTCGATGGGTTGAGCGTGATTCCACAGCAGCTGAGGTGGGAGATGAGCCATTAACCTATAAAACAACTTTTCCTGATATTCATATTGCTGTCTGCGAAAGTAGGGTGGCAGGGATTGAACAAATGGTCAATCAAATTCCTGAGATCGAGACGGTTATTTTAGATGATGCATTTCAGCACCGTGCTTTGAAAGCGGATTTCAATATCATTTGTACCACTTTTGATCAACCATATTTTAAAGACCATTTGATGCCGATGGGTCGATTAAGAGAATGGAGAGAAGGGATAGAAAGAGCTGATGTGGTGCTTGTAACTCGTTGTCCAAGCCATTTGAGCCAGCAACAAATGGAATATGTAAAATCAGAAATTCCCAAACCTGTATTCTTTGCTTCGATTCGATATGGTAATCCCAAAGGTATTCAAGAATTCAACCAAATTTCATGGCATGCCTTTGCAGGTATTGCAAATCCGATCTTGTTTTTTGAACAAGTAGATAAATTAGGCGTCTTGAAAAGCACACAATCATATCCAGACCATTATCGTTTTACTCAAGCTGAACTGCAGGAATTGAATACTAAGGCTACTAAAATGGCAGAGAATGAGGCATTTATTACCACACACAAGGATTATGTTCGCTTTCAAGCTGTTTTTCAGGACTTCCCTGTACTAGCTAAAAAACTGACCTATTTACCTATGGAGATGTATTTTTTGAAGGGAGAGGTAGAGTTTTGGAGCTTGATGAATCAAAGCTTAACAAAATAAATTCCTTATTTTAAGCTACCTTTGCGGCGATGAAACATCGGTTAAACTTACTTTTTGTTATTTCTTTTTTGCTTCCATTTTCGATTTGGGCACAAGTTTTGACGCCTGGAACGAATTCTACTTTTCCCGGAACGCAAAATCCCAATGATCGAAATGGTTTCCCAAATCCCGCTACTCAAACTAATCAAGGTAAAAGTAAAGGGCCTCAAAAAAGCGGTCGTGCAGCTTTAGATGATTCAACTAAACAAGTATATGGCCCTAATACCATGTATTTTGTACACGAATCGGATGTGGTGAATTCGCGAGAAATTAAGCGGAGAATAGATACCACACTCACTTTGTTTCAACGCTATTTATTTCAAGAGAAAAGCGGTTTTTTAACAGCTAATTTAGGAAATGATGGAACTGCAGCCAGACAGGTGTTTTTTCAATCGCCAGGTACTTTAGGTACTCAATTGGGATATTCGGTTTATTCCCCTTATGCTTTTCAATCAGAACAAGTGCGGTATTTTAATTCCAAATCGCCTTATTCTGAAGTGGAATATAACCTAGGTGGAGGAGGTCAGACTCGTTTGAATTTTAATTTTGCTAGAAATGTAGATTCTCTTTGGAATATTGGGATTGCACTTCAAAGGATGGTGGCAGATAAAGTTTTAACGGATGCTGCATTTAAATCAGGAGAGCAAAGTTTGTTGGGTCAATGGGGTTTATTATTACACACGAATTACCAATCAAAAAACAAGAAATATCGCTTATTGGGGCATATAAACTATTTTGATCAAGGAACGAATGATCAAGGTGGGGTAAAATTATCCAAAGTGTTGACAGCTGATGAAGCTTTGAAATACATAGATAATACAGCTATTTTGTCCAATTCTCTTTCTCAATCCAATGATAAATTCATCAAATTTCATGTTTACCATGAATATGTAGGTTGGAAAGGTTTACAATTATTCCAGGCAGTGGATGTGGAAAATCGTACAGTAAAGTTCAGAGACAAAGCATTTCAACAGTCTTTGGTCGATGGTTTTTACCCAAGAACCTACATTCAATACATTCAAGCACCAGCAGAGGATTCCTTATACAATGAAAATCAATGGTCTTCTTACAGTCATCAAACGGGCTTAAAGGGTATTTACAAACAATTTGTATACCGTACCTATTTAAAGCAACGCTTTTGGTCCGTTTATAATCCATTGAATGAGAGTAAATTAGATAGATTTGAAAATTATGTTGGATTGTGGATTAATCAATCTTTTAACCAAAATATTGATTTTACAGCAGAGGGAGAATATTTATTAGGATCGGATTATCGAATAAAAGCCAGTTTTCAATCTCCATTTTTTCAAGTAACTGCACAAAGAATTTCCTACAGTCCAAGTGTGGCTCAAAACTGGGTTTATAATACCTCGTATAGATGGAAAAATGATTTTGCCAATATTTCCATGGATGAAATTTCAGGTGCTTTGCACTTGAAGTCGAAATATGTTTATTTCAAACCTGGATTAACAATTCAGCGGATTTCGGATTGGGTTTATTTTGATTCATTGGCCACACCAACTCAAACTAAATCAGATATTGGTGTTTTTAGAACTACTGTGGATTTGGGTGGACAATGGAGGAAATTTTCTTGGTTTACGAAGCTGTATGCCAACACGCAAACTGGTCCTAATCTAATACGAATGCCTAACTTATTGATTGATGCTAATTTAGCTTTGGATGTACAGTACAAAAAGTTATTGTATGTTCAATTTGGAATAGATATACATCATCAATCTGCTTACTTTGCTGATGCTTATCAACCAGCACTTCAGCAATACCATCTTCAGAATAATTATCAAGTCCCTGCTTTTGTGCAGCTTGATCCATATGTTTCCCTACGTATTAATCGAGTTCGATTATTTTTCAAAATGTCTCATGCCAATTATGGCCTTTTGAACAACAATTATTATACGGCTTATCTTCATCCAGCCATGTCCCGTGTTTTTGGATATGGGGTAAAATGGCTCTTGTTCGACTAGAGGATCGTTGAGCCTTGGGACAGTTGAGCCGAAGCAGTGCTTCGGCTTTGGGATCGTTGAGCCTTGGGACTGTTGAGCCGAAGCAGTGCTTCGGCTTTGGGATTGTTGAGCCTTGGGACCGTTGAGCCGAAGCAGTGCTTCGGCTTTGGGATCGTTGAGCCTTGGGACTGTTGAGCTGAAGCAGTGCTTCGGCTTTGGTATCGTTGAGCCTTTGGACCGTTGAGCCGAAGCAGTGCTTCGGCTTTGGGATCGTTGAGCCTTTGGACCGTTGAGCCGAAGCAGTGCTTCGGCTTTGGCTTTTATCTGGTTTTTGATATTCTGATAGTCGGATTTTTTTTTGATATGTTATGGCGCTTTTTTTGTTGTAGAGGTCTGTTTTTTACAGATATATACAGTCAAAAATCATATCTATGCCACCAATAAAACCAAGAAAATTTCGGAATAAATATAGAGTAGATACGACTCGAAAGACCAATTGGGACTACAGAAGGCCTGGTGCTTATTTTATTACTATTTGTACCAAAAACAGGGTTCATTATTTTGGTAAAATTGTTAAAAAACATCCATTATTCGATTCTGAAATGCAATTGAGTGAATTGGGTAAATTGGCAGAAAAATTTTGGATCGAAATACCTTTACATTTTCCATTTGTAGATTTAGGGAATTTTGTCATCATGCCAGACCATTTACATGGAATGTTGATTATCAAAAATATTTCTGATACTTTGTCCATAAGGATTCCATCAAATAAAGAAACATTCCCTTCCAATTCTAATGTCTTGGATATAAACATAGTAAATAATGAAGGACCTTTTCAAAAGATAAATGCATGTCCAAGAAAAGCATTTATGTCTTCCATTTCCCCTAAATATGGATCTATATCCTCTATTATTCGCTCATATAAATCTGCGGTGTCAAAATACGCACACAAGATTGATGCCGAATTTTCTTGGCAATCGAATTACCACGACTATGTTGTTCTTACTAAAAAAGCATTTGATAATATGCAGGAATATACTCGTAATAATCCCAAAAATTGGAAAAAAAAGAGTGTGCGCCAAATTCCTCGTTCGGGCTAATCGAATTTCTGTTTTTTCATATTTTACCTACATTTTCAGCACAACAAGCTCCCGTTTTTTCATTAGATTTACTCTGTTTAAAATCTATTGCAAATGACATCAATTTCTCGTCGTGAATGGGTAAAAGGAATGGCACTAGTCACATTAGGAAGCGTGGCTTTTTATGACCTTTCTGCCCAAACGAAACCTATTTTACCTACCTCTTGGAAACCAATCGAGTGGACTAAGGATCAAGATCAATTATTAAGTGATTGGGTAGGGATTATCATACCCGAATCAACTATCCCTGGAGCTGTCAGTTTAGGAGTTCCAAGCTTTGTAAAAACCATGTTGGATGATTGCTATGAGCCAACGGCTCAGGATGCATTTCGCAAGGTATTAAATGGTTTTAGAACATCTTTGGAGACCTATGTGAAAAAACCCTGGACTCAAGCTAACCAAGCAGAAAAAGAGCAATTCCTTTTTGCTATGGCTCATGGTAATCTAGGTGCTGATGCGCAAAATGCTATGTCTACTTTAAAGGGATTAACCATTCAAGGCTATACTTCTTCTGAAGAAATCATGGTCAAATACTATCATTATGTCATGGCGCCGGGCTTTTTTAACGGTTGTGCTCCAGTCAAAAAATCATAAGTTTTATTTCGATGAATTATTTAACGAATGCCGAAAAGCGCACCTATGGTGCTATTGTCATTGGGTCTGGAATGGCCGGAGGTTGGGCTGCCAAAGAATTTTGTGAAAAAGGAATTAAAACCCTTGTTTTAGAAAGAGGAAGAAAAGTAACCCATAATGAAGATTATCCCACTACTTTAATGTCACCTTGGGAATTTCCCCATCGTGGTCGATTGACAGATGAAGAAATCAAAGAAAATCCCATCATTTCTAAATGTTATGCTTTCCGTGAGGATGCCAAGCATTTTTTTGTGAAAGATAAAGAGCATCCATATGAGCAGGATAAGCCATTTGATTGGATTCGTGGTTATCAAGTAGGAGGTAAATCGCTCTTATGGGCTAGACAAACCCAGCGTTGGTCTCAATTGGATTTTGATGGCCCAGCACGAGATGGTTTTGCAACTCCGTGGCCCATTACCTACAAAGAATTAGATCCATGGTATTCTCATGTGGAAAAATTTGCAGGTATTTCTGGGAATAAGGATGGCCTAGATGCACTTCCTGATGGAGAGTTTTTACCTCCTCACGAATTGACTTGTGTAGAAAAACACTTTCAAAAGGAAATTAAACGACTGTATAATGACCGCCATGTGATTATTGGAAGGTGTGCTCATTTAACTCAACCTCAGGATATTCACGACCAACAAGGACGAGCGCAATGTTTAGGTAGAAATTTATGCCAAAGAGGATGTCCTTATGGCGGCTATTTTTCAGCCAATGCGTCTACTTTACCTTGGGCTGCCAAAACAGGAAATATGACATTACGTCCTGACTCTGTGGTACATTCCATCATCTATGATGAGAAGAAACAAAAGGCAGTAGGTGTTCGTGTAGTGGATGCACATACCAAAGAAATGGTGGAATATTTTGCTAAAGTGATTTTTGTTACCGCAGCCGCTTTAAATACCAATTTGATTTTGTTGAATTCTACTTCACATCGTTTTCCCAATGGCTTGGGTAATGATTCTGGCTTATTGGGTACACACATTGCTTTCCATAACTATCGTGCCTCTATTTCTGCGGAATATGAGGGTTATTTGGATTTTAAAACAGAAGGAGGGCGCCCTAATTCAGGTTATATCCCTAGATTCCGAAATTTGTACAAGCAAGAAACCAATTTCTTACGCGGCTATGCGGCGGGAATGAATGCTGGTAGAGGTTCAAGTAGCGATCGGGAAGGCTTAGGTGAGAGCTTAAAAAATTCGCTGTTGAATCCAAAGATGAACCAAATGTGGTATGCTGGTTCACACATGATGGGTGAGACGATACCAAAAGAAAGTAATAAAGTGACACTCGATAAGCTTAAAAAAGACGAGAATGGCATGCCTATTTTGCATGTAAATGTGGCTTATGACGATAATGATGATAAAATGGTGCAGGATTTCATAGATCAATTTACTGAAATGTACACCAAAGCTGGCTTTACCAATATTCACCACCGAGATACCAAACAAGCACCAGGTTTGGATATCCATGAAATGGGAGGTGTCCGTATGGGCGCCGATGCGAAAACGTCTCTTTTGAATAAATGGAATCAAATGCATCAAGTGAAAAATGTATTTGTGACTGATGGAGCATGCATGACTTCAACGTCTACTCAAAATCCTTCTTTAACCTATATGGCTTTTACGGCAAGAGCCGTAGATTATGCTGTCAAAGAAATGAAAAAGGGAAATCTGTAAGATAGCATGAAATCATTTTTAAGGAAAACTGCGGAACATCTCATAGCTCAACATGGCTTTGATGAACTGAGGGAAGTCGCAATCGTGATGCCTTCCCAAAGAGGTGCGCTTTACCTTAAAACACAATTAGCTCAATTGGGAGAAAGACCTTTTATTTCCCCTAAAGTGATGACCATTGAGGAATTTGCCTTACAAATGACAAATTCTGAACTGATTGACCCTATAACTTTATTGATGGAAGCTTTTGCTTGTTTCAAAGAAGTAGATCAACAAGTTGATTTTGATCGATTTGTTTCATGGGGACAACTGATGCTAAAAGATTTTGATTTACTTGATTTATATCTAGTAGATCCAGTTCAGTTGTTTTCTTTTTTGTCGGAGGCCAAATCCTTGGAACGATGGGGAAATGAATATGGAGAAGAACAACCTGAAAAATTCATTACTGAAAATACCAAAGCCTATTTTAAGCTTTACGATCATTTATTAGAAGTATTTATTCGTCTTAAAAGTAGGTTGGAGTCCTTGGGTTTGGTGTACCGAGGAATGGCATATCGTAGCCTTGTTGAAAATTTAGAACAAGGAAAAGGATTAGCGAAAAACTTCAAGAAAATCTATTTTGTTGGGTTTAATGCACTTTCAAAAGCAGAGGAGGAAATTATTCAAACTTTGCTAAAACAAGGTTTGGCAGAGACTCTTTGGGATGCAGATGAATACTATGTCAAAAATAAATTTCATCGGGCTGGAAATTGGTTAAGAAATTATTCTCATCCTGTTTCTCAGGACTATTTATCCCGAGGACCTTTTCAATGGATGGAAAAGCATTTGCTTGAAGATCCTAAAAAAGTTCAAATTATTGGTCTTGCCAATCCTTCTGCCCAAGTTTATGTGGCTATGGACGCCATTAGAAAATGGGCACATACCTATGGTGACCAAGAGCAAGTAGCCTTAGTGTTAGGAGATGAATCGCTTTTGGATCAAGTAACTCAATATATTGGTGAGTTTAAAGATCGATTGAATATCACCATGGGTTTTTCCATAAAAAAGACTCAAATATTTTCATTGATTAATTTATGGTGGGATTTGACCAAAAGAGCTGTTGAAGGTCGATATCCAACTGCATATTTACTAACGCTTTGGCAGCATCCTTTGGTACAGTTATATGCCCAATATTGGTCTAAGCAGAAGCAAATTACTACCAATGAATTACTGGTGTCCAAACTTGGTGCTGATAACTTATATATATCCTTTGACGAAGTTAGAGCCCTGAAAATTCCCCTGCTTAATCATATTTTAGTGAAGGCAAACGATGATTTTTCCGTGATATTAGCGCATATCAAAAGTTTCATTCATCAAATTATGTTGGCTTATCCCCGAAATGAATGGGATGAGCAAGCTGAGGCAGTTCAGCAAGCATTTGATGTGTGTGAAACGCTAGAATCATCTATTCAAGATAGATTCCCGATTTCTTATTCTAGTGGAAAGATTCTATTGATGCAATTATTGCAGCAGCAAAAACTAACCTTTGAAGGCCCTGATCATAGTTCCAGAACCTTGCATGTCATGGGTTTATTAGAAACGCGAACCCTGGATTTTGATCGAGTAATTGTATTGTCATTGAATGAAGGATCCTTGCCAGGAACAAGAAAACGAGAAAGCCTAATTCCTACGGACATAGCTAATATGTCGTATTTTTCATTACCCACTTTCACGCAAGCAGACGCAGTTACTTCCTACCACTTTTATCGTTTGTTGCAAAGAGCACAAGAAGTAATACTCTGCTACGTGCAACCTTCCGAAAAATCAAGTATCAAGGAAATGAGTCGTTTCATCAAACAGATACGATTCGACTGGAAAAAGAAGAATCCTCAATTGGTGTTGGAAGAGCCTGTTTTGGAATTAGGTAAATCTGATAAAAAGAGAGAAGAGCATGTGACAAGTATTGAAAAAACGGGAGAGATGCGTCAAAAGATCAAGGAAGTTCTTTTGAAAAGGGGATTGTCTGCCTCTTCAGTTTCGATGTTGGTGACCTGTTCCATGAAGTATTATTTTTCTCAAATTGTGGGTTTACGTGACGACAAACAGAGTGATGACGATATGGGGGCTGATGTTTTTGGTACTTGGATTCATAAAGTATTGGAATTAATCGATACAGAAATCCAAGAACAGCATGGAGGAAGAATGGATCAAGTGGATTGGTCAGATAAAATGCTTCATTTGGAAGATTATTTGAATCGAGCCATTCGTGAAATCGAAAAAGAAAAAGGGGTATTTGAATTGGAAAAAGGTTTCAATTATGTTTTGAAGGAAGTTGCGAAAACGATATTGGAAAATTATTTGCTAGCATCTCAACAATGGGAAAATGAGCCCATTGAACTTTTAGTAGTAGAGGGAAGTTTAGAAACACAGGTAGGAATATCAGTTGATGGAGAAGTTTGGCCAGTGAAAATGAAAGGTAGAGTAGACCGAATGGATCGCTTAGGAGCCAATATTATTCGAATTATTGATTATAAAACAGGTAAAGTAGAGAAAAAGGATTTGAAAATCGGGGATGACTTAATGTCTGAATTAACCTCCGAGGATATCAAAGAAAAGTTATTTCAGTTGTGGTTATATAAGTTTTTATTGGGAAAGGAGTTATCTAAACCACAAGAAGATCGAGTAGAATATTTGAAACAAATTCATGCTCCTTCCGTACAGATTCAGCCTGGAATTATATCCTTTAGGAATTTATCAGCTGCGGTTTTGACAGAGAATATCGAGTTTAGTGAACATCAATCTTTGGAAGATTTTTTAAAGGAATCAGAAAAATTGATTGCACATTGGGTTCATCGTTTACTAGATCCTTCAGAGCCATTTGAGAAAACGGCAGATTTGGAGGATTGCCAGTATTGTGACTTCAAGGGGATTTGCCGCCGGGAAGTCTAATGTAAAATTTCTTTAAGGAAATAAATGCCTTAAATTTGCTATTTCATTGACACATTTAGAATAAAATTATGACATTTCAAGACATCAACGATCGTATTGCCACTATGGCCGCACAAAAAGGCGGATTAGGCGTTTCATTTAAGTTTGCTTTTCCAGAAGGTATCATTGTTGTTAAAAACGATGGTTCAGTCACCAATGAAAATGAAGAGGCTGATTGTACTATTTCTGCTACGGTAGAAAATTTTAGCAAAGTGATGTCGGGCGACTTAAACCCGATGATGGCTGTCATGACAGGAAAAATCAAGATTTCTGGTGATATGTCTGTTGCCATGAAATTACAAAACTTGCTATAATGGATTTTAAGGATACGATTATTGCCCTAGCTACTCCTTTAGGGGTAGGTGCTATAGGTGTCATCCGCTTGTCGGGCGACCAAGCTATAGCCTGGGTGAATGACGTTTTTCCTACTAAAGATTTATCTAAACAAGCCCCGCATACTCTACATTACGGACGTATTGAATCCGAAGGAAGAGTGTATGATGAGGTGGTGATTAGTTTATATAAAGGCCCTAAGTCGTATACCAAAGAGGATGTCATCGAGATTTCTTGTCATGGTTCGCCCTATATACAAGAAAGTATCATTCAATTATTTGTGGAAAAAGGAGCTAGATTAGCTAGGGCAGGGGAATTTACACAGAGAGCCTTTTTGAATGGAGCATTTGATTTAGCTCAAGCTGAAGCCGTTGCCGATGTTATTGCCGCTGACTCAGCCGCAGCTACTTCTGCTGCCTTGCATCAATTACGGGGAGGTTTTTCACAAGAATTGGCTGCTTTGCGAGAGGAATTGATTCATTTTGCATCATTGATTGAGTTGGAGTTGGATTTTGGTGAGGAGGATGTGGAATTTGCGGATCGACAAGATTTAGAGGATTTAGTCAATAAGCTATTAGATAAAGTGAGACCCTTGGTAGCTAGTTTTAAGGCAGGAAATGCCATTAAAAACGGCGTAGCTACTGTAATAGTTGGAAAACCCAATGCAGGGAAATCCACCTTGTTAAATGCCTTATTGAAAGAGGAAAGAGCCATTGTGTCTGATATTGCTGGAACTACTCGGGATAGCTTAGAAGATGAATGGGTATTAGGCGGCATTCGATTTCGTTTGGTGGATACAGCAGGATTACGAGATACTACAGATGTTATAGAAGCACAAGGAGTTCAACGAACTCAGGCTTGGGTGAAGAAGGCTCAAGTGATTTTGTATGTGGTGGATGTGAGTGAGGATAAGCCAGAGGACATACAAGCCACTTTATTAGAAATGGCTGAATTAGATATACCCTTGATTTTGGTATTAAACAAAGTCGATGAGAACCAGCCAGCAATTAACGATTGGGAAGCAATGGGTTTTCCCACAGTGGCTATTTCAGCCAAATTCGGGCAAGGATTGATGGATTTTGAGCAAATATTATTGGATGTGGTGGGTTTGAATCAAGTGTCCAACTCAGGCACGATGGTTACCAATTTGCGGCATTACGAGAAATTGAAACAAACTCAGGAAACTTTGGAAGAGGTTTTAGCTGCTTTAAAATCTAATTTAACGGGAGATTTAATTGCTCAGGACTTACGTTATGCCTTACATCACTTAGGCGAAATCACAGGAGCCATCTCCAACGACGACCTATTGAAAAACATCTTTGGGAAGTTTTGTATCGGAAAGTAACTATCATATATAGTTATAATTAAAATCAAGCATGCTGAAGTACGTTTCGAAGGATTGATTTTAAAGTACGCTTTGTTTTGCCTGTTCCATACTGCTGCGTATACTTCATCAACGCATCAGCATTAAAACTACGTACATTGTGCGGCAGTTTATCTAGTGCTTGGGATTGGTCTTCAGCAAGGTTGTCCAAATTGTTTAGTAAATCAACAAGCAAATATTCTCTTGAGATATTTTTAGGAAAAGAGGATTTTAGTTTGAATTCAAATGTCTTACCATTTAGTTGAAACTCGCCTTTGCGCTTATGGTTGTAAACCCATATGGTATTATAAAGCTGTGTTAGTCCTAGCCCTAGTGAATTAAAACTATTTGGGGATACCAAAATAAAATCTTCGTCCTTCAGAAAACATTCTATTACCTGGCGGTCATCCGGGGGGACAGCCCCAAATTTTGATTGTTTGGGCGCGTAATACAATCCTTGGTTGAGTTTTATCAATGTTCCATCTTTTGTGAGCTGTGCCAAATGCCTATCTATGGCCGTGGAATAATATTCCAGGTCAGAACGGCGATATATCTCACCTTGCTTTATATGTTGACGGAGTAAATTCATTGCTCGGATACAAAGTTAGTGAGTTTTTTAGAAATGCATGCAAAAAATGGAAAAATTCATGCAAATTACCAATCCTCACCCATCTCATTCATCCTCGCCACCTGTTTAAGCATTGTTTGGATGTCATCCTGATAGCTTCTAATTTTTGGAATTTCAGGAACATGCATCAGGCCTTTTACTTCGGTTACGGCAAAGTGATTCCGTTTATTGATTCTAACGGGTTTAAGTTTTCCGGCTTTAATATAATTGTCGATGGTGCGGCGACTTACTCGAAGCATACGCATGGCTTCGAATGTATCGATCCATTTCGTTAAAAAGGAATCAACTGGATTCTTTAAAGATTCAATCTCGGATTGCAAATTAGCAATCATGGATTTCATTTCAAGAAATTGCTCCATCAGCATTTCATTGGTGATATTTTTCGTAGTTACCGCTTCCATTGTGCACTAAATTATTTTTATTTTTTCGAAAGAAAAAGTGTCTGGACAATTTGATACGCTATGAGACGCAACTTTAGACTCGTCTAGACTATTTTAGAATTTCGAACGGTTCAAATATGCAAAAAGTCAATGTAGTGCTGTTTACGTTTGTCGTTAGTTGTAGCTCTTTGTCGCTCTTTGTATATATAAAGCGATATAAATAGCTTTAGTTGGCTTTGTTTGGAATCTTTTTATGATTAATTGAATTCGCCAGTTTTTTGATTGCTAATTTTTTCTTTCACTTTATCCACCAAATAATATACCATCGGCACTAAAAATACAGTTAAAACCAAAGAAGAAATTAAACCTCCGATAATTACCCAGGCCAGTCCGTTTTTCCATTCTGCTGCTGTTCCGCTGCCTAATGCTATGGGCAACATTCCTATTGCCATGGAAAAAGTCGTCATTAAGATTGGGCGCATACGTTCTTTGCCTGCAGTAATCAATGCCTCTTTGAAATGTTTTCCATCTGCTTTCAGTTGATTTGTAAAATCCACAATTAAGATGGAGTTTTTTGTTACCAATCCCATTAGCATAATCAAACCGAGCAAAGCAAATAAGCTCAAATTACTTAGTGATAAATTCAATGCTAAAAATGCTCCGATTGCGGCAACTGGTATGGCAAACAGGGCAACAAATGGATAAATATAACTGTCGTACAAGGCAACCATAATCAAATAAATGAGTAAAAATGAAACCAACAATACAGAGCCTAAAGCCCCGAAACTGTCGTTTTGCCGTTTAATATCACTTCCCCAAGTCATTTGTATGCCATTGGGTAAGGGGTTGTTTTTGAGATATGACACGACATCGTCAGCCACAGTTCCCGAAGGTCTGCCGAGTGCATCGGAAGTTAATGTAACGGCAGGTTGTCTGTCTTTTCGTTCTAAAAGCGAAGGCGAATTATCTCTTTCAATAGTTGCAAACTGCGAAACTTCAATTGGCACACCCATTGGATTGACAATATTCAAATTATTAATATCATCATAATTTTGACGGCTGAACTTATCCAACCAAATCCGTACAGGATATTCTGTTCCGTTTTCCGTTAAAGTGGCATCGTCATTTCCTGTAAAAGCGGTACGCAAATTCATTCCCACATAAGCCATGTTCAATCCTAAACGCTGCATTTTGTCTTTGTCAGGAATGACTTTTAATTCAGGGCTTCCTGCTTCTACCGAAAGCCGCACATTATCTGCTCCAGGTATTTTTTCAATGACTGTTTTTAAGTCATTACCTGTCTGCATTACCTGGTCTAAGTCGCTTCCGCTTAATGTAATTTCTATCGGTGCAGAACGTGGAATTAAGCCTAATGTTATCATTGAAAAATTGATGCCTGAATATTCTTTTTGCAAATCAGTTCGCAATTTTCGCATAAAGGTTTCAGTAGAAAGATTATTTGTTTCTTTCTTGGATTTTAGCTGAATAGTAAATTCGGTTTTATTGGCAGAACCAACTCCCAAACTTCCGATACCTGTGCTTGGTCCGCCTACATTGCTGAAAACAGTTGAAACTTCGGGTTGCTTCAAAATATAGTTTTCTATTTTTTCTGAAACCAAATTGTTTTGCTGAATGGAAGTACTTTTATCAAACTCTAATGCCAAACGGAATTTCCCTTGGTCGCCTGTGGAAATCAGTTCCTTTCCAATAATTCCCTGTTTCATCATTGCTGCCGTCCCTACGAACAGCAACAAAACAAATCCTGTAAAAATGAGTTTGTGATGTAAAACCCAATTCAATGTTCTGCCATACCAATTGATAAATTTGTCTAACTGATGTTCAAACCAAAGCAAAAAACGGTTGAAGATATTAGTCGGCTGCAAATCTTCTTTTTTCCCGATGCGTGAAGCCAGCCAAGGCGTTAAAGTAAAACCTACCAATAAACTTGTAAGCGTAGATGTGATAACCACTACCGAAAATTGTTTGAGCATATCGGCAACAAAAACCTGTAAGAATAAAATCGGCAGAAACACAACCACATCAACCAATGTAATAGACAATGCCGAAAAACCGATTTCCATTCTTCCGTCCATAGCTGCCGTTCTTTTTTCTTTACCCATATCCAAATGACGTTGGATATTTTCTAAAACTACGGTAGCATCGTCCACCAAAATACCGATGATTAAAGACATTGCAAGCAAAGTCATCAGGTTGAGCGTATAACCCAAAAGCCACATCACGGCAAAAGCGGTAATTAAGGAAGTAGGAATGGCAACCAAAACAATCAATGAGTTTCTGAAACTTCTCAGGAAAAGTAACATTACCAACGACACTAAAATAACGGCTAAAATCAAGTCAAACACTACCGAGTTAACGGCTGCTATGGTGTTATCGGTGCTGTCGTCCGTAACTACAAATTTTACATCTGCATTGGCATTTTGTTTTTCAATGGACTGAAATTTTTCCCTAATCAGTTTTGAAACATCAACGGCATTGGCATCACCTTGTTTTTTTATCATTAAGCCAATACCGTTTTTACGGTTGTAACGGCTATACGAAGTAATTTCTTTAATGCCGTCTGTTACTTCCGCAATATCTTTCACATAAACAGGACTGTTTGGAAAAGGCATTGCGACCTGAACATTCTTTATGTCCGTAATGGTGTTGAACTTTCCTACCAAACGTACCGAATTATTTTCTGTATCGGTTTGCAATTTTCCGGCAGGTAAATCAATCCCCGAACGATTGACAGCTTCCACTACCTGATACAAAGAAATTTTATAGAGCTTCAATTTTTCTTTGTCCACCTTGATTTGAATTTCCCGTTCTTCTCCGCCTAAAATGGTTATCTCTGCCACTCCTTTTAGCTGTTGGATTTGTGGCAGGTAATCGTCTTTCATTTTTTGATAAAACACTGTCGGCTCTAAATTGCTGGTTGCACTAACCGACATTATCGGCAAATCATTAGGCGACACTTTACTCATTACAGGGTTTTGAATATCGTTAGGCAAGTCCTTTCGGATATTGTCAATGTAGCGTTGAGCGTCCTGCATTGTTTTGTCTAAATCTGTTCCGTATTTCAGATTGGCAATAATGATTGAAGCATTGGGTAATGATTTGGTAAGCAAATAATCTACGCCCTCCAGATTAGAAAGTGCATCTTCAATTTTTCGGGAAACGGAAGTTTCCACTTCGTTGGGTTCTGCACCGGGATAAACGGTTCTGATAACCACAACAGGCTGATTAAAATCGGGCATCAGTTCATAGCTCAAATTCTTGTAGCCGATAATTCCCAGCAGGGCAAATACGCTGAAAAGTACGATAATCAGCGAGGGACGTTTGATTGATATTTCTGTAATATTCATTTTCGCTGATTTTATTTAATCGTAATATTCGCTCCGTCAAACAGATTGATAAAGCCATTCGTTACCACAATATCGCCTGTTGCCAATCCGCCTGATACAATCGTTCTATTGCCGATATTTCCTGATATGGTTATCGGTTGCAATACGGCTTTTCCGTTTTTTATGAGATATACTTTTGCTTTTCCATTTTCTTCTGTAATGGCAGATGTCGGAATAAGAATACCTTGTTCTTGTTTGGTTTCAGAAAGATTTACTTTGCCGAACATTCCCGATTTTATGGTTAAGTTTTTGGTGTTGGCAACCTGAAACTGTATTGGGAAACTATTGCCCAGATTGGCTTTGCTTCCTATCATTGAAATTTTGCCCGATAGGGAAATGTCGGGATAAACATCAGCATTGATTTTGTAGGTTTGATTGTTTTGGAATTGCACCAAATCATTTTCGGGAACATTAACCGTAAAACGTAAAGTGCTTATATCCGTAATTTGTAGCAACGGAATACCCGGTGCTGCAAAACCGCCCTCCTCATTGAGCTTGGCAGTTACCACACCGTTGAAAGGTGCTTTTATGGTGGTTTTACTGATTTGTTCTAATAAAGTTGCTTTCTGAACTTTTGCAGATTTCAATCCCAATTTTGCCTTTTCCAACTGCACCCCCTGAACGGCATCGGCTTCCGTTAAAATGGTGTATCGTTTTACATCGTCTTCCAAACCCTCAATCTGCACTTCAACCGTTTGCAGTTGTAATTTCAATAACGAATTATCCAACTGAATAAGTGTTTGTCCTTTGCTTACACTACTTCCAACATCTACCAAAACAGCATTGATTTTTCCTTGTATATCCGCACTGATTTTTGTTTCCTTATTCGGCTCAAAAGTACCTGTATAAGTATTTGCATCATCAATAGTCTGCAAACGAATGGTGTCAGCATTTACAGTAATAGGTTTTTCTTTGTCATATTGATACACCTTGCTTTCGGTGGTTTCTTTATTGTTTTTCAACTTAAAAAACACAAGTGCAATTACCGCAACCAAAGCAATTATCCCGATTATTTTTTTCCAATTCATATTCCTGATTTTTTATTCGTTATTTTAATTCTTAATTGTTCCTGCCAGCTTTTTTAGCTCCAAATCCGCTTTCAGAAAATCTATGACAGCATTTAGGTAATTTTGTTGTGCTTCACGAAGTGCATTATCAGCCAATAAAACATCGGTAAGTATTGCCGTACCTTGCTTTTGCTGTAAAATTGTTTGCTCATAAATCGTTTTCGCTAAAGCAATTTGATTTTCGGTATTGATGATGGTGGATTGAGCAATTGTTTTTTGTTGGATGGCATTTTCAACTTCCATATCATTCTTTTCAATGATTAATTTTGATTGCAATTCATTGTTGGTAATCTCCAATTTCTTTTGATTAATTTTTAGCTGTGTCACTGTTCCATTAAATAGTGGATAGCTCAGTTGCACTCCTGCAAATCCAATTGGGTAGAATTTCAAAAAATTGTTAGGCTTTTTATCATAGCCAAAACCTGTTGTTCCGTAAGAAGCAATTAAGTTTAGCGAAGGCAGAAATCTCGACTGGTTCAATGTCTTTAAATCACTATGAAGCAGTTGGTTTTGTTTTTGGATAATTTTTAAATCCAAAATATTTCTTGTATTACTTTCTAAAGAAACTTTTTGTTGAATTTCAGAAACAACAGAAATATTTTGCTCAAATGAAATTCCCATATTCAATTTCAATGCATTCAAGACCTGAATAAGTTTGTAGTTTACATTTTGCCTTTGCGTGTTGAGTTGTTCGGCTTGCAGTTTTACTTTGCTCACATCGCTACCTTTAGCCAAAAGTTGATCTTTCAAGAGTTCCATATTCTTTAGTAGCTTTCCGGTATTAGCAATATTACTGTCCAAAAAAGCCAAATGATGTAAGATAATTTGAGCATTGTAATACAATGTGGTAATATCAAACAGAACCTGTTCTGCCGATTTTTGAAAATGCAATTCTGTAAGTTCTTTAGCAATTTGTGTGCTTTGTATCGCTCCATAAATCTGTGGATTATACAAAGGCATAGCCAACTGCACATTGGCGTTAATGTTGTGCGGAACACCAAATTGCAAATCTCTGAATTGACCTTCCGGAGCTTGCGGATTGAGTGCATTCATCGGCATTAGCTGTGTAGGTAATTCCATAAAATATTTGTAATCGGTATTGGCGGTAACTTTCGGAATGAGATTAGCTTGTGCTTCTTTTTTTCGTTGTTCGCTGATAGATATGTTATTGCGATTGATTCGCAAAGTTTTGTTATGGACCTGTGCCGTATCAATACATTGTTTCAGTGTCCAAACCTCTTGGGCTCGAGCTACATTCCAACCAAATAAAACGATCAGGCCCAATATGAGTTTGTGAGTATTCACTAACATAGCAAGTTAAATTTTTTTTTTAATTTTCAATCATTTTTAAAATTCCATCTAATACCGATTTGCCATCTTTAACTAGATTAGATTTATGTCCCGATAATTTCCATTTCAGCACAGTCATTCTCATTCCACCAATAATGATGGTTGTAAGGGTAGAAGCTCCAATCAATTTATTGTATTGTCCTTTTTCTTGTCCTTTTTTAATGTTTTTAGAAACAAAGTCCTGCATCATATCCATAATTTCAGCCACTTTAGAACTCAAACTTTCATCAAAATGGAAAATGCTTTCTGCAAAAATTACACTCACAATAGCAGGTTTGTTAGTAAAAGTTTGTAGCTGAGAATTAAAAATGGCCCTTAATTCATCAGCAATAGTGTCAGTTGTTTTAAAAGAAAGAGCCTGAATACGGTTTTTCATTTCTTTTTTAAAGTACTCCAACAAACTCAATAAGATCTCATTTTTACTTTTAAAATGCCTGTAAAGGGCGGGCTCAGACAAACCTATATCCTCCGCCAATGTTTTAATGGTCAAATTCTGAATACCATAATTTGAAATGCGGTTGGTAGCCGCTTCCATTATTTCTATTTGCCTGTCTGTAAATTCTTGCATACTGGACTAATTCGTTTTTATGTTAGTTAGTATTCACTCACAAAGATAAACAACATTTTCAAACAAACAAGCAATATTCAGAGAAAATAAATAGTCGCTCTTGAATTTTTATTGGCTTTATATGTATTGAAATTTATCTGAAGCAAATACGCAATTGCTCAAAAGCTCAATGGCTCATTGCATTAAATTTTGCGCATTTGAAGGCAACAAAACAAGAAGTAGTGATGATGTAGCTAGAAGAAAAAAACGACAACAAAATACAAGTATCAAAAATTTAATTTATCTTCGTTTTATCGTTCTTTATTGTTGCTGATTTGTAACTCAAGAAAGTCGAAATTTGATGAGTAGTTGCTCATTTGTTGCTCGAAATACTTCTTGAAAGTCACTGTTTACAAGGGTTTCAGCGTTTTTTGTTTCTTATCGTTTCATGTATCGGGAAGTAATTTCATTTTATAAATTCCCGCTGCTTGGTAAATCTATACTAATTTTAATACTTGCAGTATAGTTTTAGGATTCAAATTATTATTCCATAGATTATGCAAAGTAGCGATATCATATTTTACAGCACTCCAACGGGCCATGTGAATATTGAAGTAGTTTTTAATAACGAAACCTTTTGGCTTACCCAAAAAGCCATGGCAGAATTATTTGGAGTAAAAGTACCAGCCATTAGTAAGCACTTAACTAATATTTATGCTGAAGGAGAATTAACTTCATCTACCACTATTTCCAAAATGGAAACTGTGGTAAATAGAGGTTTTAGAGGTGTAGTTTCTGAAAAATTAGATTTTTACAGTTTAGATGCCATTATAGCTGTAGGCTATCGAGTAAATAGCTTTCAGGCGACCCAATTTCGCATTTGGGCTACCCAAACCCTTAAAGAGTTTATAATCAAAGGCTTTGTGTTAGACGATGAACGTTTGAAACAAGGCAAACGCATTGGCAAAGATTACTTTGATGAACTCTTGGAACGCATCCGTGAAATTCGTGCTAGCGAAAGGCGCTACTACCTTAAAATTACGGACATTTATGAGCAGTGCAGTATAGACTAAAATAAGGATGCAGAAATAACACAATTGTTTTTTAAGACAGTTCAAAATAAATTACATTGGGCTATTACAGGCAAAACAGCAGCCGAACTAATAGCACAAAGAGCCGATACCAGTAAACCTAATATGGGTTTAACCACTTGGAAAAATGCACCCACAGGCAAAGTATTAAAAGGTGATATAAGTACAGCAAAAAACTATATGCAAGAAAAAGAAATAAAAGAGTTGGAACGTATCGTTACCATGTATTTAGATTTTGCCGAATTGCAAGCCGAAAGACAAATTCCAATGAATATGTCAGATTGGATAACCAAGTTGGATGCTTTTTTGCAATTTAATGAATATCAAATACTCAACGATGCTGGGAAAGTAAGTCATGAAGTAGCAATGAAACTGGTAGAAAAAGAGTTTGCCAAATTCAGGGTACTTCAAGATCAAAACTATGTAAGTGATTTTGAAAATCAAGTTAAAAAAGTAATTAACCCAACAAAATCTACTATTAATAAAAATTTGTGATGATATATAATTTTTAAATAATTGAATTAGTTTGCTTTAAAGTATAAATATATGTCCAGAATCAGCACCTATGTCAATTTTCCAGGAAATGCAGAAGCAGCATTTCTTTTTTATCAATCCATTTTCAAAACAGAATTTGTGAATGGAATTCAACGATTTGAGGAATTGCCCGTTGATGTGAATCAACCTCCAATTCCAGAATCCATCAAGCAGCAGGTTTTACACATTGAATTACCTTTAATTAATAATCATACCTTAATGGCGAGCGATGCTCCGGCTGAACTGGGTTTTACTGTTAGTACAGGAAACAATATGCATATTTGCGTAGAACCAGATAGTAAAGTAGAAGCTCAACGAATTTTTGATGGCTTGTCAGATAATGCTGTCATCACCATGCCCATTCAAGATATGTTCTGGGGAGCTTATTATGGTACCTTAATCGATCAGTTTGGAATCAATTGGATGATTTCGTTTACTGCTAAATAGCCAAGCGACTTGACCATTTTTATTCCAAGAAAATAGACTCATGCAATTTATCACCATTCGGTTTTTACATTTGGAGGGTTTTGTTCAAAAGCTTAAAGCATTTGCTTTGATGGGTAAAATAAGGAATGAACCTTGGAAAGCATCTGGCTTACTATTTGCCAAACAATTAGGCACTGGAGGAGGAAAGGGTTTTTCTATTTGGCCAGATTGGGGTACTTACGCTTTTTTGGGCCTTTGGGATAGTGAAGAATCCGCACAGCAATTTTTTGAACAGGATGAACGATGGCGTAAATTTTCAGGATTAAGTCATTCGATTTCAGGATGGGATGCCACACCATGGAAAGGGCATGGTACTTGGAATAATTTACAACCCTTTGACTTTGAAGATGATCAAGAGCCTTGGAATGGTCCAGTGGCCGTTATTACACGTGCTAGTATTCGTCGTTCACAAGCTCTTCGTTTTTGGATGAATGTGCCATCCTCTAGCCGGGGGATTGAAAATCAAGCAGGGCTTATCTATGCCAAAGGAGTGGGAGAGGTGCCTTTATTCGAACAGGCTACCTTCAGTCTATGGGAAAATGTTCAAGCTTTAGATGCCTTTGCTTACCGTTCCCGTTCTCATGCACCTATGATTAAAAAAACACGGCAATATCAATGGTATTCAGAAGAGATGTTTGTAAGGATGAATACTAAGAAAATTATAAATTATAAGTTATGAATTATAAATGAATCGTTAATTCAAAATGGAATAGATCCATTACTACTCTACCATTTACAATTATCTATCTCCTATTAATAATCCTTAACCCGAAATCTATAATTTATAACCTATAACTTATAATTTTACCTTATTGCTTCCACACCTCTCGTTCTAGTTCGTATACGAATCGCATCTTGGACATCATAGATGAAAATTTTACCATCTCCTGTATTTCCTTCTGAGGCATTATCTAAAATAACATCAATGCATTTTTCAAGGTTTTCGTCGCTTACAACGCAAATAATCATCACTTTGGGAAGTAAAATCAAAGACTTCTCTGTACCACGGTAAATCTCTGAATAGCCTTGTTGTAATCCTGCTCCACGTACTGGAACTACCGTCATACATGGTATATTGGCATCTATAAGCCCTTTTTGAATGGCTTTTAACTTAGATGGCTTAACGATCGCTTCTACTTTTTTCATGTGTTTGTTCCTTTCAGCTTATTCAAATGTGGTATATGACTCTACTCCAAATTCCACAGCATCAATACCAGCAGATTCTGCTTTGTAACTTAATCGGATACCGATGGTGCTTTTTAGTAACTTAAATATCGCGAATGTCGCGCTAAAAGAAAAGATACTGATAATTCCAACTCCCATCAATTGAATCATCAATTGTTCACTTTGTCCCGTTGTAAATAATCCATTTTTCTCGGAAAAAAGGCCAACGGCAACTGTACCAAAAAATCCATTGATACCATGTACGGCAATTGCACCCACCGGATCATCGATTTGCATTTTGTCGATTAATACAACAGCCACATCCACTAATATACCGGCTACAAATCCAATGACTAAAGCACTTTCTGGACTTACCACATTACATCCAGCTGTTACAGCTACTAATCCTGCTAAAACCCCATTGATAACCATCGTTATATCCACTTTCTTATAGCGTAAAAAAGTATACAACATGGTTGAAATACCTCCCATGGCTGAAGCTAAAAAGGTGTTGGTAGCTACTGATCCAATTAGATCCCATTTACCAACGGCGGCTAAGGTAGAACCAGGGTTAAAACCAAACCAACCAAACCAAAGTAAAAAGGCACCTACTGCAGATAATGTTAAATTATGTCCAGGAATAGCATTGATACTGCCATCCTCATTGTATTTTCCAATTCTTGGACCCAAAACAATAGCACCAGCCAAAGCAGCAAAACCTCCCATGGCATGTACAGCAGCAGAACCAGCAAAATCGTTAAATCCCTTGAGTGCAAACCAGCCTTGTGGATTCCAAACCCAATGTGCGACAATAGGATATAAAAAAGCACAAAAAATGGTTACATATATAGCATAAGCCCACATTTTCATTCTTTCTGCTACCCCTCCCGAAACAATGGAAATAGCCGCAATGGCAAATCCCATTTGAATAAACCAAAATAATTTATTGGAAATGGTGAGTCCTAAACCTAAATCTCCTAAATTGATTCCGAAATCGAATAAACCTGTTCCGTAGGCAATACCAAATCCTACTACATAAAAGGCTATTCCGCCAAACATGATGTCGATCATGACCTTGGCAATGATACTAACTGCGTTTTTTGAACGGACAAAGCCTGCTTCTAATAGAGCAAAGCCTCCTTCCATTTGAAAAATGAGCGCTCCACAAAGGGCCACCCAGACAGTATCAATAGCATGTGTAAGTTCGACTTGCTGAGCCGCAAGAGAAATGGTGTTATTCATGATTTTGTTTCTGTTTTTAACCTTATTTCTGCGAAATTATATTAAAATTTCGAAAACGACCTTATTTTTTAACCTTTAAAACAAAAATTTTACATTTTTTACCTAAAATCTATTTAAAAATTATGTTGAAATTAAAATGTATTGCATTGGCAGTTTTTCTTCTGCAAGGCTTTAGCGTGTCTCTTACAGCTCAACAAGCTCACTTGATTCCGATTCCAGTTAAAGCTGAATATCCGCAAGGATTTTATAGTTTACCTAACCGAATTATCATTGCCGCTCCTAAATCAGAAGCGCTACAAGCCACGGTTAAAAACTTAACCGATCGATTGGAAAAGACAGCTATGCGTAAGGTTCAAATGCTTTGGGATGCTAGTTCACAAGCAGATTTGGCTCAAATTCGTTTGATATTATCAAAACAAGCTAATCCTACTCTAGGGAATGAGGGTTATACTTTGGCAGTAAATGCTAGAGGAATTGTGATAACTGCCAATAAACCTGCTGGTCTATTTTATGGAGTTCAGAGTTTATTACAATTAATGCCCAAAGAAATAGAGGCTAAACAAACGGTCATTAAGCAAACTTGGAAAGTTCCTTTTGCTCAAATAACGGATTATCCTCGTTTTGCTTGGAGAGGTTTAATGCTCGATGTAGCTAGGCACTTTTTTAATAAAGATCAAGTAAAGCAGTTCATTGATGAGATGGTGGCATATAAATACAACATTTTGCACTTCCATTTAACTGATGATGAAGGCTGGAGAGTAGAGATTAAATCTTTCCCTAATTTGACCAAAAAAGGAGCTTGGAATGTACCCAAAGTAGGTCGATTTACGGAGTTCTCTAAACCAGAACCCAATGAACCACGTACTCAAGGGGGATTTTTCACCAAAGATGATATTAAGGACATTGTGGCATATGCCAAAGATCGTTTTGTGAATGTCATGCCAGAAATTGATGTTCCTGGACACTCTATGGCTGCTATTGCTTCTTATCCTGAACTTTCATGTACTCCAGAAGCCGTGAATTATCAAGTGATTTCAGGTGAGCCTTTTATTGATTGGTCACATGGACATGCCGTAGCTTTGCAAGACAATACCTTATGTCCTGCTAATGAAAAAGTCTATACTTTCTTGGATAAAGTATTCACCGAAGTAGCCGAAATGTTCCCATTTGAATACATCCACATGGGTGGAGATGAATGTCCTAAAAATTATTGGGAGAAGAATCCTCAAATTTTAGCCATGATGCAGAAGGAGAATCTAAAAACACCTCAAGAAGTTCAAGCCTTTTTCACCCGTAGATTGGAAAAAATCATCACTTCCAAAGGGAAAAAAATGATGGGTTGGGATGAGATTTTAGAAGGAGGGGGCTTGCCTAAAAATACGGCTGTCATGTCTTGGAGAGGTATTGCTGGCGGAGTTCAAGCTGCTAAAGATGGTCATGAAGTGGTTATGACCCCTAACAACCATGTCTATGTGGATTTAATGCAAGGTGATGCGGCCATAGAACCTCCTGTATATGAGACAGTTCGCTTACGGGATTCCTATGCATTTAATCCGGTTCCTGAAGGTGTTGATGCTAAATTAGTTAAAGGTGGTCAGGCCAATTTATGGTCGGAGCAGTTATTTACTTACCGTCATTTGCAATACATGCTGTTTCCTCGTGCTTGGGCCGTTTCTGAAGCTTTATGGTCTCCGCAGGAAAACAGAAATTGGGATAATTTTGTAAGCCGTGTAGAGCATCATTTTGATCGTTTTGATCAGGCAGAAAAGAAATATGCACCCAGTATGTATGATGCAATTATCCAGGTTGGGAAAAATGAACAAGGTCAAATGTGGGTAGAACTTAGTACAGAAGTCAACCCTTTATCAGTTCATTATAGTTTTGATTACTCATATCCAGATAATTTTTATCCAGCTGCTTCAGGTAAAGTAATCATTCCTAAAGATGCCTTGGTGATGCGCATGATTTCTTACAGAGGAAAAGATAAAGTGGGTAGAATGATGTCAGTATCTATTGAAGATTTGAAAAAACGTTTAAAGAAATAAAATCATGAAAAAAATACTTTTCCTTGTATGTGCCCTTTTGATTAGTATAGGGGTATTTTCACAAGCTAAATTTGAAAAAAGAGAAGTCGCTTTTGGCCCAGACCAGACTTTGCCTTATCAAATTCTTTATCCTTCCAATATGGAAAAAGGTAAGAAATATCCCGTTATTTTGTTTTTACATGGTGCGGGTGAACGAGGAAGTGATAATGAAAAACAGTTGACTCATGGTTCAAAACTGTTTTTGGATTCTAATAATCAATCTACGTATCCTGCGATCATTATTTTTCCACAGTGTCCAGCTAATTCGTATTGGTCAACGGTCAAAATTGATCGTAATACCAAACCAACAACTTTTGTATTTGAATATCCTAAAGAACCCAATTGGCCATTAGCTGCGGCTGTCGGCATAGTTAAAAGTTTAGTCAAGGAAAAAGTGGCTGACAAGAAGCGCTTGTACATCATGGGACTATCCATGGGGGGAATGGGCACTTTTGAGGCTATTTCTAGAAATCCAAAAATGTTTGCTGCAGCGGCACCTATTTGTGGAGGAACTGACTTACATTTTGTGAAAAAGTATGCCAAAAGATTACCATTGTGGGTATTTCATGGAGATGCGGATGCCGTTGTACCTGTTCGTCATTCTCGTGAAGCGGTTGCAGCTTTAAAAGAAGCAGGAGGAAATCCAAAGTACACTGAATATCCAGGAGTCAATCATAATTCTTGGGATAATGCCTTCAAAGAACCAGAGTTATTTTCTTGGATGTTTTCGCACAAAAAATAATTAAATTATGCTATTAAGCATCTTATTATACCTCCAGGTTGCCTTATTACCTGGAGGTATTTTTAATGTATCTGGGGCATCAACGGCCTCAACAACAAACTATTTATTGGTGAAAAAGGGCTATGTAATGTCCTATGACGGAGTGCAAGGGAAAGCAAATTGGGTAGCTTGGACCTTAAGTGCAACTGATATCGGAGATGTGCCAAGATCCAATCGATTTAAGCAAGATGAAGACTTGCCCAGGCAGTTTAAAAGGATTGATGCGGATGATTATAAATACAGTGGATACGACCGTGGTCATTTGTGCAATTCAGAAGATCGATCCTCCAGTTTCTATCTCAATACGGAAACCTTTCTGATGTCGAACATGATCCCCCAGACTCCTGAATTAAATCGGGGTCCATGGGAGCGTTTAGAAGCCTATTGTAGAAAATTGGCTAAAAGAGGACAAAAACTAACCATTTATGCTGGAGGAATCGGAGTAATAGATAAAATTGGGAATGAAGTAGTAATCCCTAAATATTGTTGGAAAGTGGTTATCAGTCCCGACAAAACTTGGTATCTCTTATTTCCTAATTCGCATGATTTACACCCCAATTGGCAAACCTTTGCCACTTCTAAAACGACCTTGGAAAAAATGACAGGATTACGATTCCCTTAGGGTTTCAATGCCCATTCTATCAATTTTTTGGCAGCTGGGAAGTTTTCGTATTCCAAAGGTATGCGGCGGTTATTGGTGTATTCATTGTAAATCCAAGGATCTCCCAAGGCAAATACTTTTCCTTTACCAACTTCTGCCATGGCCATTACACAGTATCCGTTGAGATCTTCTAAGGATTTGGCAGGACCAGAAAGCTTGATAGTTGAAATCTCTTTGATGTAGATTTTTTTCAATCCTTTGAAAACTGGATTGTTGGCTGATATATTCAAGGTTCCTTGATGCCAGTTTTTACCTTGTACCATGTTTAAATTGGGTCCAACAAACTCCATTCCAAAGCGTTTTGCTAATGTGTTGAATTTCGGTATCTCGCAATTGGTGGTATCATTGGCCAACAAAATTAAAGTGCCACCGGCTTTCACCCATTTCTCTATTTCATCTGCATCTTGAGAACGCATATAGTTGGGCTTAGCGGTTTCTTTTTTACTATCTGGATCCACAATGATGTAAACCTTGGCTCCAGCTAAGTTTTTAATCGTAGGTGCTTGAGCTAAACTATCAATTTTAGCCCCTAATTGTTCTGTTTGGACTCCTAATAATTGAAATCCTGAATCTTTTCTGTCTTCCCAAGTATAATGGAAACGCTCCATGTTCCCTTGTTTGTTTTTTCGGAATTCATGATTGAAGTAATAATCTAAAACTACTTTTTTACCTTTTCCAATGCTTAATTCTTTAGCAATTTCCATTTCTAAAGAAGCCATAATGAATGGACCAGCACCCTTTAAATCATCCGTTTTTAAGGGTTCCGACATGTAATAAGCAAAACTGCCATCGCGGTAAGGAGTACCCCCTAATCCACCTACACTCACTGTTTTTTCTAGATGTATAAAACCCTGAGCATCTTTTGTGATGAATTTTTCGAGAATGGAAGCATAGGCTTTTTGGGATGCAGCCAAATATGCAGAGGGGAGATAGCCCTTGCGAACCCCCTTCGCAAAGGCGTATACGTACATATTGGCACATGATGCCTCCAAGTAATTCCCTTTTTGAGTACCTAATGTGGGTAATTGATACCAAAGTCCAGTGGATTGATCTTGAACCTTAACTAAGGCTGCGCTTAATTCATTCAATTGTTTGATCAACATATTTCTTTTTGGGTGCTGCATCGGGAAATAGTCCAATACATCCACTAGAGCCATAGCATACCAACCCATTGCACGTCCCCAAAAGTTGGGAGAAAGCCCCGTTTGCTTACTCGCCCAGGCTTGTTTTCGCTCATGGTCATATGCATGATACAAAAGTCCCGTTTTAGGATCTTTTGCATTTTTATACATCAATTCAAACTGTAGAGCGATATCATCCCAATTATTTTGATGAAAAACTTGGCTGTATTCGGCATAATATGGCTCAAGCATATATAAACCATCTAACCACATTTGATCCGGATAACGATCTTTATGCCAAAATCCACCTTCTTTAGTTCTAGGTTGTTTACTAATTTGCAAGCGTAATTGGTCTGCGGCTATTTTATATTTTTCATCACCCATTTCCTGATAAAGAGAAAGTAGAAGTCGCCCCGTGGTGATATTATCTGAATTGAACTCCGAAAATTTATAGGTACGTATATCTCCTTTATCGTTAATAAAACTATTGATGTTTTTCTGTAAGTATTGAAAGTAAGTTGCGTCTCCTGTTCTCTGGTGCACATTTTCAAGCGCTTTTAAAAACAATCCTTGTTCATAATCCCATGTGGCAGGCTTACCTATTTTTACTTGAATGGAATCATGATGGGTATGCATCAATGATTGTGCCATTTGAATCGAATAAGGGATGTTTTGTGCCGATATAGGAACTAAAAAAACATAGCAAAGTATACCTAAAAGCGCTTTTTTCATATTAACGTAGTTCAGTAATTTCAGAAAAATCCATGTCTGTATAATCTTTATTTTCACCCGCCATTCCCCAAATGAAAGAATAGTTTTGTGTACCTGCACCGCTATGAATAGACCATGGAGGGGAAATCACTGCTTGGTGATTTTGAACCCAAATATGTTTTGTTTCTTTCGTTTCACCCATTAAGTGTAAAACTGCTTGTCCAGGTTTTACATCAAAATATAAATAGACTTCCATTCTACGATCATGCACGTGGGCTGGCATGGTATTCCAGATGGATCCTGGTTCTAATATGGTTAAGCCCATAACCAATTGACAAGATTGAATACCATCGTGGTGAATGTATTTATAAATGGTTCTATGATTGGAATTTTCTAAAGAACCTATATTCACTGTTACCACATTTTCCCGGTCTAATTTTTCGTTCGGGTAGGTAGCATGTGCTTGTGAAGATAGCAAATAAAACTGCGCTGGCTCGCTGGCTGAAGCCGAACTGAAACTAACATCTTGAGTTCCTTTACCTAAATAAACTGCACTTAGTTTAGATATTTCAAAGCTTTGTCCATCAGCTTTCACCGTACCAGCTCCTCCCACATTAATAATGCCTAATTCTCTTCGCTCCAAGAAAAAATTGGCTTTCAATTTTTCTGGATTAGGTAATTTGATTTCACCTAAAACCGGCATTGCTCCACCAATAATCATACGATCGTAGATGGAATAGGTTAAATGAATTTGATTCGCTTCAAATATATGTTCAACCAAAAAATGGTCCCTTAGTTCTTGATTAGTAAAGGTGGATACTTCTTTTCTACTCGCCTCAAATCGATAGTTCATGTGCTTAATTTTTAGTTTAGAAAGAGAGGATAGACAAAATTCTACTCAAATTGCAGCTATCTTTAAGCGCAATTTCTAACGGCATGACGGTATATCCTATTAATTTCTTTGATGACGTGTCCTCTTTTTTCAAGGAAATTGAGTTAAAGGTAGAGATAGCTTTGGATAAAGCGCCTAATACATATTATTTACCAGAGTTATCCTTATTTGTTCAATGCTATTCCTTGAAAGACTTTAAAGAAGCGAAAACGCATTCTGATGCAGAAACATGGCAAAAGGACTATTTGCAATTGACTAGTGGAACCATTGAATTCATTCGGATTTGGGAAGATATTTGGTATCTACATAGTTCCTGGATTAAACAATATTTCACTCATCGAAAACAAAAAAGTGCCTCTATTTTTGCTCGAGATTTACGTGCCGTGGATATTCACAAAGAAATAGCAGATCAATTTTTAGAAAAAGAGCATCTTTTAGGAAAAGTTCAAGCCAAAAAGTTTATTGGATTAGTCGTACCTCCGCATCGTCAATTTAGGAACATATCCAGTGAATACATTGTCGGGGATCAAAAATTGGTTGGAGTTGCTGCATTTGCTAAGCCTATGATCATGAAGGAAGCGAAACTGGAAGGTCAACTTTCAGGTGAACTAATTCGTTTTTGTTCTATTTTAGGAACAAGAATCGTGGGTGGTTTGAGTAAGGTACTTCTCCATTACCAACAAGATGAAAAGGTGAATAATATCATGACTTACATCGATTTGGAATGGAATCGAGGTAAAGGATATCAATCTATTGGATTTCAAGAAGTACAATTGACTCAGCCGATTTTATATAATTTGAATGACCAAGGTGAACGAGTGATTTGTCGAACTTGGGAAGAAGCTACAGTTTGTACAGCAGGAAATAAAAAGCTTCGTATCTATTTCCCAGAAAATTGACGCAATTTTGTGAACTTATTATTTGTAAGTTGACTCTTTAATTTTTTCTATTTGTCATGTCACTTCCTCTTATCACTCTTCTAGGACCTACTGCAAGTGGCAAAACAGCTTTGGCAGTTGAATTGGCCAAAAGAATAGGAGGGGAGATTATTTCAGCAGATTCTAGACAGTTGTATCGTCGTTTAGATATTGGAACAGGTAAAGATTTATTGGAGTATGGTGAAGGAGAAAATGCGGTGGAATACCACCTTATTGATGTGTTGGATGTAGGAGATACTTATTCAGTAGCACATTTTCAGAAAGATGTCTTTGATGCTTTAAAGAATATTGATGTAAAGCAAAAATATCCTATTTTATGTGGTGGTACGGGTTTATACATTGACGCTGTTTTATCTAGTTATCAATTTTCTAAATTACCTCCTTTTTTAGATTCACCTTTGGAATTGGATCGTCCAAGCATCGTTTTTGGATTACAACCCTCCTGGGATATTCGAAGAGATAATTGTTCGAAAAGGTTTTATCAACGTTTAGAAGAAGGGATGATTGAAGAGGTTGAAAATCTGTTACAAGATGGTATAAAGCCTGCAGATTTGCGTTGGTTGGGTTTGGAGTACAAATGGTTAACGGATTTTCTAGAAAAGAAAATAAGTAGGGAAGAGTTAGAAAAAGGCCTGGAAGTTGCCATTCATCAATTTGCCAAAAGGCAAATGACATTTTTTCGTAAAATGGAGCGTTCGGGCATTGATATTCAATGGATTCCTGAAAATTTAATGCGGTCAGAAGCAGTCGATTGGATGATTTCTCAATTAATTTTTAAGGATTTTTTGCCAAAGGACTTGCTTAAAATCGAAAAAAGGCCTTAATTTGCATTCTCAATTTGAGACAGAGGGTTGTCAGAGTGGTCGATCGAGGCAGTCTTGAAAACTGTTGGCTGTTACAGGCCCGGGGGTTCGAATCCCTCACCCTCTACCAAAAGCGCAAAGAAATTTGCGCTTTTTTTGTTTAATAAGCTATTGATTTTTCTAGCCTTCATAAACTAAAGTATTGGAATTTAAGATTGGTAAACTTGAGTTAAGTAGTAAAATTTATTGAGGACATATTTCTCCGCCTCCCAAGAAATTCATATTTATGTAGTATTTTCATAGCATGAAATTATACATTGTTCCTACGCCCATCGGTAACTTAGAAGATATCACTTTAAGGGCTATTCGGATTTTAGGCGAAGTGGATGGTATTTTGGCTGAAGATACACGCAATACGGGTCAATTATTGAAACATTTAAATATCAATAAACCATTATTTGCTCATCATGCACATAATGAGCATGCTGGAGTAGCTGGAGTTATAAAAATGTTGTTAGCAGGAAAGTCAATGGCATTGGTCTCCGATGCAGGAACCCCAGGAATCTCAGATCCTGGATTTTTATTGGTCAAAGCTTGCGTAGAACAAGGAATAGAAGTGGAGACATTACCAGGAGCAACGGCCTTTGTGCCAGCATTAGTCAATTCAGGATTTCCATGTGATCGATTTATTTTTGAAGGATTTTTGCCGCATAAAAAAGGTCGACAAACACGTTGGAAAGCCATTGCTGAAGAAGATAAGACTGTTGTATTATATGAATCTCCTCACCGAATTGTGAAAACGATGGAACAGGCTGTAGAGTTTTTGGGGGATTCTAGACAAGTTATGCTTGCCAGAGAATTATCTAAAATGCACGAGCAAATGATACGAGGGACAACTGCTGAAGTATTATTGTATTTAAATCAACATCCTGATAAAGTTAGAGGTGAAATGGTTTTAATTATCGCAGGTAAATAAGCTTTTATGAAGTATTTGTACATATTGTTACTGAGCTGTTTGATGCATACAGTATGGGCTCAAAATAAGCTGAGTGCAGAATCTCGAGTTTCTTTGGTAACCATTGCACCTGGAACAGAATTGTATTCTTTTTTTGGGCATACGTTAATTCGAGTGTATGACCCAGCCACAGGTTTGGATAGGGCATATAGCTTTGGGACTTTCGATTTTCAAACAGAAAATTTTTATTGGAAATTTTTGAAGGGCACTTTGCCTTATTCTTTGTCGTATAATAACATGTCCGACGTGTTAAATTACTATTCTCAATATGAAAATAGGACGCTAAGAGAACAGGTTTTAGTTTTGAATGAGGATCAAAAGAATCAAATCTTTCAAGCTTTAGAAAAGAATTATTTGCCTGAAAACCGATATTATCAATACAAGTTTTTTTATGATAATTGCGCCACACGCATTCGTGATATATTTGAACATGCAGCACCTGGAGCATATCCATGGGCTACCATGTCTCGTTTAGAAGGACTTTCATACCGAGATTGGATGAATCGATATTTGCCTTCTGCCGCCTGGGTAACTTTTGGTATGAATTTGGCTTTGGGATTACCTTCTGATGTCACAGCGGACGCTTCGCAATCCTGTTATTTGCCCGATAATTTAGAAATCGCTACCGCCCAAGCTATGCTTAATAAGCAAAAATTGGTTGAAGCTTCTTTCACCTTGTTTGAAGCTCAGCCAAATCCTTCAGGCAGTTTTGATATATTGGGACCTATACCTGTATTGTTGGCGATTTCGCTGGTCCTAGTGATTTTATCATTGCGTTTTTCACATAAAAAAGGCCTGCTTTATGGCATGGATATAGTCCTTTTCTTTATTTATGGATTATTCGGAATCTTAATATTCTTTTTGGCTACGGCTACAGACCATGAAGTGATGTCCAACAATGTGAGTTGCTTCATATTATGGCCTATACATTTCCCATTGGTCTTTTGGTTTGCAAAAAATCATAGGGATGGATTTTGGCTTAAATATGTCAGAATTGCCTTTATTGTAGCATTCATAGCCAGTCTAATTTCAGGTTATCTATTTTATGGTCTATTCATTATAGCCTTACCCTTATTGGTTCGTTTATTCTTTTTGTCCCGTTTTAATTCCAAATAGCCTCCATGAAAATCATTGAATTGAGAAGTGATACGTTTACATTACCTACTCCAGGAATGCGCGATGCTATGTTTTCGGCTCCTTTAGGGGATGATGTATTTGGAGAAGACCCGAGTGTATTGGCTTTAGAATCGAAATTGGCTCATATGTTTCAAAAAGAAGCTGCTCTGTTTTGTCCTTCTGGCACTATGAGTAATCAAATGGCCATTTCGGCTACTGTTTCTAAAGGACAAGAAGTGATTTGTGATGAGCTTTCTCATATCTATCTATATGAAGGCGGAGGTATCATGGCTAATGCTGGAGCGTCAGTTAAATTATTAAAAGGAGACCTAGGAAGATTAACTAAAGCTCAAATTGAAGCAGCCATTTCTCCAGATGATATTCATGCTTGTGAGAGTGCCATGGTCAGTTTAGAAAACACGGTAAATAAGGGAGGCGGAAGTGTTTATAGCAGTGAAGGTTTAGAAGAAATTTCAAATTTTTGTCGATCGAAAGGAATTCCGCTTCATTTGGACGGAGCTCGTATATTTAATGCTATGGCTGTAACGGGTCAACGTCCATCTCAATTTGGAGCTTGGTTTGACTCCATTTCGATTTGTTTATCCAAAGGTCTGGGTGCACCTGTTGGATCTGTTTTGGTAGGGGATACAGCCTTTATAAAAAAAGCTAAAAGAGTTAGAAAACGATTAGGAGGAGGTTGGCGACAAGCCGGAATGCTTGCTGCTGCAGGTATTTATGCCTTGGATCATCAAGTGGAAAGGCTGCAAGAAGACCATCAACGAGCGCGGTCAATTTCGGAAATATGTTCCACTTTAGATTGGGTTGTAGATACATTGCCCGTTGTAACGAATATTGTGATTGTCAAAATAAGTAAGGGTTTAAATTCCTCTTCTAAAGTGGCCGAATTAGCTTTAAAAGGAATTAAATGTGCACCTTTTGGTGCTGAATACATTCGATTTGTCACACACTTGGGGTTTGACGATGAAGATTTAAATCATTTTGAAAAAGCCATCAAGGCTTAGCTCTTTCCTTTTCTTTGTCTTTATCTTTTTGATTGAGTAGAATTGTTGATTCATTGACTTTTTTCATCAAATAGATAAGTAAAACGATGCAAAGAAAAGCCCTTAAAATGTTTCTTCATCCAGGGAAAGAGGCTGAATACAAAAAACGACATGATGAAATTTGGCCTGAATTGGCAGATTTATTGAAGTCCGTAGGTGTCCAAAATTATTCAATTTTCCTAGATCCAGACAATTGCGTGCTATTTGCTTATTTAGAGGCTGAAGATTTGAGCCTTTTAGATGATTTACCCCAATTGCCAATCATGCAAAAATGGTGGGCCTATATGGCAGATATCATGGAAAGCAATCCAGATAATTCCCCTAAAGCGGTTGAAATACCCTCTGTTTTTTATTTAGCTTAATCTTTTACCGATGAGAATTACGAATTCCTTACCAAGTTTACTGTTACTGGTTTTTGTTGGATTTACTACTTTAGCTAAACCCAACAAAAAGTTGATTTTGTCTCAGATGCATTTGGCAAATAGCTATTTTAAACAAAAGTGGCCTAATGTGGGACAAGTAATTGTCAGCCCAGATCGAACTCGTCCTTCCAATATATGGACCAGAGCTGTCTATTACGAAGGATTGATGGAAATGTATAAGCTGAATCCCAAAGAAGCAGATTTGAAATATATGACAGATTGGGGCGTATTTCATCAATGGGGATTGCGCGATGGTCTCAAAACTCGAAATGCTGATAATCAAGCCTGCGGTCAGGTTTATCTAGATTTATTTGATATGCAAGGTGATTCAGCGAGAATAAAACCTATAAAAGCGAATATAGATAACATGTTGGCCAGCGATAAAGCAGATGATTGGTCTTGGGTAGACTGTTTGCAAATGAGTATGCCGGTTTTTGCCCGACTTGGTACTCGTTTTCATGATATGCGCTATTATGAAAAAATGTATGATTTATATGCATTTACTAAATACAAACATGGAGGTAAAGGGCTTTATAATCCACAGGAGCATCTTTGGTGGCGAGATAAAGATTTTGTTCCTCCATACAAAGAGCCCAATGGGGAAAACTGCTATTGGTCTAGAGGAAATGCATGGGTCTATGCAGCTTTAATTAGAACGTTGGAATTTATGCCAGAAAATGCTCCACACCGTGCAGAATACATACAAGATTTTAAAGATATGTCGGAAGCTTTACTTCCTTTGCAAAGAAAAGATGGATTTTGGAATGTGAGTTTAAAGGATGAAAGTAATTTTGGAGGTCCCGAATTAACGGGTACTGCATTATTTGTTTATGGCATGAAATGGGCTTTGAGGAATGGAATATTACAGGATAAAAAATACCACAAAGCAGCAGATAAAGCTTGGGATGCAATGAGCAAATGTGTTCATCCAAATGGTTTTTTAGGATTTGTTCAAGGTACCGGGAAGGAACCGAAAGATTCCCAACCAGTAACTTTCAATTCTGTCCCCAACTTTGAAGATTTTGGCTTAGGTTGTTTTCTTTTGGCAGGTTCCGAAATGTTAAAATCAAATTAATTCTATGTTTTCTGATTTTTTTTATAATTTTAGCGCCAACTAAATTATATCAATATGAAAAAAACTATTATTGGGGCTCTTGTTGGAGGCTTAATTATCTTCTTTTGGCAAGCGGCCTCTCATGTGGCATTCAATCTGCATGAGCCTTCTCAAATGTATACTGCTAGTCAGGATACTGTATTGAATGTGTTGACAAAACACCTCAAAAATGAGGGAGGATATATTTTACCACGTATGGAGAATGAGCAAGATATGGCTCAAGCTGAAGAATTTGCAAAAAAAGCAACGGGTAAACCATGGGCTAGAATTCAATACTACACGGACTACCAAATTTCCATGCAAGACAATATGATTCGAGGATTGGTGGTTGATATCTTCTTGGTATTATTAGTTATTTATCTGATCAAGCAATTTAAAACAGCTAAAATGCGTGATATTTTAGGACTGTGTTTAGTGCTTGCTATTCTAGTATTTACCAATTCTCCTTATACCCAACATATCTGGTATCCGGTATTTGATTTGAGAGCTGAACTAATTGACTTACTTGTTTCTTGGGGCCTTTGTGGATTATGGCTTGGATGGTATTTGCCAAGAAGAGTCGAGTGAGGGATGTAGAATGAAGAATGAAGAATGTAGAATGAAGAATGTAGAATGTAGAGTGAAGAAAAGCTAAGCAATTCTACATTCTTCATTTTACATTTATTTCGCTGGAGTAATAACCAAATTTCTGTATTCAACTGGACCGTGGTCACCTTGAATCATAATTGGCCCTGCCTCTCCTTCGTTGCTATCTAAAGCACCACCAGTAATTCCAGGAATTTCAGCTTTGTAGATTACTGTTTTACCATTTAAAGTAACGGTAATATTACGGCCAACTAATTCAATGTCGTAAGTTTGCCATTCTCCTGCCTCTTTGGCTACATTTTCTAATGGTGCAATAAAGCCATAAACAGCACCTAATTGATCTTTGGCTGGTTCCAAACCTTTGCTATCAGCTACTTGAATTTCATATCGACCGCGTAAGTAAAGACCACTATTGCTTTCTTTTGGTACACGGAATTCAGCATGTAATTTAAAATCTTGGAAAGTTTGGACCGTACGTATATTGGCACCCGTTCTTGGACTTTTCATAATTCCGTTTTCAGCTACCCATTGGTTATCTGGGCCTAAGGTTTGCCAGCCATCCATGTTTTTGCCATTGAAAAGACTAATAGGTGTTCCCCATACTGGAGCTTTTTCTCTCCATAATTTAGGAGCTCTAACTCCTAGAATACGGAATTTCTCACCCAAAGGAGTGGTTAAGGTTCCCATTAATTTATCATCTTTTAATTCAGCTTCTAACATCAAGTCTTTTTCTGAATTCTCCCATTGTGGGGGAATGCTAAAAGAAATAATATTGTTGGCAAAATTAACTTTTGAAATTGGACGAGAACTGCCTCCATCTCCTACAAAATGCCCAGTTAAGGTTTTTAAACCAGAATGTGTCACTTCTAACCAGGCTGGTGTTGTTACATTTCTTTTAGTAATGGTGATATCCCATCTACCTTCTACTACAGAATGCCCGGCTGGAACTTGTGCTAGGGAATTAAATGATATACCAACTATAGAGAGAAGGAATGAGGTTTTAATGAATTGAATGAATCTTTGTTTCATAGTAAAATTGAGTATTGTTTGAACAATGAATTTACGATTTTTTCATTGTTATCATTCTGAAATTGGATAAAATATGAAGTCATATCGGTGCTATCCTGATTCACAGAATGGAGAAAATCAGACTTCCTTAGTTCTCGGGTTTTCTTGAATTTTTTGGTGTCAATTTTTTAATAATTATCAAATTGATAAAATAGGACCTTTTTTATATCAAGATTGGTCGTCAGAATACCAAGTTTAATCGACTTACTAACTCAATACTCATGTAGGCTATTTCGTGTATGAGTATAAAATTTTAGCTTTACCGACATATTAATTCCGTGTTTACATGAATCAAGAAAAATACAGTAGGTATCAATTCCTAAAATCCATTGGTTTCAAAGGTTCCGCCCTAATGGCCATTTTGGCAGCTTGTACACGTAAAGAAGATGCTATTTTAGAACCACTCATTGTCAATAAAAATGGTCAACAAGTAACTTCTTTGGATAGTACTAAAGCCACTCAAGTAGCAAGTAGTACAGGCTCAGCAGCTGGTAGTACTAGCGGTAGTTCTGGTTCTACTTCGGGTAGTACAAGTGGTAGTACAGCAACATCGGGAACCTTAGTGGGTAAAATAACGACAGACGAGTTGAATGCCATTAAAAGCTATGTGTTAAAATTGGACCTGGCTTCCACCACAGCCAATGCCTTAAAAACCGCAGGAGGATATATTATTTCAAGTGGAACAGTTGTAGCTTGTGTTTCTGCTGGTGAATATGTAGCAGCAAAAAACCTTTGCACTCATGAACCCAAGCAACGAATAATTTTCAACAGAACGGAGTACTATTGCACCGATCACGGTGCACGTTTTTCATTGGCAGGTCAAGGTTTAAATTCCTTAGGAAGTCGAGGATTAACTATTTATAAAACAGCGAATGATGGTAAAACACTTGTAATATTTGCATAATCTTATGACCTTATTATTTCATATATTTTTGAATTTATTGGTTTGGGGCAATGATTTTTCAGTTGCTCAACAAAATGCCAAACAGCAACATCGTTTAATTTTATTAAATTTTTCGGGTTCAGATTGGTGTGGACCCTGTATCAAATTGAAAAAAGATGTATTTGAATCTTCTGAATTTACAGCCTTCGCTGAGAGCAATCTAGAATTAATTCGTGCTGATTTTCCTCGGTTAAAAAAGAATCAATTGGCTAAAGACCAACAAGCAAAAAACGATGCTTTGGCCGAAAAGTATAATAGTTCAGGTAAATTTCCTTTGACTGTTTTGCTGAATGATCAGGGTAAAGTTTTGAAAGAATGGGAAGGATACCAACCTTCACTTTCTAAATTTTTAGCTGAAATCAAACAATTCCGTTAATCGAATGCCTCTTTTTAAAAGAACTGATTTATTGATGGGTAATCGATTTGATCTGGCGCTTGTTGGATCTCATGATGATGAAGCAATGGCAGCTTTGGAAAAGGCGGTACATGAAATTCAACGAATTGAACAGTTGCTCAGTACCTATCGTCCTGATTCCCAAACAAATCGAATCAATGAACAAGCAGGGATTTCTCCTGTAGTAGTAGATCAAGAGGTATTTGATTTGATACAACGGGCACAAAGAATTTCTGATTTAAGTCAGGGGGCTTTTGATTTGACTTATGGTTCATTGGATAAAAGTCTTTGGAATTTTGATCAAGAAATGACCTCATTGCCTAGTCCAGATAAGGCAAAAAAATCAGTTCAGTTAATTGATTATCAACTAATTGAATTGGATTCTAATCAGAGGAGTGTTTTTCTAAAGAAAAAAGGAATGAGAATTGGTTTTGGTGGTATTGGGAAAGGCTATGCGGCAGATTGTGCCAAGACTGTGTTACAAGGCTTAGGTTTTCAGCATGGCTTAGTGAATGCTTCGGGTGATTTGTGTGCTTGGGGAAAAAATGAAAATGGTAAATCTTGGTCCATTGGCATTGTTCACCCAGATAATCCTGACCGTATAATCGCCGATTTTGCTCTGAATAATTCAGCTGTAGCAACCTCTGGTAATTATGAAAAATTTGTCATGATTCAAGGCCTGAAATATTCCCATACCATTGACCCACATACGGGTTATCCCATTCAAGGGATTAAGAGTGTGACAGTTTTTGCTCCATTCGCTGAATTGGCTGATGCTTTAACTACTCCATTAGCTGTCATGGGCGTGTCTGTTGGTTTGGATTTAATCAATCAAATACCTGGTTTAGGTTGTGTTATCATTGACGACAATAATCAGATATTTTACTCAGATAACATTCAGCATGCCTCAATAGGTTTATTACATTAAAATAACAATATGAAAAAATACCATTGGATTGGGTTATTTCTAGGGATTCTTTCGCAATCATGTACTTCGGTTAAGGAGTTTCAGAAAAGCAGAATCAATGATTCGGAGATGGAATTGTCATCTAGAAAATCAGAAAAATTTGAGCAAAGTTTTTATCTCTATCGGGAAGGGGCTTCAGGTGCTAATGGTGGAAAGAGTGGAGGAGGATGTGGTTGTAATTAATCGAATGTCATGAAGAAAGTAATTTTAAGTATAGGACTATATTGTTCATTATTACAAGGGGTGCGTGCTCAAGAGTATTTGACATTCAATCCCAAAAACTTGACTACACGCTCTTCCGATAGTTCTTCGAATTATCAGAAAAGAACGATCAAATTTGAAGAAGCCAATATTGTCAGTGGGTACTATTTCCAAAATGGAAATAACTCGGCTATAACGGGTGGAATAGGAACTGAGCGATTGACAGATTTTGCTAATTCATTTGAATTACGTTTTTCAAAATTAGATCGATATAACCGATTACATAGTTTCACGGCGGATATGAATGTGGATTTTTATTCCTCCGCTTCTTCCGATAAAATTGATCCATTGACGATTTCCTCCGCATCGAAAAAGGATACGCATATCTATCCAAGTTTATCTTGGTCAGTGAAAGATGATGTTTTGAGAACAACTCATGGTTTCAGCTATTCTTATTCTACAGAATACGATTATAAATCACATGGGTTTAATGCCTTTATTACCAAACTTTCCAAGGATAAAAATCGAGAATTCTCGATTAAAGGAGGCGCTTTTTTGGATACTTATATGGCTATTTTACCTTCGGAATTAAGGCCATTGACTTATCCTTCTGGGTCAGAAGGTGATAAAAGGGGAATTGCGTATAAACCTAGAAACTCCTACAATGCATCGTTTTCTTTGTCGCAGGTTATTAACCAACGTTTACAAGTAATGGCCATCATTGAGCCAAGTTATCAAGAAGGCTTATTGAGTACTCCCTTTCATCGGGTATACTTTACCAATGGAAATGAAACAGTTGAAAAATTGCCAGGAACTCGATTTAAATTGCCGGTTGGATTGCGATTGAGTTATTTCGCAGGAGATAGAACGGTTATTCGTGCTTTTTATCGTGCTTATGTAGATGATTGGGGAATGACAGCACATACGACTAATTTGGAAGTCCCTTTTAAAATTACTCCATTCTTTTCCATCAGTCCATTTTACCGCTTTAATTCACAAACGGCAGTGAAATACTTTAAAGCATATGCCCAGCATCAGCCTTCAGAAGTATTTTATACTTCTGATTATGATATTTCTAGTTTTACGAGTCAGTTCGTAGGAATGGGTATACGCTTGGCCCCTCCAGGTGGTATTGCTGGATTATTGAACTGGAGTTCCTTAGAAGTTCGATATGGCTATTATTCAAGGTCCAATGGCATGTATGGCCATAGTATTTCAGCACATATTAAGATTAAATAAAAAAAATCTCCCAGCAATGGGAGATTTTTTTGTGGAGTCGGAGGGATTCGAACCCTCGTCCAAACCTAGCGAACAATAGCTTTCTACACGTTTAGCTGTGATTATTTTTCGATCAAAAGCGGGTTCACATCAGACCCAAACTCTCAACTTATCCTCTGGATACTAACAAGCCCGTAGAGAAATTCGAACTTATCGACTCTGCATGTCGACGCTCAGATGCCCTCCTCGGCAGAGTTTGGAGAAGGCTGAACGATGGCAAATTGATTAATCTCTAAGATTAAGCAGCCATGGCATACTGTGTATTGCCAGTTATAATTCGAAGGTTTTTTTAACAGGAAATGCCTACAACTCCCGACGTGCTTACCACCGACCGACATAAGCTGTCAAAACCGGTCGACCCCATTATTGGAATACAAAGGTACAACATTAAACAGCCCATTGTCAAGGAATCGGTAATTCTGTACTTTGTTTTATTTCATCCATTACAAATAAACTATTGATGTGGGCCACTGTGGGCAGTACAGCCAACTTCTCTTGATAGAATCTGTTGTAGCTTTCTACATCCGAGCTAACAACCATTAAGTAATAATCAAAGTTCCCTGAAACTAAATGACAAGATAAAACTTCTGGAAAAGCCTGTATGGCCTGCTCAAATTCTTTGAAGTTCTTTCTGTTTTGTTTTTCAAGAGTGACTTGACAATGTACCAAGAGGCCTAAGTCTAGCATTTTCCGATTGAGTAATCCCACATAGGACATGATATACCCATCTTTTTCCATTTTCCTAATCCGATCATGCGTAGGAGAAAGGGATAAATTGACCTGTGAGGCTATTTCTTTAAGCTTCTTTTGCCCATTTCCTTGTATGATTTTTAAAATCTTTAAATCAAGTGCGTCTAAATTGAGTTTGGATGCCATAATTTTTTCGGATTTACGTTAATAGGAAGTTAATTTATAGAATATTTTTCTACATAAACGCATCTGGCAGAAATAATTCCTTTTTTATTCATGATATGCATAAATATTTTTTGTCTTATTTATATTTGCAGTGTATTATACTTCATCAAAGGTAACGGCCAGCGAATTATTTCGTTGGCCGTTCTTTTTTCAACAAGCTAACATCTAGTATCATGATCATTGGCGTCCCTAAGGAAATTAAAAATCAAGAGTTCCGTGTAGGTCTAACACCTGCAGGAGTTCAATCGTTGGTGGCTCAAGGTCACCAAGTGTATGTTCAAAGCCAAGCTGGAATAGGTTCTGGTTTTTCGGATGAGTTTTACATGCAAACAGGTGCTTCCATTCTTCCTGATGCTGCTTCCGTTTATGCAAAATCTCACATGATCGTTAAGGTCAAAGAGCCCTTAGCTCAAGAATATCCTTTGATTCAGCCCGGGCAAATATTATTTACATATTTTCATTTTGCTGCATCGAAAGAATTGACTCAGGCAATGATTGATAGCAAAGCAATTTGTATTGCTTATGAAACAGTGGAATTACCTGATAGAAGTCTTCCCTTATTGACACCTATGTCGGAAGTCGCAGGAAGAATGTCCATTCAAGTAGGAGCTTACTTTTTGGGTAAAGCTCAAGGGGGGAAAGGTAAAATGCTAGGAGGAGTTCCCGGTGTAAAACCCGCAAATGTGGTCATTTTAGGTGGTGGAGTAGTAGGAACACAGGCTGCCAAAATGGCGGCAGGTCTTGGAGCAAACGTTACTATTTTGGACACGAATCTAACTAGATTACGTTATTTAGAAGATGTATTGCCTGCCAATGTGTCTACTCAGTATTCTACGTCCTTGGCTATTCAGGAATGTTTACCTCAAGCAGACTTAATAGTAGGAGCGGTACTTTTACATGGCGCCAAAGCACCGCATCTCATCAAAAGAGAAGATTTAAAGCGGATGAGTCCAGGAACGGTGTTGGTGGATGTAGCAGTTGATCAAGGTGGATGTATTGAAACTTGTCGACCAACAACCCATGAAAACCCAGTATTTGAAATAGATGGAATTCTCCATTATTGCGTGGCTAATATGCCTGGGGCAGTGCCTCAAACATCTACTTTAGCTTTGACACAAGCTACTTTGCCTTATGTACAACAAATAGCTAGGGAAGGATGGAATTTGGCATGTAGCAATAATCAAGCTTTAGCTAATGGACTGACTATTTATGAGGGTAAATTGCAAAATCCAGCTCTAGCTATTTTGTTTGATTTATAATTACCAGATTTTTATTCCCTGTATTCTATATAATTCCAATTGTTGTAGGTTCACTTGATAATCAAACTGAGCCTGCATCAATTGGGATTCTTCTAAAATGGATTCTGCTTGATCTAATTCTATTCGGCGAATCAATCCCTGCTTGAAACGTGTACTAGCTAAATCTAGGGCATATTGAGCTTGTGCAACTACCTCTTTCTGTGTAGCAGCTTTCTTTACGTAATTTTGGTGATTTAACTGTGCTTGTCTCCAATCAGTGCCTAATTTTTCCTGAGCATCTTCCAATTGAAAAGCGATTCGCTCCTTTTGAATCGTAGCTAATTCTGTTTGATAAAAGGCTCTTTTGCCTGCGTAAATAGGAATGCTTAGTTTCAATCCCAAGACACTGTTCACTTTAAAATCATCTCCAAAGGAAGGAGTTTCCCCATTAATTCTGGGAACATATCCATTTTTTAAACCTAATGTAGCTAAACCAGCCAGGGTAGGGGTATTTTCCGATTTGGCTAATTCTATACTTTTATTGACAATTTCTTCTTGAGCTTTTATTTGTGTAATCTCTGGATTGGTAAATGACTCAATGGGTTTCGCGGTTTGTGCTTGCCAGATTTGAGGATTTTCTACCAAATAAGCTTCCGCATTAGCCCCCAATAAAGTACTTAGATAATCCAACATTCGAGCCACTTGATTTTCCGATTCTAAAATTTTACTTTCTTGATTCGCTATTTTTACCTGTTGGCTTATTTTATCATACTCAATAGCTTCACCTAAGGCTAGTTGTTTTTGAATGATTTGGAAATTACTTTCTAAACGTTTCAATTGAGATTTTTGAACTTGAATGGCTTTTTTATTGAAGATGATTTGTTGATATAAACTTGCAATCTGAAAGCCCATTTGGAATTCTTGTTGCTCAATCTGAGCTTGACTTAATTGTGTTTCTAAGCGAGTTTTTTCAATGGCCATCGCATTTCTTCCCCAATCATACAATACATGGTTGACAACGAATTGGGAATTGTAATTCATGTTAGGTTGAAATTGTAAAGTTGAATTAGCTCCACCAAAATTAAAACTAGCTTTTGCCACAGGATCAATTCGCGTCACGCCAATTTCGGCTCCAATGATTGGCTTTCCATATGATTCTTGGATTTGAGTTTTGACCTGACCCATTTTTATCAGGTTTCTTTGACCTTTTAAGACAGGTGAATGCTGTAAAATCCCTTGAATTAATTCAGGAAGACCTTTAGTTTGAGCAAGTAGAGAACTGCTCAACAAGGTATAGGATAGTAGTAGGATATATTTTTTCATATAATTAATGGGCCTCTTCACTGGCTTTCATGATTTTTTCTAATTCTGCTTTGGATTTCTTTGGCGTTCGCAATAGCCATAAGAATGGAAGTATACACATGAATAATATGGATACTAATCTGAAGGTGTCCAAATAGGCCAAATAATAGGCTTGCTTGTTGACCATCGCATCTAATTGTCGATATGCTGCCTCTCCACTGCGAACAAAATCCCCTGTTTTTTGCATCATGTTCTGAGTTAATCCTTGTATTCTTTGTTGGAACAATGGATTTTCCACTTGAATGTTGGCTAATAAATCGGTTCTATGTTGGGCAGCTCGATGTGTCGCATAATTGTTGGCTACAGCAATACCAAAGGCACCACCCAATTGACGAATCATATTACTTAAGGCAATTCCTGCTGGGTATTCAGAAGGTTTTAAACCCGCTACAGCCTGATTTATCAATGGCATTTGCAACATAGCGACGCCCATCATTCGTAATAAGTGCATAGGGAAGAAATCCCATCGGCCCATTTCTGGGGTAGCTGAACCACCAATGAATCCAAAAATGATGAAAATACAAATACCGACTCCCATCACAGGAATGGGTTTTCCTCCCAAGGAGAGATATTTGGCAATCATTGGGAATAAAATGACACCCAGCAGGGTTGGATACATTAAGGATAATCCTGTTTCAGTAGAGCTTAATCCATTGATGCGCTGTACCATGATAGGATAAATGAATACCGAAGTAAATAATCCAAAGCCACTGACTAAATTAAAAACAGTACTCATCGCGAATACCTTATTTTTAAATATTTTTAGGTTGATTACCGGATGCTCTGTGGTTAATTCGCGCCATATGAAACCTATTAGACCGATGGCACACAAGCCAGCCATGGTATTGATGGTTCTCGATTCAAACCAGTTTTCTGATTCTCCTTTTTCTAAAATATATTGAAGATTCCCAATTCCTAAGGTTAGTAATGCGATACCGATGTAATCGATTTCCATACTTTTTCTGTGCTGTCCTTCCCCTTCCTTGCGATCTATGAAAACGATGGTCAAGATAGTAGCTAAAATACAAACAGGAATATTAACATAGAATATATCATTCCATTCATAATTATCCACTAAATAGCCTCCTAAAACGGGGCCTAATGATGGACCAAGAATGATACCCATTCCAAAAAATCCAGAAGCTATGGGACGATCTTCAACTTCAAAGGCATCAAATAAGATTGCTTGAGAAGTAGACAATAAAGCTCCTCCACCTATACCTTGAAAGAATCGCCAAAAGACCAATTCCCATAAACTATCACTCATCCCACAGAAGTAAGAGGCTATACCAAAGAGAATCATGGAGCCTAAATAGTAGTTTTTTCTACCAAAATATTCTCCTAAAAATCCCGTCATGGGTATAATGATCACATTGGCAATCGCATAACTGGTGATCACCCAAGCAATATCTTCAATGGTAGCCCCTAGATTACCTGCTATCTGGTTGAGGGCCACGTTGACAATCGTGGTGTCCAACAACTCCATGACAGCTGCGGTGATCGTCGTAAGTACGATTATGATCTTTGCGAATCCCTTAGGCCTTTGCATTGTATTAGTTTATAGGAACTGATACATCCAATGATAAACCTGCACGTAAAATATCTTTGTATTTATCGGCATTCAAGATTTCAATTTTTACAGGGATTCGTTGAGTTACCTTAACAAAGTTTCCTGATGCATTATCTGGAGGTAGTAATGTGGTTTTTGCTCCTGTTGATTCAGAAATGGATAAAATACGACCTTTCAAGGTGATATTGGGGTAAGCATCAATTTTTATTTCAGCTTCCATACCAACCTTTAATGATTCTACTTGAGTCTCTTTGTAATTTGCTACAACCCAATAGCGACTATCATCCATGATGGTCATTAATGGCTGTGAAACTTGGATAAATTGACCAGGCTCAACCGATTTTTTGCCTATTTTTCCATCAGCTGGGGCATATACTTTATTGTAACTTAATTTTAATTTTTGTTGTTGAACCTTAACTTTTTTAAGCTTTAGGGCTATTTCAGCTTTATGTAAGGTAGCTTGTAATATACCTATTCTTGATTGTGTACTACTCAAATCGGCTTTAGCTCCTTGGTATTTTACGGCGCCTTGTTCAGCTAAATCCTGACTATCAATCAATTGCTGCCGTGTTATTGCTTTGGCAGATTCTAAAGCTGCATTTCTTGTAACATCTCTAGTATACTTATTGTAGGCCAATTCAGCTGATTTAACCAGGCTTTGTTGCGCTTCTATGCTTTTCTTTAAATTCGACAAATTTGCTTTTGCACTTTCAATATCTGACTGTGCTTGTTCTACCTCCACTTGCATTTCTTCGAGAGCTAAAGCTGCCTCATCTGAATCTATTTCTAAAATGGGTTGACCTTTTTTTACTTGATCGTAATCATTTACATAAACTTTTTTGACAAAACCTGCCATTCTAGGTAATACAGGTATGAAATAAGCCTCTATTTGGGCATTATCTGTATCTTCATGAGAAGTTGCATACTGGTATTTTTTATAACCGAAAAAGCCTCCTATGAGTAAAATTACCCCTAATATGATTTTAGGGAGATGAGATTTTGGTTTTTGTTGAGTAGACATCGTACGTTTTTTAGTGTTGCAAAGTAAAGAAGCATTTACAATAAAGTCAAGTTAGTTGACTATTTATTTATTTTTTGTATTTTTGCGAGATAGAAAAATCGAAAATGGATACAAATACCCCAATAGATTATTCCAACCACATGTTTTTGTCAAGGCTTTTGGTAAAGTCTTATCGCATTGTACAATCAATGAATGGCACTTTTTTAAGAAGTTTAGGCTATGCAAACTTCAAAATAGGTCATATAATTGTTTTAATGAATCTTGCTGAACAGGGAGTTACTACGACTGATTTGGCCAAAAAAGCGAAAGTGAGTAAGCAAGCTATGAGTAAGTTGGTGAATGAATTAATCCAAGAAGGTTACCTCATTTCACATAATCATCCTCAGGACTTACGCTCATCTCTCTTATTTTGCACAGAGAAAGGTAATCAATTTTTGGAAGATTTGATGAAATCAAGAGCTCATATCGAACAAAAATTTGCTGAAATAATAGGGCAGGAGCGCTTGTTAGAACTTAATCAATTGTTATCTGAAATCGTTTCTCATTATGATGATCTGGAGAGTGTAGATTCCATTAATGATAAGATAGCTGGCACTAAAATTTAATTTAGGGGAAAAATCGTTCATGAAAATTGACTAAAAATAGTTCATGAGTAGCTCGGGTAATGGCTGTATATAACCAGCGTATGTATTCTGCATCAATTTGTTCTTCTTTCAAATACCCTTGATCTACAAAGACAGCTTTCCATTGTCCCCCTTGTGATTTATGGCAAGTTAAAGCATAGGCAAACTTAACTTGCAAGGCATTTAAAAAAGGGTCTTTTCGAATGGCTTCCATTCTTTCCTTTTTCTTGGTTATATGGGCATAATCCTCACAGACAGAGTCATATAGTTTTTTGTTGGAATCTTTTCCCAAGGCAGATTCTGCCGAATGTAGGGTATCTAGCAATATTTTTGCCTCTACTTCTGGATGATCCTCATAATCACATAAACGTAGACTTACGTTCAGAAATCGAAAACCATGCATATCTTCTTGCTTCTTGATTTTCATCACTTCCACAAAATCACCATTGGCTAAAAAGCCAGCAGGAGAATCTTCATCTAACCAATGATAATTATTTCGCACAATCATCAATAAATCGCCGCTACTAATTTCATCCTCCTGATATAATATACATCTCCGAACGAATTCATTGTATTGAACCGCACTTTTATTGGATCTGGTGAGTAAAATGGTCTCTTCTTTCCCAAATTTCCGATAAGCATATTGCATCCCGTCCTCAACTTTTTCTCCTGACATTTTAAAAAAATCCTTGAAGGATTTGGTATTAAATTGAATTTGGTGAGAAGATTGATTCAATAATTCTCGAAGATTGGTGGCATTGTATAAAATTCCGGAGTGTATATCTTGTCGCATGACATCCGTTAATTCATGGTCCATCACCTCCATATGAAATTCACTGCTGATGTAATCTTTAGAAAGAGCTGGTGAGAGGCTTTTTCCCACAGGAGGTAATTGTGCAGTATCACCTACAAAAATCAACTTGTTTCCTGTATGTCCATTTTCTGGATTAGTAAAAACGTATTCAATTAGATCCGTTAATAAACTATTGGTACCAAAATCGGATTCATCCGTAATCATGGACGCTTCATCCACGATGAAAACCGTATTGGTAGCATAGTTATTCATTCGCTGAAAAACTAAAGCTCCTGAGTTTGGATTACTGACTTGTCGGTATATTTTTTTATGGATGGTAAATGCCTTTTTCTTAGCATAATTAGCCATGACTTTAGCTGCTCTACCTGTCGGGGCTAGCAATTGTGTCTTGTACCCAAAGTTGGCAAGAATTTTAATCAAGGTAGAAATAACGGTTGTTTTTCCGGTACCTGCATAGCCTTTTATGATAAAGGTTAGGGCGCCCCATTCATCTTTATTCACAATAAAATCATTCAATTTCTGAAATAAAGCTGTCTGTGAGGGTGTAGGCTCAAAGGGGAACTTTTGATGCAACAGAAAAGAAGGACTTTTGGAAGGATTCATGTCTTAAAGAAGACACAATTTACACAATTGCATCGGGAAGCAAAAGCGCATGTTGATCTGAAAGTGGCCTAAATACATTGATGAGGCAGATATGGCTGTAATCACTTAACTCCGTTTCCCAAATGTCTATTTCTTCCAATATTTTTTCATCAATTAATCTTCTTCTTGTGGTTCCCCAGTGAAGAGGCTCTTTAGGTGTAAACCATTTGTCACCTTTTTTAAAAGCTAAATTGGCTATACTGGAATCTTGTAATTTTCCCTGTTTAGAAAATATAATATCATCCGCTTCTGGATGTTCAGCAACTTTTTTTAGTAAATGAGATCTGTCAGCATACTTGTATTGATATTCGTAATCACCTGTATTGACAATTGCTAATCGCTTGATATTTTTTTCTTGATAAGCAATGAACTCGTGAAATTCCCATTGTGTACTGTAAACCAATCGTGCCCGAAAACTACCTTGTTGAGGAATCTCTACATGAGCTAAATAGTCATAAATATTTAAAATTGGCGACGTTGGATAGAAATTTTGAAAAACATCATTGATTCTTTTTTGATGATAATCTAGATGAAGCAATTCGCCATCCAAAACATGAACTGTCTCTAAAAATGTGGGCATTTTTTAAATAGGTAGGTAAACTTTTTGGATTAATTCTAAATATTCTTTTTCTGGATCTGAGAATACAGTAATTCCACCTCCACTTTTAAATACAAGCTTTTGGTTAATTTTTTCTATAAATCTAATTAAAACTCCTGATTCTAAGGATGTTCCATCAAATTTACCCATTATTCCTGTATAAAATCCACGATCATAGCTTTCTGCTTTTTCAATGATTTCCATCGTGGCAAGTTTAGGTGCACCAGTTATGGAGCCAGCAGGTAACATGGCCTTTAAGATACTGCCTAATTTATTTCTGAAATGAGGCATCAGTTCGCCTGAAATCAAAGAGGACATTTGCCATAAATCTTGACTATGCGTTTTGATTTGTTCAATGTATTGGTATTTCTCTACTTGTATAGGAAATGCTACTCGACTGATATCATTGCGAATTAAATCTACTATTGTTGCATGTTCTGCTTGCTCTTTTGCATCTATTCGTAGATCTTCCGGATGGTTTTTTTCATTGACGACTAAGGTCCCTTTCATAGGAAAGGCTTGAATTCTATTGTTTTCAATGTGTATGAATGGCTCGGGAGAAAATACGACTAGTGTGTCCTGTATGAGTAATTTATACTTAGCCTTAGCGTGGATATATATATCTTCTAATCCAAGGTTGGTTTCAATAGGAGTAGGAAAGGTTAAATTGACCAAGAAGGAGTCACCTCGTTTCAAACCAGCTTGAACTTGGTAAAACTTAGCTAGGTAATCTTTATAACTCAAAGGGGATTTTTCAAATTGTACCTCACCTGAATAGGTATGGCTTGGGTAATTATTGAATTCTACGGATATACCCCATTTTTTTGCTTCTTCTTCACTTCCACACCAAACTTTCTCACCCTTATAATCGCATATAAAAACAAAAGGACGTCCCTCCAATCCCCACTGATCCATGCTTACCACAGCTTGATCTAAGGAGATAAAAGGGATGTCCTTCATAGGAGTATTAAATGTATTGTTGAGCAGCTTTAATTACTTGCGGTATTCCTTGTGGGTTTTGTCCACCGGCAGTTGCCAAAAATGCTTGTCCACCACCGCCACCTTGTACTTCCTTGGCTAATTCACGAATAATTTTACCCGCATCGATTGATTTGCTAGCAACTAATTCTTTAGAAATGGCTAGTGCCAAGCTGGCTTTCCCATCAATTTCAGACAATAATAAGCAAAACAAATTCTGATGTTCATTACTCAAATCAAATGCTATATTTTTTAAGGCATCCGCATGTGGAACTTCTACTTGTTGGATCAAATAGAGTAATTCTCCTTTGCCTAAAATTTGTTGTGTTAACTCAGCTTTCAATACCTTAATTTCATTCGCTTGGTATTGGGCAATGGTTTTTTGTAAGCTAGAGTTTTGTTCAATTAAACTTGCTACAGCTTTAATAATGTCTTTGGGAGCCTTCAAAAGCTCATTTATTTGATCCAATTGATCAGCTTGTTGACTTAATAATTCAAATGCTTTTTGCGATGTAACTGCTTCAATTCGTCTAACTCCTGTGGCTACTGAACTTTCAGATAAAATTTTAAATAATGCGATTTCACCGGTAGAATTCACATGAGTACCACCACATAATTCTACTGAATAAGTTGGGTCAAAAGTAATTACACGTACAAAATCACCGTATTTTTCGCCAAAAAGAGCCATAGCACCTTTTTCTTTTGCTTGTGCAATAGGTACATTTCTTTCTTCTAATAAGGGAATATTCTCCGCAATTTTGGCATTCACCATCTCTTCAATTTGCTTCAATTCCTCATCTGTCACTTTTTGGAAATGAGAGAAGTCAAATCGTAATAATTGCTCATTGACTAAACTACCTTTTTGTGCTACATGCTTACCTAAAATTTGTTGCAAGGCTGCTTGCATTAAATGGGTAGAACTGTGGTGACTTGTGATGGCTTTTCTTCGGCTTTCGTCGATTTGTGCCACTACCTCTTCCTCATGTGCTACTTCTTCAATGCTGGCGTCTGTTGTCCAATGAACAATTAAATCATTTTCTTTTTTGGTATCAGTAATGACAATACTCTTTCCTGATTTTTTGAAGAACAGAGTTCCTGAATCACCTACTTGTCCACCTGATTCTGCATAAAATGGAGTACTTTCCAACACAATTTTATATTGGATTCCGGCTTTGTTCTGTACTTTTTGATATTTCACTACACGAGTAGTCCAAGTAGCATGATCATATCCTACAAAAGATACTTCATCACTATCAAACAGGATGACCCAATCTTCAGCACTTGCTCCCGCATCCTTTCTAGAACGATTCTTTTGGGCATTTAGGGCTTGTTGGAATCCAGGTTCGTCAATATCCATGCCTTTTTCACGGGCTATTAATGCTGTTAAATCTACTGGAAATCCGTAAGTATCATTTAGTTCAAATACATCTTCACCCGTTAAAATTTGTGTTCCTTTGGCTTGAGTATCTTCCATTAATTTATCTAAACGAACCAATCCTGTAGATAGGGTCCTTAAAAAAGATACTTCTTCCTCATAAATAACCTTGGCAACAAATGCTTCTTGTGAAATAAGTTCATCAAAAACACCTTTAAACTGTTGTGCCAAAAGTGGAATTAATTCATACATAAAAGGCTCTTTAAAGCCTAAATATGTATATCCATAACGTACGGCACGACGTAAAATGCGACGAATCACATAACCAGCTTTGGCGTTGGATGGTAATTGTCCATCCGAAATAGAAAATGCAATAGCACGAATATGGTCGGAGATGACACGCATTGCAATGTCCGTCCATTTGTCTTGACCATAGGCTATGCCGCTTTTTTGAGCTAAATGTTGTATGCTTCCTTGGAATACATCTGTATCATAATTGGATTGCTTCCCTTGAATTGCCATGCAAAGACGCTCAAAACCCATACCTGTATCCACATGTTTGGATGGGAGAGAAACAAGAGAACCATCTGCCATGCGTTCAAACTGCATGAATACATTGTTCCAAATTTCAACTACCTGAGGATGATCAGCATTAACTAATGATTTACCGGGAATACGGTCAACTTCATCTTGATTTCTTAGGTCGATATGGATTTCTGAACAAGGACCACATGGACCTGTTTCACCCATTTCCCAGAAATTATCTTTTTTGTTTCCTAAAATGATTCTTTCCTCACCAACTATCGCTTTCCAAATATCAAATGCCTCTTGATCAAATGGAACACCATCTTTGGCATCTCCTTCAAATACGGAAACATATATACGCTCTTTAGGTAACTTGTAAACTTCAGTCAACAATTCCCATGACCAAGCCAAGGCTTCTTTTTTGAAGTAATCGCCAAATGACCAGTTACCTAGCATTTCAAACATGGTATGGTGGTAAGTATCAAAACCTACATCTTCCAAGTCATTATGTTTTCCAGATACACGAAGACATTTTTGTGTGTCAGCAATTCGTTTCGAAGGAGGAGTGCCATTACCCAAGAAAAAATCCTTGAATTGTGCCATACCTGAATTATTAAATAATAAAGTAGGGTCATTTTTGGCTACTAATGGTGCCGATGGCACAATTAAATGTCCTTTCGATTGGAAAAAATCTAAAAAATGCTGGCGGATCTCCGTTGACGTCATTGGTTTAATATCGAAATTATGGGTAATTTTATTTCTTCCTGATTTTTTAAATCAAAGGAAGTGCAAAATTACGTGATTTTATTCGAATTCTTGATTTTGCTGTAGAACAAGGTTTTAATTTATTCGATGGAACAATTTAGTAAGCAGTATTATTCAATTTCAGAGGTTGCCGAGATTTTCAAGGTGAAAACTTCTAAATTGAGGTATTGGGAAACTCAATTTCCACATTTGATGCCGAAACGTCGATCAAGCGGTATTCGTAAATACACACCAGAGGATATTGAAAAGATTAAAGTGCTCATCCAGCTAATCGATGAAAAAGGCTTAACCATTGAAGGTGCCAAGCAAGCTATCAATCATAGGGGTGAGGCAAAAAATGTCAATACACCCTTAATTAATCAGTTAACTGAAATTCGACAGTTTTTACAAGGTCTACGCGAGGATTTGGGCGAATGATTTTATTCTTTCGGGAAATGTTTGATCTAAAGCCCGATGGAAGAAGAAAAAGTATTCCAAATTGCCCTTAGTTTAGTACCGCAAATAGGTATCGTCAATGCTCGACGGTTAATTTCTTACCTAGGTTCAGCCCAACAAGTTTTTCAATCCTCAACTTCTGCTTTACAGAAAGTTCCTCATATTGGTCCCCTGATTGCCCATGAAATTAAAGTCAATCAGGTTTTGGAAAAAGCGGAAAAGATTTACGCTGATTGTCAAAAAGAACAAATTCAACTATTTTTTTACTTAGATGAGGCATATCCACATCGTTTGAAACAATTATATGATGCTCCTTTACTGTTGTATTTTAAAGGGAATGCTAACTTTCAACATGATAAAGTGATGGCTTTGGTGGGAACTAGAAAAGCTACGGAGTATGGACGTGAAATGACCTACCAAATTGTTAAAGATGCCCTAGATGATGATGTATTATTTGTCAGTGGCTTAGCATATGGAATAGACATAGCTTTACATCAGGCATGTATTGAATTGAAAATACCTACTATAGCTGTATTGGCAGGTGGTTTTCAATGCATTTATCCTTCTTTACATATTAAATATGCTCATCAAATGATGGATTTGGGCGGTATTTTATCAGAACATCCATTTCATCAAAAACCGGATCCTCGATTCTTCCCCTTACGAAATCGGATTATTGCAGGTATGTCGGATGCAACTATTGTAGTAGAAGCAGCTGAAAAAGGAGGAGCCTTAATCACGGCAGAATATGCGAACAACTACCATAGGGATGTATTTGCTGTGCCAGGGAATTTGCAAAAGGTTTTTTCTGAAGGCTGCAATCGTTTGATTCTCAAAAACCAAGCAACAATTTACACCGATTGGCACACTTGTAAAGAGCAATTAAATTGGCAATCCAATCCAGATAAAATTGTCAAAAATAAAAGCTTGTTGTGGAGTAGACTGACAGAAGATGAAAGTCAAATTTTATCCTTATTGCACCAAGAGAAAGTATTGGCTTTGGATGAAATTGCGTGGAAATTACAAAAGGGGGTTAATCAACTGGCTATGCTCTTATTGAACTTGGAGTTTCAAGGTTTTATAAAAGCATGGCCAGGACATCGATATGGACTAAAATAACCTATTTACGCCATTCACTAGGGTTGATTCTCCAATCTTGTAAAGTCATTAATTGAGTTTCAGTAACGTGATTAAGTTTTACGGCTTCATCAATTAATACATCGTAATTACTTAAAGTGATACAAGGAATACCATGATTTTTGAAATTATCTTCAGCAATCTGGAAACCGTAAGTAAAGATGGCAACCATTCCTAAGACCTCAGCACCAGCTTCTTGTAAAGCAGCGGCAGCTTTTAATGAACTTCCTCCTGTAGAAATCAAATCTTCTATTAAAACTACTTTTTGACCTTTTTCGATATGACCTTCAATTTGATTACCCATGCCATGCTTCTTAGGCTCTGGACGAACATAGCAGAAAGGTAGGTCTAGATAATCAGCCACTAAAGCTCCTTGTGCAATCCCAGCGGTAGCTACTCCTGCGATGATTTCAACATCGGAAAAATAGGCTTTAACAGCGGCGGACAAACAATTTTTAATGTAAGTTCTGACTTCAGGATATGAAAGAGATATGCGATTGTCACAATAAATCGGTGAATTCCATCCAGAAGCCCATTTAAATGGTTGATCAGGTCTAAGTTGAATCGCTTTGACGCTTAATAAATGTTGGGCAACTTCTTGTGAAATGGTAAAATCAGGCATAGAAATTTGTTTCAAAGATTATATGTACAAAAATAGTTTATTCAAGTTATCTTTCATTATTTAATTCTATTTTTGCCAACTTAAATTCTGAATTCCGCACATGATACTGTTTATTGACGACCGTCCGATTCGCATTTACAAGGAATCAAAAAAACACGCCATTCCCATGGGTGATGAATTTGAATTGGTGATCGACGCTCGTCTACAGCCGGTGCGTTTGGCAGATTTCAAAGGCCATACATGTATATTGAATTTGACTTTGGATCAAATGGAGAAGTTGATTCATGGTTTACATCAAAAACCAGGTGCTACTTTTGATTCCGTGTATATCTTAGTGAAGGATATAAAACCTTTCAAGCAACGAATTTTTGGTATGTATCAATTACTCGAAGCCGCAGGGGGAGTGGTACAAAATTCGGAAGACAAAGTCCTGTGGATGTTGCGTTTAGGTAAATGGGATTTACCCAAAGGGAAATTAGAGAAGGGGGAGAAATTTAAAAAAGCTGCCGTTAGGGAAGTGGAGGAAGAATGCAATGTAAAAGCCATTTTAGAGCAAAAACTTTGTACAACATACCATACCTATACTCACAAGAATCAAAGAATTCTAAAAAGAACTAAGTGGTATTTAATGAGTTCAATTGGGAATTCTAAATTAATTCCCCAAAAAGAGGAAAATATTGAAAAAGTAGAATGGTTAGGAACGGCAGCCATGAATAAAGCTATGACAAATACATATAGTTCGATACGTTATGTCATTCACCGTTTTCAATTACTTTGTTCTTCTTCTAAATTATAAGGTAAATACTGGTTGATTGAGCTACCATAACGGTGTAAATCCCGAATGATGGTTGAACTAATCGGTGCTAGATGGGGAGAAGTAATTAGGAATACTGTTTCTAATTCTTCGTTGATATGTCTGTTTACCTGAGAAATTGAGTTTTCATATTCAAAATCTGTAGTATTTCTTAAGCCTCTGATAATAAATCTTGCACCAACCTCGCGGGCTACAGTGGCTGTAAGATTTTGATAAGTCACTACTCGAATGGGTTTTCCTTCAAATGTTTTTTCAATGGCTTCTTTCATTTTTTCCAATGAAAAATAGCGCGCCTTGCTTGAATTATGACCAATACCAATCACTATTTCGTCGAATAGAGCAAGTGCCCTCAAAACGATATCTTCATGACCTTTGGTAAATGGATCAAAAGAACCTGGGAAAAAAGCTGTTCTATGCTTCATGAGAAAAGATTGGAGTGTAAATCTTAAAGGTATTTAATTCCTCAGCTAAGTTGGCATCTACTTCCCCCAGCCAGTGAATACTGCTTGAATTCCATTTTATTAAATAGCTATCTCGGATCGAATGAATATAAAAAGCTAATTCAGTAGCTTTTGAAAAAGGATAAACATTGGCTAAGGTCAATATTCCGGATTTCCTAAGAACTATACAAGCGTGATTTTGATGGATAGAAATGCTTAATCCATTATCTTGAGATTGAGTGATAAGCTTTTCTAAAATGTGCTGGTAAGAAATTTGGGCTAGAGGAAACCAAAAACTTAATAAATCCTTCCATTCACTTGGGATTAAAAAAAGTAAATTGGCAGCTTCAGAAGGTATTTTTTGTACTTGAATCTCCTGTCCCACCAAAGTATCTTCACCTAATGCTTTTTCTAAAAATCCGATTCGATAGATGGGGCTATCGTATTTTTGAGGTATGAGTAAAAAATGTTGATGACAAATATGTACATGAATATGGCTTACTTGTGAGGGTAAGATGCCTTTTTTCTCCCAAAAATCTTTTTGAATTTTAGCTGACTTATTCCAATCTATATGTGCTTGTTGAACTCCTAGCGCATCATTGAAATCTAATCCTCCATCATGTAAATACACATGTAGTGAGTTTAGGGAGTAAACGGAAGTAGCATTATTCAAATTTTCCAAAGCATTTGCTAGGTATAGAGGTCGAAATTGCAAAAAAAATATGGGATAGGAATAAAAATATTCATTTTTTTCTAGTCTCAAAATGAGTAATTTTGCGCCTTATTTAATTAATTACGCTATGTTGCAGGTGTCTAATGTTTCCCTAAGATTTGGGAAGAGAGTGTTATTTGAAGAGGTAAATATCAAATTTACGGAAGGAAACTGTTATGGTTTAATCGGCGCTAATGGTGCTGGTAAATCTACATTTTTAAAGATTCTTTCTGGTGAGATAGATTCTCAGACAGGAAGTGTTAGCATGAATCCTGGAGAGCGAATGTCGATTCTTAAGCAGAATCACTTTGAATTTGAAGAATTTCCAGTACTTCAGACGGTTATTATGGGCAACAAACGCTTATATGACATTATGTTAGAAAAGGATGCCATCTACATGAAGGAGGACTTTACCGAAGAAGATGGAAATAAAGCGGCTGATTTAGAGGCGGAATTTGCGGAATTGAATGGTTGGGAAGCCGAATCAGAAGCTGCAACATTGTTAAGCGGTCTTGGGATTAAAGAAGAAATTCATTATTCTTTATTAAAGGATATTAACGGATCGGAGAAAGTGAAGGTGCTTTTGGCACAAGCATTATTCGGTAATCCAGATATTTTATTGCTGGATGAGCCTACTAACAACTTGGATATAGATTCCATTATGTGGTTGGAAGGGTATTTACAAAATTTCAAAAATACGGTGATTGTTGTTTCTCACGACCGTCACTTTTTAGATAATGTGTGTACGCACATTGCTGACCTTGATTTTGGGAAAATTCAATTATACGGTGGAACATATACTTTTTGGTATGAATCATCACAATTGGCCGCCAGACAACGTACTGATCAAAATAAGAAGACAGACGAAAAGCGGAAGGAGTTAGAAGAATTTATTCGTCGATTCTCAGCAAACGTCGCTAAATCTAAACAAGCTACAGCACGTCAAAAAATGTTGGATAAATTACAAGTGGAGGATATCAAACCTTCGTCACGTAAATATCCATTCATTAATTTTAAGCCTGAGCGTGAAGCCGGTGACCAGTTGTTGAGTGTAGAAACCTTGTCCTATACTACAGAGGAAGGAAATGTTCTATTCTCCAATTTATCTTTTACCATCAATAAGGGAGATAAAGTAGCCTTTTTAGCTAAGGATTCTTTAGCCATTACGGCTTTGTTCGATATTTTAATGGGAGAAAGAAAAGCAAGTTCAGGTGATTTTAAATGGGGTGTTACCACGACACAAACCTATTTGCCTAATGATAATGCGGCCTACTTCAAAGATGATTCTTTGAATTTAGTGGATTGGTTACGTCAGTATTCTACCGAGAAAGATGAAAGTTTTATTCGTGGTTTCTTGGGTCGTATGTTGTTTTCTGGAGATGAGGCATTGAAAAAATGTACAGTAATTTCTGGAGGTGAAAAGCAGCGTTGTATGTTTTCTAGAATGATGTTATCTGGTGCCAATGTGCTTTTATTTGATGAACCAACCAATCACTTGGACTTAGAATCCATCACGGCTTTGAATAATGGTATGATTGAATTCCCTGGTACTATTTTATTTACTTGCCACGACCATCAATTAACGAACACTGTGGCAAATCGTGTTATTGAACTTGGTGCTAAATCTTGTCTGGATAAATTAATGACCTATGATGAGTTTATCACCGATGGTACCGTAAAATCTCAGCGAGTTAATTTGTAAGTAAAAACTTATCGGATTGGTTAGTAGGGAACGCTCAAATTAGTATTGTCAATTTAGTGTTGTCAACTTAGATTTGTCAGCTTAGATTTGTCAACTTTTTAAAAGTTGACAAATCTTAAAGTTGAATGAAATGATTCAAAATATAAGTTAATAATTCTCTAGAACTAATATTTAAAAACGAATTATACTCGACAAAACTACCTGTTTTGTTTGATTTTTTTAATCTAAGTAATTGATAATCAATATCAATTACTTGGATTTTTTCACTTTCATATTTACAGCATCCCATTCTATAGGTTTACCAATTTCAACTGAGGTATTACATAAAACCGATGGCCCAGCAGCTCTTAATCCAAAAGAAGCATCTTCAAATACTGGTTTTCCTGTTCTAATGGAATCAAAGAAATTGGTAAAATGATCTAATCGGTCATCATATCCTTGAGGAGCATTGAATTCAATTTCGTCCAATACTTTCATTCGTCTATCATCCGGACTATACTTGGCATTGTAATCAGCTAACATAGCGTCTTGCATCGCTTTAGGGAAGCTTTCCAAGGAATCATAACCTCCCATACTAGCTACTTTGGCACGTTTAAAATGCTTGATTTTTATGCCACGATTTTTGACCTCAATGACGCCTTCAGTTCCTATTAAACGAGTTCCCTCACTACCACCTGCTCCATCGGCCAAATTGACACGGGTCATAAATTGAAAGGCATTGTGGTTCTCCGTTTTACCATAAGTCATAAAGCCTGTCAATAAATCATAGGCATCTCGTCCATCCTTCCAATAATTCAATGCTCCTTGAGCATATATTCTTTCTGGACCCAATGAATTTGTAACCGTATGTAAGCCTGTCACATTGTGAACAAATAAATCACCAGCTACTCCTGTACCATATGCTTTATAATTTCTCCAGCGGAAAAAACGAACGGGATCAAAGGCCACCTTGGGGGCATCTCCTAAAAACATATCCCATGAAACAGTTTGTAAACTAGCATCTGTCGGTATGGAATATTGCCATGCTCCATTGGCTGAATTTCGATCTGTATACGCTTCTACATAGGTAATTTCACCAATAGTTCCTTGTTGATAATATTTGCGAGCCTCCTGAAATACCACCGAACTTGCTCGTTGAGAACCCACTTGTAATACTTTTCCACTCGCTTTTTGAGCAGCTACAACAGCTAAACCTTCTTCCACATGATGTACCATGGGTTTTTCGCAATACACGTGTTTACCTGCTTTCAGCGCATCAATGGTGATATGATCATGCCAATGATCACTGGTACAAACTAAAACGGCATCAATATCCTTTCTAGCCAAAATTTCCTTATAATTTCTAGTGACAAATAGATCTTTACCCCATTTTTCCTTTGCACGATCTAATCTACCTTGGTATAAATCAGCCACGGCCACTAACTCTACACCTGGTACTTTTAGGGCAGTGGTGGTGTCATAATGGCCAATAATACCGGATCCAATCAATCCTATTCGGATGGTATCATTTGGACTAACTTTGATTTTTTCTAAAATCTGAGTCAATGGTCTTTCATCGGCCCCAAGCAAAGGAATTCCTCCCAATAGGAGAGAGGTACTTGCACTTAGAGATTGAATAAATTGGCGTCTACTTTTTTCCATGTGTTTGTAGCTTTATGTGTTTTCCAAATTACAAATTATCTGGAAATAAAAAACCCTAATCTAACCTGCAAAGGAAAAATTAGGGTTCTTGGAAAATTCGAAATCAACTTATAGAATAAATCGAGTCGATAAGAAGTTAGATTGCTGGTTTTCAACAATTTGGTTCACAATATCCTTATTTGCTTGTGTTGCTTTTGTTGCAACTACCGTACGAATAGAGAAGGAACGCAAAGCTGCCGTCACAGAAAGTGTACCCTCAGCAGAATCTTTACGACCTGTAAAAGGGAATGAATCTGGTCCACGTTGACATTGTGCATTAATATTCACACGGGAAACTTGATTCACCGTTTCATCAATCAAAGCTGAAATTTGATTTGGATCTGTTCCGAAAATAGCTACTTGCTGTCCGTGTGATGATTCATGTATATAATCAATAGGTACATTGATGTCATCAAATGGAACAACTGGAACTACTGGACCAAACTGCTCCTCTGACCAAACTTTCATTTTCTTATTTACCGGATACAATAATGCAGGGAAAAATAACGATTTGGCATTTTCTCCACCGTGTTTATTCAACACTTTAGCACCGTGTAATTTTGCATCCTCAATCAATTCCTTCAAATAAGCTGGTTTGTTCGGCTCAGGAAGTGGCGTTATTTGTACACCTGGATCCCAAACCATACCAACTTTGATTGCTTCAATTTTTTCAGCTAATCCCTTATTGAAAGCATCCGCTAAGCTGCTATGTACAAAGATGATTTTGATGGCAGTACAACGTTGACCATTGAATGATAAAGATCCCAGTAGACATTCGTTGATTGCATTGTCCAATTGAGCGCTTTCAGTTACAATCGCTGCATTCTTCGCATCCAGTCCTAAAATGGCACGTAAACGATTCACCTTAGGGTGCATTTTCTTTAATTTATCCGCCACTTTAGATGAACCAATTAATGTTAACACATCAATTTTACCTGATTCCATTAATTGAGGAATGATCGAATTTCCACGACCATACAACGTATTAATTACGCCAGCAGGGAATGATTCTCTAAATGCTTCTAATAATGGATAGTGTAATAATGTACCGTGTTTCGGTGGTTTAAATAAAACCGTATTACCCATAATTAACGCTGGAATTAAGGTAGTAAAGGTTTCATTTAATGGATAGTTAAATGGTCCCATACACAATACTACTCCAAGAGGCGAACGACGAACTTGACCAATAATTCCTTCTTCAATTAAGAAAGTAGAAGAATTTCTATCAATGTCTTTTAATGCTCCAATGGTATCATAAATGTATTGAACTGTTCTGTCAAATTCTTTTTGTGAATCAGTTAATGATTTACCAATTTCCCACATCAATAATTTAACAACTTCGTCACGCTTCAAAATCATCTTTTGTGTGAATTTTTCCACACATTCAATGCGTTTGTCTACGGACATCGACGGCCATTCACCACGACCATTGGAGTAGGCTTTTACACCTGCATACAGCACTTCCATCGCGTCTGTAGCATCGGTAATAGGATATGATCCAATGCGTTTAGGCTCAAAACCTTTTTCAGACTTGATGTAAATGGGAGACCAAACATCTTGTGTTTTGCCTTTCCATTGGCGCATCTCTCCATTCACTAAATATTCTCTTTGTTCGATCGGTTTGACCAAATCATATTCTTTCGGAATTTCTCCTTCTTTGGGAAACAGTTTTTCTAATTCACTCGATTGCATAGGTTGTATTTTTATGGTCGCAAATTTCAGCTATTTGAACTATTCAAAGAATTCATGGCATGTATTATTTGAATAGTAATACTATTTTATGAAATTATTATAAATAATCTAAAATAGCTATTGGTTAATTTCTGAATTCAAGGGATATTTTCTCCTGATTCGATTTATCTGAAATCGCTTTTGATCTGTAAAACTAGCCTCATGTAGTTGACTGAATTCGTAAAGCCAGGTAGAAAAGAGTTCGATGTCATTGCTTCTAAAAGCCAAAGCATCAATTTTTTTACTGATTAAATAGGTCTCAAATTCCATTTCTTGTCCAGTTTTTTCTTAAACTCAATAATACCACCAATGCAATACTAGCTAATAATCCCGCAATGAAAAAGGGGAGTGGTATCATTTGGCTTAAACCTTTATATAAATATCCTGAAAGAAATGCTCCTATGCCAATACCAATCTCTAAAGCAATGTACATAGTAGCCATGGCGCGTCCCATATGATTTTTATGGGCTAAATCTGATGTCCAAGCTGCCAAAGTGGGAGTGGAAAATCCAGAAGAAATACCAAATAAAATGGCAGAGATAACCATTGTAATTTCATTTACTGGAAATGCCAAAATGAACATTGAAATCACCAAAAAGAAACTGGAAATGATTAATATAGGTATCCTACCATGTATGTCAGAGCTTTTTGAAAAGAAAAATCGAACGCCAATAGAAGCAATGGTGTAAATCGTAAAATATAAGCCCTTGTTATGCCAACCAACCAATTTGGTCGTATCAGGTAATAGCGTAAGTACAGCACCATAGGAAAATGACATCAAGACCATGATCCAAAATACTGGTATCACTTTTGGCTCAAAAACATCGCTCCAATTTATTCGAAATAATTTTAACGAAAATTTACTTTTCATGCTTTTGGGTAAAGTTTCTTCCAACTTCATTAAAATAATAATAGAAGCTAGGGCAAATAAGGAAGAAACATAAAACATGGGATCTAATCCAATTGAATTAGATAAAGCAGAACCTATACTTGGGCCAATAGACATACCTACGGCTGTAAAAATCCCCAAAGTTCCCTGTGCTTCACCTCGACGATTTTCGGGTATAATGTCTGCCACATAAGCAGCGGTTGCAGTGGGTTTGGTGCCTGTTGACATCCCATGGATAAAACGTAAAAATAAAAACGCCTGTACGGTATGCACCATGGGGTATATTCCTCCACAGACAAAACAAACGATAGATCCAAAGGCCATGACAGGTACGCGACCAATGTGGTCAGTTAGTTTGCCAGAAAATGGCCTACTGAGGCCAGCAGTTAGCGTGAATAGTGCGATAATGTATCCAATGTATTCACTTCCTCCCATGGATGCCAAATAATCGGGCAATTCAGGAATAATCATGGAAAAACTGGCCGCAAATAAGAAGTTACTAGTACATAATAACCAGAAAGGAATCGTATAGATTTTTTCCTCTTGAATTCCCATGTTAAATCTCCTCCTCTATGATGGTGTCAATTTCTTTTTTATTCAATCCCATCAAAAAGGCAGGTAATAAAATTAAATTACAAATCATGGCCATCAATAAGGTTATGGAAACCAAAATTCCCAATGCTTGGGTTCCCTTGAACGTAGAAGCTGTAAATATGAAGAAACCAAAAAACAAGATCATAGCCGTGTAAAACATAGATACACCTGTTTTTTGTATAGTGATTTGCACAGCACGTTTTACATTGAGCTGATTTTTTAGCCATTCTTCCTTATATCGAGTTAAGAAATAAATAGTCCCATCACTGGAAATACCAAAGGCAATCGAAAAGATTAGAATAGTACTAGGTTTCAAAGCAATGTTAAAGTATCCCATCAAACCTGCTGTGATTATCAGTGGAATCAAACTAGGTAGGGTAGAGATAATCACCATTTTCCAGGAACGGAATAAAAATGCCATTAATAGACATATTAAAACAATAGCTGTTATAGTACTCTCAATTAAGTTTTTCTGTAGATATTCCGTGTTAAACGAATTTATAACAGAATTTCCCGTCACATCAGCTTGATATGCATTGGGATTATCCTTGGGTAAAATTTCGCCAGTCTCTGCATCTGTTCTGAAAATACTATCAATCTTGGGCTGCAGTATTTGATACAACTCTTTGGTTCTGACAGTACCAGCATCAGCCATTTGATAGGAGATTCGAGTATGTTGTTTTTCTTGGTCAATGAATCCCGCAAATAGATTACTTTTTCCTGATAAACTTGATTGAAAGTCTTTCAATTTATTCAATTCATCAATACCAGGTAGAGTGAAATATTTTGGATCTCCACCGCGATACACTTGATACAAATACTTAGTTGCCGTTAAAATAGAAAGTCCAGCCGTAAATTCAGGATATTTGGCCATCAGCTTTTCCGTTCTTTTCATTTTAGACAAAATTTCTGGACTTAAAGCTTTCCCCGGACTTTTTGCATCCACTGAAATTTCAAAAGGGATAATTCCATGAAAATGCTTTTCAATGAATTTCAAATCGGAATAAATCGCATTCTCTCTAGGTAAATCGTCAACGATAAACCCAATAGCCTTAATTTGTAATAATCCATAGACCGAGATCATTAATAAAATAGTCACAGTTCCATATATGGATTTTCGATGATTTAAGACCCAATTTTCAATACGAATTAATATTAAATTAACTCGCTTTGACTCAAAATGGGCTAAGTCCTTAGGTCTGGGAGGAGCTAAGAAGCTAAAGAAAATGGGAATTAAGAGTAAGGATAATAAAAAAGTAAACATGACATTGACTGATGCCACAATCCCAAATTCCACCAATAATCCTGAACCCGTAAAGCTAAAAACACCAAAACCAATGGAAGTAGTCAAATTGGCTAAAAACAAGGTTCTACCTACTTTAGAAGCACTTTCTTTCAATGAAAAAAGCTTGTCTTGAGTTTGTATATAGGTCTCATGGTATTTATTTAACAAGAAAATGACATTAGGGATACCAATCACCACAATTAGCGGTGGGATTAAACCAGATAGCAATGTGATTTTAAATCCAAGAAATACGATGGTCGCAAGTGATGCAAGGATTCCTATCAATATCACAATCAGGGCAAAAAACACCACTTGTATGGATCTGAAAAAGAATAACAAAATGAGTGAAGTCACTAAGATGGCTAAGCCTAGAAAAAATATCAGTTCTTTGGTTACCTGTGAGGTATATTCCGTTCGAATAAAAGGCATTCCAGAGAAATGAATATCTCTTTTCATTTTCAAGCGGTAATCTTCTCCTAATTGCTTGATTTTCTTAACTAAAGTGATTCTTCCTTTATCATTAATTGTCCTTTGGTCTAAGGTAATTAGTAATAAATGTACCTTGTAATCATCTGTATATAAGAAGTTTGTAAAAATAGGTAATCGACTAATCTTACTTTTTAAGGTATCCAAACGCTCCTGAGTGGTTGCTAAATTTGAATCCCAAATGGTTCTAGTTTTGAACTTTTTGTCTGTACTGTCGATGTAGACCTCTGGAAGATTGGATAAAGATAAAATGTTTTTAATCCCCGATAATTGCTTGATTTCTAAACTAAGATTTTTCCATGCATCAAATTCGACGGGAGTAAAAAGCTGTGGGTTTTCTAAACCAATCACCATGACATTTCCGTCTTCACCGTATTTTTTTTTGAATCCTTCATACAGTTGAAAACGCTCATCTGTTTTAGGTAAAATTTTAGCTAATTCATAGCTTAATTGAATTTGTGAAGCCTTGTAAATGAGTCCTGCGGTAAGTAGGGTCATTACCAGCAAGATGAAAATTTTATGTTTTAATATATTGGATCCAATCCAATCCCAGGCGTTTTTCATGTTTATGCGTTTTGAGTCAATGCTTCGGCAATCAGCAAATCCTCGGGGGTTGTAATTTTTATGTTGGAATAATTTCCTTCAACAAGTTGAATATCTATGCCCATTAATTCCACGACACTGGCATCATCCGTAAAAAAATCTTGATATTCTTGTTGAAATGCCTTCTTTAGAATTGAAACTTCAAATATCTGTGGCGTTTGAATTAATTTAATGTGATTTCGATCAAGTGGGAGATATACATTTTCCGCATTATCCCATTGACGAACAGAGTCCTTGCTGGAAACAGCTAATACGGCATTACCATGCTTTTGAGCATGCTGATATGCCTGTTGTATACAAGTAATGGATACCAGTGGCCTGACACCATCGTGAATGGCAACAAGTGCTTGTTGATTTTCTAGAATTGCTTGAATACCTTGTTGACTCGAATGAAAGCGTGTCTTGCCTCCTTCCACTAATTGATGTGGACAATCTTGGAGGATTTCTGGATGTTCTTGACAAAGTCCCTGCCAAGTAGAAAATTGATTCTGAGGTAATACTAAAATCAATTCAATTTCAGCATCCGCTTTTTTGAATTGTAAAAGGGTATGGTATAAAATGGGTTTGCCTTGAAGGAGCAAAAATTGTTTAGGAACGGCACTTTTCATTCGCTGTCCAGTACCTCCGGCTACAATAATGGCATATTTCTTCAAAACAAACCCGATTTTTATTTAGATGATTAACATAACATCACCATAACTGAAGAAACGGTATTTCTCTTTAATGGCTTGTTGGTATGCCTCATGAATTAATTCATATCCACCAAAAGCTGAAGTCATCATCAATAAAATCGACTCAGGTAAATGGAAATTTGTTAATAGGGCAGTAGGAATTTTAAATTCGTAGGGAGGGAAAATGAATTTGTCCGTCCAGCTATTGATAGGTTTTAAATGTCCACTAGCTGAAACAGAAGATTCCAAGGCTTTCATGACCGTAGTTCCTACCGATAACACATGTTTTTTGTTATCAATAGCTTGATTGACATAATCACAAGTATCTTGATTGATGATAAAATGTTCAGAATCAGTTTTGTGTTTGGTCAAATCTTCCACATCCACTTGGCGGAATGTTCCTAGCCCAACGTGTAAGGTAATAGGAGTAAATTGAGCACCATTCAATTCCATTTTTTTCATAATGATCTTTGAGAAGTGCAAACCTGCAGTTGGAGCAGCCACAGCACCTACGTGTTCAGCGTAAATGGTTTGAAAACGCTCAGCATCTTCAGGAGTAGCCTCTCTCTTAGAACGAATTTCTTCTGGAAGTGGTGTTTCTCCTAATTCGTGAATAGCTGCCATTAAAGCATCATGGTCACCATCATACAAGAAACGAATTGTTCTACCACGAGAAGTGGTATTGTCAATGACTTCAGCAACTAAGTCAGAATCACCAAAATATAATTTATTTCCAACACGAATTTTACGAGCAGGATCTACCAAAACATCCCAAAGGCGATGCTCACGGTTTAGTTCTCTCAATAAAAAAACTTCGATTTGAGCACCGGTTTTTTCCTTATTACCATACAATCTAGCTGGAAAAACTTTGGTGTTGTTAGTTACTAATACGTCTCCTTCACCGAAGTAATCAACGATATCAGTGAATTTCTTATGTTCAATGGTCTTGTTTTTTCTATTTACAACCATCATGCGAGCGTCTTCGCGGTTATCTGTTGGATGTAAGGCAATTAAACTTTGTGGTAAATCAAATCTGAATTCAGATAATTTCATTCGTATGGGGTTTGAAAATGAAAAACGTTGAATTATTAACGAAAAAAAATAATTCAATCGTTCATTTATTTTTTGAAAAAAAAACAATTTGCAAATATACACTTTTCAAGGGGGGCTTGTCAAGCTAATTTTTTGAAACAATCAAAAGCTAAGGAAGTTAAACTAATGTATATTGAACATTATGAATGAAATTTCTGTCTTTTGGTTTCGCCGCGATTTGCGTATAGAAGATAATGCTGGCCTTTTTGCTGCTTTAAGTGGTCCTTATCCAGTCTTGCCCATTTTTATTTTTGATCCATCTATTTTGGATAAATTAGAAAATAAAAAAGATGCACGAGTGGAGTTTATTCATGCGGCACTCACACAATTGAAAAGTGAAATCCAAAAAAGAGGTGGCGACCTGTTGATTTTACATGATAAACCGCTTCATGCTTTTCAAAGTTTGGCCCAAAAATTCTCTATCAAAAAGATTTATACCAATCATGACTATGAAAGCTATGCTATTTCTAGAGATGATTCAATAAGGCAATGGGCTGAAAGTCAAAATATGTTGTTTGAAAGCTTTAAAGATCAAGTCATTTTTGAAAAAAATGAAGTTTTAACAGGCCAAAATACGCCTTATACTGTATTTACACCATATTCACGCAAGTGGAAAGAAAAGTTGGCTAATTCTGAATGGAAGCAATTTGAATCAGAGAATTTGACAAACTATATCCCAGCTTCCTTTGAAATACCGAGCTTACGTCAACTGGGTTTTGAAGAGTCGGGTCTATCATTTCCTTCTTTGATTTTTTCTGACGATTTAATCCGTGAATATCAAATAAAGCGAGATTATCCTGGATTAGATGCCACATCCCATGTTTCAGTTCATTTGCGCTTTGGAACTATTTCCATTCGTAAACTTTTAAAAAGAGCCCTTGGGAAATCCGAAACCTGGTTAAATGAATTGATTTGGCGTGATTTCTATTTTAATATCACCTTTCATTTTCCTCATATTGGGCAAGGCTTAGCATTCAGAAAAGAATATGATCGGATGCATTGGCGCAACAATGAACAAGAGTTTGACGCTTGGAAAAATGGCCAAACTGGTTATCCCATCGTTGACGCAGGAATGCGAGAATTGAATCAAACGGGATTCATGCACAACCGTGTACGTATGATTGTGGCTAGTTTCTTAGTGAAACACCTTTTAATTGATTGGCGCTGGGGTGAAGCGTATTTTGCTGAAAAATTATTGGATTTTGACTTTTCTGCCAACAATGGCGGTTGGCAATGGGCAGCAGGTTCAGGATGTGACGCTGCACCTTATTTCAGAGTCTTTAATCCATATCTACAAACCCAGAAGTTTGATAAGGAATTAAGTTATATAAGAAAATGGGTACCTGAGTTTCAAGAGTTTCATTACCCTAAACCAATTGTAGATCACGAATTCGCCAGAAAACGCGTATTGGCTGCTTATAAAGAAGCCTTAGGGTAAAGCAGTATAAATGGTTTTGCCCGCAATTTTGTAATCTTCTAAATCGATGCTCAAGAATCCTATCTTTAGGTTTACTTCCATTTTGAAAGGAATTTGGTAATTATCTTGACTAATCCATAATCGGATAGCATCCTTGTCTTGAAACAAATTATTTTTAGGTAATACCAATGAAGTACGTATACAGTTTTTACTTCCAAACTTGCTGTCCACTTTCTCAAAGCCCTTTACAATACACCAAACTTCATAAATCTGTCCATCTACCAATATCTTAGCACTCATTTTCTGACCAATTTCTAATTCCTGTAAGTTCTTTTTACGTAAAAAGTAATATCCAGAAATTAAATCCAACATGGAGCTTGAAATAGAAAGACTTTTATCTTTTGGAGTATTTTGAGGAGAAGATATCTGTGCTATTCCTTTGTCGTGGTAAAAATCAATTACCTCTTGCTTCTTATATCGACCTTCCCGCTTATTCATTTCGGCCTTGATAGGTAATAAAGTACTTGGATCCATGTAGGATACCCATACATCTAAAAGTGGACTGAACACATTGAATATGCCCACTGTTTTCCCTTCAATTTCGATTTTTCGAGTTGGAATCTGACGAATGGATCCCAAATTAGGACTGCTTTTTATGTTAGCTTCTGCTGCATTAATAAATCCTAAGTGAATTCGGTATTTTAAATTTTCTCCACCTAAAAGTACATCCTTGTCTTGTGCTTTTAAGTTGATGGATAGGCAAAATAATAAAAAGGAAAAGGTAAAATTAGATGTTTTCAAAGGGTTGAAGGCTCATTTTCCGGCAAGATAAGTATTAAAGAAATAAGAGCACAGAATATCAAGTAATTTGATTAAATATTAGTGGCTATTTCCTATTTTTGTTTAGCTAAATACAAATCAAAATAAGTAGAAGCTTCAAATACAATTTTATCAATCAACATACCATGGCAAAACAAGCGAGCGAAGCTCAAGGCTTAACATCTGAGAAATTAAAAGCCTTACAAACCACTCTAGAAAAATTAGATAAAGCGTATGGAAAGGGTACCGTTATGCGCCTTTCAGATAGTAAAGTCATGGATGTACCTGTTATTTCTACAGGTTCATTAGGTTTAGATTTAGCCTTAGGGATTGGGGGAGTACCAAGAGGAAGAGTTGTGGAGATTTATGGTCCAGAATCTTCAGGTAAGACGACTTTAACTTTGCATTGTATTGCTGAAGCTCAAAAGGCTGGAGGTATAGCCGCATTTGTGGATGCAGAACATGCATTTGATCGTTCGTATGCAGAGAAATTGGGAATCGATACCCAAAATTTATTAATATCTCAGCCAGATAATGGCGAGCAAGCATTGGAAATTGCAGAACATTTAATTAGTTCAGGTGCCATTGATATCATCGTTATTGACTCGGTGGCAGCTTTGGTTCCTAAAGCGGAAATAGAAGGGGAGATGGGAGATTCTAAAATGGGTCTACAAGCTCGCTTGATGTCACAAGCTTTGCGTAAGTTGACAGGAACCATTAATAAAACAGGTTGCTGCTGTATTTTTATTAACCAATTACGTGATAAGATTGGCGTAATGTTTGGAAGTCCAGAAACAACTACAGGTGGAAATGCCTTGAAGTTTTATGCTTCTGTACGTTTAGATATCCGAAGAGCTGGTCAAATCAAAGAAAGTGCAGATTCTATCACGGGTAATCGTACGCGTGTGAAAGTAGTTAAGAACAAATTGGCACCTCCCTTTAAAGTAGTAGAATTTGATATTATGTACGGCGAAGGTATTTCTAAAGCCGGTGAAATATTGGATTTAGGTGTTGATTTAGGCGTAATTGATAAGTCAGGGTCCTGGTTTTCATATAATGGAAATCGATTAGGACAAGGTCGAGATGCAGTTAAAGATTTAATTAAGGACAATCCAGAACTAATGGATGAGTTGGAAGCCAAGATCAAAGAAAAAGTGAAAGGCGATGATTCGGTCTTATTAGATAAAGAAGGTGGCGCAGAAGAATAAGTAGGCAGAATTAAAGAAAATTGTTTCCTATAAAAAAAGTCTCTCGATAATCGGGAGACTTTTTTAGTTGGCGTTAAGATTAAATCGGTTGAACAGTTTTTTAACTGTTTTTTCAACTGTTTTATCTGTTTCCATAGCTTCAGAAATAGATTGTACTGCATGAATAACAGTACTATGGTCTCTACCTCCAAAATGATATCCAATAGACTTTAAAGGGAGATTGGTCAATTCCTTTAACATATACATGGCTACTTGACGAGGAAATACATTCTCTTTCTTCCGGCATTTACCTTGTAAAGTGCTTAATTCAACCGAAAAATGATGCGTTACAGCTTCAAGAATATTTTCAACACTTAATTCTTTTTCTTGCTCATTGACAATGCTCTTCAAAGTTGCTTTTGCCAAATCCAAATCAATTTCTTTTCGAGTTAAAGAAGCTTGTGCCATCAAAGAAATAATAACACCTTCAAGTTCTCTTACATTCGTTTGAATGGAATGAGCAAGGTATTCAAGTACTTCAAAATCAATTTGAATACCATCATCTTGTAATTTTTTTTGAATAATGGCAATACGCGTTTCAAAGTCAGGCTGTTGAAGATCTGCTGTTAATCCCCATTTAAATCGACTTAATAATCGGTCCTCCATACCAGCTAAATCACGTGGTGCACGGTCAGATGACAAAATGATTTGCTTTCCTGATTGATGCAAGTGGTTGAAGATATTAAAAAACGTTTCTTGAGTCTTTTCTTTTCCTGATAAGAATTGAACGTCATCTATAATAAGGACATCTACTTGTAAATAGAAATTGGTAAATGCTTCGATGGAATTATTCCGAATGGCATTGACAAATTGATTGGTAAATTTCTCCGTAGATACGTAAAGAACAAATTTTTCAGGAAACTGCTGCTTGATTTCATTTCCGATTGCTTGAATCAAGTGTGTTTTGCCTAATCCTACTCCACCATAAATCATTAATGGGTTGAATGAAGTCAAACCAGGTTTATTAGCAACAGCCATTCCTGCAGCTCTCCCAAGACGATTACAGTCGCCTTCAATGAATTTATCAAAAGTGTACTTAGGAATTAAATAGGAATCTAATTCTAATGAATCCAGGTTTTTAAACTGAAAAGGGCTTTTCGCTGCTTGACTGTTAGTAAATTCTTTACTTGGATTCTGTTGATTTGTCGTTGGTAAGTTAAAAGATAGCGGAGGATTTTTTCGATCCCCTTTATCTACTATAATGGAGTATTCCAGCATACCTTGTCGACCAATGGTATGATCAATCGCTTTTCTCAAAGAAGAAACAAAGTTATCTTCTAACCATTCGTAGAAAAATTGAGAAGGTACCTGAATTGTAAGCGTATTATTCTGAAATTTTAAAGGAACAATTGGGCTGAACCAAGTCGTGAAACTTTGCTCAGAAATATCATCACGGATGATATTCAAGCATTTATTCCACAATTCAGTTACTTCAATTTGCATAAACTATTCCTTTTTTTTAGGGTCAAAAATTCCTCGTTGAAGTATTGGCCATAGAAGACATACTTCAAATGTTTTAAATTTCAAATAATGGTTTGGGTACCTAGAGAAACGATAAAGCTTCACTAAAGCGGGGAGACAAAAATAGTAAAATTCAAGGTCGTTCCAAATCTAAAAAAAAATATTTTCAACTTATTTTTAGTAAAAAAAGTGCATTAAAATTTGGAACTAAAAATTGTTCAATTTTTATGAACTCCTGATGTGTTTTGGCTTGAAAAAATATAAGAAAAAAAAATAAAAATTTTTTGAATCAAAAACGTAGTTATTTAAACAAGGTCTAAATTTGAATAAGTAATTATTGTATTAAGTATCTGTAAATCAATACGTTGTATTTATTCTGGATGATTAGCTCTAATAATTGCGATTTTAAGGTTTATACAATTACACGTAAATACTTAGGGATAATTTTAATGGTGTGATTGAATTCTTTTGTACGTAAATTTTCCCCATCCATGTGATATAAAGTGCCAATAGGAACGCTGAATTCATATCTTTGGCAAGATTGTATCTTTACTTTTTTATGTTGATTGATATTTTTTAAAAATAGGCTAATTCCAAGTTGGGCTGATTCCCAAATAGTTAGAGGTTTTACCTTGACAACTTCAAAGTTTCCATCTTGCAAATTTGAATAAGGTGAAATGTAGGCATTATTGCCAAACTGATTTGCATTGGCAAAGGTCATGGAGAATATATCCTCTTGGATTGAGTTTGAATCTTGTATTTTTAGAGATTGATAGGTCAATATGGATTGAAAAGACGACTTGATGTAAGTTAATAGTCCCCGTTTTTTTCCTTTTGCAAATTGATGGGCGACATAAGCATCAAATCCAATCCCAGCAGTACAAAAAAAAGCATCTTGATTCCAATAAGCGACATCTATTTGAACTTCATTCCCCTGTGTGGCTTGTTGCAATGCTTTAGAAAAGTTCAGATGTATACCTAAATGTCTCGCTAAGCCATTTCCTGACCCTATAGGAATTATACCAAGTGCTGTATTTGACCCTACTAATGCACTGGCTATTTCATGAATTGTGCCATCTCCACCAATTGCTATGACTTTTGTAGCGCTACGCTGCATGGCTTGACATGCTAATTCATGGGCATGTCCTGCATATTCAGTAAAATGTAACTCGCTATTTTCAATCTTTTCCAATTTTTGAAGCATTTGCTTTTTACTTGCATTACTTTTGCTTCCAGAGTTGGGATTGTAAATAAAGTGGATCATACCTTTTAATTTCAATTGCAAAGTTAGACTCTATTTTTTATTAACAATTAATATACCTACAATATGTATTCCATTGGAGATAGCTACGAAATTGAATTTAGCTTTAATCAGGAGCAAGTAAACGACTTCTGTAAAATATCAGGAGATTTTAATCCTTTGCATTGGGATGAGGAATTTGCTGCTCAAACAGTATTTAAAAAGCCCATCATTCATGGTGCATTGATAGCCAGTGTATTCTCGCGTGTCATGGGAATGGAATTTCCTGGTCAGGGAAGTGTTTATTTAAGTCAATTATCGGAGTTTAAACGTCCACTTTATGTTGGACAAGTATATCAAGCAAAATTTACTGTAACTCATATTGACTCTATTAAGCATACAGCAGAAATTCAAACTCAGGTATTTGACAAGGAGAGAGGCAAATTGATGGTTGATGGAATGGCCAAAGCTATGAATGCGGAAAAGTTCTAACATAAAAAAGCCCGATACTCAGTATCGGGCTTTTTATAATCAAGAAATTAAACTAATTATTTTCCTGAGTTCTTTTGATTCTGAACTTCAGTACGAATTTCTTGAGCTAAAGTTTTTAGTTGCTGTAAGCCACCTCTAACGCGTGTTCCTGCTGCTTGGTTTCCTTTATCGTAGAATTTTTCGAAATCTGATTCTAATGACAAAACGAGGTCTTTCACTTGTGCAAATCTGCTCATAATAATTTGATTTTGTAGGTTGTAAAAATAGATTGTCTTATTTCGCTGTTTGAAGCGCTTATAAGGCGAAATTTAACAAAAAACTTATTCCATACAAACTATTTCTATGAAAAAACCCAAAAAAAAGTTAAAAAAGTTAAAATTGGCCTTAAAAACTTATTTTGCGGCATTTAAAACCTTATAATAACCGTCTTTTAATCTTTTTTGAACTTCAGCGAAACATTCCGTAGTATATTCAATATCGGCTTGCGTATGTGAAGAGGTTGGAATAATTCTTAGCATAATTTGTCCCTTTGGAACTACTGGATACACCACAATACTGCAGAAAATACCCATATTTTCACGTAAATCTCTTACTAAAGAGGTAACTGCTGCTATATCATATTCACCATGCAAGAAAACGGGAGTAACGGGAGATTGAGTTTCTCCAATATCAAATCCCTTTTCTTTTAAACCTTTTTGTAAAGAGCGTACGTTTTCCCATAAACGTTCTCTTAATTCAGGATGTTTTTTAATTAATTCTAAGCGCTTCATTCCACCTATCACGAATGGCATAGGTAATGCTTTCGCATAAGTTTGTGAACGCATATTGTATTTTAAATACATGATGATGTCCTTAGGAGCAGCAACAAATGCTCCAATAGCCGCCATCGATTTTGCAAAAGTTGAAAAATATAAATCTATACCTTCTGTACAGTTTAAGAATTCACCCACACCTTTACCATTGGCACCCATCGTTCCAAATCCGTGAGCATCATCCACCAATAAACGGAAGTCGAAGTCTTTCTTCATCTCCACGATTTTATCCAATGAACCTACTTTACCTGACATACCAAAAACACCTTCTGTAATCACTAAAATACCTCCGCCAGTCTCTTGTGTTTTTTTAGTAGCTCGTTCTAAATTCTTACGCAATGAATCCATGTCATTGTGATTGAATTTATAATAGTCGCCCATTTTTGCTTTGTGTAAACGAATACCATCAATCAAACAAGCATGTGATTCGGCATCATAAACAATGATATCGCGGTGATCAACCATACATTCAATGATGGACATTACTCCTTGATAACCGTAATTCAAAAGGAAACAATCTTCTTTTCCAACGAATTCAGCTAGTTGTCTTTCAAATTCTTCGTGTTCATCTGTATTTCCAGACATCATTCGAGCTCCCATTGGGTAGGCTAAACCATATTTAGCTGCTGCATCAGCATCAGCTTTTCTTACTTCCGGATGGTTAGCTAGGCCTAAATAATTATTTAAAGACCAGTTGAGCATCTCTTTTCCCATGAATGTCATTCTTGGGCCAAGTTCTCCAGTTAACTTTGGAAATGAAAAATAATGGTGGGAGTAATGCGCATGAGCACCGATTGGCCCCATGTTTTTAACAACTTTCTCGAAAATATCCACTGTAAGTATCTGTTTTAATTAAAAAAACTTAAAATATTCACAAAGTTAAATTATATTTTTGTTATGACAACGCTCATGTAAGAGCTTTTAACGATTGAATGTTTTCAAATTAAATTCTTCATCATGCAACAGACTAAACTTTTTGTACTCATAGCCTTGATTTCGGCTTCTTCTACTTTTGCACAATCCAGTAAGCCGGTTATAGAGTCCTCCAAAGGAATGGTGGTATCAACGCATCCTGCTGCAAGTGAGATAGGTTTGGCTATATTAAAAAAAGGAGGCAATGCCATTGATGCAGCAGTTGCAGTCAATTTCGCTTTAGCCGTTTGTCACCCTGCTGCTGGAAATATCGGAGGTGGAGGTTTTCTAGTTTATCGCGATAATCAAGCTCAAACTTATGCTTTGGATTTTAGGGAAAAAGCACCTTTGAAAGCATTTAGAGATATGTATTTGGATGAAAATGGGGCTATTATTCCAGGTAAAAGTCTTGCTGGGATTTTTTCTGTTGGAGTACCAGGCGCTGTTGCGGGTATGGAAGCTATGCATCAGAAATTTGGAAAATTACCATGGAAAGAACTTGTGCAGCCATCGGTTGATTTAGCTCGGAATGGAGTTGTTCTGACAGAAAAGGAAGCACGCGGTTTAAATGGGCAAAAAGCTGATTTTCAGAAATTTAATTTTGGGAAGGATTATATGATTAAAGCTCAAGATTTAAAATGGGAGAAGGGCGATTTATTAGTTCAAGAAGACTTGGCCCAATCTTTGGAACGTATTGCTAAAAGAAAGTCAAAAGGTTTTTATCGAGGTAAGACGGCTCGGCTATTGGTAAGAGAAATGAAGCGACAAGGTGGAATTATGACAAAGAAGGATTTAAAGTCCTATCAAGCCGCTTGGAGAAATACGGTCAATTTTGACTATAAAGGAATGAAAATTATTAGTATGCCTCCTCCTTCTAGTGGTGGTATTGCACTGAATCAATTGATGAAAATGGTTGAACCTTTTCCTTTATCTACTTGGGGACCCAAATCAGATTCAACTGCACAAGTGATTATTGAAGCCGAAAGAAGGGTCTATGCCGATCGTTCAAAATGGTTAGGAGATCCAGATTTTGTGAAAGTTCCTCAAACTGAGTTAGTGAATCCATCTTACATTTTACAACGGATGAAGGATTTTAGTTTTGATAAAGCGACCTTAAGTTCTTCTATTTCTGCAGGTCAATTTCCTGGATATGAAAGTCCTGAAACGACCCATTATTCCATCGTAGATGAATATGGTAATGCTGTTTCAATTACGACTACCTTAAATAATAGTTACGGTAGCAAGGTTTTTGTTGGTGGAGCAGGATTTCTTCTAAACGATGAAATGGATGATTTTTCAGCTAAAGCTGGTTCACCCAATATGTTTGGTTTAATTGGTTCTAAAGCCAACGAGATACAACCTGGTAAGCGCATGCTTTCTAGTATGACTCCGACTATTGTAGAAGAAAAAGGCAAGTTAAAAATGGTGGTTGGAACTCCCGGTGGTTCAACCATCATTACTTCAGTTTTTCAAGTGATATTAAATACCTTGGAAATGGGAATGAATATGCAGCAGGCGGTAGAATATCCACGATTTCATCATCAATGGTTACCCGATCAAGTGTTATTTGAAAAGAATCGCTTCAGTCCAGAGCAATTAAATCGTTTGACTGAAAAGAAATATAAAATGATACCAATCAATGGAATAGGCTTAGTGGAAGGTATTTTAGTATTACCCAATGGAAAGCTGCAAGGTGGTGCAGATTCCAGAGGGGATGATACTGTTTCGGCCTATTAAAATAGTTTAGCTACCATAAATGCGGCACCAGCTGCGGCTGCCCCAATGGACATGACTTTTAAGGCTCCAATGAATGGTTGCTGACCTGTTATCTTACTTTTAAAATACCCAAAAATAAACAAGGCCAATAAGGTGATAATTGCTGAATAAATTAAGCCATCCTCGGGTTTGTCTAAGTAAAAATAGGGTAGTAATGGAATCAAGCCTCCCAGAGCATATGAAATTCCTATGGTCAAAGCCGAATTTCTGGCGCGGTTTGGATTGGGCTTTTCTAAGCCTAATTCAAAGCGCATCATAAAGTCTACCCATTTATCTTTGTCGCTTGCAATGCAATTAACCACCATTTCTTGAGCTTCAGGACTTAAACCATAATCCTCAAATACTTCTCTAATTTCTTCTTTTTCTCGATCGGGTACTCGTTCAACTTCATCGTATTCTCTAGCTAATTCGGCTTCATAGTGCTCTTTTTCTGTCATACCAGCCAAATAGCCGCCTAATCCCATGGCGATGGATCCAGCTACAATTTCGGCTACTCCTGCAGTAGTTACAATATCATTGCTAGAAACTGCACCTGAAAGTCCGGCTGCAAGAGCAAAAGGAACGGTTAAGCCGTCCGACATCCCAATGACCACATCAGTCAGGAAATCAGAACTTTTTAAATGTTTTTCGTGAAGGTGGTGATCAGGTCCATGCATAATTTTATCGGATGCCGTGCATCATTCGTTTTAAAGGTCCAATAGCCAAGGTATATAGAATAATAGCGGCAATTCCAGTTAATGTGACAAATAACATAAAGAACTCATATAAATTATGAATCTCAAATCCTAAGAAACTAGGAAAGTTGACTTGCCCTACCACTGCTTCAGCAGGAGGTAATAAGGCTCCTAAAGTTCCGGCTAATGCATATCCAGCAGCATTGGCTAAAAACCAAACTCCCATAAGGAGAGACGAAAAGCGTTTCGGGGCTAATTTTGAAACTAAAGACAACCCAATAGGAGATAAGCATAATTCCCCCATAGTATGAAATAAATACATCACTATTAACCAAATAACACCCAGTTTATTATTTCCCAAATCTTTGATTTGAGAAGCAATGATTAAGTATCCAATGGAAAGTAGTAATAATCCAATGGCCTGTTTCGCTGGCGAATTGGGCTCTAAGCCTCTTTTGTTGAGCCATATCCAAAGCCAAGAAAATGGGAACGCTAGCAAAATGATAAAAAATGAATTAGCATTTTGTACTGAGCTAGGAGGAAGCTCAATTCCTAAAAAATGCAAATCGGTTTGTTGGTCTGCTATAAATGTCAAGGAAGAACCTGCTTGTTCAAATGAGGCCCAAAAGAAAATGACAAAAAAGGAAATAATGTACATCACAAGAATTCTATTTCTTTCTACACTGGTGATGGTTTTATCTGTAATAATCAAAAAAGCCAAACTTAAGCCTGAAGAATATATGACAGGATATATCCAATCTTTGATGATATTAGGTTCTTCTGTGATGAATAAGAAATGGAAAGTAAATACCAAAATAAAGAATAATACAACGGCACTAAAAATGGATTTAGAGCTGAATTCTGCTTTTTCAGTTTCACCATCTACAGGAGTATTTTCCTTATTTGAAAATGGTTTTTCTCCGACGGGGAGGCCATCAGGGTCAACTATGAATTTGTTTTTAAGGAAGTAAAAAGAAACTGTTCCAATCAACATGGCTGTTCCAGCAGCAAAAAAGCCCCATTTAAAGGCATCTAATACACGAATGCCATCGACTTTAACATCACCTAAAAAAGGACAAATTAACATACCTAATAAAGCACCAGTGTTAATTCCCATGTAAAATATGGTGAATGCTGCATCCAGACGATTATCTCCCTTGCGGTATAGTTGTCCTACCATAGAAGAAATATTTGGTTTAAAGAAACCATTCCCTATGATCAAAAAGAATAATCCCCCCCACATTAAATTTTGTGCAAGACTGATATCCATTTCAAAACTACTTGCTGAAGAGAACATGAAGATTTGGCCGATAGCCATAATGAAACCTCCTATTAGTATGCAATTGCGATTACCTAGATAACGGTCAGATATATATCCCCCAGCCATCGTGGTCAAATAACTTAAACCTAAAAATCCACCGTAAAGGATGGATGCGTCGGTTTGTTTGAAAGCAAGGGCGTTAACTAAAAAGAGCGAGAGCAATGCTCTCATACCGTAGAAATTGAATCGTTCCCACATTTCAGTGGAATACAAAACATAAAGGCCTTTCGGATGACTGCTTGTGTTTTCGGACATAAAGGTTGATGAATACAAATACCAAGTTACAAGAATGTTACAAAAATTGATACACCAAGAATGATTTAATCTTAAAACTGAACTTAAAAAAATGAACTCAGATGTGAAACATATTTTGTAATATTGTCCTTCATTTGTCCGTATAATTCTTCAGATTTTTAACCATGGGTAAGATCATTGCTATCGCTAATCAAAAGGGTGGAGTTGGTAAAACGACCACAGCTATTAATTTAGCCGCCTCCCTAGCAGCTTTAGAATTTAAGACACTGATTATTGATGCTGACCCACAAGCCAATTCTACTTCTGGATTAGGTTTAAATCCTAAGGAAATCACCCAAAGTATTTATGAATGCATGGTGGGTTTGGCCAAAGTAAAAGAAAGCATCGTTTCCACAGAACTTGATTTTTTAGATATCATTCCTTCACACATTGATTTGGTAGGAGCGGAGATTGAAATGATCAATTTGAATAATCGTGAAGCGCGAATGCGAGAAGCATTAGCTGAAATCAAAGATTTATATGATTTCATCATCATGGATTGTTCTCCATCCTTAGGTTTAATAACCATTAACTGTCTTACAGCAGCTGATTCGGTGATTATACCCGTTCAATGTGAATATTATGCCTTAGAGGGCTTAGGTAAACTATTGAATACCATAAAGATTATCCAATCTCGTTTGAATCCAAATTTGATGATTGAGGGTATTTTATTGACTATGTATGATCTACGTTTACGTTTGTCTAATCAAGTAGTGAATGAAGTGAATAGTCACTTTAAAAACATGGTATTTGAAACGATTATCCCAAGAAATATCCGTTTGTCGGAATCTCCAAGTTTTGGAATACCTGCAATTTTACATGATGCAGAAAGTAAGGGGGCAATAAGTTACCTCAATTTAGCCAAAGAAATTATCACCAAAAACGGTTTATTACAGGCTGTTTAGCAGATTATACGATATGAGTGCAAAGCAAGAATCAAATTCAAAAAAAAGGATAGGTTTGGGTAGAGGTCTAGGCGCTTTGCTTGAAGATTCTGAGAAAGTATCCCAAAATCCTAAGCATTCTTCAGAGTTTGCGGGTAGTTTAGAAGGAGTAAATTTGATGGATGAAATTCCATTGGAATACATAGAAACGAATCCTTATCAACCAAGGGAACATTTTGAACAAGAAGCATTAGCTGATTTAGCTGAATCAATTCGTATTCAAGGTATTATTCAGCCCATCACCGTTCGAAAGATTGCTCCCAAAAAGTTTCAATTAATTTCTGGAGAGCGTCGTTTACAAGCTTCAAAATTGGCGGGATTAACGAGTATACCTGCTTATGTCAGAACAGCCGATGATCAGCAAATGATTGAAATGGCTTTGATTGAGAACATTCAAAGAGAAAACTTAAATGCCATTGAAATTGCTTTATCCTACAAGCGTTTGATGGATGAATGTCAATTAAAACAGGAGGATTTAGGTAATCGGGTAGGGAAGAGTCGTTCCAATGTGACCAATTACATGCGTTTATTGAAATTACCCATTATCATACAGGCTGCCATTCGTGATGCTAAAATTTCGATGGGACATGCCAGATGTTTGGTGTCTGTGGAGAATCCTGAATTACAACATGTTCTTTTTCAAAAAACCATATCCGAAGAGTGGTCAGTTCGTAAATTAGAAGATGCTGTAAGACAATCTGCTCATCCTAGTTTAGGAAAACCAGATGATTCCAAAACCCTTCCATTGGCAGAAATGCAACAAATTCAACAAACCTTTGCGAGTTTCTTTCAATCTCCCGTTTCATTCAAAATGAATGAAGATGGCAAAGGCGAATTGAAAGTTAGTTTTAAGTCGAAAGAAGAGCTATTAAAACTATTGAAAGCAGTACAATAGTCGACCCATGAGGCATGCCACTATCCCCGTTTTTCGGGTTTTAATTTGTTTTTTTCTTTTTTTCCTTTGCTCCTGGGCATGCAAGGCGAATTATGCAGCATTGGATACGGTAGTTAAAATTCAAGAAGCGAAGCCGGATAGTTTACTAAAGAAAAAAGCTCTTCCCTATAAAATTATTCCTCGCCAAGCCACCTTAAAGTCTTTGATGATTCCGGGTTGGGGTCAGTATTATAATCGTCAATATTGGAAATTACCTCTAGTTGCTGGAGCATTTATCACGCTGGGTATTATAGCCAATTACAATAATGTGCGTTATGAAAAATATCGTGCCTATTATTACATTGCTTCACCTCATCCTGATGATCCAACCTATGTGCCCCCAGCGACGGTTGCTGTACCTTATGAAGACGGTTTAGTACGAGATTTGGATGTCAATCAGCTGAAACGATTGAATGACGGATTCCGAAGAAATCGAGATTATACCTATATTGGGATGGTTTTGGCTTGGGCATTTAATGTAGTTGATGCCAATGTAAGCGCACATTTAAAGACTTTTGATGTATCTGATGATATAACCTTAAAAATAAAACCGACTTTTGAATACCAGTCTTTTTCAAATGGTTTAGTTTCTGGTGTATCTTTGTCGTTTAATTTTAAAAAGTAAAGGAATGAAAATAGTTTTGATTGGTTATGGTAAGATGGGTAAGGAAATTGAGCGTATTGCTTTAAGTAGAGGCCATCAAATTGTAGCTAAAATAGATATAGATAATCCTCATGATTTGCAGGGTTTAAGTAATCAAGATGTCGATGTGGCAATAGAATTTTCTAATCCAACATCGGCATATGCCAATATCTTAACTTGCTTAGAAAAGCAAATTCCCATTGTTTGTGGCACTACGGGCTGGTTAGAAAAGAAGGCGGAAGTAGAGGCTTTGGCACTTAAAAATAATTCAACCTTCTTTTATGCTTCCAACTATTCCATTGGCGTGAATTTGTTTTTTGCTTTGAACAAGCATTTGGCCAAATTAATGGCTCCTCACACTCAATATGATATTTATACCAATGAGATACATCATACCGAGAAAAAGGATTCGCCCAGCGGAACGGCTATAACGATCGCTGAAGGGATAATTTCAGCTTTCCCAACGAAAGATACTTGGGTGAATAATGAAATTCCACAAAGTAATGAAGTTGCTATTTGGTCACAAAGAGAATCCACTAAACCGGGAACTCATACAGTAAAATACATTTCTAAAGTAGATCAAATTGAAATTACACACGAAGCATTTAGTCGGGAAGGATTTGCTTTAGGAGCTGTCATTGCCGCAGAATGGGTGAAAGATAAGAAAGGTGTTTTAGGTATGGAAGATATGTTAAAATTAGATTAATATGCACAATATCGAATTCATAAAGAAGGAGTTAGGTGAGCAAGGAGTAGTTGTTATTCCAGGTTTCTTTGATCCCGCATTAATTCAAAAGTTGCAGGCGGCAGCCAAACAAATTTTCCAAATCCAATTTGATCATTTTGGGATTCAAGGAGATTATTTGAGTCAAATGGTTCAATTGTTCGAAAACCATATTGATGAGTTTATCAATTGTGGAAAATTGATTCAAACAGGATTGGTTGAATTGTATCAAATTGCTGTACATCCAGATTTAGTTCAATTGATGCACGAGATTGGTATGAAAGTACCTAATATGTGTACTCGCCCTGTGTTGTTTTTCAACCATCCCTCATTAGCTAAATCAGAGCATTTTTATAAAACACCTTTGCATCAGGATTGGGTATCCATGTTATCTTCAGCCGATTCAGTGGTGGTTTGGATTCCTTTGATGGATGTGGAAGTAGCTCATGGACCAGTTGTGTTTTACCCAGGATCACATAAGTTAGGTCCTTTGACGGATAAAATAGATAATGGTTTTGCCGAAGTGCCTTTTGATCGAAATTCATATCCAAGACTTCAGCCAGAGTTAAAAGCGGGTGATATTGCTGTTTTTTCCACCTTGCTGGTTCATGAATCTGGGGTAATTACGAATAATGAAATACGATGGTCATGTCATTTTCGTTATACGAACATGCTTGATCCAGACTTCATAGAAAGAGGCTTTCCGCATCCGTACATACATAAACCATCCCAAGAGTTGATTGATAAATTTTTGAAAAAGAAATAAAATGAAACAAGAGGAAACTAAACATCCTAAACAAAAGTCGGCTTTTAGAGAATGGCTTGATTCGGTAGCATTTGCTGTGGTAGCGGCTACTTTGATCAGATTCTTTTTATTTGAAGCTTATACCATTCCCACTCCATCCATGGAAAGTTCCTTGATGGTGGGTGATTTCCTCTTTGTAAGTAAAATGCATTATGGGGTTCGAACTCCCAAAACGCCTTTACAGCTTCCATTGACTCATCAGAAAATTTGGTTTACCAATTTGCCATCTTATTTACGTTGGCTTGATTTACCTGTATTTCGACTTCCTGGATTTACGGACGTTAAAAAAGGTGATGCAGTCGTATTTAACGCCCCTAATTGGGAAGAAGATGGAGATGCACCGCTAGATTTGCGGACCTTTTATGTGAAGCGTTGTGTAGCTACTCCTGGTGATATTTTAGAGTTGAGAGATCAACAAGTATTTATCAATGGCAAGGCATTAAATAATCCGGAAAGAATGCAGCATCCCGTTTTCCTAAAAACAAAAGAAGATTTAGATGAAAGCTTTTTTGATCAATATGGAATAAGAAATTCTGCGGATGCTAGTTTTGAGTCTTCGGATTGGTTGCCTTTAGCAGATTCGACAAATCAACTGGTGGGTTATAAGTTGAATACGAGCAAAAAGCATTTGGATGAAATAATGAAATTGCCTTTCAAGAAGGAAATTGATTATAATTCATTTAAGGATCCTAAAGGGGTTACTTATTTAGATATCTTTCCTCATGATACAACTCAGTTTAAATGGAATAGAGATTTTTTTGGTCCATTACAGGTTCCCAAAGAAGGTTGGACGGTTCAGTTAGATTCGAAAACAATTCCTTTGTATCAAGAAGCCATAAGAAGTTATGAGGGGAATAAAGATATCACATTAGAAGGGGGTAAATTAATGAAAGATGGTAAGGTTTTGACTTCTTATACCTTTAAGCAAGATTACTATTTCATGATGGGGGATAATCGCCATAATTCAGCGGATTCTCGTTTTTGGGGATTTGTTCCTGCTGATCATATTGTGGGTAAAGCGGTATTCGTTTGGATGTCTTTGGATCCCAATAAAGGATTATTTTCTGGGAAGATTCGCTGGAATAGAATATTTCGATTTGTCGATTAATTTATCCAGAGAATAAGAAAAAAAGCCATCTGAAATAATCTTCAGATGGCTTTTTTTATATCACTCGTAATACAAATCCTTTGAGGTAATTACTTTCAGGATGAAACAAGTTGATGGGATGATCAGGTGCTTGGGTCATTTGATGAATCACTTGAATTTCTCTTCCAGCCGCTATTCCAGCAGCAACCAACATATTTAGGAATAATTCTCGAGTGATAACTTGAGAACAGGAATATGTGAAAATTAGACCATTTTTCTTGATTTGTTGGATCGCTAACTGGTTGATTTTTTGATAACCTTGAAGAGCCTTGTGTTTGGTGCTAATGGATTTTGCAAAGGCAGGAGGATCCAAGATGATGATATCAAATTCATCTTGATTGTTTTTAAGATAGGGTAGAGTTTCTCCTACAATAGCCTCATGTTTCTTTTTACCAAACTTATTCAAACTAATATTGGCATTGACTAAATCAATGGCCTTAGCTGATGCATCCAAGGAAATGACAGAAGAAGCACCTGCTTTTAAAGCATATAAGGAGAAGCCGCCTGAATAACAAAATGTATTTAAAATGTGTTTATCGGTAGCGTAATGTGCCAATAAGGCACGATTATCTCGTTGATCTAAGAAAAAACCCGTCTTTTGACCTGTAACCCAATTCACAGAAAATTTTACTCCATTTTCTTGAATTTCATAGGGAATTGCCGCCGTACCAAGTACATAATCATTCTGACAATTTGCTGCAAAGTTCGGAGGGAGCGTTTCTTTACTTTTATCATATACCGCCTTCAATAAGTCCCCAAAAACTATTTTAAGTGCTTTTACAATGGCCTCTTTATTGCGGTACATACCAATGGTATGGGCTTGGAAAACAAATACATCATGGTATACATCGATGATCAAACCAGGGCACCCATCACCTTCACCGTGAATCAATCGAAAAGCATTGGTATCTGTAAAATTTAATTGTTGTCTTAGTTCCCATGCCCGGGCTATTTTATGAACCCATAAATCTTGTAAATCCTCAACAGGAGCAAAAGACACGATTTTAACAGCAATACTTCCAGCATGATAATGACCCAAGCCTAGAAACTCATCTTTGTCACTTAGAACATTAACCCAATCCCCATCTTGAAGGTTGGGGCTTTGTTGGTAAATGGCTCCTGAAAATATCCAAGGATGGAACCTTCTTACTGGGGCATCTTTGCCTCTTTTTAAATGTACGCTTTGCTCTGTTATCATGCTGCAAAATTGCACATTTTTATTTGAAATCACTTTGTCCTCCTAGTATCCAAGCTGAAAATAGTAAATCTCCAAGATGTTGAATAGCAGCATTAAATTGCATCTCTATTTGTTTGTTCAAGGATTTATGATAGGCTAAACTAAAAGCCTTACTGTAGTTTTTCACTAAGACGTTTCCTTTTTTGTCAAAACTGTATTTTTTGTTTTCTGGGGTATTTAGCTGCAATTGTTTCTCTTTTATTAATAATTCAGGAAGTAAATGATGGGATTGCAAGACCCATTGCCAGGTTGCGGCTTGTGTATTTTCTATGTATTTGGAAGGCCCAAGCCAATCTTCCATTGTATCCCCAAGCAATTCTGGAATGCGAGATTCCCAAAAGCTATGCAATCCATGCTGCCCTGTTTTTTGTCCATCGTAATTGGAAGTAGTATGCAAGGGTACATGTGCATCGGCCACATAATGACCTAATTCAGCTGATAATTTGATGATTTGAATCGTGTCATTATTTTTAAAAGCCTGTACCAATCGTTGATGTGTTTTGGGAATATGCCAAACGACGATACCGTGTTTTTGAAGACTATCCTCGGAGATTATACCTATCGCTTGTTCCCAGGTAGTAAAATGTATCTTTGGAGGATATTGATCTAAGTCAATGTAATGACGAGCTGCTTCTATATCCAGAATATACCTTCTTTGGTCTGGAAGAACAGCCCATTCTTCTAATTGGCTTATATGTCTTTTGTAAAATTTACTTAAAATAGGAGGTAATGTAAAGATAGCCAGCTTGTTGATTTTTTTATGGGCATAGAATCCCCAAGGATTTGCACGTATTTTAGTAGTATGGATTAAAAAGAGGCTAAAAATCAAGTAAATTATCTGGCATTTTTTGAATAAAACCTTGTGAGTATAAATCATATTGTTTACTTTTGCATTTCAATTTTCAAAAGAATAGAAATTTTTTAGTTAAAAATGGCAAATCATAAATCAGCACTAAAGCGTATTCGGGCAAATGAAGCAAAGCGTTTGCGCAATCGTTATCAGCATAAATCTACTCGTACATTGATCAAGAAATTGAGATTGACTACGGACTCTTCTGTAGTGGTAGATTTGTTCAAACAAGTTTCTTCAGCTTTGGATAAATTGGCGAAGAAGAACATCATCCATAAGAATAAAGCAGCCAACCAGAAGTCTAAATTAGCTAAGTTGGTTAACAAAGTCGCTGCTTAATAGCACGATTATCATATACTTGATAAACCCTGCCTATGGCGGGGTTTTTTCGTTTATACCTCATACATTCGCTAAAAAAAGCCATGAAGTATGAAGGACCCCATCTAGGAATTAAAGAACTGAATGTAGAAGATCGCCCTAGAGAGAAGTTAAATCTAGTGGGAAAGGATTTACTGGGAGTAGATGAACTACTGGCCATTTTAATTCATTCTGGCATTCCCAATAAGTCAGCATTACAAATGGCGAATGAATTACTGAATTCCATTGGAGGGAATTTAAGCACATTAGGTCGGTTTTCATTGAGTGACTTCATGAAGTTTAAGGGCTTAGGTAAATCGAAGGCTACAATGCTTGTTGCGGCCATGGAACTAGGGAGGCGTAGGATGTCCTACGAAGCTTCTCAGGCCATTCAAGTAATTCAGAGCTCCAAAGATGCCTATCGTTTATTTCATCCTCACCTATTTGATTTAAACCACGAAGAATTTTGGGTCATGCATCTCAATCGAGCCTCCAGTGTTTTGAAGTTGCAAAGGTTGAGTATGGGAGGAGTGGCTGGTACATCGGTCGACTTAAAATTATTATTTAAGTCAGCATTAGATACCATTTCTAGCTCATTGATTATTGCTCACAATCATCCATCAGGACAGTTGAAGCCTAGTAAAGCAGACAGGGATTTAACGCAAAGAATTGTGGAAGCAGGTAAAATGTTGGATATCCAAATATTGGACCATGTGATAATTACTGCTCAGGGCTATTTCAGCTTTGCCGATGAAGGCTGTTTATAAAGAAAGAGGCTTATTTACCTCTTTCTTTATAAATTTTTTGAAGTTTTGAACCAATAACAATTGAAATTGCGAACAAAATAATGAAAAATGCTGCTCCTGAATAACCCATAGTTGTATGTTTAATGACGTGCAAAAATACTAAAAAAATTAAAGCAGGCCTTTAGTACTTGGTAAAGAATTTAAATTATTTACGTCTCTTTGGACTGCCAAACGAATAGCTTTGGCAAAAGCTTTAAAAATAGCCTCTATTTTGTGGTGTTCATTTTCCCCCTCTGCTTTAATGTTCAGATTGGATTTAGAAGCATCAGAAAAGGATTTGAAAAAATGAGAGAACATTTCCGTTGGCATTTCTCCAATTTTATCGCGTTTAAATTGTGCTTCCCAAACCAACCAATTTCTTCCGGAGAAGTCAATAGCCACTTGTGCTAGGCAATCATCCATAGGCAACAAGAAGCCATATCGGTTGATTCCTCGCTTATTACCTAGTGCAATAGCAAAAGCTTCACCTAATGCAATACCCGTATCTTCAATGGTGTGGTGTTCATCAATGTGCAAATCGCCTTGTACACTAACTGTTAAATCCATGTTAGCATGTTTGGCAATTTGATCTAGCATGTGATCAAAAAAACCAAGACCAGTTTGGTTATTAGCCTTTCCACTTCCATCCAAATTTAGTTCAATATGGATTTTAGTTTCATGTGTATTTCTATCGTGGATAACCTTTCTTTCAGGCAATTGAAAAAACTGAAATATTTGATTCCAATGATCACATTGTAGAGCTAATGAATCTGCTAATTCATTTGGTACTTCCATATTACCAAGTAGAATTCCTTGGCAACCAAGATTTTTGGCTAATTGTAAATCAGTTAAACGATCACCAATAACAAATGAGTTGGCTAAATCGTAAGCAGGACTAAAGTATTCTCCTAATAAACCGATGCCAGGTTTTCTCGTGGCTAAATTTTCATGCGGAAAACTTTTGTCGATATGTATTTGTGCAAAAAGTATTCCCTCAGAGGCTAATATTTCCAGCATTTTATTTTGAGCAGGCCAAAATGTTTCTTCTGGAAAAGAGGCTGTGCCTAAACCATCTTGATTAGTCACCATCACTAATTCAAACTCAGTGATTTCGGTGATTTTTTTTAAATTGGAAATGACTTGTGGCAAAAAGGCTAGTTTTTCATAACTATCTACTTGCTGGTCAGTGATGGGTTCAATGATAAGTGTTCCATCACGGTCAATGAATAATACTTTCTTCATTTGACAAAGTTAATGATACATTTTCATGGAAGTAAGAAATATGAAAAAAATACGAATCAATATATGCTAAAAGTGATGATACTAATGTAATTTAGAGGATAATTATACCCAAAGAGGCAGATGTTTACAATTTTGGAAGCTGGCGAGAGAGAGATTTTTATTCAACGTGTAGCACAATTAACCAACGAGAGTGTCGATAAAATACAGGAATTATTACCTGTTTGGGAATCCATCATTTTAGGTTCATCCTTAAAGCTGATTCGAAATCAAATTCGTTTCAATGCATTGTATAATTTCATTCATCAAAAACCCGTTCCCACAAAAGAGATTGAAGCTATTTTTTCAAGTTCTTCAGCCAGTGTAAACTGGGATAAGGTTATTTCATATGGTGAAGGCTTATTTGGTATTTTAATGCCAGATAAAAAAAGTGCCATTGCTTTATTAGTTTCTAGGGAGTTAAAATGTAAAAGTTCTTTAGTTGTTAAGGGTTTGGGCATTTGTTTTGCCATGTATGGGAATCGACTGAAGGTTGTCGATAATGCTTATATTCAAGATTGGAACTCATTTGGAGAGCATTTTTTTGCTCAAAAGCTTGATTTTACAGCACTTTGTCCGCCGAAATTACAAAGTCCAATTTCAGAAATTTTACTCTTATCCGACGTATTTAAGCATGAATCGGGCACTTTTCAAAGTAATCTAGAGGAGATTGATTTGAATTCTGATCAGGAAGGTGGTTCCTCTACCAATTGGAAAGTAATAGGTCTTATTTTGGGATCATTGATGATAGCTTCAGTTATTGCTTGGTTTGTTTACACCAATATGAGTAAAGAAGAAGAAGTGATTAGTGCTGATACAGAGGAAATTATCCCTATTGATAGTTTAGCTAAGCTTCGCGATAGTTTAACCAAATTAAGTGCTGATTCTGCAAGAATTGCCTCGGATTCATTAACGCATTTAAGCTGGCCTGACGGAAAAGCTTATGATGTTCCCAAAACTTCAGTTTTAGTACCCATGTTTGAGTATTTAACAGATACTACAAATAATGAATCTACCGAATTGCGCGTAAGTGAAATTTCTTTTGATACAGAAACCAATCAATTGGTATCACCGTTTGATGCCTTTTTTAAGAAGATGTCAGAAGGCTTAAGCAAGTACAAGGATGTACAAATTCGAATCTTTGCATTTGCTGAAAATGATGCTAAATCAGCATTGAAACGAGGTTTTGTTGTTAAAAATCGCTTAGTAGGCGAGGGGATTTCACCCAATAGGATTGAGGTAAAATCGGCTGGAAACAACATAAGTCCTGAAGCAGCAGTCCCAATCAATTCACAAGTACTTTTAGTGCTAACCAAGAAGTCTGTATTAAAATAATACAATTTATTTGCTTCTCATTATTTAATAAAGTACTTTTGTGCTTTAGAAATACAAATACATCCTCACAACTCTTTTTTACATTAATTGTAAAATTCTTTTCCCTGGTAAAGGGCTATCGGCAAGAGTTAATTACGGATGTGTTCGGGCAACGTAATTAAAAAACAACAAATGAGTAATCAAATTCGCTTTGATTCGCTTCCGTTTTCGGAAGGAATCCTGGCTGCTGTTAACGAAATGGGCTTTGAATTCGCTTCTCCCATTCAATCAGAAGCTATTCCATTTATTTTAGAAGGTCGTGATGTGATCGGCCAAGCACAAACAGGTACAGGTAAAACTGCCGCGTTTGGTATTCCAATGATTGAGCATGTCGCTCCATTCGAAAAATATGTGCAGGCCATTGTGTTATGTCCCACACGTGAATTAGCTCTTCAGGTAACTGAAGAATTAAAGAAATTATCCAAATTCACTAAAGGAGTTTGGGTGACTACGGTCTATGGTGGAGATTCCATCGAACGTCAAATCAAGTCTTTAAAGGCTGGTGCCAACATTGTTGTAGGTACACCTGGACGTGTGATTGACTTAATTGAACGTCGTGCATTGAAATTAGGACAAGCATCCATGATTGTATTGGATGAGGCTGATGAAATGTTGGATATGGGTTTCAGAGAAGATATTGAAAGTATCTTACAAGAAATTCCAGAAGAGCGTCAAGTGGTATTATTTTCTGCTACGATGTCTAAGCCTATCATGGCTTTAACTAATCGTTATTTAACCAATCCTAAATTAGTGAAGGTTGTTAAAAACGAAATTACGAATGTGAATATTGAGCAATTGTACTTTGATGTCAAAGGACGTGCGAAAATGGAAGTAACAACTCGTTTGATTGATTTTTATAACCTGAAATTGGTACTTATTTTCTGTAATCAGAAGAAACGTGTTGATGAAGTTGTTGAAGAATTGGTGATGCGTGGCTATGCTGCTGAAGGTTTACATGGTGATTTACGTCAATCTCAACGTACCCAAGTGATGAATCGTTTCCGTAATGGAAATGTAGGTTTCTTGGTAGCTACAGACGTAGCCGCACGTGGATTGGACGTAGAAAATGTGGATGCAGTTATCAATTATGATATCCCATTGGATGAAGAATATTATGTACACCGTATCGGTCGTACAGGTAGAGCTGGAAAATTTGGTAAAGCTTTCACTTTGGTAGTAGGTTCAGAAAGAAATCGTTTGCGCGAGATCATGAATTATACAAAAGTAAAGATTGAAAAAGGTGTTATTCCTACCTTTACTGATGTAGTGGGTGTTAAGAAAGGCATGTTCATTGAACGTGTGGCTGCTACCATTCAAGAAGGAGATTTAGATGTATTTAATGATGCATTAACTAACCTCCATCATGCTGGATTTACTACTGAGCAAATTGTTGCTGCTTTAGTGAAAATTAGCATGGGTGTTCAAAAGAACGAATTTGGTGATGAAAATCTAGAAGGAGAATTTGAGCGTCAATCTCGTAAATATGGTCGTGATGACCGTGGTGGAGATCGCGGAGATCGCGGTGGATATCGTGGTGATCGTGGCGGTGACCGTGATGGTCGTCGTGGCGCTGGTCGCTTTGAAAGAGACTCTCGTTACGGTGGACGTGATGATCGTGGTGGCGACAGAGATCGTGGACCACGTGGGCCAAGAAATGACAAAGAAGGCAAGCCTTATCGTTCTGATGAGAATATGGTGCGTATGTTTGTTAATATCGGTTTCAATGAGAAAATTTCTCCTTCGAACATTGTAGGTGCTTTTGCTGGAGAATCTGGAATTCCTGGTAATGTGTTAGGACAAATTCAAATTGAGAATAAGCATACCTATGTAGATGTGCCTAAGGAATATGCGAATGTTGTATTAGAGAAAATGGCAGGTGCTCAAATTAAAGGAAAACGTGTATTAGTAGAAATTGCTAAGCCAGTTTAATATTTTTCAAAATACATGAAAAAGGCGACTTCGGTCGCCTTTTTTTATGCCTACGATTTTTTCAACATAAAATGCTGTTTATTCGCTAATGGATTAAATCGTAAAATACCCAAATCAAATAAATCAATGCTATGAATTACTCTGGGGTCATCTACCAAAGTGTCCCAAATATCTTGACTGAGTGTAGATTCATAAGGATTCAGAATAAAAAGAATGGAGTTCGTTTGGGCTTTGGGTAATAAATCTTGATCAATTTGTTGATAAATTTCAGGATTTAAATGTGGAATAACCAAAGGGAAAACTTCACCTAAATCGATTTCACGGGAATAAAATAGACTTATACCTTGAATTAATTCATCTGTTTTTGATTTTCTAGAAATACTCTTGTTCATTATTGGATTAATGACCTCTGTATATAATCTAAATACAGATGGTGAATGTAATCCATGACTTGTTTGTGCTTGTAATAAAAAGAATAATTTTTGAAATAAACGCATTAATTTAAAATATAAACAGGTGCTAATTCAAATGGAGGAATTTTAACAGAAAAAGTAGATTGGTTTTCCAAATTCAGAAAAGTATAATGCCCACTCATCTTACCCAAATTTCCAATGATAGGGCATCCTGAAGTATATGTAAAGGATTGATTCGGTTCTATGATAGGTTGTTGACCAACAACTCCCAAACCGTTCACATGCTCAGTTTTTCCAGATCCATCTTGTATTTTCCAGAATCTACTGACTAATTGAGCAGGTTGTTTACTGAGGTTTTTGATTGTAATTTGGTAGGAGAAAAAATGTTGATATGGTTTTTGAATTTCATATTCCGACATATGTTGTGTCTCTACAGCAATATAAAAACCATTCGTGATAGATTCGGTCATAAGTATGGATCAATTCAAGAGTAAAATAGTTCGAAAATTACCTGATTTACTAACGAATGATTGGAAAAATATTTTCCTTTCTGAATTGGGAGAGTCATATTTTCATTTTATACAGGATAATTTGTCTAATATCAAGCAAAATGAGGAGGTATATCCATCTCAGGAAGCCATTTTTCAAGCATTCAATTTATGCTCATTTGCTGACGTTCAAGTAGTTATCATAGGTCAAGATCCTTATCATGGAAAAGGACAAGCTCATGGACTATGTTTTTCAGTTCCATCAGGTATAGCACTACCTCCATCTTTGCGAAATATTAAAAAAGAATTGCAAATGGATTTTGATGTGTTTTTGACGAATCAAGACGGAGATTTAAGTCAGTGGGCTAAACAAGGAGTATTGATGCTGAATTCCATCTTAACAGTTTCAGATTCTAAACCTGGTTCACATGCAGATTTGGGTTGGCAAAAATTAACTTCCTTAGCTATTGAAAAAATTAGTCAAGAAAAGGAGCATGTGGTATTTTTATTGTGGGGAAGTTATGCTCAGAAATTGGCTAAAAATGTCGATCCTCAAAAGCACCTTCTTTTGTGCTCTTCGCATCCATCTCCTTTGTCGGCCAATAGGGGAGGATGGTTTGGGAATAAAGTGTTTTCAAAAACCAATGATTACCTAGAAGCACATCAAAAGAAAGCAATCAACTGGTTATAACTTTTTAAGTTGACTAGGAAAATAAACATGTTGATTTGGGAATTCTTCCAATAGGAAACCTGAAACTATAGCCTCAATGATGGCCAGTTGTTTTTCAAATTCGGGTTCTACCCAACACTGTAAGCTAAAACCTTTAGAATCTGGTTCCTGATGTGAGGTGATTTCAAATAAGTATACTCGAGAAATGAAGGTTTGCTTTTCAATTTCAGGGACGATAACTTTTTGTAAGGCAATTATGGCTTTTTCTTCCGCTTTATTCTCAAAAAAGAGCGACAAATTGTATTGAATCATATTTTTATCTGTGGATTAGACAAGGATTGATAAAGGATTTCAACTGTGTGGTAAGCGTTTTTATCGATTCCGTCTTTGATTTGATGCCTACATGATGTACCATTACTTGCTACGATTGTAGAACTTGGTTTTGCCAGAATTGTCGGGAAAAGAACTAGGTTGGCTATTTGTTTAGAAATCTTAATGTGCTTTTTTTCGTAGCCAAAAGAGCCTGCCATTCCGCAACAGCCTGAAGGAATCAATTCCACTTCGTGACCGTCTGGGAAAGCTAAAACTTGTCTAGTAGAACTTAAACCAGCAATGGATTTTTGATGGCAATGTCCGTGTAATATTATTTTTCGACTTTTCGTTCCAAAAGATGATTTACTGATTCTTTTTGCCTTGATTTCCTGAGCTAAAAATTCATCTATTAACAAACAATTAGCTTTTAATTGAAGTGCATCTTGTCTAAGTTCAGGATTTACTAAGTCAGGAATCTCGTCACGGAAACTCAAAATAGCACTAGGTTCCAATCCAATAAATGGTGTTTTAGAAGTAATGATTTCTTTTAGAATTTCAACATTGTGATTGGCCAGTCTTTTAGCTTCTATAAGCATGCCTTTTGACAAATAACTTCTTCCGCTGATGATTCCACTGGGTATTGATACTCCATAACCAAGTTCATTTAATAGGAGAATGGCTTTTTTGCCAATTTCTACATCATTGTAATTGGTAAATTCATCTGCAAAAAAGTAAAGCATACCCAAAGGCATTTCCTTTTGGTTAATTTTCTTTTTGTAAGAATTGAACCATTCCTCCAGGCTTGTGAACGAGACTTTAGGAATACTTCTTTCCCACGAAAAGCCCATGAAACTTTTGATCATGATGCTACTCAATGGAAATTCAATTGCAAAATTATAAAGAGGGGATATTTTTCTGACCCAGTTTTGAATACGTGGAAAATGGCCAATCAATTGGGTCCGCCAAGGTGTACCTTGGTCTATATAACTCTGTTGAAGTGTTTCGGCTTTTAATTTGCTCATATCTACCCCAGATGGACATTCGGTCTGACATCCTTTGCAAGAAAGGCACAAATCCAAAATGTCTTTCAATTGTGGATCAGAAAAAGGTTTTTCAACTTCTGAGCTTAGAATTTGCCTCAACATATTTGCTCTGGCCCTAGTGCTATCCTTTTCTTGTTGGGTAGCCATGAAACTCGGACACATGGTTCCACCTGTCAAAGCCGTTTTTTTACAATCGCCGGAACCTGAACATTTTTCTGCTAAGGTTAATGGATCATGTAGAGCTCCATAATGGAAGAAGTATTGCTTTTTTTGAGGAATTTTGGCTTGAATTCTAAACGCCTCATCCATGGGAGGGGTATGAACTATTTTTCCAGGATTTAAGGTATTGTAAGGGTCAAAAATGTGCTTTATTTCTTGAAATAAAGCATAAATTTCTGTCCCCATGATTTCTGGAATAAACTCCCCACGTAGCCTTCCATCCCCATGTTCACCGCTTAATGATCCTTGGTATTTTTTAAGAATTTGAACTGTTTCTTGTAATAGTAGGCGAAAAAGCTTTTTCCCTTCGGCCGACTTTAAATCAAGAAATGGTTCAATGTGTAATTCCCCAGCACCAGCATGTGCATAATATGCTGCTTCTACCTGATGTTTTTGAAGAAGCTCTTGAATATCTGCGACATAATTAGGCAAGTCTTTAGGATCTACAGCACAATCTTCAATTAGATTGACAGCTTGTTTATCCCCTAGAATATTACGAATTAAACCTAAACCAGCTTTTCTAATATCCCATCCTTTGGAAATTTCTTCTCCAACTAGGGTAGGACAAGCATATCCAATATTTTCGGCGTTTAATTTTTCTATAAATCGATTGGCTTTATTTTCACTACTGGAAGCTTCATCTCCACGAAATTCGACCATTAAAATAGCCTCAGGTTTTCCCTCAATAAAATCTCGATCTTTTTGAAATTGTGGGTGGCCTTCGGTAAAAGATAGAATGAAATCATCTACTAATTCGGAAGCAGTCGGCTGGCAAGATAAAGCGACTAAATTGGCTTGCAGGGATTCTTGAATCGAATGACAATGCACGCAAACTAAACAAACATCAGTTGATGGGAGGTCCAATAATTGAAGACGGAGAGAATGGACCACAGCCAATGTTCCTTCTGATCCAGCAATGAGTGCAGATAAATTGAAAGGTTTACCTGTTGGATTGAATGGTTGCATGTCAACCAAAGCATCTAAAGCATAACCTGTATTTCTGCGCTTGACACTTGGTTTAGGGAATTTTGTTCTAATAAGTTCTTGCAAAGCAGGATTATTCAAAATTCTATGCAATTCTCGGTAAATGTTTCCCTCTAAATTTTGAAGAGTCGTTTTTTTATAAAATTCCTCATTGCTTAGAGGATGCGTATAAATATCGGTACCATCGGCTAAAATCGCTTTTGTTTCTAGTAAGTGGTCTCGAACATTTCCCCAAACAATGGAATGTAAACCACAGGAATTATTGCCTACCATTCCCCCTAAAAGGGCACGATTTGCCGTAGAAGTTTCAGGACCAAAGAATAAGCCTGTTTTTTTGATGGATGTATTTAAATCATCTCGAACAATGCCTGGTTCAACCCAGACGGTCTTTTCTTTTTTATTAAGAGAAATGATTTTACTCATGGACGAAGAAACTTCCATGACAATGCCTTCTCCTACTACTTGACCCGCTAAGGATGTTCCAGCTCCACGAGGAATAATACCTAACTTATTATTTTTAGCAAATTGAATTAAGCGTTTAATGTCTTTATGTGAAGCAGGTATGGCAACAGCTTTGGGCTGTACTTGATAAACCGATGCATCGGTGGCATAAATTTTTCTAGCAATTTGGGAAGACTGTGAAGTATCAAAATACAATTTACCCTCAAAATGAGCAGATAATAGGTGATATTCTCGTTGACTCCAAGCCATGGGTATGAATTATGATTCAAAATTACAAAAATCCAGTCTTACCATCATATTGCCATTCAAAGTTTATACCATCTATTCATACAATTAGGAGAATATTAATCGAATTAGCTTAGTAACTTTAAGATTATTGCGCAAATTGATAGCTATGAAATTTCTAAGACAAGTATTTGAAAGTTTAGTTTTCGCCTACCAGGCACTTCGATCTAATATCATGCGTACCACCTTGTCTTTGTTAGGAGTCAGTGTCGGTATTTTTGCCATTGTAGCTGTATTTACGGCTGTCGATTCATTAAATGGTAAAATTCGTTCCGAAATTGATTCATTTGCAGGTTCAGGGGTATTGTATGTTGGCAAATGGCCTTGGTTGATGCAAAACAATTATCCTTGGTGGAAATATTTGAATCGACCTGAGATGAAATATTCTGAGTTTAAATATTTAAAAGAAAATCTTAAGTCGGCCCAAGCAGTGGCTATTATAGATGGCGGTAGAACGGCCTCTGTGAACCGTGGGAGCAGCAGTATGGATATCAATATTACTGGCGCAAGTTATGATTATAATCAAGTAACAAGTTGTCCAATAAGTGAAGGAAGGTATTTTTTGCCGATTGAATCGGATAATGGTTTAAATGTAGCTATTATAGGTTCCAAAGTAGCAGAAAATTTATCCAATGGGGAGTCCATGATAGGCCAAATAATCAAATTGAATGGTATCAAGTTTTCAGTTATTGGAATAATTGAAAAGAAAGGTAATGATATGTTGGGTTTTGGAGGGACACCGGATGAGAAAGTGATTATCCCATATATTACTTATGCGACGATATTTCAAAAAGATAGGCCTCAACCAGACATTTCTGTCAAAGCATTTGAGGATGATGTCAATCAGCAAAACTTAGAAGGGGATATTTCGGGTATGATGCGTAGTTTACGCTCCATTAAACCTAAACAAGAGGATTCTTTTTCCATCAACCGAATGGATGGATTGAATCAATTTTTTGATGGTATTTTTTCAGTTCTGAACGTAGCGGGGGCATTGATAGCTGGATTCTCTTTATTAGTTGGGGGCTTTGGTATTGCCAATATCATGTTTGTATCGGTGAAGGAAAGGACGAATATTATTGGAATACAAAAATCATTGGGGGCTAAAAACTATTTCATTATGTTTCAATTTTTATTTGAAGCGGTATTTTTAAGTCTTATTGGTGGGATTGTGGGTATTGGACTGGTCGTCTTAATAACACTTATTCCACAAGAAGCATTGCCCTTGAGTTTAAGTTTTAAAAACATACTAAGCGGTTTAATGATTTCTAGCTTTATTGGAATTTTATCAGGTATTATTCCGGCTTGGGTAGCCGCCAAAATGGACCCTGTAATTGCAATCCGCTCTAAATAGAAAAAGGCCATCATATGATGGCCTTTTTAAATGTATAAAAATTGGGAATTATAAACTCAAGGTACTTAAAACTGAGTTCATATTACGAACAGCATCAGCTGATTTATTGAAAGCAGCTTGCTCATCTTCTGTTAATTGATAATCAACTATTTTCTCCCATCCGTTTTTACCTAATACAACTGGAACACCTAAGCAGATGTCTGATTGACCATATTCTCCGTCAAGAGATACGCAGCATGCCATGATTTTTTTCTCATCACGAACAATGGCTTCAACCAAAGCAGCTCCTGCAGCACCAGGTGCATACCAAGCAGAAGTTCCTAATAAACCAGTCAATGTAGCTCCACCCACCATGGTATCGGCAGCTACCTTATCCAAAGTTTCAGCAGAAAGGAATTGACTAACTGGAACACCATTGTAAGTCGCTAAACGCTTTAATGGAATCATAGTTGTATCTCCATGGCCACCAATTACAGTTCCATGGATATCATTGATTGAAACATCCATAGCCTTGGCTAAATAACATTTGAAACGAGCTGAATCTAAAGTACCGCCCATTCCAATAATACGGTGTTTGTCTAAACCTGCTACCGACTTAGCTAAATAAGTCATGGTATCCATTGGATTAGAAATAATCACAATGATTGGGTTTTTAGAAAATTTCAAAATATTCTCGACAACACTTTTAACAATACCAGCATTAACCCCGATTAATTCTTCACGAGTCATACCTGGTTTTCTTGGTAAACCTGAAGTAATTACAACGACATCTGAATTAGCTGTTTTAGCATAATCATTGGTAGAACCTACTAATTTGGTGTCAAAACCTAATAAAGAGGCGGTTTGGAACATATCCAAGGTTTTGCCTTCTGCAATACCTTCTTTGATGTCCAATAAAACTAATTCATCAGCTAATTCTTTTCTAGCGATGTTGTCAGCACATGTAGCACCTACAGCACCAGCTCCAACTACGGTAATTTTCATTGTTGTGTGATTTTAATGATTCTTATGAGCAAAAAACTCCCCTAAATTACGATAAAACCATTAAATATTTGTAAAACTATTGGGATTATATAAATAAGGACAATGCCTGCTAGATTTTGGTATTCAATTTGTATATTTATGGATAATTCAATGTTTATGACTAGAAAAATCACTTTTATTGATCGTATTTTAAGTTCCCAATTTTTCAAAGAAGCTTTGGACAAAGGGGAGGACTTAATGGCAAACAATAAATATGGTTTATTAAACTTGGTGAAAAGAGCTTTACAAAAAGTGAATGAAACAGCCTCACAAAGTAATATTTCTGTGGTTCGTTTATTAAATCATTACATTGTATTGTTTAGTCAGATGATTAAAGCGTATGTACAAGGATCTTATCGTAAACTTCCTGCGATAACTCTAGCAAAAATTGCTGCAGTTTTAATTTACTTTATTTCACCTTTTGATTTTATACCTGACTTATTGCCAATTGTCGGATTTACAGATGATTTGGCATTGGTATTATGGGTAGGTAAATCGATCAAACAAGAACTGGATGAATTTGAAAAACAAATGTAATCTTTGGCCTTTAAAGAAGGATTTTTAATTAGTATTGAATATATTTACAAAATTTTTAAATACAGAAAATGATGAGCATAGCAAGTATATTGTTGTTTTTGAACGGTTTAGGTGGTGGAGAACTTTTATTAATCGGTTTAGCCATACTATTGTTCTTTGGTGGAAAGAAGTTACCTGAGTTAATGCGTGGACTAGGTAAAGGTATCCGTGAATTTCAGGATGCTAAAAATGAAGTGAAAGATCAAATCAATAAAGAACTAGACGAAACTAAGAAGTAATTCTTTGTTTGACTTATTAATCTGCATAGTTGGACTTGTCCAACTATGCTTTTGTGTTTTATTGAATACCCCATTTGGATGAATATATCCCAGTTAAAATACAGTGATTTAAGAAAATTGTTGGACCAAGGTCAGCTGACCTGTGTGGACATAGTTAAGTATTATCTGTCTCAAATTGAGGCACATAATGCGACTCTACATGCATTTTTAGAAGTATATGACACCGAAGCTTTAGACAAAGCAGCTCTTGTTGATCAAAAAATTAAATCTGGAACGGCCGGTGAATTGGCTGGTTTGGTTATCGGTATCAAAGATTTACTTTGTTATGAAGATCATCATTCCTATGCAGGTAGTAAAATATTGCAATCATTTAAATCAACTTTTTCTGCCACCGCTATTCAGCGATTGATAGATCAGGATGCCATTGTCATCGGTAGGCAAAATTGTGATGAATTTGGAATGGGTTCTACCAATGAAAATTCAGCATTTGGACCTGCTTTGAATTTTAAAAATACCGCTCATGTTGCTGGAGGAAGTTCTGGTGGTTCTGCTGTAGCTGTTCAGGCCAATATGTGTCATGTATCTTTGGGAACCGATACAGGTGGTTCAATTCGAATGCCTGCAGCATTTTGTGGGGTTAGTGGTTTAAAACCCACTTACGGTCGTGTTTCACGTTGGGGATTAATTGCCTATGCTTCTTCCTTTGATTCGATTGGGCCTATGGCGCGTCATCTAGAAGATTTAGCTTTGGTTTTAAGCCATATTTCTGGAGCGGATGGACAAGATAGTACGGTAGTTTCTTCAAATGAGTTTTTGGCAAAAAAGCCCATTCAAGGAAAGAGAATTGCCTACATCAAAGAAATGGCAGAGCATCCTAGTTTACAAGCGGATATTAAAAAAGCCTTTTTTGAGAAGTTGGAGCTATTGAAAAGCAAAGGCTATCAAGTGAATGCTGTTGATTTCCCTTATGTAGATGCTTTATTACCCACGTATTATGTATTGACCACTGCGGAAGCTAGCTCTAATTTATCTCGTTTTGATGGAGTCAAATTTGGTCACCGAACCAAAGTGGCTAGCAAGGATTTAGTGGATATGTATAAAAAGACACGTGATGAAGCATTTGGTGAAGAAGTCAAACGAAGAATTATGCTTGGGACCTTTGTTTTAAGTGCTGATTATTATGATGCTTATTACACGAAGGCTCAAAAGGTTCGTCGCTTGATTAAAGATTTTACGCAAGGATTACTTCAAGATCATGATTTTTTAGTTTCTCCTACAACATCTTCTACGGCCTACCGTTTGGGAGAGAAAACAATGGACCCATTGCAAATGTATTTGGGAGATTTGTTTACAGTACAGGCCAATGTGGCAGGCTTGCCTGCTATTTCCATTCCTATGGGTGAAGATAGCCAATCTTTACCGATGGGATTTCAAATTATGGCCGATGTTTTTCAAGAAGAAGCCATGCTAGAATTAGCCACGGAATTAGTTTAAGACCTTGAATAAGAAAAGCTTACATATTGTATTTTTTTTATTACTTATTGTTAGTTCAATAGGGAAGGCGCAAGTATGGAATTCTTTCAAACCCATTCTTGACGAAAGGGTCATTGATTCTTTAGCTCAATATGAGCAAGGTTCTCCGACAGCTTGGATGATTGATCCTGCTTTGATAGAAGGACGTTTGAAACAAATGAAGAACCAAATTCCGCTGCCTTATAATTTTTATGTTCATCAGTTTGTAGAATACTTTGCTTTTAGGAAGTCGGACTTTACCCAACGTATGTTGGAAAAACGTGATTTGTATTTTCCAATTTATGAGAAATACCTTAAGCAATACAATCTTCCTGATGAGCTTAAATATTTATCCTTGATTGAATCTGGCTTGGATCCTAAGGCTTTGTCCAATAAAGGAGCTGGTGGTTTATGGCAATTTATGCCCTATACAGCTCGAGGAGATTTTGGTTTACGAGTTGACTCATTTATTGATGAGCGTTTCGATCCTGAACGAGCTTCTGAAGCGGCAAGTAAGTATTTAAGACAATTGTACCGCATTTTTGGAGATTGGCATTTGGCTTTAGCTGCGTATAATACCGGGCCGGGAAATGTGAAAAGAGCCATTCGGAATTGCAAAGGTTCAGATGATTTTTGGGGGATTTATCCATGTTTGCCAAAACAAACGCGGGCATATGTTCCTCAGTTTATTGCTATGGCCTACATGATGAATTATCACTGGGATCATGCTATTCATCCTGAAACTTGGGCTAGCCATGTTCCTTCGGATACTCTACAAATTAATGGATATTTAAACTTAAGTGTTTTTGCTTCTTTGGCCAAAATATCCATGGATACGTTAAAGAAGTTAAATCCACATGTTTTAACACATTATTTGCCTAAAGATTCTAAATCCTTTGTTTTAAAAATACCTAAAAATAGAGCGGACTTTTTTCAGTTAAATCGTAAGCAAATCATGGATTCTGCTGGTTTAGCTTCGATTGCTCTTCAGCCATTAATGGCGACCGATACAAGTGCCAGCATGAAAATGCGCATGGTCAAAGTACGTTACAAAGTTAAAAAGGGTGAAACCATTTATGAGGTAGCTCGTAAATTTGAAATTTCTGTTTTTGAACTGAAAAGGATTAACCGTTTACGGAGAAATAGATTGAAAAAAGGACAAAATTTGTTTGTTTTGGAAAAGCAATGGTTTCCTGTAAAATCTGTAGCTCAATTAACTGATACTGGTTCAGTTAAAATGACGAGTAAACAATTAGTATCGAAAAAGAAGAAAGTAAAATTTTATTTAGTTCGATCTGGAGATACTTTATCCGACATAGCTGAAAAGCATGACGGTTTGACTGTGGCTAAAATTAAAAAATTAAATCGATTGCGTTCTGCGGTATTACGTCCAGGAATGCGACTTAGAATATCCTAAAGATGATTGCATATTTGCAAGGTAAATTAGCTCATAAAGATCGTACGCACGTCATCATTGACGTGAATGGAGTAGGATATGAAGTTAAGATTTCACTTCAAACCTATGATAGTTTGGCAAATGGGCATGAATCCATTAAGCTTTTTACTCATTTACAAATAAAGGAAGATTCCCATACTTTAGTAGGTTTTCATAGTATGGATGAAAAGCTATTGTTTTTAGATTTAATCAGTGTTTCTGGTATAGGTTTAAGTACAGCATTGGTGATGTTATCCTCTTTTTCTTCTGGAGAAATTCGGGCTGCAATCATGAATGAAAACATAGGTTTGATTCAATCGATTAAAGGTATTGGTTCTAAAACAGCGCAACGAGTTATTTTAGAATTAAAAGACAAATGCAAAAAAGATGCCTTGTTTGTTGAGGCTGGTTTAGCTTCTCATGATCACTCCTATGGGGTTAAGCAAGAGGCCTTAGCCGCACTTGTTACCTTAGGTATTGCTAGGGGAGTTGCTGAGAAAAGTCTAGATAGTTTAATTAAAAGCAATCCAGATGCTTCTATTGAGCAATTAATTAAGTTGGCTCTTCGTTAAATTGGTTTAAAATTGTTTCCCGAATAATTGTGCATAAACATTTTGCATCTCGTGTTCTGATTACAACATTAGCTTTTTTGCTACTTAATGGAGTAGTGGAAGGGGCTCCTGCCTATAAGAATGCATTTATTGAGGAAGACACCACTTTAGAAAAAAGTGGAAAAAGACCTAGGTTCAATTTAAAGTCCAACAATCCCTACAGCCTTTTTCCAATCCAATCAAAATCCCCTTTTTCAATTTATTCCATCCGAGGCGCTAAGTCGGCCTTATCTTTTCAAGATCAAAATCAATTAATTCAATCCCAGCAACTAGGGAATATTGCGGTTCAACCTGTTAGACCATTTTCATTTCAGGAATATGCAAGAGAACAAGACCGACAGGTTAATCGAAGTTTTTGGAATGCCTATTCTAAAAGTTTAGATGGAAGTAGTTCTTTGCAATCAAGAGGTTTATTCCCTAAAATAGAATTACCGCCAGCCATCGACCGTATTTTTGGTGGAAATGAGGTCTATTTTAAACCCAATGGTAGTTTATTATTGGACATTGGTTACATGGGCCAGTTTGTGGACAATCCTGCTATTCCTGTTCAGTTGCGTTATGTAGGTAATTTATTTTTCAATGAACAAGCTCAAATTAACTTTCAAGGTAAGATTGGTGAGAAACTTAATTTAAATACCAATTTTGATACGAAAGCTAGTTTTAACTTTCAAAATCAGCTTAAATTAAACTGGAAGACACAAGAGGAGGACATTTTACAAAATATTGAATTAGGTAATACCTCTTGGACCTTGAATTCCCAATTGATTCCTGGTGTACAGAATTTGTTTGGTTTAAAGACCCTAATGAGGTTTGGTAATTTAGACGTAACTGTAGTTGCTGCACAGCAACGTTCCAAGCAGGATTGTATCACATTAAAAGGTGGAGCCCAAGGGAAATCCTTTGAAATACGAGCTGACCAATATGATGAAAATCGACATTTTTTCTTGTCTAGCTATTTCAGAAATCAATACGAACAAGCACTGAAAAATGTGCCTATGTTATCTTCTGGAATTACCATTACTCGGGTAGAAGTGTACGTAACTAATAGAACGCAGAGTACGGAAACTCTTCGAAATCTAATTTCACTTTCTGATTTAGGGGAATCAGCGCCATACAGTGCCAATAACCCAACTTTAAGTCCCATTCTTCCCAATCAGCCTGTAGATAATAAAAACAACGGATTGTATGATAAGTTGGTCAATGATACAGAAATCAGAAAATCAGATCAAGCTTCTTATCGATTAGAATCTGCCTATAATTTACAGAGGGGAACAGATTTTGATATGTTAAAAGGGGCTAAGCGATTGAATGAAAGGGAATTTAAATTTCATCCGACCCTAGGTTATTTATCCTTGGTTTCTCCACTTAGAAACGATGAAGTACTTGCAGTGGCTTACGAATATACCTTGAATGGTAGAAAGTATAAAGTAGGTGAGTTGACCGAGGATTATCAAGCCAGGAGAGATGATGAGGTATTGGTTTTAAAAATGTTAAAATCATCAACCATCCGTAATAATTTGTACCACCCTATGTGGGATTTGATGATGAAGAATATCTATTCATTGAATACCAATGGCTTAGCCAAACAAAATTTTCAATTACGAATTGTTTACAAGGATGATGCAACAGGAATTGATAACTCCAACCTGATTGAAGGGGAAAAATTGAAAGATATCCCTTTGGTAAAAGTCTTGGGTTTGGACAAATTGAATTTTGCTGGAGATCCTCAACCAGATGGTAATTTTGATTTTGTGGAAGAATTAACCGTTGATGCTAAAAATGGCCGTATCATTTTTCCTGTATTAGAGCCATTTGGTCGAAATTTAAAATCAAATTTTGGGCCAACTGAATCAAGTTTGGAAAGTAAATATGTTTTTGATGAGTTGTATCGTAAAACTCAATCGGATGCTTTACAATTAGCTGGTAAAAATAAATTCTTTTTGAAAGGTTCTTTCCAATCGGGTATGGGTAGCGATATCATGTTACCTTTTGGTGTGGAAGCTAAATCAGTTACCGTTTCTGCTGGTGGTCAATTACTTACATCGGGTACTGACTTTATTGTTGAGGGGATGTCTGGAAGGGTAAAAATCATTAATGAAAGTATTTTTTCTTCTGGTAGAGAACTAAAGATTTGTTATGAGAAACCAGATTTGTTTTCTAATCAGGTACGTACCTTATTAGGTACACGTTTGGATTATAATTTAGGTTCTGATTTCCATTTAGGTGCTACATTCCAAAACATGAGTGAAAGTCCACCTGCCTTTTTTCGTCGGGTGGCTATTGGAAACGAACCGGTAAATAATACCTTGATAGGGTTTGATGCTAGTTTATTTCGTAAATCCATGGCACTTACTCGTGCCTTAGATGCACTACCTATCGTTTCTACCAAGGAAGCTTCCGTAATAGATTTTCAAGGTGAAGTTGCTAAACTCATACCTAACGTTAATGATCGTGTTCAAGGAAATGCCTTCATCGATGATTTTGAGGCAGCTCGTGTGGTATATAATTTTTCCTCACAGCCAACACTTTGGAAACCAGCATCTACACCTAAAGAATTTATACAAGGTAATCCGCGTGATTTATCCTCGAATTACAAACGAGCTAAAATTTCAGCCTATAATGTGGATGCCAGTATATATGGTCAAGGTGGTTTCGGATTAGATATTCCAGGTATTGATCCCAATAAAGTCAATGCCTATGCCTATGAAAGGGTAGTTACCCCCAAAGGATTATTTCCCAATAAAGACTTCGCTAACAATATTACCAATTTGCCCCTAGGTATATTGGATGTGGCTTATTTTCCACAGGAAAGAGGTATTTATAATTTTAATACCAATCTGACTTCTAAAGGTCTTTTGGCTGGAGATCCAAAAGGGAATTTTGGAGCTATCACTCGTGCAATCAACTCAGATACAGATTTTGATAATGCCAATGTAGAGCAAATTGAATTTTGGTTGATGAATCCTTTTGTGGCAGGAGAACAAGGAAAGGTACGTGACGGGATTGTTAATAAGAATAATGAGACAGGAGGAAAACTCGTGTTTCATTTGGGAGATATTTCTGAAGATTTCATTCCTGATGGTTTTTCTAACTTTGAAAATGGTATTCCTGCTGGTGAAAAAATTACTTCTGGGCCTTCCCAAAATGTAGAGGTTACTCAATGGGGTATAGCTCCCAAACGACAGTTTGTAATCAATGCATTTGATAATCAAGCTGGTAGGTCCACGCAAGACGTTGGATTAGATGGCTTGTCCAATCAAATTTCAGAAGGTACAAGTGTTTCAGAAGAAACCTATTTTAAAGAGTATTTAAATCAAATTCGTAGCAAGGTTACAGATCCAGTTGCACTTACCAACATTGTTAAAGACCCTGCAGGAGATGATTTTGACTACTACTTAAATGAGAAGTTTAACGGAACAGAAAGTTTGATTGAGCGCTATAAGAACTTTATGGGGCTTGAAAATAATTCTCCAACAACTGCTAATCCTAGTAATACCAATTTTACGGAAGCCAATAGTATGGTTCCTGATCGAGAAGACTTAAATACCGACAATACAGTGAATGAAGTAGAATCTTACTTCAAATACGAAGTTGATTTGAAACCAGGTCAATTGGAAGTGGGTAAAGGATATATTGTGGATCGTGTTACGGAGAATGGAGTCGATTGGTATTTATTTCGAATTCCAATTAAAGATAAGCCTTCGGCAGTGGGAGGGATGAATAGTTTCAAATCCATCCGTTTTTTCCGAATGTTGTTGACCCAATTTCAAGAGCCAGTTGTATTACGTTTTGCTCAACTACAACTTTCTGGATATTCTTATCGTAAGTTTTTGGGCGATTTGGATAAGAAAAATGGGGTAGATATTCCTGAGGCTTATGATGCCAAATTTAAAGTGTCTTCAGTTAATATAGAGGAAAATGGCCCTGCTTCTAAAGGTAGTAACACCATTCCTTATGTAGTACCACCTGGTTTTGTTCGTGATCAAGATATTACTACCATTAATAATGCTCGTTTAAATGAGCAATCGATGAGTTTATGTGTGGACAATTTACGTCCGGGGGATGCTCGTGCAGTATTTAAAAACACCAGTTTTGACTTCATCAATTATAAGCGACTTCGCATGTTTGTTTCCATGCAAAGTCAAGAACAAATCAATGGTAAAGTAGCTGCTTTTATCCGTATAGGTACAGATTTGACAGATAATTACTATGAAGTTCAATCCGTAGGTTTAACACAAACTCAAAAAGGTCAAAGTTTGGATTTAGAGATTTGGCCTATGGAAAATGAATTTGATATCGAGTTCGATTTGTTAAAACGTGCCAAAATGGAACGTGATAAACAGGGGAAATCCTTGAATGAGCGATTCTCCATTCTCATGACTAGCTCTTCAGGAAAGCAATATAAAGTAACGGTCATGGGCCGCCCAGATCAAAGTGCTAGTATGACCATGATGATTGGAATGCGTAATATCAGCACGGATGGACCTAAAAGTTTTTGTATTTGGGTGAATGAGTTAAGAGCCTCTGATTTTGATCAAACATCAGGAGAAGCTGCAGTAGGTAAATTAGGTTTGAAATTAGCCGATTTAGGAACTGTCATGATGAATGGAAGTTTCAAAAATTATGGTTTTGGAGGGGTTCAATCCAAAATTTCAGATCGTTCACGTGAGAATTATGTGGAATATGGTATTACAGCTAATCTAAATTTAGAGAAGTTTCTACCTGCAAGTTGGGGTTTCCGAATTCCATTTTTTATAACCTATGATAAACGCAATATTTCACCCCAATTTGATCCTCTAGATCCTGATATTTTCTTATCAAATGCGTTGGAAACGAAGGGAGCGGCTTATGCCAAATTAGTAGAAGATAATACGGAAAGGAGAGGTTTCAACTTCACCAACGTGCGTAAAGTCAAAAGTAATTTATCCAAAAGAGCTTATTTGTGGGATTTTTCAAATTTCACTTTTTCCTATGCCTATTCGGAAATGTTAAGGTCCAGTACCATGATTCATTCCTATCAGCAGTATAGTCAGCGGGCAAGTATTTTGTATTCCTTCACGACGAATAGTGCTTTCTGGGAGCCATTTAACAAATGGAATACGAGCTCAGCTTGGTTGGATATAATCAAAGATTTTAACTTTAATTGGAAGCCAAGTTCCTTTACTGTTAGGGCAGAAATGGACCGCAGTTTTGTCAAAACCCAATTAAGAAATCAAGATTTAAATATCGTGGGTGTGGCGCCCCAATTTGAGAAATATTGGTTTTTTAATCGTCAATATGCACTCAATTGGAATTTGACTAAAAGTGTGATTCTGAATTACAACACCATGGTTAATGCCATTATAGATGAACCTTTTGGCGACATTGATACTCAAGCTAAGAGAGATTCTGTGATGAATAACATAAAGTCTTTGGGTCGAGCCAAGAATTTTGATCAGCAAGCGGGTATCGTTTGGAGATTACCACTACAAAAGCTGCCATTAACAGATTGGATGAATGCTGATTATACTCACCGAATCGGTTATAATTATTATGCCAATTCATTTAATATTCGAGATTCTTTGAATTTGCCATTTGGTAATATTATTAAAAACACAAGAGAAAGAGCTATTAGTGGAAAAGTAGATTTTGTATCCCTTTACAATCGAATTAGAGCTTTGCGCTGGGCTAATACCCCTGTTGCTACAGGCAAAAATGTGGCTCGAAATCCAGGTGATGAGGAGGAAATCGCCATTCCTAGTAAATCGGTTTTAAAAACCTTTGCGCGACTGTTTTTAACCTTGAGGGGTATTCAAGTGAATTATTCAGTTAACGAATCTACTACCTTACCAGGTTTCTTACAACAGCCGGGTTTGTTTGGATTAAACGGAAATACCTCTGCTCCAGGTTTGGATTTTGTCAGTGGTGGACAGGATGATGGTATTCGATTTAAAGCAGCTCAAGAAGGTTGGTTAACCAAAAGTACTGTACAAAATGTACCTTTTACCCAATTGAGAAACACAAAATTTAGCTACATAACGCAGTTAGAACCTAATAAAGATTTACGTATTCAGCTTGAAGGAAATTACAACCGAGGTGATAATTACCAAGAGTTCTTTAGGCCAACTTCGGTAGGAGGAAAATTTGTTAGCCAGAATCCCTTGCGCTCAGGTAATTATTCCATGTCATTCTTATCATTCTTGACAGCATTTAAAGATCCTCAATTGGTTTTTGATGAATTTAAGAGTAATCGTGAAGTTCTATTAGCTCGATTGAATCGTGCCAAAGCAGCGGATGGCAGTTATAATATCAATTCCCAAGACGTATTAATCCCATCCTTTTTTGCAGCATATTCAGGTGTTTCTGCTCAATCTGTTAAGTATTCGCCATTTTATGATATCCCACTTCCCAATTGGAAAGTTGATTATAATGGGATTAATTTGATGCCTTGGTTGAAGAAGAAATTCAGTTCTTTCACAATTACACACATGTATTCAAGTACCTATAATGTGGGTAATTTTATTTCATCTCTGGAATATGGGCAGTTTGAAAATGATTACGTTAACCTTACTTTGAATAGTTTATTGTATCCATTATCATCTCGCTTTGATCCTAAAACCAATACCTTAATTCCAGTATATGTGATGAGTACCATTTCATTCTCTGAAAGATTCTCTCCATTAATTGGTTTTAATGCCATAACTAAAAGTCGAGTTTCATTGCGTTTGGAATACAATCAAGATCGAAATGTAGGTTTGAATTTATCAAATTCTCAAGTAGCTGAATTGTCTAATAAGGATTTTACTGTGTCCATTGGCTTTACGAGAGCGAATATGTTAATTCCATTTAAGATCAATGGAGCATTCGTTCGATTACCAAATGATTTAAGGTTTAACATGAATTTAACCATACGGGATACGAGAACCCTACAGAGGAAATTGGATGCTGAAACGATTGTAACGCAAGGATTTATCAATTTTCAATTCAGGCCTCAGATCACTTATTCCATCAATAATAAATTATCGGTTACCGCTTATTTTGATAAGATGATGAATAATCCCTTGGTTTCTAATTCATTTTACCGCTCTACAGTGGCAGGAGGATTCCAGATACGATATAGTTTATCAGAATAGCAAAATGGATGTAAATTCGATTTGCAAAAAATGATAACTTTAATGACCTTTGCATAACATATTAAACAACAGACATGAATTTTCCAGAACAATTAAAATATACCCAAGAACACGAGTGGATTCGATTAGAAGGAGATGTAGCCATCGTAGGAATTACAGATTTTGCACAAGGTGAATTGGGAGATATCGTATTTGTTGAAGTGGAAACAGTAGGTAAGAATATCGCAAAAGATGCTGTATTCGGAACAGTAGAAGCTGTTAAAACCGTTTCTGATTTATTTTTACCAGTAGCAGGAGAGGTTATCGAATTTAATACAGCTTTAAATAATAGTCCAGAACTTATCAATTCCGATCCTTATGGTGAAGGTTGGATTGTGAAATTAAAACCAAGTAATTTGGGTGATTTATCCGAATTAATGGATGTAGCCACCTATAAATCATTTGTTGCACATTGATTTTAAAACCCTGATTTTCAGGGTTTTTTTTTAGACCAAAAACCATGCGCATTTTATTTAAGTCCGTTTTAATTTTAGATAGTACTTCCACATATTTTCAACAAAAAGTTGATTTATTGGCAGAAAATGGAATTTGGAAGGAATTAGCTCCTTCAATTACTAGTTCTGTTGATACCCAAGTTGATTGTGAAAATTTGAGTTGGTATCCGTCTGTAATTGATCTTCGAGTGCATCATACTTTACCAGGAGGGGAATTTAAGGAAGATTGGAATTCCCTAAAATCAGCGGCAATTCGTGGTGGGGTTCTGGATATGGCGCTTTTACCAACAGGTAATCCAGTGCCGCAACAAGCCGAAGCAATTCAATTTATTGCCAATCAAACAACCGAAGTTTCTTTTTATCCAATTGCCCCATTAACATTGGATAACAAAGGAGAGAACTTTACCGATTTATACGATTTACATCAGGCAGGGGCGGAGTGGTTTAGTCACGGTGCTGGGTCATTACAGAATACGGATTTGATGGTCAAATGTTTGCAATATCTTCAAACTTTACCTGTTACTTTAGTCACTAGACCCAATACGGAAGGTTTATCTCTGTATGGACAAATTCATGAAGGACTTCAAAGTACCCTAATGGGTTTAAAGGGTATACCCGTTTTAGCTGAAACTTTATCCATCAAGCGAGACTTAGATTTATTGAGATATGTACAAAGCAACAGTTTTGGCAATGGAAATAAAGAATTTAAGCTTCATATTTCCTGCCTTTCTTGTCAGGAATCGGTAGATTTAATCCGTCAAGCAAAAAAAGAAGGTCTGCCCGTTTCAGCTGATGTGGCAATTCACCAATTGATATTCACAGAGTCAGATGTTTCAGACTTTGATACAAATAAGAAAGTGAATCCTCCGTTTAGAACTCAAGAAGATCAGGATGCACTTTGGAAGGGTCTTGTGGATGGAACCATTGATGCTATTGTATCAGATCACCATCCAGTAGAAGTGGAAATGAAGGAAATCGAATTTGACCAGGCAAGTTTTGGCGTAGTTGGTTTAGAAACTTTGTTGCCAGCCCTTTTACAAGCTGCCAAACTAAGAAATATTCAGTCAGTGGATACTTGGATTCATCATGGTCCAGCCAAATTGTTGGGTATAGATTCAGCCCAATTGGCTGTAGGAAACCCTTCTAAAGGTGTTTTGGTCGCCCTTAAGAATCAAGAATATGAGGCATCTCAAATTGTAAGTAAATCTAAAAATTCTGCATTTTTAAATCACACATTTGATCATCAGATAGTGGGCGTGTTAAACGGTACTTTTTATACCTCTTTTTAATATGTTTTTACACCTAAAACGACTACCCGAATTACTTGTAGTGGCTTTACTTGCTTTGGGATTGATCCTCGTTTATTGCTATATTTTAGATCAAAACGGTATTATTCCAATTGGAGGTAAAAAGGCTCCTAGCTATGTGATTGTCTTATTTTTTCAATGGTTTTTAGTTCAAAAAGGTGTGAAACATAGGGGGAATCAATCCATACATTTTTTGCATTTATTTGTATATCAATATGCCTTTGTCATCATCGTTGGTATATTAAGTTTTAGTTTTTTTCATTGGTTTTTTCAATCAAGTGCTGGTTTAGATTTATTAAATGAATATATTCGATTAAACTTGTTGGAACTATCTCAATATCAAAAGGTTATAGTTCAGCAGGAAGGTCAAAATTATTACTTAGAATTGAAAAATAGTATTTCTCAGATTAATGCTTTTAGCATTGCCAAAGATGACTTTTTTCAAAAAATAGCTTTATCTTTTTTACCCAATCTACTTATTTCATTATACTACAAACGTTCTTAAATCTATGGAAAATCAATCCGAATCTACCCCTTCATCGTCCCTAATAGCTTTAAAATGGGGATTAATTGGAGGGACACTAAGCTTTTTATTTACTTTATTAACCAAGTACACTGGATTAGAAGATCAATTTTCTGAGTCACTTGGGTGGATTACTTTTTTAGCCACTTTAGTTATTGATACATCTATTCTATTTCTTACTCTGAAAGAATTTAGAGAGCAAAATGGTGGTTTTTTAGGATATAGCCAAGGTTTAGGTGTTTCTAGTTTATTGGGTGCAATTTGGGGCTTGGTTTCTGGCGCCTACAATTATATTTATTTGAATTTCATTGACCCAACCGTCCTTCAAAAACAATTGGATATTGCACGTGAAAAGATGGAGGAGCAAGGCTTAAGTGAAAGTCAAATCTCAGAAGCCATGAAAGTTTCCTCCATGATGATGGGGCCTGGTGTACAATTTGTTTTGATCGTTTTGATGTCGACCTTATTCTTATTTTTATTAGGCTTAATTGTTTCAGCTATTTTAAAGAAGGAAAAACCATTTTTTGAGTAAAAATTTATGTGGGCAATAGTTCAAAAAGAATACCATTCATTTTTCAGTTCCTTTATAGGCCTTGGGCTCATGTTAGCTTTTTATATGCTAACTGGTCTGTATACTTGGGTATTTGAAGGAAATGTCTTGGATTTTGGATTTGCTGAATTGAGTGTTTTTTTTGAATTAGCCCCCTGGTTTTTCTTATTCTTTATTCCAGCTTTGAGTATGCGTTTGTTTTCCGAAGAATATGCATTGAAAACTTATGACTTACTTCGTTCATTGCCTGTTTCTGATTGGGATATCTTGATGGGGAAAGTAATTGGCACCTTTGCAGTGGTTCTTACTTCATTAGTGCCAACTCTCTTTTTTGTGTATTCTTTGAGTAGTTTAGGAAGTCCTGTGGCAAACTATGATTCAACGTTGATTCTGGGAGGCTATATTTCCATTTGCTTACTCGGATTAGCCTTTGTGTGTTTAAGTGCTTTAGCTTCTTCTTTAACCAATAAACAGGCCTTAGCTTTTGTTTTAGGTGTTGCTTTCAATTTTGTTTTTTGGCAAGGTCCTCAAGAATTAGCTTTAATTCCTTTCTTTGCTAGTCTTGATGTTGACTTATATAGCCTCAATTTTCATTACAGGAATATTTCGAAAGGAGTGCTTGGATTAGCTGATATAGCCTATTTTGCTGGTTTTAATTTAGTGGTATTAGGTCTTTTATTATTTCGTTTAAAACGAAATTTATTTAAAATCTAATATCGATATACGATGTTGACATAAATCAATTTCAGCAGCTTCGTTTGAAGCAATGATGATCAATCGATTACTTTGTTCCTTGATTTTTTGATAAAACCAATTCTTAGCTTTTTCATCTAAATTAGTCGTAGGCTCGTCTAAGAATAGACAAGGTTTTTCAGACAAAAGCGCTAAGCCCAATTTTATTTTTTGTCGCATGCCTGAAGAGTAGTTCTTGATGAACTTTGATTTATCAGGTTGTAATTCGATGTATTCCTGAAAATTTTGCAGGTTTAATTGATTCGGTAAAGCTTTTAATTGAATCAGAAAGTTCAGAAGTTCGGATAAGGTAAATTCCTCAATTAATTCCACGTATGGAGCTGCATAAGCAACTAAGGAATGACATTGATCGGATTCAATGCGAGTCGATTCACCTTGAAGAAATTGTACTTGTCCTTTGGTGGGTAGCGAGTATTGCGCTAAAATACGAAGCAGAGTGGATTTTCCTGAACCATTGGGGCCAGTTAAAGCATAGGATTGTCCAGATTCAAATAGATAAGAGAAGGAGCGAACCACCCATTCTTGACGGAATTTTTTTTCAACATGTTCGGCAAGAATTTTCATGAATTGATGGCTTATCCTTTCATGATTCCGCGTTCTGAGCTGCGAATAAAAGAAAGTATCTCATCTCTTTCTGAAGATGGGCTTATTTGTTCCTCTATTTCACTTAAGGCTGTTTGAATATTCAAGCCTTTTTGATACACATATCGATATATTTCTTGAATATCAGCGATTTGTTCATCAGAAAAATTTCTTCTGCGTAAACCAACGGAATTAATACCAGCGTAAGTCAGCGGTTCTCTACCAGATTTGGTGTAAGGAGGTACATCTTTACGCACGAGTGAACCACCCGAAATCATGACGTGCTTTCCGATACTTGCAAATTGATGTATGGCTGTTGATCCGCCAATAATGGCATATTCTCCAACAGTTACGTGTCCTGCCATTTGTACAGAATTGGCCAAAATACAATTATCAGCAATTTGGCAATCATGCGCTATGTGTACATATGCCATGATTAGGCAATTTTTACCAACTACAGTACGGTCTTTATCTACCGTTCCACGGTTTATGGTGACACATTCACGGATAGTGGTATTATCTCCTATTTCTGCTGTGGTTTTTTCACCACCAAATTTTAAATCTTGGGGGATGGCAGAAATTACAGCTCCAGGAAAAATACGTACATTTTTTCCAATTCGAGCACCAGGAAAAATAGTAACATTGGACCCAATCCATGTTCCATCACCGATTTCCACATCTCCGTGTATCATGGTAAATGGATCAATTGTCACATTTTGGCCAATTTTTGCGGATGGATCTATATGTGTAAGCGGATATGTCATGGGTACAATTATGATTTTCTAACTAAACTAGCGGTCATTTCAGCTTCGCAAACAACTTGTCCAGCTACATAAGCCTTTCCTGTCATTTTAGCTATTCCTCTTCTAATCGGAGATATTAATTCACATCGAAAGATAACAGTATCTCCAGGAATTACACTTTTTCTGAAGCGACAATTTTCAATACCAACTAAATAAGGCCAATAGTTTTCTGGATCAGGTACTGAGCTTAGTACCAAAATTCCACCTGTTTGAGCCATAGCTTCTACTTGCATAACACCAGGCATAACCGGGTTGTTAGGAAAATGGCCCATAAAATAGCTTTCATTCATGGTAACATTTTTGATACCCACTACACTATTCTCATCCAAATAAGTGATTTTATCAATCATTTGGAATGGATAACGGTGAGGTAATAACTCATAAATACGTTCGTGAGAACAAATTGGAGGTTGCTTAGGGTCGTAAACAGGAACTTTGTTTTTCTCTGTTTCTAACATCAACTTCTTGATCTTTTTGGCCAATTCTACATTGGAAGCATGTCCTGGTCTAGAAGCTAAAATTTGCGCTTTTATAGGTCTGCCTACTAAGGCTAAATCTCCCATGACATCCAATAATTTATGGCGAGCCATTTCATTATTGTAATGTAAGTTGGTATTGTTTAAAATACCTACTTCCTTGGATATACTTACTTTAGGTTTACCCAACACTTCGGATAAATGAGATAATTCTTTTTCAGAATAATCGCGGTCTGCAATCACGATTGCATTACTTAAATCTCCTCCTTGAATTAAACCAGCTTTATAAAGAACTTCTAACTCATGCACAAAACAAAATGTTCTGCACATGGCAAATTGCTCTTTAAATTGAGATACGTGAGTTAAATTGGCATGTTGGCTGGATAGGAATTTGGAATTATAATCCACCATAACAGCTATTCGGTAATCATTTAATGGGAGGGCTGCTAATTCAATACCTTTATCTAAATCTTTGAATCTGATTTCTTCAGGAAGTTCAAAGAATTTGCGATGAGCCTCTTGTTCCAGAGGAATAGCTTCTTCTAATGCCTCTACAAATTTGATGGAACTACCATCCATGATAGGAGGTTCTGGACCATCTAGTTGAATTAAGATATTATCTATCTCCATACCCACCATCGCAGCTAACACGTGCTCGACAGTGTTGATACGAGCACCATTATGCTCTATGGTAGTGCCTCTAGAAGTATCTACAACATAATCAACATCAGCATCTGCAATGGGTTGATCAGGTAAATCAGTACGTTGAAACTTGATCCCGTGATTGGCTGGTGCTGGTAAAAAAGTCATAGTGGCTGTTACGCCAGTATGAAGACCCACTCCGCTTAGAGTGACTGATTTACTAATGGTGTGTTGCTTATTGTTCATACGAATCTAATGTCCATTTACTCAACTTTCATTGTTTGATTGATTTTTTCAAACAAGTCAGGTAATTGACGAATAAGTGCATTTCTTTTTAAATAATCTACATTAGGGGACGCTGGTGTGCCTCCAAGTGTTTGTCCAGGTGTTTTAACTGTTTTCGTAACTCCTGATTGAGCTGTAACAATGGTGTGGGAGGCAATACTAATATGTCCTGCTACGCCAACTTGACCACCAATTAAACAATGATCTCCAATTTTAGTGGATCCTGAAACACCCACTTGGGCGGCTATGGCCGTATTTTGGCCTACCTCAACATTGTGAGCGATTTGTACTAAATTGTCTATTTTAGAGCCTTTCCCAATCTTGGTGGATCCCATGGTGGCACGATCAATGGTGGTATTGGCGCCAATACTTACGTGGTCTTCAATTACTACATTTCCTAATTGAGGAATACTAGTAAATGTGCCATCTGGCTGAGGAGCAAAGCCAAAGCCATCTGATCCAATTACCGCATTGGCGTGTATGATGCAGTTGTTTCCGATTTTGGTGTCAGCATAAAGAATTACACCCGGATAAATGAGACAGTTTTCGCCGATTTCGACGTTTACGCCAATACTTACATTATTCATAATTCGGCTTCCCGAACCAATTTTGGCATTGCGATTGATGCTAGTAAAAGTGCCAATAAATAGATTTTCACCTAAGGTAGCACTTGAATCAATGAAAGAAGGTTGTTGTATTCCTGTTTCGTTGGATGCCATCATTTCCTGGTATTTTTGTAATAATACAGTAAATGATAGATAGGGGTTAGCCACACGAATTAAGGTAGCTAATGGTTTCTTTTTGAGTATTTGATCTTTTGAAATGATAATGGCTGTGGCCTTAGAATCATACAAAAATGCCTCGTATTTGGGATTGGCTAAAAATGATATGGTACCTGCTTTGCCTTCTTCTATTTTACTGAAATCTGAAATAATATCAGCTCCATTCCCATCTACTGTTCCATGAATTAGTCCGGCAATTTGATCAACAGTAAATTTCATGCAGGGATGAATTGATTTTCAGGTAATAATGGAATTAGGTACGCAATCAACGTAATTCGCCTTGCAAATATACGCTCTTTGGGCAACAAAAATAGTATTTTTTTACAATCTTACTCAATGCTTGGATGGTCGGTAAGTCAGATGCTTCAAGTAACTCGACAACCTGACCTTGTTTATCGACCATTTTGATGGTATTGTCTCCTTGAATGTAGGCTGCATTACTCGTGGAGCCATCCACCACAAAATATCCGACTTCGTCTGCACTGATGCCTAATGTTTTTTGAATCATTTGTTCAATTTCCAATTTTTTAGTTCTTGGAATAGGTTGACTTCCTAGTTTACAAGTAAATAATTTTCTAGTTAAGAATTGCTGACAAAGGTTTTTTAAGATAATGTCTTCTGCTGATTTCCAGCTTTTTATAGCTGCCCATACATCATGGTCATCCAAATCAGTAAAGGCCACTAGGAGAGATTCTCTCATTGAAAATTCTTCCCAAGTATAGATTTTACTTAAAAAGGTAAATAAGGGTGTAGAGCAATCTAATTGTACTCCAGAATTAATCAAATATTTAGCTCGTCGTAATATTTGTATCAACATGCTTTCTGCTGCAATGGCCGTTTTGTGTAAATAAACTTGCCAATACATGAGTCTTCTAGCCATTAAGAAGTTCTCTATTGAATATATTCCCTTTTCTTCCAAAACGAGCCTTTCATTGACTAAATCCAGCATGGATAATAATCTTTCTGAACCGATGAAGCCTTCTCTTACTCCTGTATAAAAGGAATCACGACTTAAATAATCCAAGCGATCGACATCCAATTGACTCGAAATCAATTGATGAAAGAAGGGACGGTGATATTTATCAGAAAACATTTGAATAGCTAAATCGAGCTTACCATCGAAATGTTTATTTAGGGTAGCCATTAATAATTGAGAAATAGCCTCATGATGGACATTTTCTAATAAGGTATATTCCAAGACATGCGAAAATGGTCCATGGCCGATGTCGTGCAATAAAATAGCTATTTCAGCAGCTTCTCTTTCTTCATCTGAAATAGGATAACCTTTAGCTTGTAAATTATTTAAAGCTTGGTCCATTAAATGCATGGCTCCCAAAGCATGATGAAATCGTGTATGATGTGCTCCAGGATAAACAAATTCGGCTAATCCTAATTGTTTAATGCGTTTTAATCGCTGGAAATATGGATGATCAATGAGTTTTAAAATGAATGGATTATTGATTTTGATGAATCCATAAATCGGGTCATTGATAATTTTAGTAGGGTACATAGTTTAGCGGACTTTCTTATCTTTTACCAAATTGGTTATTTCATTGAGCATCTCAACTTGGATATTTTGTATTTCTAGTAATTCTTGTTGTTGGTGGGTCATTAAATGATCTATTTTTTCATTCAATAACCTGATTTCCAATTCAGACTTTAAATTGATTAAATAATCTTTTTTTGATCTTTCTCTGTCTCTTTCTTCTTGTCTATTTTGGCTCATCATAATCACAGGTGCTTGCAAAGAGGCTATGCAGGATAAGATAAGATTTAATAGAATAAAAGGGTAGGGATCAAAACCTTTGTTGAGAAACCAATATACATTGGCCAAGATCCAAAGGGCTAAAAATACAAAGAAGGAAATGATAAAACGCCAACTTCCACCAAATGAAGCTACTTTATCTGCAATTTTTTGACCCATGGTTAAATCACCAAAGTCCTCCATATCCACCGCTTGAGTAATCAATCGATGATCTGCTTCATTTTTTAATACTACTTGTTCTAATGCTGTTAAATCTCCTGTTTCTTTTTTTAGAAAATCAGACAAATAAATTTGTCGAAATATATTTAATTCTGTTAAAGCTAAATTACTCTCAGATTTAAAATTCGGATAATCCCTTTGTATTAATTGCAAGATTCCCTCTTGAATATTACTCCCATTGACCATCTCAGCGATGGGGTAAATTTTCATGGATAAGTCGCTAATGAAAGTTTTCGTTTTCATTTTTTTGATTTGGAAGTCAAAAGCTAGATTAAACCTTAAATTATAAATTTATAAAGGAAATTAGTTAAAAAGCTCTTGATTATTTAATTTTGCAGCTCGTTGAAGCAATTCAATGCGGACTTGTAGCTCAGTTGGTTAGAGCATCTGACTCATAATCAGGGGGTCCATGGTTCGAGCCCATGCTGGTCCACCCCATGTAAAAAGCAATATCTTGGAAAAGAGGTATTGCTTTTTTTTGTTGATTAAAAGGTTTTATGCGATATTTATTTGTAATATACCGTGAAATTATAGAACAATAAATATTTACAAATGAACCGTCAAGAATTTATAAAGCAATCCAGCATCCTTTTTATGGCCAGTCAGCTTCACATTCCCAATACTTCCGAAACCAATTGGGCTGGTAATTTGACTTATTCAGCAAAAAAAATAGTATACCCTACAAGCATTGAAGAATTAAGAAAAGAAGTGTTAGCAGCTAAGCAACCCAAAGCTTTAGGCTCTAAACATTCATTTAATACCATTGCTAATTCAACAGATACACTGATTTCTACTTCAAAATTGGATAAACTATTATCCATTGACCGTCAAAAGATGTGGGTTTGGGTTGAATCAGGAATTAAGTATGGAACGTTGGGATTGCTTTTGGATAAAGAGGGCTTTGCATTACATAATTTGGCATCTTTGCCCCATATTTCAGTAGCTGGAGCTTGTGCGACAGCCACTCATGGATCAGGCGACAAGAATGGTAACCTTTCTTCGGCGGTTCGTGGAATAGAATTGATGAAGTCCGATGGAACAATAGAAAGATGGGAGCAAGGACACCCTGATTTTAATGGCGTCGTTGTGAATCTGGGTGCTTTAGGAATTGTTACTAAAATGGCTTTAGCCATTCAACCCAAATTTGAGGTAAGTCAGTTTGTGTTTGAAAATTTGTCGATGAATCAATTGAAGGATCATTTTAATGAAATTTATCAAGAAGGATATTCCGTAAGTATGTTTACACATTGGGAAAATAAGAACATCAACCAATTGTGGATTAAGAAACGGTCCGATGCGAAAAACATTCACCCAGTGAAAGAATATTTTGGAGCTACCGCTGCTACCTCTCATTTGCATCCTATAAAAATTAATTCCCCCATAAATTGTACTGACCAAATGGGGATATCGGGTCCATGGTATGAACGCTTACCTCATTTTAAAATGGGTTTTACTCCGAGTAATGGTGCTGAATTACAAGCGGAATATTTTGTACCTAGGAAGTTTGCTTATCAGGCCATTATGGCCGTGGAAGCGATACATTCTATTTTTGTTCCTTATTTATTTGTAACTGAAATTAGAAGTATTGCCGCTGACGAATTATGGTTAAGTCCTGCTTATCAACAAGATATGATAGCAATTCATTTTACATGGAAGCCTGATACCAAAAATGTCTTAGCCGTTTTACCAAAAATTGAAGCGGCATTAGAACCCTTCGAGGTGAAGCCTCATTGGGGAAAACTATTCACCATGAGTCCTAAAAAATTACAAGCTAGATATCCCAAATTCAAAGATTTTCAAGCCTTAGCCAAACGCTTAGATCCTCAAGGGCGTTGCCGCAATGAGTTTTTGAATCGAAATTTATAGGTTTACACTACGGAAGAGCAAAGGCCACATACTGGTTGTTTTTAGGTGTTCCTAATTTTGTTCCTCCACAAGCAATTACAATGAATTGCTTTCCTTGAACCATGTAAGTAGAAGGTGTAGCAAATCCAGCAGCAGGTAAATTGGTTTCCCATACCAGTTTACCTGTTTTTGATTCAAATGCCCTGAATTTTCCGTCTTTAGTAGCTCCAATAAAAAGTAATCCATTGGAAGTTAAAAGTGGCCCTCCGTAATTTTCTGTTCCTGTATTTTTTATACCTTTTTTAGCTAATTCTATATCTTCACCTAATGGAATTTTCCATAAATATTCCCCTGTATTCAGATCAATGGCATTTAATGTACCCCAGGGCGGTTTAATCCCTGGCCTTCCATTAACATCCAAAAATTTATTATATCCTGTCATTCGATATGGAATTTTAACTTTCTGACTGGAATTTTGACTACTGACTTCTTGCTTATCCTCATGTCCTAAGTAAGTTAAAATAGATTCGATCTCATTGTTTTTTAATTGAGTAAATCCTGGCATCATGCCTTTTCCTTGTTGAATGATTTGTTTAACAAATACTTTATCCCTTCTTTTAAAAATATCCATTAAAGAAGGATAACCACTTAGGCTATTTCCTTTCAATTCTGGTCCATGACAACTTTGACAATAATTCTGATAAAGTCTTTTGGCATTACTTATTTTTAGTTTTTCCTTTTCTGATTGATTTTCCATTTTTTGAACCCAAGGCATTTCATTGCTATTGATGTATATAATCCCATTTTCTGGATCTGCCGCCGCACCACCCCATTCTCCACCTCCGTCAAATCCTGGAAGTATGAGTGTCCCGACTTCACTAGGTGGGGCATAGAAGTCTTTTTTAAATTTCTTAAGTTGTTGAATTAATTCATCTTTGTTTTCAGCATATGGACTAACATCTAAATGGCTAATTTCATATGACTGTCGAGCATAAGGAGCTGGTTTACTAGGAAATGGTTGGGTGCCCCAAGGCTTTTCTCCTGGCAAACCTTGAGTGGATACTTTCTTTTCCGTAATAGGAAATAAAGGTTTCCCAGTGCTTCTATTGAATAAGAATACAAAACCTTGTTTTGAGATTTGAGCTACAGCATCGATGTATTTCCCTTGATGCTTTACTCGAATTAAATTGGGAGGTGCAGGTAAATCCCGATCCCATAAATCGTGGTGAGTGGTTTGAAAATGCCATAATCGTTTTCCAGTTTTAGCATCCAAAGCAATTAAACAATTAGCAAATAGGTTACTTCCTGGTCTATTTCCTCCCCAAAAATCATATCCTGCTGAGCCCGTTGGAACAAAAATAATGCCTCTTTTTTCATCAACGGCCATTCCTGCCCAATTGTTCGCAGCACCTACATAAGTGTTTTTATATGCATCTTTGGGGAATGTTTTATATCCAAATTCTCCAGGATATGGAATCGTATGGAAGGTCCAAACTAATTTTCCTGTTTTTACATTAAAGGCTCGTATGTCACCAGGAGCCGCATCTTCTCCTTCAGATAGTCGGAGTGGCATGATGATTAAATCTTGGTAAATACTACCCGGAGTATTAGAAACTATAAATTTATTTTGGGCAATTTCAGGAAGACCAGTATGTAAATCGATTTTACCTCCTTGTCCAAAGGATAAAACAGGTTTACCTGTTTTGGCATCCAATGCCCACAAATTGGGCCCTGCCGTATATAATATTCTAGAATCTTTTCCATCTGTCCAATAGGAAACTCCACGACTCGTACTTGCCCAGTTTTTTAAAGGATCTCCAAATCGCCAAATTTCTTTACCAGAAGCAGCATCCAATGCAAAGGCTTGAACGGAGGCATTCACACTATAGAGTATTCCTTGGATGATGATAGGATTCGCTTGAATATGAGCAGAATCACCACTCGCGTATGTCCATGCTATTTTTAGTTCGTTTACATTTTCTAATGTTATCTGATTCAATGTGGAATAATGATTCCGATCTGAGCCACCTAAATAGGAGGGCCAGTCTTCGTTTGATGGTACTGTTAAAAATGAACTGCCTATGAATACAAGCAAACAAGCTATGGCTGATAGAAGGAGAATTTTACTTTTCATAGGCTTAATTTAATAATAAATAGTACTTTCATTAGCCTGCCTTGAATTGTTTTTATCAATTCTTCTGCTACATTAGCAAGCCAATTTTAGGGTAATATTCCTTAGATGGTTGATTTAGTGGTTTAATATGACACTCGTTGATTGTTTTTTAGATTAGAAAAGTATCATATTCTGCTTTGGAAGTTATTATTCAAATTAAAAAATTAAAATATCAAATGGGTTCATTATTAGGATTGTTGTTTCACAGTTTGGGGGGCTTTGCTTCAGGTAGTTTTTATATTCCTTATCGCAAGATAGAGGTATGGTCATGGGAAAGTGCTTGGATAGTAGGAGGGGTATTTTCATGGATATTGGTGCCTTTTGTGGCGGCATATTTAACTATCCCTGATTTCATGCAGATTATCCAACAAGCAAACTCAAGTACCTTATTCTGGACATATGCATTTGGTGTATTGTGGGGAATTGGAGGATTAACCTTTGGTTTGGCCATGCGATATTTAGGGATGTCCCTTGGGATGTCTATTGCTTTAAGTTTATGCAGTATTTTTGGCGCTTTGGTTCCTCCTATTTATCGTGAATTTTCAGGTATGGAGGGTATCACTTTTTCTCAAATTGCGGGTAGTACTGGAGGTAGATTGGTTCTATTGGGCATTGTGGTGTGCATCTTTGGTATTTACCTATGTGGTAAAGCTGGTATGATGAAGGAAAATGAACTATCCGATGAGCAGAAGAAAGAAAGTATTAAAGAGTTTAATTTGGTTAAAGGCTTAATTGTAGCCACTATTTCTGGCTTATTAAGTGCATGTTTTAATTTTGGTATTGAAGCAGGAAAATTAATGGCTAATGAAGCTATTATAAAGGGATGCGATCCTCTTTTTCAGAACAATGTCATTTTTATTGTGGTATTGTGGGGAGGATTTACTACTAATTTTATTTGGTGTATGTATTTAAATTATACCAATAAATCCTTTGGAGATTATTTGAATACCGAATCTCCTTTACGTAGAAATTATACTTTTGCTGCCGTAGCAGGAACTACCTGGTTTCTTCAATTCTTTTTTTACGGGATGGGTGAAAGTAAATTGGGCAATGGGGCTAGTTCATGGATCCTACACATGGCGACCATTATTTTAACTTCTAACTTTTGGGGATTGTATTTCAAAGAATGGAAAGGAGTTTCAAAGCAGACATTAAGGACAGTAATGGCTGGAATTGTTGTAATTTTGGTATCTGTTATCATTGTTGGTATCGGTAATTCTTTATAAATGAGTCATTCAAATATTCTTGATGTCATCCATATCGATGAGTTTTCATCGACTCCTAAATACCAGCAGTTGGCCAATTCCATCATCGAAGGAATTAGAAATAAGCGGATTAAGAAAGGAGAAAGTTTACCATCGATTAATGAAGTTAGTTTTGAATATTATATCTCCAGAATTACTGTTGAGAAGGGGTATAACTATTTGAAATCCAAAGGAGTAATAGATTCGGTTCGCGGTAAAGGCTTTTTTATAAAAATCGATAAGCTACCCGTAGATTTCCGCATTTTCCTTTTATTCAATAAGTTAAGTGGTCACAAGAAATTGGTCTATGATTCCTTTGTAGAAGCGATGGGGGAAAATGCCACCATTGATTTTTACATCTACAATAACGACTTCAATTTATTTAAAAAGATAATTCAGTCCAGAGATCGAGATTACTCCCACATTGTGATTATTCCCCATTTTATGGAAGGAGAACAAAGTGCTAGGGAATTGATAAATCAGTTGCCTAAAGAGAAATTGATTTTATTGGATAAGTTGTTACCGGGTATACAAGGGAATTTTGGGGCAGTGTATGAAAATTTTGAAAAAGATATTTATTCAGCCTTGATTCAAGCCAAGGATGATTTGAGTAAATACCATGTATTAAAAATGATCTTCCCTAATACGTCCTATTATCCTCAGGAAATTGTGACAGGCTTTACGAATTTTTGTCGTGATTTTGCCTTTGATATGGAGATTGTATCTTCTGCTAGTGCCATAACTCCTGCCGTTGGTGAAGCTTATATTAATGTCATGGAGGATGATTTGATTATGTTGTTGGAAAAAATATTAGAAAAGGAATTAATTCTTGGAGAGGATGTAGGATTGATTTCCTATAATGAAACACCATTAAAAAGGTTGTTGTTTAAAGGGATTAGTACCATATCAACTGATTTTGCACAATTGGGGCGGACTGCTGCTGAATTAATCAAAACGAATTCCAAGGTACATATTGAAAATCCCTTCTGCCTGATTTCGAGAGCATCTTTATAGGACCCCTCTTGCCAAATTTTATATGGCAAAACTCGGTTTTTGAGCAATTAAACCTTTGAACTTCCTGAAAAAAGTAGCATTTTTGTAGCTTGATTTCGGTAATTATTTAATTCTATTATAATGAGCAATACTCCCAATACCCTTTTTGATAAAGTTTGGGACTCTCATGTCGTTCGTAAGATCGAAGATGGTCCAGATGTTTTTTTTATTGATCGTCACTTCATTCATGAGGTAACTAGTCCAGTAGCATTTTTAGGTTTAGAGACACGTGGTATCGGTGTGTTATTTCCAGAAAAAACATTTGCTACTGCGGATCATAATACTCCTACCATTAACCAGCATTTGCCCGTTGAGGATCCTTTATCGGCAAATCAGTTATTGCAATTGGAAAAAAATACTGCCAAATATGGTATTTCACACTGGGGCTTAGGGAATCCTAAAAACGGTATTGTTCACGTAGTAGGACCAGAAAACGGAATTACCTTACCAGGCATGACCATTGTTTGTGGTGATTCACATACTTCGACTCACGGAGCTTTTGGTGCTATCGCTTTTGGAATTGGGACATCAGAGGTAGAAATGGTGCTTTCTTCGCAATGCATCATGCAACCTAAACCAAAGAAAATGATCATTAATGTCAATGGGACATTAGGAAAAGGAGTTACACCAAAAGATGTGGCTTTGTATATTATTTCTAAACTATCTACTTCGGGTGCCACTGGATATTTTGTAGAGTATGCAGGAGATGTATTTAGAAACATGTCCATGGAAGGTCGAATGACGGTTTGTAACCTTTCGATCGAAATGGGTGCTCGTGGTGGTATGATTGCTCCTGACCAAACGACTTTTGATTATATTGAAGGACGTGAATTAGCTCCTAAAGGTGCGGATTGGGATAAGCAATTAGCTTATTGGAAGACATTAAAAACCGATGAAGGTGCTGTATTTGATCAAGTGATTAATTTTAATGCAGCGGATATTGAGCCGATGATTACTTATGGTACCAATCCAGGAATGGGTATGGGTATCTCTAAGCATATTCCTAAAGCAACAGATGTGGAGGGTGGTGTGGCTACCTATGAAAAATCGCTTGATTACATGGGATTTGCTGAAGATGATGCCATGATTGGTAAGAAAGTAGACTATGTGTTTATTGGTTCTTGCACGAATGGTCGTATCGAAGATTTCAGAGCTTTCGCTTCTATTGTAAAAGGTCGTAAAAAGGCAGATCATGTGACGGCTTGGGTAGTACCTGGTTCTCACATTGTTGAAAAACAAATTAAGGATGAAGGTATTTTTGATATTCTGACAGAAGCAGGATTTGAATTACGTCAACCGGGTTGTTCAGCTTGTTTAGCTATGAATGACGATAAAATTCCTGCTGGAAAGTACGCAGTGAGTACTTCTAACCGAAATTTTGAAGGACGTCAAGGACCAGGTTCTCGTACTTTATTAGCTAGTCCATTAGTAGCTGCTGCAGCAGCAGTAACCGGAGTGGTTACAGACCCAAGAGAGTTTTTATAAGTTGTTTAAATTAGACCATTATGGCTTACGATAGTTTTAGTGTATTAAGAAGTTCTGCCGTTCCATTACCAATTGAGAACGTAGATACAGATCAAATCATCCCTGCTCGTTTTTTAAAGGCAACAGAGCGTAAAGGATTTGGAGATAATTTATTTAGAGATTGGCGATACGATAAAAATGATCAACCTAAGGCTGATTTCGTATTGAATAATCCTACTTACCAAGGAAAGATTTTAGTAGGGGGTAAGAATTTCGGTTCTGGTAGTAGCCGTGAGCACGCAGCTTGGGCGATTTATGATTATGGCTTTAGATGTGTTGTATCTTCTTTCTTTGCTGATATTTTCCGTGGAAACGCCATTAACGTAGGTATCTTACCAGTACAAGTAAGTCCAGAGTTTTTGCATCAAATTTTTGAAGCCATTGAAAAAGACCCTAAGGCTGAATTAGAAGTGAATTTACAAGAACAACGCATCAGCATTGTGTCTACAGGAGCTTCAGAAAGTTTTGATATTAATGGGTATAAAAAACATAATTTATTGAATGGTTTTGACGACATAGATTATTTACAAGCTATGAAAGACGAAATCGTTTCTTTTGCTTCCAATCGATAATTCCTTGAAACGTCATATTGAAATCATGGATACCACCCTTCGCGATGGTGAACAAACCAGTGGGGTATCCTTTTCTGCTAGTGAAAAATTAACTATAGCTCAATTGCTATTGACTGAATTAAAAGTCGATCGTATTGAGATTGCCTCGGCACGTGTGTCGGAAGGTGAATTTCAGGCTGTGAAAAAAATCACGGAATGGGCCGACAAAAATGGTCTTTTGGATAAAGTAGAGGTTTTGACTTTCGTCGATGGCGGAACTTCGGTGAATTGGATGTTAGATGCAGGTGCCAAAGTGATGAACTTATTAACAAAGGGTTCTTTAAATCATTTGACATTTCAATTAAAAAAGACTCCAGAGCAGCATTTTAGTGAAGTAGAAGCTACCATCCGATTAGCTATTTCCAAAGGGTTAAAGGTAAATGTATATTTAGAAGATTGGTCAAATGGTATGCGAAATTCAAAAGAATACGTCATTTCTTATTTGGACTTTCTAAGCAAATTACCAGTAGATCGTATTTTGTTGCCAGATACGTTAGGTATTTTAATTCCATCTGAAGTGGCAGCATTTATTTCTGAACTAGTTGCGCGGTATCCTACGGTACATTTCGACTTTCACGCACACAATGATTATGATTTAGGCACAGCCAATGCTTTGGAAGCAGTAAGAAATGGAGTTCATGGACTTCACTTAACTGTTAATGGTATGGGTGAAAGAGCAGGCAATGCTCCTTTGGCTAGTGTCATTGCTGTGATAAATGATTATCAAAAAGATGTAGAGGTGTCTGTTGAAGAGAAATCTTTATACTCTGTAAGTAAATTGGTGGAAACTTTTTCTGGTTTCAGAATACCTGCCAATAAGCCAGTGGTAGGTGAAAACGTTTTCACCCAAACAGCGGGAATTCATGCAGATGGTGATAAAAAGAATAATTTATACCACAATGATTTAATGCCAGAGCGTTTTGGTCGTGAACGTAAATATGCTTTAGGTAAAACTAGTGGTAAAGCGAATATTGAAAATAATTTATTGCAATTGGGCATACAGCTTTCAGATGAAGATTTGAAAAAAGTAACCCAGCGAATTATTGAATTGGGTGATCGCAAAGAGGTCGTAACTCCCAATGATTTGCCCTATATCATTTCAGATGTATTGGATAGTTCCACGATTGAGGAACGTGTTCAAGTGTTAAATTATGTACTAACACACAGCAAAGAATTACGTCCTTCCGTGACCTTGAAAATCTCCATTGACGGAAAAGTATATGAAGAGCATGCTCAAGGGGATGGTCAATACGATGCTTTTGTCAATGCATTAGAAATTATATTCCAAAAGAATGGTAAGAAATTGGCGCAATTGAAAGATTATGCTGTTCGTATTCCACCTGGAGGAGATTCTGATGCGCTTTGTGAAACCATTATTACATGGTCGCATCAAGGAAAGGAATTAATTACCCGTGGATTGGATTGTGATCAAACGGTTTCCGCCATTAAGGCAACTCAAAAAATGTTGAATTTGATTTAGTAACATACAATAATACAAATGGCGAAGAAGCATATTTTAATCGTTCCTGGTGATGGAATTGGACAAGAAGTTACCGCAGTAGGTAAAAAAGTATTAGACAAAATTGCAGCAAGATTCAATCATGAGTTTACTTATGATGAGGCTTTAATTGGTCACGTAGCCATCGAGGCTACCGGAGATCCACTTCCTGCTGAATCTTTGGAGAAAATGAAAAATTCGGATGCTGTATTGTTTGGTGCAGTAGGTCATCCAAAATATGACAACGATCCATCTGCCAAAGTTCGCCCTGAGCAAGGCTTGTTAAAAATGCGTAAAGAATTAGGTTTATATGCCAATTTACGCCCTATTAAATTGTTTGATGAGCTATTGGGAGCATCAAGTATTAAGCCTGAGATTTTGAAAGGTGCTGATATTTTGTTCTTCCGTGAATTAACTGGCGATATTTATTTTGGTGAAAAAGGGCGTAAAAACAATGGAGATACAGCCTATGATGTAGCTGAGTATAGTCGTTATGAAGTGCAGCGTATAGGTCGTAAAGCCTTTGATGCTGCTAGAACTCGTCGTAAAAAATTAGTTTCTGTAGACAAAGCCAATGTGTTAGAGTCTTCCCGTTTGTGGAGAGAAGAAATTCAAAAGTTAGCTTTAGAATATCCAGATGTAGAAGTTGAATACCAATTTGTGGATGCTACAGCCATGATATTAATTAAAGAGCCAACTCGTTTCGATGTAGTAGTTACGGCTAATTTATTTGGAGATATTTTAACAGATGAAGCTTCTCAAATTGCAGGTTCAATGGGTATGCTTGCATCAGCTTCAATCGGAGATGGAACAGGTGTTTATGAGCCAATTCACGGTTCTGCTCATGATATTACGGGTAAAGGTTTAGCAAATCCTATGGCTTCTGTATTGTCAGCAGCCTTATTATTGGATATCTCTTTTGGTTTGAAAGAAGAATCTGAAGCGATTATTTCAGCTATTGACCAGGTATTGAAGAAAGGTTTCCGTACACGTGATATTGCAGATAAAACAACGGACCCATCCATGATTTTAGGTACTGATGCCATTGGGGAAGAAATTTTAAAATTGCTTTAATTGCCACAATATTTAATAAATTTAGGTCCCAATTATTGGGACCTTTTTTTATGCATATTCATGAAGTACTTGTGGTTTTAGGCTCCCCAAATTCACCTGATGGTCAATTAGGTCCTATTGCTTTAGATCGAGTCAATTATTGTTGGGAGCTGTTTCAAAAACAAGCTAGGCTTATTTTGTGTACCGGTGGATTTGGTGCTCATTTTAATACAAGCCCATGGTCACATGCTTCTTTATTGAAAAATGAATTAGTTGCCAAAGGCGTATCTGAACATGCTTTTTTACCTTTAGCATTATCGGCTAACACCGTAGATGATGCAGTAAAATCTAAAGCTGTATTAATGGATTATCCCGTAGAATCTCTTGTAATTATTACTTCAGCATATCATATTCCCCGGGTTGAATTGGTCTTCGATGAAATATTGTCCAATTTTTCAAAACAATATATGGGGATTGAGCATTTAGTTGAAACACCAGAAATAATGGCTTTAAGAGCTCATGAATTAAAAGCAATTGAAGAAATAAAATTGAATGGATTATATTATTAAATCAACAAACATGAAACATTTATTAACAATCGTTGTGGTCATTTTGGTCTGTTTTTCAGCCAGTTCCCAAACTAAGAAAATTGAATTAACTGATTTACTTAAAATTAAAACAGTTTCACAACCCCAATTTTCTCCTGATGGTAAAAAGTATATTTATTTACTCAAGTCGATCGTGGAAGACCCGGATAGAAAGGGAGAATTTGCCTATCAAAATCATTTGTATTTGGGAGATTTGGCATCGAAAGAATCTAGAGCTTTAACCTCAGGTAAAATGTCTGTTTCTTCTGCCTCCTGGAGTCCCAATGGTCAATTTATAAGTTTTGTCAGATTAGTAGGTGATAAACCTCAGTTATTTCTTTTACCTATTTCTGGAGGAGAAGCATATCCAATCACAACCATTTCATATGGTGTAGGGGCCCCAGAATGGTCAAAGGATGGTTCAAGTTTATATTTCAGCTCGGAATTATCTGTTAAAGATTTTTTGGTAGATACGGTTTACAATAAATCGGCATTGCAACCTTCATGGACACAGGAAAAGCCTGCTTATGATTGGTCCATTTTTCAAAAGAAAATGAAAGCTAATCCCGATGGGAATATTGAAGAAATCAGAGCTTATCTTTTTCAAAACGAAAAAGATAAAAAAGCTAAAGTGATTAATCAATTGGATTTTCAGGAAGAAAGTACCGTATCGGGCGAATTAACGGTTACTGCATTTTTCAAAACTTCTATTTTAGGAAATTCTAAACCTGAATTACTGGTCAATCCATTTAGACGAGTTGATGAAATGAAAGAGCTGAAAAGCGGACAAACTTTTGTTGTGTGTATTCCTGCAGATACCCTTCGTCATCCTGATAAAGTATTGGATAATACAATAGCAATTTATGATGCGACAACAAAGTCTTTCCAAACATTAGTTGAAAAGCCAGGATATCGATATTCCAATATATCTGTTTCTCCTAATGGGAAGTATTTGGCTTTCTTTGAGTTAAAAGTAGGAGGAATACCTAGTCCAGTAGCTAAAATTATAGCCTTAAGTCCAGGTGCTTATTATCAAAAAATCATTCCATTGGATCGGATTTTAACGCAATGGTCTTGGTCAAAAGATGAATCAACATTGTATTTTACTGCTCAAGATCACGGTGGTGTACCTCTGTATGAGTATGACATAGCCAAAGGGAAATTAACTGCTTTAAGTTCAATTGAAGAAGGTGTATTAGGTTTTGATCAGATGGATGGTCAGTTTATTTATGCAAAGACAAAAATTACAAATCCATCTGAATTGTATTTTTCTAGCAAATCCAATCCAGTTGATATGGCATTAACTCAGTTTAATACAGTCTGGCTGAAAGATAAAGTATTAAGTTTAGCTAGTAAAAAGACATTTAAAAATAATAAAGGTTTACTGGTAGATTATTGGGTAATGAAACCAGTTAATTTCCAGTCAGATAAAAAATATCCATTATTAGTAGAAATACATGGAGGACCTACAGCCATGTGGGGTACAGGAGAAGCAAGTATGTGGCATGAATTTCAGTATTTTGCTGCCAAGGGTTACGGTATAGTGTATTCCAATCCGAGAGGTAGTGGTGGGTATGGAACGGAATTTATGGGAGCTAATGTGAAAGATTGGGGACAAGGCCCCATGTCTGATGTGATGAAAGCTTTAGATTTAGGAATATCTGAAGGTTGGGCAGATACAACCAAATTAGTTGTAACAGGAGGATCCTATGCAGGATACTTAGTTACTTATATGATAGGACATACCAATCGATTTAAAGTGGCTTGTTCTCAACGTGGTGTATATGAATTATCTACGTTTTTTGGTGAGGGAAATGCTTGGAGATTAGTTCCAAATTATTTTGGTGGTTATCCTTGGGAAAAACAAGCTAGGAGTATTTTGGACAAAGAATCTCCTTTAAGTTATGTCCTGAACATTAGAACCCCTCTGATTATATTTCATGGCGAACAGGACCTTAGAACAGGTGTAATTCAATCGGAAATGTTATACAAGAGTTTGAAAGTTTTGGGACGTGATGTTGAGTATGTTCGTCACCCAGGAGCTACACATGAAATCACTCGATCAGGTAATAACCGTCAGCGGCTTGATCAAATGCTAAGAACATATGAGTTTTTTGAGCGGTATCTGAGATAAGTTACTAGTTATTAGGGATTAGTTTTAAGTGATTAGTTTTTAGGGATTAGTTACTAGGGAATGGATGTTAATTTTTATAATTACCCATTTTAATATCTAACCCCTAATAACTAATTAAAGTATCTAAAATCTTCATTTCCCTTCACCTTCAATAAGCAAGCGTAAATTAAATCTATTACTGCTTCCATGTCGGATTTGGCAATCATTTCTACTGTTGTATGCATGTATTTCAACGGTAAAGAAATTAATGCAGAGGCAACACCTTCTGTTGCATAAGCAAATGAGTCTGTATCTGTACCCGTGGATCTAGAAACGGCTTGTCTTTGGAAATCAATCTTATTTTCGTTGGCAACATCAATAATGAAATCTCTGACATTATTTTGAACCGCTGGTCCATAACAAATCACAGGGCCTTTACCGCAAGCCATATCTCCTTGTGTTTTCTTATTGTACATCGGAGATTGTGTATCATGGGTAACATCGGTAATGATAGCTAAATCTGGTTTTAAACGTTTGACAATCATTTCAGCACCACGTAAGCCAATTTCTTCTTGAACAGCATTTACTACGTACAAAGTAAATGGCAATTCGATTTTATTATCTTTCAATCGTTTAGCCACTTGTGCTATCATATATCCACCAATGCGGTTATCCAAAGCACGACCTACTAAATATTTTTCATTCAATTCCATAAGTCCATCCTCGAAAGTGACTACAGTACCTACATGGATGCCCATTTCTTCTACTTCTTTCTTATTGGATGCACCACAATCAATGAATATATCACTCACTGTTGGAGCTTTATCTTTCGTTGTATCGCGTACGTGTATGGCTGGCCAACCAAAAATCCCTTTGATTACTTTGTCTTTGGTATGAATGTTGGCTCTCATAGAAGGTGCTATTAAAGCATCTGAGCCACCATTTCTGCGTAAAAATAAATATCCATTCTCGTCGATGTAATTCACAAACCATGAAATTTCATCGGCATGAGCCTCAATGACCACAGAATACGGTTTCCCAGGATTGATGACAGCTACGGCAGTTCCGTATATATCTATGATTTTTTCATCTAAGTAAGGTTTTAAATAATCCAACCAAATTTTTTGTCCCGACATTTCGAAACCAGTAGGGGATGCATTATTTAAATATTCGTACAGAAAGTCATTCGATTTTTGAGACATAATTGACATATTTTTTGAAGATGCAATTTACTAAGGCTAATTTATATTTGAATTTTATCGAAAAAATAAATTTAAGAGTTTTGGAGAGCCATTTTAAAGCTTAAATTTGTAGTTAATAGTGAAAATTTATCCGGCTAAGGATTGTTTTTATCATTTTATTAGTAAAACAACATTTGATGAAGAAAATAGCAGTTTATACATCAGGAGGAGATGCCCCAGGAATGAATTCTTGTATTCGTGCCATTGTACGAGGAGCCGCTTATCATGGAGTAGAGGTTTATGGAATTGTGAGGGGATATAATGGTATGATTAATGGAGATATTATTCCATTAAATTCACAGTCGGTTAGTAATATTATTCAAAGAGGAGGAACCATCCTTAAATCAGCACGTTCTAAAGAGTTTTTAACTACAGAAGGTCGTAAAAAAGCTTATGATCAATTGCAGGCTAAAGGTATAGAAGGTTTAGTGGCTATTGGAGGAAATGGTACGTTTACTGGGGCTGAAATTTTTTATAATGAATTTAAAATACCTTGTGTAGGTGCTCCTGGTACAATTGATAACGATTTATACGGAACAGACTATACTATTGGGTATGATACGGCTGTCAACACAGCATTAGATGCTATCGATAAAATTAGAGATACAGCTGATTCCCATGATCGTGTATTTTTTATCGAAGTAATGGGCCGTGACTCTGGTTATATTGCCATTCAATGCGCAATTGCTGGGGGGGCAGAGGCTGTAATGATTCCTGAAAACCTTACTCCAGTTAGCGAAGTAATGGAAACATTACAAAAAGGATTTTCAAAAGCTAAATCATCGTCTATTGTGATTGTAGCAGAAGGAGATGAAGAAGGAAATGCACAAAAAGTAGCTCAAAAGATTAAAGATCAAATGAAAATTGAGTTAGATATTCGTGTGACTACTTTAGGTCATATTCAGCGTGGTGGTGTTCCTACAGCAGCTGACCGGATATTAGCTAGCAGATTAGGTCTTGGAGCTTTGGAAGGACTTTTACGTGGTGAAAAGAATGTCATGGCTGGTGTGGTAAATAACCAATTGGTATATACTCCATTCCATGATACTATTACTAAAAAGAAACCAGTTTCAGAAGATTTGATACGTATGGTAGAAATCTTATCTACCTAAATATATCCTTGCAATTTGTAAACGACTATACCTACAAATTCTCGTGTTAAATGGAAGAAATTCTCCAAGCTTTTTTCGCTTGGTTTAAAGTTGGAAAGGATACCCGGTTGGGTATCCTTTTTTAATATATCAGCAGAATAGGGTCGCACATTAAATCCTTGCTTTTCAAAGCACATGACAGCCCGTCTAAGATGTAAAGCAGAGGTAATTACAACAACTGTATCTTTTTTGATGTAATTTTTTAGCATTTGACTAGAATATAAGGCATTTTCATAGGTATTTCTTGCCTTATTTTCCACGAATATATCTCTTGATGGTACGCCCATTTTAATGAGAAGTTTACGAACATTAAGGGATTCTTGGGTGTTGTCTACGATTAAATTGGGAATGCTTGTTTCTCCACCTGAAACGAGTATTTTCTTGATAGCTCCCTGTTGGTATAAATGAAATGTTTGTAACATTCTATCTGATACCGAACCAAACGAAATTCGATTGGGATGTCCATCTGCATATTTTACCATACCACCTGTTAAGACTATTCCCCAAGTGTACGTTTTATTTGTAGGAATATCGGGAGCATCCACTTCCCAATTTTTTATAAAGAAGTTGCAAATGAACCCATTAGTAAGAATTAGCACTAAAATCAATGATGTTAAAACGGCTCTTCTTATATGTTGTGTTTTTTTCAAACGTAAGGCAATCACCAAAGGAATAATTATCCAAACTGTTGGTGAAAGTATGATGTCAAATATTTTAGATAGTATGAAAAACATTGTAATTTTAGATTCGTTAGTCTGTAAATTTAATTAAATATATGAAAGTATTTTTTCTAGCCACTAGCCTTATACTCTGTGGATTTGCATCAATCGCCCAAGTAAAAAAAACAAACAATTCCACCTCATCTAGTATTGGCTTCTCAATTAAAGGAAAGATTAATGGAATAGGTAATTCAGAGCTGTATTTAGCCCATTATTTTGGTTCAACACAACAAGTAATTAAAGACACCGCCCAAGCAGATGCTCAAGGGAATTTTGTATTTCAAGGAAAAGATGAATTACCTAAAGGTCTTTATTTAATTAGTTTTTCAAAAAATAGATACCTCGATGTCATCATAGGAAATACCAACTTTTCATTTGAAACAGATACGCTTGATCCAATCAATCACATGAAGTTCCAAAATTCTGCCGAAAACGAGGCATTTTTTGGCTTTCAAAGAGAAATGGGGAAAAGGTATGTGGAACTAAGGAAATTGGAAATGGAAAAAAAAGATCAAGTTCAAATTGCATCCATTCGTAAGGAAATCATTCAATACCAACAATCTTGGTTTGAAAAAAATAAGCTCCTCTTTGTATCTAAATTAGTTAGAGCCACTTTTGAACCAGAAATACCTCCTTTTAAAAAGAAAGTAAGTACTCCAAAAGATAGTACGGAATTTTATCAATATCAGTTTAGTTATTACAAAAAGCATTTCTTTGATAATCTTGATTTGAACGATGAGCGTTTTATTCGTACACCATTTTTACAAAAAAAATTAGAAAAGTATTTTGAAGATTTGGTTGTACAACAGCCCGATTCCATCATTAAAGATACAGATCTATTAATGTCAAAAATTAAAAATAAAGAGGTAAGACGTTATGTTATTTACAAGATTGCGAGTACCTATGAAACTTCCAATATTGTTGGTACAGATGCTGCATTCGCCCATATGGGTGAAAAATACTATGTAGGAGAAGCTTCTTTATGGGATACCACTACTGTTCGTCAAATGAGAGACCGAATTAAAGTGTTAAAACCTTTATTGATTGGAAAGCGAATTCCAGAACTACTATTAACAGACCCTTCCGGTAAAAGACTGACCACAGCCTCAATACCTGGTGAGTATACCTTGGTATATTTTTACGATCCAGAATGTAGCCACTGTAAAGAAGAAACCCCTAAATTAATGGCTCAGGCTAATTATTTTAAATCTAAGAAAATCTCCGTTTTAGCCACTTCAATTGCAAGAAATAAGAAACAATGGACCGATTTTATCAAAGAATATAAAATGGAATCCATTTACAATGGCATTGATATTCATCCAAGTGCTAAATCAGGTAAGGAAGAATACTACACTGATTTTTTACGCACATTTGATATTTATTCTACACCCATTATTTATATCCTAGATAAAAACAAACGAATTATAGGTAAGAAAATCCCAACAGATAAGATCCAAGATTTTATCTCATTTTATGAAAACCGTCAGAAGGAACTGGGAATTAAATAATTTGTCGAATCAGTTCAAACAGACTTTCATTGACGCAAAGTGAATGATAATGGTATCCTTTACTGAGCAAGGGATTAATTCGTTGATCAATAAATACGCTTTGTTGTTTGACTTGTAATTGATTCCATTCTTCCATAGGTAAAGAAAGTACTTGGTTCGTTTCAATGTCTTTGTACTGTAAAATACTACCTATTTTTGATTCCTGGCGTTTTTCACTCTTATCCCAAACATGCAGAATTTTGATGCTATTTTTATTGGCTTTTATTTCTGAAAGACTTCTTAAAAATAGAGCATAGTCTTGATCATTAAATAATAGGTCAGTTAAAATGAAGACAATTTTTCTTTGACCGATAGCACTGACTTTATGGGATAATATGGTAGGAAGCTGGCTAATTTCCTCCAACGATTCACGTTGTAATAATCCCTCTAATTGCTGGTAAATATCGTGTAAATGCCCTTTGGTGTTGGATAAAGGACTTTCCCAAAGTAATTCATTGGAGATGCCAAGTGTGCCAAATTTGTCTCTTTGCTTTTGTAAAATCTTACATAAAACGGCAATGATTTGTATCGATTTATTGATTTTTTCTAGAGTTTCTCTGGGAAAAAACATGGAAGAAGACAAGTCAATAAAAAAATAGGCACTGATGTTCGATTCATCATGAAAGTGCTTGGTGAATAATTTATCGGTTCTTCCGTATAACTTCCAATCGACTTGCTTTAGATTGTCGCCCGTTTGGTAAGCTTTATATTCTTTAAATTCAGATGAATATCCATGAAAAGCACTACGGTGTTTCCCATGGTATAGTTCTTGGCTAATTTCTTCAGCGATTATCGCCAGGGATTTACTTACTTGTTCTTCTGCTACTTTTTTGAGCATGGCTACTTTTCTTTTTACGTTTTTTATTCACTGTACCTTTCTTTTTTCCTTTGATTAAATATGAACGGTGGCGAATATGTCTTTTTAGGCGATATTTCTTTTTATACTTTAATCGAGTCTTTTGGTAATACATCGTACTAAATTTTGGGCTTGTTTCCATTTCCAAATGCTGATAGGGGATAAGCATTTGTTCATTTTCAAATCCAATGATTTTTAATCTGACTTTCGTTAAGCCAACCTTACGGATATTGAGTTGTTTGGCACCTATTTCTGTTAAATCAATGATTCTCCCTGATTTATAAGGACCTCGATCATTGATACGAACAATAACGGATTTTTTGTTCTGTAAGTTGGTGACTTCTACTAAGGTATTAAAAGGATAAATACGATGAGCTGCGGTAAATTCTTTCCTATTAAGTAATTCCTGATTGGCAGTTTTTTTGTTGTAAAAACTGCGAGAATAATAAGATGCTATCCCATAACTTTCATCCCCTAGGTTTTGCGCCTGGACTGAGAAAATGAAGTGATAGATTAGGGTAAATAGTATGATCCTAAACGAAGTCATGATGCAACTTATCAAATTACCCGCTTATTGTGTAATTTTTATACTTATAATTTAAGATTATCTAACTTTTGTACAAAAAAGGCTCATTTTTTGACTGTAAATTTCCTCTATATTTTTTGAGTGATTGAGAATAAATAGTAGATTTACGCATTGTAAAACTTAAATACTTATTTAAAGTGGAAGAAAGAGACAGAGAAGAATTGTTTTCAAAAAGAATTCGTGCGGGTAAAAGAACTTATTTTTTTGATGTTAAATCAACTCGTTCACAAGATTATTACATAACAATAACAGAAAGTCGCCGTCACCAAAAAGAAGATGGGTTTGTGTATGAAAAGCACAAAATGTTCCTTTACAAGGAGGATTTCGATAAATTTATGGATGGATTGAAGGAAGCTGTGGATCATGTGAAGACAGAATTGATGCCAGATGTAGATTTTACTCAATTCAACCGAGATGAAGATGAGTTTGGTGGGTCCGATTTAAAGTGGGAATAAAAAATTACTTGATATTTACGAAAAAGCCGCTGTAGAAACAGGGGCTTTTTTAATTTTTAAGCGTATTTTTGCGCTTCATTTTAAATATGCTATGGGATTAACGTGTGGAATTGTTGGTTTACCCAACGTTGGTAAGTCAACTTTATTTAGTGCTATTTCTTCTAATAAAGCAGAAGCAGCTAATTACCCTTTTTGTACGATAGAACCCAATGTGGGTATTGTTACTGTACCTGATGAACGATTGTCCATTTTGGAATCGTTGGTAAACCCTCAGCGTGTTTTACCTACTGTTATTGAATTTACTGATATTGCAGGTTTAGTTAAAGGTGCATCTCAAGGTGCAGGATTAGGAAATAAATTTTTAGCCAATATTCGTGAAGTAGATGCCATCATTCATGTGGTACGCTGTTTTGTTGATGAAAATATTGTCCACGTAGAAGGTCGTGTCAATCCTGTCAGTGATAAAGAAATCATTGATATGGAATTGCAATTAAAAGACTTAGAATCAGTCGATAAAAAGATATCTAAAACCGAACGTGCCGCTAAAGCGGGTGATGCTAAGGCCAGACAAGAATTGGCAGCATTACAACAGTTTAAAGCAACATTAGAAGCAGGTAAATCTGCTCGCACTTTGGATATGGATCCAGAATTGAGAGCAGCTGCCATAGGAGACTTGTATTTATTAACAGATAAGCCTGTTATTTATGTAGCTAATGTAGATGAATCCGCACTTGCTCAAGGTGGTAATGAATATGTTGATCAATTAAGAGCCAACGTTCAAGCGGAGAATGCAGAAGTGATAGTGGTTTGTGCCGCTTTAGAGGCGCAAATTGCTGAAATTGAGGATATGGATGAGAGAGCCATGTTTTTGGCTGAGTATGGTTTAACAGAATCAGGATTAAGTAAGTTGATTCGTAGTTCTTACTATTTATTAAACTTGATTACTTATTTTACGGCAGGAGTGCAAGAAGTTCGCGCTTGGACTATCCAAAAAGGATGGAAGGCTCCTCAAGCTGCCGGTGTTATTCATACGGATTTTGAAAAAGGATTTATTCGTGCAGAAGTTATTAAATTGTCTGATTATCAAGCCTTGAAGACAGAATTAGCTTGTAAAGAGGCTGGAAAAATGAGTGTAGAAGGTAAAGAATATGTCGTGCAAGATGGTGATATCATGCACTTTAGATTTAATGTTTAAGGATATAACAATTTATTATATCCTAACAACGAATCATGGCGATCGCCTGGTTTTCTAAAATAGACTAATACCTCATAGGTATTTTCGGTTTGTGAGTAATTTCCTTCTAAGGTCGTATTAGGCTTATTACTCACAAACTGATAATTATAAATTCCCTGTTTCAAACGAATTTTCTTGGTATACATCTGTTTGGATGTATCGTATTCCATTAAATTTTCTGAATTTTTTTCAAATTGGTTAAAAGCTCCAACCACATAAATTTGTTCATTGGCTAATTCCTCCATTTTCAATTGAAAATTACACCAGATATAATCTGAGGCAACACTTGAATTGCCATTTTCATAATGGTCAATAACAAAAGAACCATCAAAATCAGGTCTTTGGACATAGGAATAGTTTCCTTGTGGAACTTCCACTTGTGTACTGATTTCAGTAAAAGCATCAGATTGTCGAATACTTCCCACAAAGGTCATTTTCTGTTGTGTACTTGACAAATTGATTAACCTAAATTCATTTCCTCCAGGAATTACATTTTCATTATCGTAAAATGGGAAAGTGATTTTTCTTTCTTGTCCATTGATTTGTGCTCTAGGAATCTTTGATAACCAATTCTCTGTTTGGTAATTTTTTCTCAAAATAATATGTAATCCTTCATCCGAATTTAGCATCAGTTGATTTGGATATAACAATGTCAAATCTATAGCTTGGTGAGTATTTCGAAGATGATTTGGACGAGCAAAAGAAATTTTTGCCGCTACTGTGATGGCATTTTCATACACGGAAAATCGCTTAGTAAATACCGTATCTCGTTTATTTCTTTGGGCATAAACCATGGCAATGAAATTGCCACTGATTCTAACTTTAGGTATTTCAATTTGATAATGTAAATAGGGAATTTTTGTACCAAATGAATTTCTGGGAGATCGAATAGGTACGTCATTAAAATCTTGTAAATACTCAATTTCAGATAAATTGGATGGTTTCCAATCTGCCTGACAATGAATAACTCGAACGTGATAAGTTAAGTTTTTCATTGCTAAATCATCAAATGAGAGTAGATAACTCCCTTGTGATGATAAGTCTATTACAGGATTATCCGTGATGATGGTTTTTTCTTCGGAGCGACTTAAAATAACGGTTTGAACTTCAGGCTTAAATTTTTTATTCTTGATTTGTCCAATTGTGGAGAAATGAATGAATAAAAATAAGAAGGCCACAACCCGGTATATTAACATATTAAGCTAGTAAGGTTTCCCAATCATTCATCACTTCACGTAATTCATCTGTTACTGATTTTAATTTTTCTTCCCAAGTTTTCAATTCTTGAAATTGATTGTTTTGGGCTAAATCAGACATTTTTGTCTCAATTTCTTCCTTCTTGTTTTCCAATTCCATGATTTTAGCCTCTAGCTTTTCAATTTGCTTGGCATTATTCACAACTGGAGGCTTGGGGGCAATCGTTTTTTCAATTTCAGGTTTAGGTTTATCAGCCACTTTTTTATTGCCAGCTGGTAATTCCGCTTTTCTAGTTTCTTGCCAAGTTTCATATTCATCAAAAGATCCTGGGTATTCTTTGATTTCATAATCCTCTAAATACCAGATTTTATTGGCAATCTGAGACACAAAGAATCTGTCGTGAGAAACTACCACATAACTACCTTCATATTGCTGTAATGCTTGAATCAATATATTCACTGATTGCATATCCAAGTGGTTGGTTGGCTCATCCAACAACAAGAAATTAGCTTGAGAAATTAAAACTTTAGCTAATGCTACACGTGATTTTTCACCTCCTGATAGTACTTTAATCTTTTTGAAAACTTCTTCACCTGAAAATAAGAAACATCCTAAGATACTTCTCAATTCCATCTCTGTTTTTGCTGTGCCAGTCGATTTTAATTCATCTAAAAGAGAATTTTCAACTTGCAAACTTTCCAATTGATGTTGAGCAAAAAAGGATTCAATGACGTTATGTCCTAATCTTCTTTCGCCTTCAATTTTTTCTGTCCCGGAGATGATTCTCAACAGGGTCGATTTACCCTTTCCATTTGCCCCAATTAAGGCGATTTTATCACCTCGATTAATTGTAGCAGAAGTATTTTTTAGGATGATTTTTTCTCCATAAGCTTTGGAAATTTGTTCCAAAAATAGAATGAATCTACCTGGTTGAGTACCAAAGTTGAATTTAAAATTAACCTTAGCTTTTTCGTCGATCACATCATCAATGATATCAATTTTATCCAATGCTTTGACACGTGATTGTACTTGACGGGCTTTGGATGCTTTAGCTTTGAAACGCTCAATGAACCGTTCTGTTTGACGTATCTGTGCTTGTTGGTTTTCGTATGCTCCTTTTTGTACTTCGTTTCTAAGCGCTTTTTCTTCCATGTAGAAAGAATAGTTGCCAGGATATAAAGTTATTTTAGCATTGGAGACTTCAGCAATATGATCAATGGTTCTATCTAAGAAATAGCGATCGTGAGAAACTACAACAATAGATCCCTCGTAATCATGTATGTATTTTTCTACCCATTCAATAGAAGGTAAGTCCAAGTGGTTGGTTGGCTCATCCAATAGGAGCAATGCTGGTTTCTGTAATAATAATTTAGCCAACATTACACGCATTCTCCAACCTCCAGAAAATAACCGTAGTGGTCTAGATAAATCTTCCGTACTAAAACCCAGTCCTTCTAATATTTCCTCTGTTTTAGCTTGTATTGTATATCCATCTAAGCGTTCAAATTCCTCTTGTAAATGAGCTAATACATCAATATCCTTGTCCTCATAATTCGTTTCCATCTTGTGCAAGACAGCATCGATTTTATGTTGAAGCTCTAATTGCTTTTCAAATGCCTGCATCGCTACTTCCAAGATACTATCATCTGTTTGATAGGATAATAAATCTTGATTCAGAAAACCGATGGTGCACTCACCTGACTTAGAAATATTCCCTCCATCAGGGGAATATTCACCAGATATTAGGCGAAGTAAAGTGGATTTTCCTGTACCATTGGCCCCGATGAGACCTATCTTGGTTTTAGGTTTGATGTGTAAATTGGCATTTTCGTATAATGCCCGACTACCGAAATAGAAACTTAGATTGGATATGGATAACATAGTGCAAAGATAACCAAACCTTTCTAAACCACAGGTGCAAATGCCAATCGTTTTCTTGCTCCTTCTCCACCTAAATGAGAACAAGCCAATAATTCATGGAAACTTCCATATTTTACGGGGTCTTTATGATAGCCTAGGGACTTGGAAAGGGCTATGGTTCGATTATTATCTCCCATGGAAAATTCAATATCATCCATGGTTAATTGACAAGGATGCTCATAACCACAAGCATGGGTTATTTCACCAATTTCCTTGATTAAGGTATAGTGGTACAAATAATACCTTTCACTTTTTAGAGTTACATCGATACCTGCTTGTAGCCATTTATTGGATGTTGCGATGCCCGTTGGACAATGATTGGTATGGCATTTTTGGGCTTGAATACATCCAATGGACATCATGGCTTCCCTAGCGATGTTAATTGAATCTGCCCCCATGGCAAAGGCCATCAGTGCTTTTTCCGGGAAACCTAGCTTTCCTGAGGCAATGAAAAAGATATGTTCGGTTAATTCTTGTCTTTGAAATATTTGATAGACTTTGGCAAAAGCAAAAGTAAATGGCATGGAAACATGATCCGCAAAAGCATGGGGAGCCGCACCTGTTCCACCTTCTCCACCATCAATCGTAATGAAATCAGGGCCTTTGCCCGTTTTTTTCATGTACAATGCTAATTCTTCCCATTGTTCTAATTTACCGATGGCCGATTTGATTCCTACAGGTAATCCTGTAGCTTCTGCCATTCGTTCAATGAAATCTACCATTTCAGGAATATTGGAAAATTCAGAATGAAAAGCAGGGGAGAAAGCATCTTTACCAATAGGTATGTGACGTATGTCTGCGATTTCTTTGTTTACTTTTGCAGCTGGTAGCATGCCACCTTTACCAGGTTTCGCACCTTGAGATAGTTTTAATTCAATGGCTCTAAGCCTAGGATTTGATTGAACTTTTTCCACTAATTTTTCCATGGAAAATTTTCCATCCAAATCCCTAACACCAAAATAGGCTGTTCCGATATTTAATACAATATCCGCGCCCATTTGATGGTATGGCGACAAAGACCCTTCTCCTGTATTATGAAAACATCCAGCTAAATAGGCCCCTTTATTTAAGGATTCTACGGCTTTTGCCGACAAAGAACCGTAGCTCATTCCTGAAATATTAACCACTGAATATGGGCGGAATGGGCGTTTTCTTTCATGATATGCTCCGATTACTTTTGCTGCTGGAATTACGCCAGGATTTTTTCTAAATGGATGATCCTTCGGTGGATTATAACCCATCATGGCATTTTTTATAAAAATATATCCTGGTGAATTGAAATCTTGATCACTACCAAAACCTTGTAAATTGTTTTCATTTTTTGAAGAAGCATAGATCCAAGAACGTTCTTGTCGGTTAAATGGAAGCTCCTCTCGGTTATTGGCTACGATGTATTGACGAATTTCTGGTCCTATGCGCTCAATCCAATATCGAATATGACCTACAATGGGAAAATTATGAGTGATGGTGTGGCTTTTTTGAATAAAAACATCTCGAATGATAACGACAATCAAAAAAAGGATGATCCAAAACCAAAAGGACTTAGTTAAATCTAATAAAGCTGAAGTTTGCATAATTTGATGAAGTAAAATTCGATGAAACGAATATAGCAAAAGAACGTTGGCAAGCTGTTAAAAGTTTTATTCCCCCATAATATTTTTATCTTTGTACTTTGTTTTTAGACTATGCAAGCAGATTTTAACCGCTTACAAAATTTTGTTGCCTCGGTTTTTGAATCCATAGGAACACCAGAAAATCAAGCACAATTAGCCGCTGAAGTTTTGGTTTCTGCGGATGCACGTGGGATTGATTCACATGGCGTAGCTCGTTTGGCTGGATATGTCCGTTTATTTGATCACGGAAGACTGAATCCTAATCCTAAGATTAAGATTATTCATGAATCTCCTTCGACAGCTGTGATTGATGGGGATAGGGGTCTAGGATTGGTAGTAGCACCTTATGCAATGGAAATTGCTTGCGAAAAAGCTGAAAAAGCAGGTACCGGTTGGATTGCAGTTCGTAATTCAAATCACTTTGGAATAGCTGGATATCATGCTATGAAAGCCTTAGAACATCAAATGATTGGTTGGGCCATGACTCATGCAGCGCCTTTGGTGACACCAACTTTTTCACGTGAAAAATTATTAGGTACAAATCCTGTGGCCATGGCTATACCAGCTTTAACTGAACCAGCTTTTGTAGCTGATTTTGCTTCTACAGCAGTAGCATACGGTAAATTAGAAATTTTACAAAGAAAAGGTCTTGATACTCCCGATGGCTGGGTTCAAGATGCAGAAGGAAAGCCTTGCAATGATGCCTTTGCCATTAAAAATGGAGGTGCATTACTTCCTTTAGGGGGAGATAGAGAGCATGGTTCCCATAAAGGTTATGCTTTGGGAGCTATGGTGGATATATTATCAGGTGTACTTTCTGGAGCCAATTTTGGGCCTTGGGTTCCTCCTTTTGCTACGGCAGGATTTATGTCAGCAGGGGAGACTGTCGGAATTGGAACAGGTCATTTCTTAGGAGCAATGCGCATTGATGCATTCAGACCAGCAGAAGAGTTTAAGCAGGATATGGATAAATGGATACAGCGTTTCCGTTCGGCACAAGCTGTAGAAGGGAAAAAAGTGATTATTCCTGGAGACCCTGAAAGAGAATTAGAACTAGAGCGTAAAGCTCATGGTATTCCATTGTTGGAGCCTGTTGTATTCGATTTACAATCCTTAGCCAATCGATTTAATGTACCTTTTAATATAGCCTAAGATGGTTGATAATAAGAAATTTAAGATATTCATTTTGGTGTTCTCGCTGTTAGCGGCCATGTTTTCCTATTATGTTTGGCAGGTTTTCAAAACACCTAATTTTGATGTAAAAGCTGATAAGCCATTTGTTTTGTTGATTCCTAAAGGTGCTAGTTTTGAAACAGTTTTAGATACCTTGGACAAACACAAATTGGTCAGAGACCAATTAAGTTTTCGTTTTTTGGCTAAAGTATTATCCTATCCAGAGCGCGTTAAAGCGGGTCGTTATTTAATTTATTCTGAAACAGGAAATTTTGAATTACTCAGAAAATTAAGAAATGGTCGACAAGATGCGATTCGTCTAGTGATTAATACTTTCCGGTTAAAAGAAGATTTAGCGGGTAAATTATCTAAGCAATTACCTTTTGATTCAAGTTTTATCTACAAGCAATTAGATTCTAATGCCTATGTGGGTCAATTCGGATTTAACAAAGAAACCGTTCCTTGCTTGTTTATTCCTAATACTTATGAAATCCTTTGGACTTCTTCCTTTGAATCTTTCATGTCAAAGATGAGCAAAGAGTATACTAAATTTTGGACTAAAGAAAGAAAAGATAAGGCTCAAAAATTAGCTTTAAGTCCTACAGAAGTGGGTATTTTAGCTTCTATTGTGGAAGGCGAAAGTAAAAAATCAGATGAACAATCAAGGATAGCTGGTGTTTATTGGAATAGATTAAAAACGGGTATGCCTTTGCAAGCCGATCCAACCATTGTATTTGCCTGGAAGGATTTCACGATTAAGCGTGTAACAGGTAAATACACAGCCATCAGTTCTCCTTATAACACATATCGGTTAACTGGACTTCCTCCAGGGCCGATCTCGATCCCTTCTCCTCAAGTTATTGATAAGGTGTTAAGTCTGGAAAAGCATAGCTACTTGTATTTTTGTGCCAAGGAAGATTTTTCTGGTTACCATTCTTTTGCTAGCACATACGAAGAGCATATGCAAAATGCTAAAAGATACCAAAGTGCATTAGATGCCTTAAAAATTAAATAAGATGTATAGTCACGCAGTAACTTATCGAGTTTGTTATGCCGATACGGATCAAATGGGATATGTTTACTATGGTAACTATGCTCGTCTATTTGAAATTGCAAGAGTAGAGACCTTGCGAAGTTTGGGAGTTAGTTATAAGGATTTAGAGGATCAACAAATTGGTTTACCGGTATATGAGAATTATTCCAAATTCTTAGCCCCAGCTTATTACGATGAGCTATTGACTATTGAATGTACTTTATTGTCTTTACCCCAAGTTCGAATTCAATTTTCTTATCGAATATTGAATTCTAAACAAGAATTGATCCATGAAGGTAAAACCACTCTAGTTTTCATGGATATGAAACGACAAAAAATGGTGAAGGCCCCCTATTATTTATTGGAGGTTTTGAAGCCATATTTTTAATATGAAAAAAAGTATACTCCGTGAACTTAAACTTATTTGGAAAGAACTGGAGGAACACTATGTCCTAGCCAGAATTCTAAGTATTCTTTATCAAAAGATATTTCAATTTGATATAGATGTACGCGCTGCAGCTGTTGCATACAATTTCACCTTAGCCTTTTTTCCAGCGATTATATTTCTTTTTTCTCTTTTAGCCTACTTACCCATTGATCATTTGGATGTCAAAATGATTGGTTTTTTAAAGGGTTCTATCCCTAAAAGTATGTTAAAAGATTTATCTGAATTGGTGGTTGAGTTGGTGAGTAATAAAAGGGGAGGAGTACTATCTTTTGGATTTATTTTGGCACTTTATGCCTCTACTAGCGGTATCATGGCATTAATAAGGTCATTTAACTTAACCTATAAAACCAATGAAAACCGCGGTTATATCAAAGAAAGGGTGATTGCAGTGGCGTTGAACTTTTTATTAACCTTTGTGCTCATTACCGCTTTTTTGGTTTTTATCGTGGGGAATTTAATCGTTCATAGTTTAGCCAATCGAGGTTTAATCAATTATGACTTTACCTTTTATTTTATCAAAATTTTAACCTATTTCGTCATATTCTCCGTATTCTTTTTAACAATTTCCATCATTTATTTTTATGCCCCAGCCATTCATAAACGTTGGAAATTTTTTAATGCTGGGTCTATTACAGCTTCTATTTTAACGATTTCCATTACTAACGTATTCTCTTATTATTTAGTCAATTTTGCTAGTTACAATAAGGTGTATGGTTCCATTGGTTCCTTAATTGCTCTGATGGTTTGGTTATACTTTTTCGCACTTATTTTGTTGGTTGGTTTTGAAATAAACGCCAGTATAGATCAAGTTAAAATTGAGGATAATGAACAAGAGCCAAATGATTTCTTTTTCCCACCTTCTCGACTAAAAAATGGAAGCTCAATTGATTAAAATTTACGAGAAGAATAATTCTGCTGCGCTCATTGAACAAGTGGTTCAGGTATTGAATAAGAATGGCGTGATTATTTATCCGACTGATACGATGTATGCGTTGGGTTGTTCCATACAATCTCCGCAAGCTATTGCTCGTATTTGTGAAATCAAGCAAATAAAGCCCACTAAAAATAGATTTTCTTTCATCTGTGCGGATTTGAGTTCCATTGCGAATTTTGCCAAGGTAAGTGATTTCGCCTTTAAGACTTTAAAGCGCTATTTACCAGGACCTTACACCTTTGTTTTGCCAGCTAGTTCTAAAGTTCCTGCTGTATTAGTTCAAGGCAAGAAAACGGTGGGAATTCGTATTCCAAACTATTTACCAATTTTAGAGATTGTAAAAGCTCTAGGTCATCCTTTATTGACAACAACGCTTCCCCAAGAAGGATTGGATATAGAAGATTATACAGATCCAAGTTTGATATTTGATACGTATAAAAGTAAGGTTGATTTAGTGCTGGATGGTGATTTTGGAGGTTTATTACCTTCTAGCGTGATTGATTTACAAGACGACGAAACAGAGGTAATTCGAGAAGGTGCTGGAGATTGCTCGGACTTTCTTTAATTCCATTTAATCGAAATCTGCTCTGGTTTTTTATGTTTCCATCTTCGATGAGACCATAAATATTGTTCAGGAAATTTGATGATTGATTTTTCTAATCTTCTGGCAAAGCGCTCAATGATTTCTCCATTGGGTAAATTTTCAAAACTTGGTTCAGCCAAAAGTTCATATGTCATGGAATAATATCCTCTTTTTTTGCGAATTAATTCAGCAAAAACTACGGGATATTGATATTCTCTTGCAAAGCGTTCCATGCCAGTAAAAAAGGCTGTATCTTGATTCAAAAAGCTAGTCCAATAGGCCGATTCCGGCTTTTGAGGTGCTTGGTCAGCTGCTAAACAAATGACTCTGGGTATCTTTTTTCGATCTCTGGTTAAAATAACAGATTCACGTTTTTCCATTAAAACGATATTCCCAAATTTTTGACGAACTTGTTTACTAAACTCGTTGAAAGCAGGATTATTTAATTTTTGATAGACGATATCATTGGTGTTTTTAGTTAAAGCTAAGCGGTGAATCGCCCATTCCCAATTGCCTTGATGACCTGCTACTAAAATTACCGGTATTCCTTGGTTCAGGTAGTTTTGGACAATTTCAGGATTATTTAATTCAACGCGCTTTAGTACTTGACTTTCCGTTAATGAAACACCTTTAAAAAATTCCAATAATTGGTCAGTCAAATAACCATAAAATTGAAAGGCGATTTGATTGATTTCTTTTACTGATTTTTCAGGGAAGGAGCGACTTAAATTTTCCAGAATAACCTTTTTACGGTAAGAAATTAAACCATAAAATATCCATTTTAACGTATTAGCTAATCCGTAAAGGATAAATAGGGGAAATCGACCTAGCAGCTTGAAGAAAAACATCATTTGAAATCTGAAGTAATTGGCTTTAATCTATTAATTTTACAAATATCCGATTAATTTTTGGGAATGCGTATTGAGATCCACTATTTACCCAGTATAGAATATTTTACCCTACTTCTTTCTCAGGAGCAAGTTCAATTCGAAGTCCACGAACATTTTCAAAAGCAAACCTATCGAAATAGAGCATTGATTTTAGGTGCTAACGGAGTAGAAACATTAACAGTTCCCATTCAGCATGTGCATTCTGGAAAAATGTTGATGAAAGATGTTCGCATTGATTATGACCAAAACTGGCTTAGAATTCATCAAGGCGCTATTCAGGCTGCCTATGGAAAAGCGCCATATTTCGAATATTTTGAGCCATATATATGGTCAATTTTTGCGAAAAAATTAAATTTTTTAGTAGATTTAAATATTGAATACTTGGAATTGTTTGGACGAATTTTAGGTAAAAAATGGAATTATTCTCTTTCAGAATCGTTTGAAATAGAAGATAAAGATGTATTTTGGAATCATATCCTAGCCAAGCAAGATTGGCGAGAAAGAAATGTTTATCAGGAATTGGCTTATCCTCAATGTTTTGGTAATACATTCCAACCAAACTTATCCGTGTTGGATTTGTTAATGAACCAAGGCAGGGATGCAAATTTGATTTTAAATCAATTGAACAAAAAATGAACAAATAGAACGGTGTTCTTGTTCTCGGCATAAAAATAAATTATATGGAGGCTAAGTTTTCAAATAAAGTGAAAGAAGTGATTTCTCTAGCAAGAGAAGAGGCCTTACGTTTAGGACATGATTACATTGGGACTGAGCACCTGATGCTAGGAATGATTCGTGATGGAGAAGGTCCAGGTATTGATCTATTATTAAAGTCTGGTGTTTCCTTAGATCAGTTAAGGCAAAGTATCGAACATTCAACGGCTTCTACGAGTCGCTCATCTTTTGATAAGCAAAATATGTTGAACATACCTTTGACCAAGCAAGCGGAAAAGGTGTTGCGTTTGACCTATCTAGAAGCAAAATATTTCAAAACCAATTTAGTTGGTACGGATCATTTATTGATGGCCATTTTACGAGATGAGGACAATGTTGCCACGCAAATTTTAGAAAAATACCAGGTTTATTACGATTTAATCAAGGAAATGGTTGAGTTTCAAAATGGGGCTGGTCAGGAAAATTCTCCTAAGTCAAGTTCAGATACAGACGATAATGATGATGACAGTCGCTTGTATTCCTCTGGTTCAGGTGGATCTACGGGCTCTGGTTCAGCGTCTTCAGGAACTAAAAGTACAGAGAAAAGTAAGACTCCTGTATTAGATAATTTTGGTCGTGATTTGACAAAAATTGCCGAAAATGGCAAATTGGATCCTATTGTAGGTCGTGAAAAAGAAATTGAGCGCGTTGCTCAAATCTTGTCGCGTCGTAAGAAGAATAATCCGATTTTAATTGGAGAACCTGGTGTAGGTAAAACGGCAATTGCTGAAGGATTAGCGCTGAGAATCATTCAAAAGAAAGTTTCTCGCGTCTTATTTGGTAAGCGAGTGGTAACGCTTGATTTAGCTTCTTTGGTGGCAGGTACAAAATACCGTGGTCAGTTCGAAGAGCGAATGAAGGCGGTAATGAATGAATTAGAAAAATCGACGGATGTTATTTTATTCATTGATGAATTACATACCATTGTTGGAGCTGGTGGGGCATCGGGTTCCTTGGATGCTTCTAACATGTTTAAACCTGCTTTAGCGAGAGGGGATATACAAGTTATTGGAGCTACAACCTTAGATGAGTACCGCCAGTATATTGAAAAAGACGGTGCTTTGGCTCGTCGTTTCCAAACGGTAATGGTGGATGCTACTACTGTGGATGAAACCATTGAGATTTTACATAATATTAAGGACAAATATGAAGAGCATCATCATGTAATTTATACTCCTGAATCAATTATTTCTGCTGTAAAACTTTCAGATCGCTATGTTTCAGATCGATTCTTGCCAGATAAAGCAATCGATGTAATGGATGAAGTGGGAGCTCGAGTACACATTTCCAACATTAATGTTCCTGCAGATATTGTTGCTTTGGAATCTCAAATTGAAATTGTCAAGAAAGAGAAAAATCAAGTAGTAAAATCACAGAAATATGAGGAAGCCGCTCAATTACGTGATCGTGAAAAGAAATTAATTGATCAATTAGAGCAGGCCAAAAATATTTGGGAAGAAGAATCTAAAAAGCAAAAATTCACTGTTACGGAAGAACATGTAGCAGAGGTAATAGCTCAAATGACAGGTATTCCAGTGAACCGAGTAGCGGCTAAAGAAGGAGAGAAACTGTTATTAATGGAACAAGAAATGTCCAAGCATGTTATTGGACAAGGAGATGCCATCAAAAAATTAGTTAAAGCCATACAACGTACGCGTGTAGGTTTAAAAGACCCTAAAAAACCTATTGGGTCTTTTATTTTCCTAGGGCCTACGGGGGTTGGTAAAACTGAAATGGCCAAGGTTTTAGCTTCTTACTTATTTGATAAAGAAGATGCTTTGGTACGTATTGATATGAGTGAATACATGGAGAAATTCAGTGTATCTCGCTTGGTTGGAGCGCCTCCAGGATATGTTGGTTATGAAGAAGGAGGTCAATTAACAGAAAAAATTCGTAGAAAGCCATATTCTGTGGTGTTGTTGGATGAAATTGAAAAAGCACATCCTGATGTGTTCAATTTGTTACTTCAGGTATTGGATGATGGTATTTTAACGGATGGTTTAGGCAGAAGAGTTGATTTTAGAAATACAATTATCATCATGACATCCAATATTGGGGCACGTGATTTGAAAGATTTTGGGTCTGGAATTGGATTCTCTACTAAATCGAGAATGGATAATATTGAAGAGCATGCAAAATCAACGATTCAAAATGCGTTGAAGAAAGCTTTTGCTCCTGAGTTTATTAATCGTTTGGACGATATTATTGTATTTAATTCATTAGAACGAGCAGATTTACATCAAATCATCGATTTAATGTTGATTAAATTAAAAACTCGTTTGAGCAATTTAGGATATACGGTAACTTTGACAGACAAAGCCAAGGATTATATTGCTGATAAGGGATACGATCCACAATATGGAGCTAGACCTTTGAACCGTGCTATTCAAAAATACTTGGAAGATCCATTAGCTGAAGAGATTTTAAAAGGACCTTTAGCGGAAAATGAAATTATCGAAGCAGATTTTGAAGAGGGCGCAACAGAAATAGTTCTAACAAGAAAAACCAATTAAAAAGATTAAATCATTTGTATGAAATTAGTTGAAAACAAGGTTGTATTAGTAACAGGAGCATCTAGAGGTATTGGTCGTGCCATTGCTACCTCATTTGCAAAATCGGGTGCTAATGTGGCCTTTACCTATCTGTCTTCCGTAGAAAAAGGTGAAGCACTTGAAAAAGAATTAGCTGCTTTTGGAATACGTGCTAAAGGATATCGTTCGGATGCGTCACAGTATGTAGAATCAGAGGAGTTAGTGAATTCAGTTTTAGAAGATTTTGGCTCCATTGATGTATTAATCAATAACGCAGGTATAACGCGTGATGGTTTGTTGATGCGTATGAGTGAAGAACAATGGGATGAGGTAATTCGGGTCAATCTGAAATCTGTTTTCAATTTAACGAAGGCTGTTATTAAGCCCATGATGAAAGCTAAGTCGGGTTCTATCATTAATTTAACTTCTATTGTAGGTATAAAAGGAAATGCTGGTCAAGCTAATTATTCAGCTTCAAAAGCAGGTATTATTGGTTTTACAAAGTCAGTAGCCTTGGAATTAGGATCAAGAAACATTCGTTGTAATGCCATTGCTCCTGGTTTTATCGAAACAGAAATGACAGGGGAACTGAATGAAGCAACAGTTGATGAATGGACTAAAGCTATCCCATTGAAAAGGGGTGGTCAGGCAGAGGAAGTAGCTAATGTTTGCTTATTTCTAGGTTCTGAACTATCATCTTATGTGACAGGTCAAGTATTACAAGTTGATGGGGGTCTTTTAACTTAATGCATCCTATTCTCTTGAATTTATGGCTAAGCTCAGTTCCCCTTTGGGTGGGATTGAGCTTATCTTTTTTAACAGGATTAGGGTATTATTGGTTTCAACTCGGAAATCAGAATCTTCGTATTTTCACCGGATTGCAGGCCTTTTTAAGAGGGCTCTTTTTAGTCGGAATAGTACTTTGTTTTTTCCCATGGAAAATAACAGTTGAAGAATCAAAAAATCTTCCATCTAAGGTTCTATTGATATTGGATGATTCTCAATCAATGAATCAGCCTCATTTTGCTGATTTTATTCAAGATATTTATCAGGAACTTAAAAGTAAGCATCAAACTTCGAGTGAGTTTAAATATGTAGGCTTGAATAATCCTATTTCTTCGATTAAAGAAATAATTCCTCGTGGGACTGTTTCTTCTTGGGCTAAGGTGCAAGAGTTAATTCGAAAAGAAAGTAAGGGTTACCAATTAGCTCAGGTTTATTTTGTATCAGATGCTCAATTGAGTGATTTAGAGAGTCCCATTCATCGAGGTCCTAAAATTCATGTAGTTCCATTTGGTAAAGAGAAAGTCCAAGAGGAAATTGGATTGAATTTCCCTACAAAAACATTGATTTCAGTCCCAGGAGAACAAATTCATGTGCCAATTTCTGTTTGGTCTAACCTTAGTTCAAAACAAAAGTCACCGAATATTCAAGTGTTGTTAGATGGAAGGATAATTCAAACGTTGAAAGCCCCTAATGGCATTTGGAAAGCTTTTCAACAAGTTGATTTAGCGTTAAGTGAAAATAAAATAGGGAAGCATAAGGTACAGGTAAGAATAGAAAATAATGCAAGTGTCGCTCAAGGATTTACTTGGGTTATTCAGGAATTTCAGGCTTCTGTAGAGGCATTTGCCATGGCGCCCAATCCTAATTTAGGTGTTATTAATCGGGTTGCAGAAGATGCTAAAATCAAACTGCATTGGAATTTTGGTTCTATGGCGACAGATCTACCTAAATCGGATAATTATTTGTTTTACGGAGTGCTTCCAAAAGATCTACCCAAGGATAAGTCTGTTTGGTATGTCAATATTCCATCTGAATTAAAGAAAGATTGGCCTCAGTTTGAAGAATTTACGCATATTGGAAATTATTTTTCTAGTGTTTGGAAGAAGAATTCAGAGCAAAGAACTAGCTTATTAAGTTCAAATACTTCACTATGGAAGGAACAAATGGCTGAGATGAAGAATACGGGTTCTTATCAGCTATTGGATTCTAGTTTACACGAATTGTTTAAGATTAGTTTTTTGCGACAAGCAGATGATTTAGTTTCTGTCGAATTAGCGAATTCGCAGATTTCCTTAGGAGAGGAGCTCGTTTTTGAGGTCAGACAATTGAATCTTGATCTTGTACAAGCAAAAAATGTGCAAATGCAGTGGAATATATCAAGTTCACAATCAGCAAAGCAATTTGTTCGTCCTCTGATTGAGGCACACCAGATTGTGACTTATAAGCCTAATATGGCTGGAAAATATCAATATCAAGCCAAATTAACGTATCAAGGAAAGGAATTGGAATTTAATGGAGAATTTCTAGTTGACGATAGTAATCCTGAAAAGGAAATTGGTCGAAATAATGCTGCCTTACAAGTTTTAGCTCATCATGAAAATGTGGATATTTTAGAGGCAAAAGAAATAAAAAATCAAGTTGTTAATACTAATGAGCTAATAAATGAAGTTAGCTTAAAGGAAATCAATGTATGGGAATGGCCCTATTTTGGGGTTTTGATGTTACTAATTTTGGGATTGGAATGGGTTATTCGAAAGAGTTTAAATCAATTATGAGGTATTTATTTGTTGGTCTATTGGCATTTTTAAGCATTTCTTGTCGCAAAGATGTGCTGCTGCCATCCAAACCAGCTGTTTATCAAGAAAAATTTACTCCATTAACACCTAGTTTTACGCAAGTCGACTTTGAGTTTAATTATGATACTTTGCAAAAGTGGATGCAATTGCGTCCAGGGAAAACATTATTTAAAACGGGGACAGATGAATCCATTGTTGGCTTTCCTTTGCAAGTAAATTTATTGAATTCTGTAAAAATTCAAGGAAATAATGATAAAACGTTAAACCTGAAATTACCTATTAGTTTTACCGCTGAACCTAGTTTAGCTGGTTTTTCGGCGGGTAAGGTAAATGGTCAAATGGATGTAACTGTTCAAGCGGATGTTTTGACCAAGCCAATTAATGCCTTGTCTGTTCAGCAAATTAAATATGCATACCAATGGAAAGAAAAGCCTAGTTTACGTGTAGCAGGATTTGGTGTAAATGTGTCATCTGTCATAGATCGACTCTTAGCTAGTAAACAGGAGCAATTGACAAGCCAATTAACCTCTCAGATTAATCAATCACTTCAGGTGACTAATTTGGAAAAAATGTTGAGTAAGGCAATTCACAGTATGCCCGTTGCTGATTTTTTGTTGCATCCTACGGTTAATCAAATAGCACTGGATAAATTCATTTTAGGGACTAATTCAATTCGTGGAACGGTTTTTGTTAATTCTTCCTTGGTTTTTACTAATGTGTTTGATAATCGAGTGTTACAACAAAATGCCATTAAATTGATTTCTAACACGCCATCCTTGTCTGAATCAGGGGCTCCATTTTCTGTGCAATTAAGCTGGGAATATCTGAGGTCAATGGTGGAGACACAAATGAGAAATGCTACCAAACAAGTTAATTTAACTTTGACATTACAGACAACAGATACTCGATGGATACATTGTACAATTGTTGGATATAAAGGAAAGGAGAGTTCATTTAGTTTTGATTTTATTCCTGTTTTACTGGAAGATAATAAAATGAGTATTCGCTTGGTTTCAAAGGAATTATCAGGCCTACGTTTTCCGTCGAAATTATTTAAAAAACAGGTCGTTAACAGATTGGAAAGGAATTTGAATCAATTTAATATTGACCCTATGCTGTTTATTGATCGTTCTAAATGGATGAATTCAGGGATGATTGAATCTGATATCAATATTCGTTTGGATAGTTTGCTTTGGAATCAAGAAGTCTTGAATGTACAAGGTAAAATCCAGGGTAAATGGTTGATAAGGAAATAAATACTACCTTTGTTACAGAGAAAATAAATCGTCTTATCGCTTTTTTAAAGAGGAAAGTCCGAACAACAAAGAGCATCGTGCTTCCTAACGGGAAGGGAGATTATTCATAATCTTACAGATAGTGCCGCAGAAAATTACCGCCTTTCGGGGTAAGGGTGAAAAGGCGAGGTAAGAGCTCACCGCTATTTTGGTGACAAAATAGGCATAGGTAAACCTCACGAGTTGCAAGATCAAATAGGCTGGCTGTCGAAAGACAAAAGGGTTGCTCGTCCGATGTCAGCGGGTAGATTGCTAGAGGTGAACAGTGATGTTCATCCAAGATAAATGATAAGAAGGCTTTATAGCTTACAGAATTCGGCTTATAGATTTATTTTCTCTATTTCTTTTACTTGGAAATTCTATCCAAAATCATTAATTTCGCAAACATTTTTATAAACTCGAGGGACGAGATCCCTCATAACCCAACAAATAATGGCTGTTAAAATCAGACTAGCGCGTCGTGGACGCAAGAAATTGGCAATTTTTGACTTAGTTGTAGCAGATGCTCGTGCACCTCGCGACGGTCGTTTTATTGAGAAAATTGGTACGTATAACCCAAATTCAAATCCTGCTACTATCGTCTTGAACGATGCACAAGCACTTAAATGGGTGATGAATGGAGCTCAACCAACGGATACAGCAAAAGCAATTTTGTCTTACCGTGGTATTTTATACAAGAAACACTTACAAGTAGGTGTGATTAAAGGTGCTATTACACAAGAGCAAGCAGACGCTAAGTTTGAAGCTTGGAAAACAGAAAAAGAGACTAAGATTCAAACTAAGTCTACTAACATCCAAGATTCTAAAGATAAGTCTAAAGCTACTCGTTTAGCAGCTGAAGCTAAGGTTTCTGCCGCTCGTGCTGAAGTTATTGCAGCAAAAAATAAAGTAGAAGATGAGGCTTTAGTAGCAAGTGTTGTAGAAGCTATCAATGAAAGTGATGATGATGCAGCTGAAGAAGTAGATGAAACTGTTGTAGCTGAAGTAGCTGCAGAAGAGGCTCCTGCTGCTGAAGAAGCACCAGCAACAGAAGAAGCTGCTCCTGAAGCAGAAGCTCCTGCTGCAGAATAATTTTTAAATTCATTTAAAATCATACAAATTTGATATTCAGATTTGTATGATTTTTTTTTGTACCTATGGCAGCAACAGAATATTTTGAATTAGGGACGCTTTCTAAACCACATGGTATCAAAGGGGCCTTTCACGTTTATTTAGATGTGGATGATCCAGAGGAATATGAGGATTTAGATGCTGTATTCCTTCAACTCGGAAATGAAATGGTTCCCTATTTTATCACCGATTTGCAAATAAGATCCAACCTGAACTTGATGAGTTTAGAGGGGATTGAAACGGTGGATGCTGCCAAAGAATTGGTTGGAGTCAAATTATTTTTACCGGTTTCGATGTTGCCCAAGTTAAAGGATAATCAATTCTATTATCATGAAATTGTGGGATATCAAGTAGTTGATAAAAATCATGGGACCTTAGGAACGGTAAAAGAAGTTTATTCCACAGGAGCCCAAGATGTATTGGTTATGACTTATCAATCGAAAGAAGTATTAATTCCGTTAATGGATGAAATCATACCTAAAGTCGACAAGAAGAATAAATTGATACATAGTATTTTACCCGATGGCCTTTTAGAAGTTTATTTAGATGATGCGAATTGATATCATATCGGTTGTACCAGCATTGATGCAAAGTTTTTTTGAGCATTCAATTTGTAAACGAGCCAGTCAAGCGGGTTTGGTATCCATACATTTGCATGATTTACATGATTATTCCTCTAAGAAATTTAGACAAGTAGATGATTATCCATTTGGAGGAGGAGCGGGTATGGTGATAGCGGTAGAACCTCTTTCTACTTGTTTGGATAATTTAATGTCAGAAAGAACATATCAAGAGATCATATTTCTTACGCCGGATGGAGAAACCTTTCAACAAGGTTTGGCGAATCAATTGAGTATGGCCGAGAATCTTTTGTTTATTTGTGGCCATTACAAAGGTATTGATGAGCGAATTCGAGAAAAATATGTCACCAAAGAAATATCTATTGGTGATTATGTCTTGTCTGGTGGTGAAATTGCAGCTGCGGTTTGTGCAGATGCCATCATTCGTTTGATACCTGGTGCCATAAGTGATGAAAGTTCAGCGCTCACCGATTCGTTTCAAGATGGATTATTAGCTCCTCCAGTTTATACACGTCCTGCAAGTTTTAAAGGGATGGATGTACCTGAAGTATTATTATCAGGTCACGAAAAGAAAATTGAGGCTTGGAGAAATGAGCAATCAGTAAAACGAACACAAGCTAGAAGGCCTGATTTATTACAATAGATATGCAGAAAAAAGGTACTATGAGCATGCCAGCTATCATTGCCTTAGGCGTGCTATATCTTATTTGGGGTTCTACATTTTTAAGTGTGCGGATTTTAATTGATTATTTTCCTCCCTTGTTTATATCCTATGGTCGAAATTTCACGGCTGGTTCTTTATTATTGCTTTGGTCTATTTTAGGGAAGCATTGGGTGAAAATGCCAAGAAAACACTTTCAGGTGCATGTGATGGCCGGTTTATTGTTTATTACCATCAATAATGCCTCTTTGGCCATAGCTAGTGCCATCGTTCCTTCTGGATTTTCGGCTGTTTTTATGGCACTAGGTCCTTTACTTCTAGTAATCTTTTTTTGGCTTGAAGGAGTTAAGCCTAGTTTTAAAAAGATGATAGCCACCTTATTAGGACTTATCGGTATCGTATTGATGAGTTCCCAAAAAGGTTTATCCATTCCAGGGAAATCTGATGAGTTTTATATTGGGATTTCTCTTCTCTTGGGCGCTGCTTTAGCTTGGAATATTGCCGTATTTCGTGTTCAATCCACCAAAGCTAATAGCTATCATTTTACCCAAGTATGTGCTATTCAAATGATTTCAGGTAGTATACCTTTGATTTTCATCAGTACTCTTAAAGGGGATTTGGCATTATTGCATTTTGATCAAGTTCCCATGAATGCCTGGGCTGTATTCCTGTATTTAACATTGATTGGATCCTTAGCCGGTTTTTCTATTTTTGGTTATTTGTCCAAAGAATGTGATGCAGCTACAGTAGCAACATTTACCTATGTGAATCCTGTAGTTGCTTTGATTTTGGGTAATTGGGTTTTAAATGAAGAGCTACATCCCATTTTATTATTTGCCAGTTTTTTCATACTATTGGCAGTCGTTTTAATTACTACCGATAAAACTAAACCTGTTATTAAGTCATGAAAAAAATCGTACTGATTCTTTTATCCATTGTTAACTTATCTTTTTGTCTAATGGCTCAAGGTCCCCAAGCTCTTTATCCAGGAGCAGTTCCCAATTACATTGATGGTCCAAACGAGCAAAATTTAGCCGTTACGAATGGAATTTCTAGAATAGCAAAAGTAACTATACCAACCTATCAATTTTATTCAGCAGGCCCAGGTGCTAATAAACCATGCGTCATAGTTTGTCCTGGTGGCGGTTATGGAATTTTAGCTTCATCACATGAAGGTTCTGATATTGCAAAAAAATTCAATGAAAAAGGAATCCATGCATTAGTACTTTTTTACCGTTTGCCAGATGCAAAAAGACAAATTGATAAGCGTATAGCCCCTTTGCAAGATGCTCAACAAGCCATTCGTGTAACTCGTCAGCATGCTGCTGAATGGGGGATAGACCCGAAGAAAATTGGTATCATGGGCTTTTCAGCAGGAGGACATCTTGCAGCTAGTGTAGCCACTCATTTTAATAAGGATTATACGGGAATGAATGATGGAGCTAATTTGCGTCCTGATTTTCAAATATTATTATACCCAGTTATTAGTTTTCGTTCTTTTGGGCATCAAGGCTCAGCCAAGAATTTAATTGGGCCAGAGATGACTGCTGAGGATTTGCATCTGTTTTCTAATGAAGAACAAGTGACTTCCCAAACACCACCTGCTTTTTTAGTGCATGCAGCAGATGACAAAGCGGTTCCAGTAAAAAATTCTTTATTGTATGTGGAAAAACTAAGCGACCTTAATATTTCCAGTGACTTACATGTTTATGCCAAAGGCGGACATGGTTTTGGTCTAAATAATAAAACTACAAGCGACGATTGGTTTGAAAGTTTAGTTAAATGGTTTAAAACTCAATCTTTACTTTGATTTCTTTTCATTACATAATAGAAAGGCACGCCTGAAAGCACAAGACCTAATCCTATGGTCGAAGAAAGTGTTTTTACATATAATAAATTGGCTGAAATGGCCACGAGGATTATTAGGTAAATAGCTAATAATAGTTTGTTGGAATTACTTAATAATCCTTTGGAAATCTTTTCCTTATACAAGGATAATACTGTCAAGAAATAGAAAAGTAAGATTGCAAAGACCGTAAAGTCCAATAAGGTACCGTAACCCCCTGAGAAACATAAGAGTATTGCCCAAACTCCTTGAATAACAAGAGAATAGGAGGGTGCGCCGTTTTTATTTAAATAGGCAGCTTTAGCAAAAAATAGTTTGTCTTTTGCCATAGCTTCAAAAAGTCGGCCACCAGCCAATATAATACCATTATTACATCCAAAAGTTGATATCATAATAAATACAGCCATTAAGGTAGCTCCTATAGTTCCAAATACACTTTGGAGTGCAGCTGAGCCTAGTCTGTCCTGACTAGCAAACATGATACCTCGTTCATAAGCTGTGGAACCATTGGGATCACCATCTAAAGGTAAAATACCTAAATAAGCTATGTTGGTTAAGATATAGAGAAGACATACTAGCGCAGAACCATATACCAAGCCTTTTGCAATTGTTTTTTGTGGATCTTCAAAATCTTGGCTAGCAAAGGTGACATTGTTCCAGGCGGATGAAGAAAATAAAGGACCAATCATGGCAACGCCGAATAAACTAGCTAATGTGAATGTATCGATTGGGATTAACTGCTGACTGGAAGTATCAAACATTTTTACTTCTCTAAAAAATTGATCAAAATGCAACCAATCATTTTGAAAGCCAACATAAAAACCAATGAAGATTAAAACGATGATAGCTCCAATTTTGGTGAATGTAAATAGGTTTTGAATGAATGAGGCAAAGGATATTCCTTTTAAATTGAAGTAAGTAAGTAGTGCGATTAAAGCTGCTGCTAAAAGTTGTTGACTATTGATGTAATTAAATAAAACAGCATTTTCATTAATCACATTAGGAAACAAAAAGCCAGTATACTTAGCAAAAGCTACGGCAACAGCTGCAATGGTCCCTGTTTGTATAACAAGAAATGTTGTCCATCCGAATAAAAAACCCGTCATGGGGGAATAAGCTTCTTTTAGATAGATGTATTGTCCGCCAGTTTGGGGAAAAAGAGTCGAAAGTTTACCGTAGGCATAGGCTCCAGTGATAGTTAAAAAACTGGTTAGTATCCAGGTTCCCAGCCACATATATGGACTGGATATTTGTCGGGCTACTTCTGAACTTACCAAGAAAATACCTGAGCCTATCATGGATCCCATGACCAGCATAGAGGCGTCCAAGGTGTTTAATTTTTTAATTTGTTGATTCATTTTGTTAGGAAAACTTAAAAATAGTCAATTTTTAGTTTTTGGTATTTTTTTGGTAGAAATATTAATTAGTTCATTTTTTGACCCAGTTTTTCCTTTTTTTTTGAAGGTCAAAAATTGTAAACGTTTACGTAAACGTTTACGGAAAAAAATTAAAGATTTTCATTGAATTATTATAATTCCTATATCTATATTGGTTTCACTCATGAAATAAAATGGAGTAAAATTTAATTACTACTTACAATAGTCCAATTAATCAGAATACCAATGAAACAAAGCATTAATGAGGTGGAAGTTTGGGATCAATTCAGAAATGGAAACCATCAAGCCTTTACTTGTCTTTATCAGCATTTTGTACAGCCTTTATATTCGTATTCCATGGGGATAACTAGTGATAAGGAATTAATCAAAGATTGTTTGCATGATTTATTTGTAGAACTATGGAAAAATCATGCTAGCCTAGGACCGACTACTAGCGTGAAATTTTATTTGATGGCTTCTATTAAGCGTAAGTTAGTACGTCACTTAGATGGCCAATTAAAAAATGCTCAGCATCATGCTAATTATTATTTGGAAACTGCTGATAGAGATAATAGCCAGGAATATATGATGATTCGAATGGAAGATGAATTAGCAACCAACAAACAATTATCTCAGTGCTTGTTGAAATTAAGTAAAAGACAAAGAGAGGCAATCTCCTTAAAGTTTTATCATAATATGGATACGGATCAAATCAGCCAATCCATGAAAATCAATCCACAATCTGTGTACAATTTAATATTTGGTGCTTTACGTCAAATGAAAGAATTGATGGTGTATGAAAATGTAGCTTTTTAAATGAAAATGAGTAAAAAGTATTTTTTATTTACTTTACATAGTAATTGTACAAAAAATACTTTAAATGATACATAAAAATGGAAAGGATCAACGAAACTTAAGCCAGTTAATGCGTATACGCATTAGTAAATTTTTAATTCGATTTTCTAGAAATACCTGGAACCAATCTAGAAAGTCTAACAACCCTAAGGTCCAGTTAACTCCTGATGAGAGCAAGGCATTATGGAGTCGGATACAAAATACTTTGCACTCTTATTAACTTATTATTTTAGAACAAATGAGAAAAAAATTACTTTCAAAGTTCCTATTAAGCATGATATTTGTTTTTTTGGGAATTCAATTGTTTGCTCAAGATCGTTCCATCTCAGGAAAAATTACTTCTGCTGAGGATGGTTCGGGGATACCTGGAGTATCTGTTTTAATCAAAGGAACAAAAACAGGTACTTCTTCTGATGCTAATGGAAATTTTAAAATTTCTGCATCTTCTTCAGCTGTATTGGTTATTTCTTCAGTTGGTTATTTGCCGCAGGAGGTTCCTGTCGGTTCCAAGACTCAAATTGACGTTAAACTTACGGCAGATAATACTTCATTAAGTGAAGTTGTAGTTGTGGGTTATGGTACTCAGAAAAAGAGTCAAATGACTGGAGCTATTTCATCTGTTGGTGCTAAAGAAATTTCTGAATTGCCTGTTACCAATGCTCGTCAAGCTTTACAAGGTAGAGCGGCTGGTGTTGATGTGGTTCAACCTGGTTCTAAGCCTGGTGCGGGTCCACAAATCCGTATTCGTGGTAGAAGATCTTTCAATGCTTCCAATGATCCTTTGTATGTAGTAGATGGTATTCCTTTATCAGGAGGTATTGATGATATTAATCCATCTGATATTACATCGATGGAAGTATTAAAAGATGCTTCTGCTACAGCTATTTATGGTTCTAGAGGTGCAAATGGTGTAGTTATTATTAGTACAAAAAGAGGAAAAGCTGGTAAAACAGTAGTTTCAGTAGATTCATATTATGGTGTAAATCAGCAGTTGGGTACTATTCAAGTAATGAATGGTGCTGAATTTGCTGAATATAAGCGTGAATCTCGTCGTGCTGTGGGACAATATCCACTTGGTGCGGGTACTGCTACTGATGATGCTAAGATTTTTGAACCACGCGAATTAACTAGTATAGCTACTGGTAGAAGTACAGATTATGTAGGAGGTATGTTGCGTGCAGGTGCTATTCAAAGCCATCAAGTTTCTGTATCTGGAGGGTCTGAGAAAACTACTTTTAATATTTCTGCCAATTATTTCAATGATATTGGTGTAGTTAAGATGCAAGATTTTACACGTTATACTTTCCGTGTAAACCTAGATCATCAGATTAATGACAAGATTAAGATTGGTTTATCTACTTTAGTGGTCAATAGTTTGCGCAATGGTGAAAACTTAAATATTTTGGGAGGTGCCATGCAGGAAAACCCTTTGGGAGAGCCTTATGATGCTAATGGTAATTTAGTGTTTCTTCCAACCAATGATGGTTTAAGAACGAACCCATTTTCTGAAATTGTTCCAGGTGCCAACATTGATGAAAATAAACGTTTTAGAACATTCAACAGTCTTTATGGCGAATGGAATATTGCTAAAGGTTTGAAATATCGTGTAAATTTTGGTCCAGACTTAACTATTGGCCGTGCCGGTAGATTTATTGGTGCATTTACCAATAATAACCGTGGTGGTAATGCTAACGGAAGTATTAGTGAGCAGTTCTTATTTAATTGGACTTTGGAAAATGTGATCACTTATAACCGTAAGTTTAAAGATGTACACAACTTGAATTTTACAGGTTTACAATCTATTCAACGTGATCGCGATGAGCGTACTTCAATTTCTGTAAATGGTATTCCAGCTGAATCGGAATCTTATCACCGTTTAGGAGATGCTAGTCAGATTACTGGTGCTAATACGGATTTAATTGAATGGACATTACTTTCCTACATGGGTCGTTTGAATTACGATTATAAAGAAAAGTATTTAATTACTGCGACTTTACGTGCTGACGGTTCATCTCGTTTTGGTGCGAATACTAAATTCGGACTTTTCCCTTCGGTAGCGGTTGGTTGGAATATGTCAGAAGAGCCTTTTATCAAGGATATCACTGCCATTGATCAGTTGAAATTACGTGCAAGCTGGGGAGCCATTGGTAATCAAGCGATTACGCCATATCAAACACAGGCTTTGTTGGGTAGAACCGCTTATGCATGGGATAATGCGGCAGCCTATGGTTACCGTCCAAATACCATCGGAAACCCAGATTTGCGTTGGGAAACATCTACTACGAAAAACGTAGGTTTAGATTTTAGTTTCTTGCGTGGAAGAATTTCGGGTACAGCTGAATATTATGTAACCAATACAACTAATTTATTGGCTCCTCAGCCACTTCCAACTTCGATTGGTTTTGGTGGATTCACTACTAACGTTGGAGAAACTCAAAATACGGGACTTGAATTGACTTTGTCTTCTGTCAATGTTGACAAAGGAGGTTTTAATTGGACAACTGATTTAATTTTTAATAGAAATAGAGAATCAATTATTGAATTAGCAAACGGAAAAGTTGATGATGTCGGAGCGGGTCGTTTTATTGGACAACCTTTAAGTGTATTCTTTGACTACAAAAAAATCGGTATCTGGCAAACTTCAGAAAAAGATGAGGCTGCTAAATACGGTGATAAAGTAGGTCAAATCAAAGTTCAAGATTTTAATAATGACGGAAAAATTAACGCAGATGATCGTCAAATTTTAGGATCTGCTGTGCCTTCGTTTACTGCTGGATTAACTAACCGTTTCTCCTACAAAGGATTTGATTTATCTTTCTTTGTTTTCGCTCGTGTTGGACAAATGATTCGTAGCCGTTTTCATGATAACGTGAATCAATTGGCTGGTCGTTACAACAACTTATCATTGAATTATTGGACACCTAATAATCCAACTAATGAGTTCCCTCAACCTGTTGTAACACAAGAATTCCCTAAATATGGTAGTGCTTTGACCTATTTTGAAGGATCTTTCTTTAAGATTAGAAACATCAATATTGGTTACAATATTCCTGAATCAGTAGCTAAAAAATGGAAGATGGAAAGCATTCGTGTATATGCAAGTATCCAACAACCTTTGATTTTAGCTGAGTACCGTCAGAAATACAAGGGTATTGACCCTGAAACTTATGTTGATGGTGAGCAAGGAGTTGGCGGTGGTGAGGTAAATACCAACGTTTCACCGGCAACTAGTGTATTAACATTCGGTGTAAATCTTAAATTTTAACTATTATTTCAAATATAGATAGATATGAAAAGCTTTAAATTATTTAAAAAAATAAGTTTTTTAGCAAATTTAGGATTGATTGGAACTTTAGGATTAGGTTTACAATCTTGTAATGATTTGCTAACAGAAAATGTTGTTTCGCGTATTGGTAATGATTATATCAATACAGCCAAAGGATTGAATGATGCAACTAGTGCTGCTTATTCCACCATGAGATCATGGTATGGAACAGAGCGCGGTATGAATTTAACAATTTTTGGTACGGACTCTTACACTAATGGTGCTGATGGTAGCTGGAAATTTATGAATACGTACACAACGGATTTTGATACCAGAAATGGTTTATTGGCTGAAATTTGGAATGATTTTTACCAAGGTATCAACACTTGTAATGCCATTATTGAACGTGCTCCTACAGTAACAGGTTTGGCTGAAAGTGTTAAGAAGCAGCGTGTTGCAGAAGCTAAATTTATTCGTGCTCATCATTATTTCATTTTCACCCAATTATTTGGAGGTGTGGATCTTCGTTTAAAAGAAACATTGGCTCCTACGAAAGTTGTGAAAAGAAGTACTGTTGCCGAACAATACGCGCAAATTATCAAAGATTTGAATGAGGCTATCCCAGATTTAGAAAATAAATCTAGATCCGCTGATTATGGTCGTGCCACTCGCGCAGCTGCGGAGCATCTTTTAGGAAGGGTTTATTTAACCAAGGCTACTTCATCTGCTAAAGCTGGAGATGATTATGCCAAGGCAATCGCCAATTTTAAAAATGTGATAGCTAACTATGGATTAACTTTATTACCCAACTTCGCGGACGTCCACAAGCAAGGAAACGAAATGAATAATGAGGTAATTTGGTCAATTCAATATACCAGAGATCCATTAACTAATGCAGGTGGAAATAATGCCCACGTATTTTTTGGTATGGAGTATGATGTATTACCAGGAATGCAAAGAGATACGGAAAATGGTCGTCCATTTAAGCGTTATATGCCAACGAAATATACTTTAGATGTTGTTTTTAACAACAGAGATGTGGATAGTCGTTATAAGAAAACATTTAAGGATACATACTACTCTAACAAGCCAGGTACATATAATACGAGCTTTGATTTAACGAAAAAGACAGTTACGTTTGCTTTGGGTGATACGGCTATTTTCTTACCAGGTTATGAAATGTCTGACTCTGAACGTGCCAAGAAGAAATATCAAGTATTAGTGCCTTCACGTTATGATGAGCGTATTTTCCCTGCCATTAATAAGCACTTTGATGGAGGCCGTGTGGATAGAACGCAGTTTGAAGGTGGTCGTGATTTTATTGCTTTCCGTTTAGCTGATACGTATTTAATGTTAGCAGAAGCTCAATATTTTTCTGGCCTAAAAGCTGATGCTGCGGCTAATTACAACATCATACGTCGTCGTGCTGCATGGCCCGGAAAAGAAAATGAAATGGTGGTTAAAGCGGATGATTTAAACATCGAATTCGTTATGGATGAGCGGGAGAGAGAATTAATCGGTGAACAATCCCGTTGGTTGGATTTAGCTCGTTGGGGTAATTTGATAGATCGTGTTAAAAAATACAATCCTCAAGCAGCACCATTTATTAAAGCTCACCATGTGTTAAGACCTATTCCTCAATTACAAATTGACCGAGCAGAAGGTACTTCCACAGGATTCCCACAAAATCCAGGCTATTAATGTCAATTTGATTTTGTTATTTTGTAAAATTCCGAGGAGTCATTCTCGGAATTTTACTTTAAACTTATTTTTATGAAAAAATTATTTTTAATTCTATCAACTTGCCTTGCCTTTCAGGTAAGTGCTCAAAACCAGTCGGTTAGCTTTAAGAAAAACGATGCTGAGAAGAAAATTGATGTCTTAGTTGGCGGTAAATACTTCACATCTTACTTTTTCCCTGGAGAAGCCATTTTGAAAAAAGCGGTTCTTTTTCCTATTCTTAGTGCAAAAGGAAGTACCATTACTCGTGGTTATCCTGTAGCTATTCGTCCGGGAGAGCGTACAGATCACCCGCACCACGTGGGGATGTGGTTAAATTATGAGGATGTCAATGGTTTTGACTATTGGAATAATTCCAATAATATTTCAGATGGAATGAAAAGCCATAAATTTGGAACCATAGTTCATGAGCAAGTATTGAACATGAAACCAGGTAAAGAAAAAGGAGAATTAGCCGTGTCTGCGACTTGGATAGATAGTGATGGAAAAGGAGCCAAAGTATTAGCTGAGAAAACTTCCTATGCTTTTTCAGGTACTTCTGATGTACGTGTTATTGATAGAATTACCACTTTAACAGCCTTAGCTGAAACAGTGTTATTTAAAGATGTTAAAGATGGAATGTTTGCTATTCGTGTAGCTCGTCAATTAGAGATACCTTCTAATAAACCCGATATTTTCACGGATGCACATGGTGTAGAGACTAAGGTGCCAGTATTGGATAATACAGGTGTAAGTGGCGATTATGAAAGTAGTGAAGGAATTACAGGTGAGAAAGTTTGGAGTACACGTGCTAAATGGATGAATTTGAAAGGAGTTTTGGATAATCATCCTATTAACATTGCTATTTTAGATCACCCTGCCAACGTAAGTTATCCAAGTTATTGGCATGCTCGAGGCTATGGATTATTTGCAGTAAATCCATTAGGTGCCAAAGTATTTAGTAATGGAAAGGATGAACGAAATTTGACTTTGAAAAAAGGGGAATCCGTTACTTTTAGATATAGAACAGTCATTGCGGATAAGCAATTGACTAAGGATGTTTTAGATAAGATGCAAGCAGATTTTGCGAAGCAAGTAAAATAGACTATTTCTATTTCACGAAAAATCTGTATTTTTGCAGCGTATCAGGGGCTCTTTGAGCCCCTATTTATTTGATTTTATGAAGCTACAATTTTTAGGTGCGGCCAAACAAGTGACAGGAAGTATGTATTTACTTGAATTGGAAGATGGCTTTAAGATTTTGATTGATTGTGGTACAGATATGGAGCGGGAGATTGATTTCGATGAGCCCTATGAAAGCAAAGCATTTTTTCCATTTGATGCCTCTCTAATAAATTTAGTCATTCTTACTCATGCCCATATTGACCATTCAGGTAATATCCCTATGTTGTATCGTGAGGGTTACGAAGGCCAAGTACTTTGTACGCCACCTACTGCTGAGTTAGCAGAATTACTTTTAATGGACTCTGCCAATTTGCATTTAAGAAAACTAAAGGCAGCTCAAGGGGAAAGTCGTAAGAAACATAAGCAAATGGATCGCCTTTTACGCAAAGGAGATCTTTATTTACAGAAGGACGTAGAACATTCGGTCAATCATTTTATAACAATTCCTTTTAGCAAGAAATTCAGAGCTACGGATAATTTAGAAATCACCTTTATTCCTGCTGGTCACTTATTAGGAGCTGCGCACGTACATTTAGGTATTACTGAAAATGGAGTTAAGAAAACCCTTGGATTCAGTGGAGATATTGGAAGGAAAAATTATCCTTTGCATATAGATCCTCAGACTATGCCTGCTTGTGATTATTTGGTTTGTGAAACTACCTATGGTAATCGTATCCATGAAGACAAAGAAAGTACAAAGAAGGCTTTAGGTGATATCATTAAAGCAACTTGTATTGATAAACCCGGAAGACTAATCATACCTGCATTTTCAGTAGGTCGAACCCAAGCAGTGCTATATACACTCAATCGATTGATCGAAGAAGATCATTTTCCTGCTATTCGTGTATTTACAGATAGTCCAATGGGAAAAAGTTCAACTCGAATTTATACCAAATATTCATCTTACTTGAATCAAGAAGCTAGAGAATTTCAAGCGGATTATGATGAATTATTCGACTTTGATAATTTGAAATTCTTGCAGACAGAGAAAGAAAGTAGAGCAATTAAAAATTACCATGAACCATGTATCATCATTTCTTCTTCAGGAATGATATCCGGTGGGAGGGTAGAGACACATATTGCCGATAATATATCCAATACCTATTGTACCATTTTGTTGATTGGTTATGCGGCTGAAGGTACTTTGGGTAGACAGTTATTAGCTGGAACCGACCATATTCAAGTACGAGATCGTGAATATAAAGTTTATGCTCAAATACGTAAAATTGATGTTTTCTCTGGTCATGCTGATAAACTAGGTCTATTGGATTTCATGAAAGTTCAGAATCCATCAACACTTAAAAAAGTGTTTCTTTCACATGGTGAAGAAGAAAGTATGGTAGAATTCAAAGAAGAGTTAACAAATTTGGGATATCAGGATGTTATTTTGCCTGAAAAGAATCAAACTTTCATTCTTTAATTGATAATTTTACAATTGAAATTAACATCTACTATGAGAACATTATTAGAATTTGAAAAGCCAATTGCTGAATTAGAGCATAAGTTGATAGAAATGCGCAAATTAGCAATTGAAAATAATGTCGATGTCACTGCTACAGTACAATCATTGACAGAAAAAATTCTAGAATTGAAAAAAGAGACATTTTCTAATTTAACTCGTTGGCAACGTGTTCAATTATCCAGACATCCTGATCGCCCTTATACTTTTGACTATATTGAGAAAATGTGTGAAGAGTTCATCGAGATTCATGGTGATCGCTCGGTAGCAGACGATAAAGCCATGGTAGGTGGTTTTGGGAATATTGACGGGGAGTTTTCCGTGATGTTTATTGGTCAACAAAAAGGTCGTAATACCAAACAAAGACAGTATCGTAATTTTGGTATGCCCAATCCTGAAGGTTATCGCAAAGCTTTGCGCCTCATGAAAATGGCGGAGAAATTCAATAAGCCTATTGTATGTTTGATTGATACTCCAGGTGCATTTCCAGGCTTAGAAGCAGAAGAAAGAGGGCAAGGTGAAGCTATTGCTCGAAATATTCGCGACATGTTTATGTTGAAAGTGCCTGTTATTTGCATCATCATTGGTGAAGGTGCATCAGGTGGGGCTTTGGGTATAGCGGTTGGAGATCGTGTCTTAATGATGGAAAATACCTGGTATTCGGTAATTTCTCCTGAATCTTGTTCTTCTATTTTATGGAGATCTTGGAACTATAAGGAACAGGCTGCTGAAGCATTGAAATTAACAGCCAATGATATGGAACAAAATGGTTTGATTGATGGAATTATTCCTGAGCCATTAGGTGGAGCACATTTAGATCCAGAAGCAGCTGCGGCAAAAATGAAAGCAGTCATCAAAGAAGAGTTGAAAAAGCTTTGTGCTATGGATACTCGTGCAAGAATTGATGCACGTATAGATAAGTACGGTAAAATGGGTGTTGTTGTAGAATAAGCATTATGTCTTTAAGCAAGCCATCCCTTCTATTTGATTTAGGTAATGTGCTTTTGCCCATAGATTTAAACAAGACGTACCAAGCTTTTGCTGATTTATCAAGTAAATATTCTGCTGAGGAAGTAAAGGAATTGACTCATAGTCAATCACTTTGGGCAGCATATGAAAGTGGTTTACAAAGCGACAATGAGTTTCGAGATTATCTTAGGGAATCCTTAGATTTATCCTGTACGGATGGTCAATTTGATCAAGCATTTTCTTCGCTCTTGTTGGATTTTCATCCAGGTGTGTATGCATGGTTGGAAAATTTGTCACATCAATATCCACTATTTCTATTGAGTAATACGAGCGCTATCCATGCTCAACATTTCACACAAGTCCCTTTAGGGCCCAAAGGAGAGAATTTATTTTCCTTGTTTCAAAAAGTATATTTTTCATTTGATTTAGGCATGATAAAACCAGATGAAAACATTTATCACCACGTTCTTCAAGATTTATCGTTAAAACCAGAAAATCTTGTTTTTTTTGATGATAATTTTCATAATATTGAATCAGCAAAACGAGTAGGCATTGATGGAGTGCTCATTAATCCTTCGTGTTCTTTAAAACAAATTGACTCCTATTTATTGCAATTATGCTCATAAAATCTGCATTGTTCGACTTATTCTTTAAGGGAATGGGTTGGGAAATGAAAGGAAATATTCCGAGAGATATTCCTAAAAGTATTGTTATCGTTTGCCCGCACGCAACCTGGGTTGATTTTCCTATTGGATTAGGTGTTCGATCCTTATTGAAAATGAAAATCTATTTTTGGGGCAAACAAGAACTTTTCAAAGGTGCTTTTGGTTGGTTATTTCGCTGGTTAGGTGGATACCCTGTTGATAGATCAAAAAATCAAAATTTAGTAAGTGCTATTGTCGATATATATCAAGCAAATACCTATTTCCATGCCGCCTTGGCACCTGAAGGTACACGAAAAGATGTTCAAGAATTAAAAACTGGATTTTATCACATTGCAGTCCAAGCAAATATTCCTATCATCATGGTAGGTTTTGATTATGTAAATAAATGGGTTCATATCAATGATCCATTTTATCCAAGTGGAGATTTTGAGGTAGATAAAAAAGTAATTGCGAATTATTATGCTTCAATTCCTGGTACTCAAAAATCCTGGATTAAAAACTACTTAGCTTGATTAGCCGAAGTAGATTCAAATATCAATTTAGCGGTTTTTTTCGATGCTCCAGCAGGACCAATGATTTGGGCTAACTCATCGTATAGTTTCAATTGATTTTGCTTAGTAATAGAGTTTGGCTCAAGTAATTGTTTAAGCTTAATGGATATATGAGATGCGGTAAATTTAGATTGTATCATTTCAGGGACAGCTTCTTTACCTAAAATGATGTTAACCAGTGATATGAATTTAATCTTCACAAGCAGTTTTGCTAAGGAGTAAAATAGCCAATCTGTTTTATACACTACGATTTGAGGAATTTTAAAGAGGGCTGTTTCTAAGGTAGCGGTTCCTGAAGTAACAATGGCTACTTGAGATACATGTAGTAAATTATAGGTGTCATCGTAAATGACATTTAATTGATAAAACTCGTAAATCGATTTCCATTCTTTTAGTCCTGCCACATAAAAGTGTAAATCGGGAAATTGTGCTTTTAATTCCTGAAAAACGGGCAAAGCAGCTGTTATTTCTTGTTTTCTACTCCCCGCTAATAAAGAAATACATGGTTGTTGAATGGAATTTTCCTCGGTAAAACGTGGATCAGCTTGAAAGCTATCAATGGAATCTTTCAAAGGATTTCCCACATAATGAGTGGATATTCCATGTTCTTCAAATAATGTCTTTTCAAATGGAAAAATAACATACAATTGATCAATCCATTTTTTGATTACCTCTACTCGGCCTTTATTCCATGCCCAAACTTTGGGGGCAATGTAAAACTGGGTGTGAAATCCTTGTAATTTGGCAATTCTAGCCGCTTTTAAATTAAATCCACCATAATCAATGAATATGATGGTATCTGGCTGAAAATCATGTATTTGCTTTTTGAATTTTTGGAATAAACCTTTCAATTTTTGAATGTTCTGTAAAACACCCAATAATCCCATGATGGCAAGTTCTTTATGATGGATAAGTAATTCTGCACCAGCTTCTTGCATATCATCGCCACCCCAAGCTTGAATACTTGCAGAAGGATCCAAAATCAACAATTCCTTGATTAATTTGGAACCGTGTAAATCGCCTGATTTTTCTCCTGCTAGTATAAAATACTTCATTTATATTTCTCCGTAATATTCTACTGAGTTTTTGTTGGTTTCTACCAAATGGATTTTGTGTAATTGCGCACTAGAGGATGATTCTTGAATTTTTGGAGCTAATATCTTCCAAAATTCCATGACCAAGTTTTCACAACTGGCTAATTTACCCGTCATGAAATCTACATCCAAATTGAGGTTTTTGTGATCAACCTTATCAATAATTTCTTTTTTAATCAGTTTTCCCAATTCCTTTAAATCAAACACAAATCCAGTCTCTGGATCCGGATTTCCTTTTACCGTAACGATTAATTCAAAATTGTGACCATGCCAATTTTTGTTGGCACAAGGGCCAAATACTTCTTCATTCTTAGCTTCTGACCAATTGGGATTATAAAGCCGATGAGCGGCATTAAAATGTTCCTTGCGGATGACGTAAACCATTGTTTTCAGTTGTTTAAAGTGAGGGTGTTCTGGGAAAACAATAGCAGAATCACCATTAATTCTGCAAAGGTATGGAATGCTATTGGGATTCTACGTAAATTTGAGGGCTAAATCTATATAATCTATTTAATTATGATCATTGTTACAGGAGCTGCTGGATTCATTGGTAGTTGTTTAATTCAAAAATTGAACGAGTTAAATTTCAATTACATTATCGCAGTAGATGATTTTTCTTTGGAGGAGAAAAACAAAAATTTAATTGGTAAAAAAATCAAGGAAAGAGTTGAAAGAACTCAATTTTTCACATGGCTTGATTCAAATTTTAGGGAGGTGGAGTTTATCTTTCACATTGGTGCGCGTACCGATACAACTGAATTTGATAAGGCGATCTTTGACGATTTAAATGTGCAATATTCTAAGGATATTTGGAATCGTTGTGTCGAGTATCAAATTCCATTGGTATATGCTTCCTCTGCTGCCACTTATGGATTAGGAGAATTGGGATATGATGATGATGAAAGTAAAATTCCAGGTTTAAAGCCATTAAATCCGTATGGAGATTCTAAAAATGACTTTGATATCTGGGCTTTACAACAAGAGAAAAAACCCTTTTTCTGGGCTGGATTGAAGTTTTTTAATGTATATGGTCCGAATGAATACCATAAGGGTCGTATGGCTTCTGTTATTTGGCATGCTTTCCGGCAAATTAATGAAAAGGGGAGTCTAAATTTATTTAGATCTCATCGTCCAGATTATGGTGACGGGGAACAAATGCGAGATTTTATTTATGTAAAGGATTTAATAGATGTATGCATATTCTTTATGGAACATCGCAAAAATTCGGGTATCTATAATTTAGGTACAGGTATTGCCCGTTCCTTCAATGATTTGGGTAAATCAACATTTGCAGCGATGGGTAAAGAAGCGCAAATTAATTACATTGATACACCTATTGATATCCGCGATAAATATCAATATTTTACTGAAGCTAATATGTCAAAATTGCGCAATATTGGTTTCACTCAGCCTTTTCACACCTTAGAAGACGGTGTAAAAGATTACGTTCAAAATTATCTACTTAAGAAGGCTTATTGGTAATTTTTTTATAGGCTTCTTCTATAAATCCTTGGCCATAAGCAATTAACTGTACGTTAGCTGCCAAAAGGCCAAGGATTGCTATGTATAAGTTTTTGGTTTGAATGAATGCATCTATAAAAATACCAAACCAATAGACAAGGAGAAAGCTAGAGAGGCATATTCCTATGCTTGGGAGTAGTAATAAGCTAAAGCCGACAATCAGTATTCCAATCAAATAACAAGCAGGGAAAAAGTGTACCCATTTCAATTCTTGTGGAAAAAACCTTGAGATATTAATTCTAGCCCGGCCAAAGAAATGTAATTGCTTATAAAATTGGACAAAATTGGTTCTTCTTTTATGGTATATAAAGGCATTAGGTAATAATGCAGATGTAAAACCTAAAGACAAACATCGAATACTAAATTCAATGTCCTCACCCATGCGAGTGATTTTGAAACCACCTGTGGCTTCCCATACTTTTCGGGAAATACCCATGTTAAAGCTTCTGGGATGAAATTGTCCACCTATATTCTTTTCTTTACCCCGTATACCTCCCGTGGTGAATAGGCTTGTCATACTAAAACTGATGGCTTTTTGAATGGGAGTGAAGCTAGGATGGTCTTTGTCTGGACCTCCGAATAAATCTATATTTTTTACGCTAATTCCTTTTTCTACTTCTTCTAAATAATTGGCTTCAAGCAGTGCATCTGAATCTAAAATAACAAAAAAATCACCTTTAGCTCTTTCAAATGCATAATTTCGAGCGAAACCTTGTCCTCCGTTTTCTTTAAAATAATAAGCAATATCTAGTCGATTGACATATTTATTGACTATTTCTGAGGAAGAAATTTGTGAGCCATCTTCTACAACAATTACTTCAAAATGAGAATACTCCTGCTGCAGTAAACAGTTTAGTAGTTCATCCAATTCTTGTGGACGATTATAGACAGGAATAATAACACTAAAGAAAGTTCCTTCTTTCATACAGCTAAGAGCTTTTAAAGCTGTTATTAGGCCACAAGTGTTTTTTTCAAAGCTATTCTACTAGCTTGTAAAATATGGTCTAGGTGTGATTGATCAAGCGCGGCTGATAAAAACCAAGATTCAAATTGAGATGGAGGTAAGTACACACCTTGGTTCAACATTTCTCTGAAATACACACCAAATTTAGCTGTATCCGAGGTTTTAGCATCACTGAAATTTTTCACTACTTTGCTAGTGAAGAATAATGTGAACATGGATCCTATTTGGTTAACAAATCCTTCAATCTGTAATTCTTGCAATTGCTGGCGAATTCCATTAGCTAAAAATTCTCCTTTTTTATTTAATTCTTGATAAACTTCAGGGTTCTCTGTGATTAAATTCAACATTGCTAATCCAGCCGAAGTGGCTAATGGATTACCAGAAAGCGTACCTGCTTGATATACCGGTCCAGCTGGAGCAATCAGGTTCATGATTTCTGCTTTTCCTCCATAAGCACCAACTGGTAAACCTCCACCTATGATTTTACCGAGGGTTGTTAAATCGGGTTGGATATGCGTAAGGCCTTGGTAACCTGATGAAGAAAGTCTAAAACCTGTCATCACCTCATCAAAGATTAATAAACTACCATTTGCCTGACACAATTTTTGAATACCTTCTATAAAACCTGGCTCTGGAATTACCAATCCCATATTACCAACAACTGGCTCCAGGATTACTGCTGAAATATCATTAGGATTGGCGTTAAATAGATTTTCTAATGACGCTAAATCATTATAAACAGCAGTTAAGGTATCTTTTGCAGTTGATACGGTAACACCCGGGCTATCAGGAGTACCTAAGGTTGCAACGCCTGATCCAGCTGCAATTAAAAAGGAGTCTCCATGTCCATGATAACATCCTTCAAATTTGATAATTTTATCTCTTTTGGTATAAGCTCTAGCCAATCGAATAGCGGCCATTGTCGCTTCTGTACCAGAATTCACCAATCTCACTTTTTCAATGGAAGGAATCATGGAAACGATTTTTTCCGCGATTAAAACTTCATTATAAGAAGGAGCGCCAAAAGAAAATCCATTGGATAGGGCTTGACGAACAGCATTTTCAATACTTGGATGCGCTTGTCCAAATAGCATAGGTCCCCAAGAACCTATCAGGTCGATATATTCTTTTCCATCCACATCTTTAAGGTAGGCACCTTTCGCTGATTGAATGAATAGGGGTGAACCTCCTACTGATTTAAATGCTCTTACTGGAGAATTAACTCCACCAGGAATAACTTCTTGTGCACGTTCAAAATAGGAAGCACTTAATGAACCCATGACTATTTCTTCTTCTTAGTATTGTTGTTTTTTTGATCCTTTTGATTCTCTTCAATAGCTTTCATTTGAGTTTGAAGGTACTGTGAGAATCGTGATTTTTTAGCTCCACCTCCGGCCGCAATTTTCTTGCGATTTTCATCCAAAAGTCGTTTGATTTTATCTTCATCCACAAATTTGCGAATTGCTAATTGTTGTCCGATAGTTACCAAGTTGGATACGAAATAGTAAAAACTCAAACCCGCAGGGAAGGAGTTCATGACAAACATGAAAATCACTGGCGTTACGTATGCCATCATTTTCATATTGATGGGTTGTCCTGGTTGATCAGGTGTAATTTGGTTGTTATAGTAACCGTATGCCAATTGAGACAAGGTCATCAACAAACAGAATAAACTTACATGTGATCCATAAAAAGGAATAGCAAAGGGTAAATCCAAAACAGAGTCAAAAGTAGAAAGGTCATTTGCCCACCAGAAAGACTCTTGTCGCAGGTTGATTAAGTTGGGAAACAACATAAATACCGCCATAAGCACTGGCATGGTAGCTAAAACAGGCACGCAACCACTTAAAGGATTGACACCCACTTCACCGTATAATTTCATGGTTTCTTGTTGTACACGTGCAGCATCATCTCCGATTTTTTCTTTGATAGCTGCAATTTCTGGCGCTAAAATCCTAGTTTTAGCCATGGACACATAAGACTTATAAGTCAATGGTAATAAGGCGGTTTTGATGATTAAAACCAACAAAACAATTAATAGACCGTAATTGGAAACGATACTTTCCAAGAAATCAAATAAAGGAACAAATACATACCGAGTTATGGGTAATAAGAAGTCATAACTTAGTTTGACATTTTTACCAAAAGACGGCGCTACTTGTTTGATGATGGAATAATCGTTTGGTCCAAAGTAAAATTTGAAACTAGATTTTCCTTGAAGTAAATCTTGTGAAGAAGCAACAATATTGGCATCCAAAGTTTTGATGTTCAATGAATCATTCAAATTGGGTGTGCTACTCAATGCTGCTTTTTGAAATTGGAATCCTTGAGGAATTAAACCAGCAATGAAATATTTCTTTTTGAAAGTAACCCAATCCAATTTTGAGGTAATGTTTTCGGCTTCATTAGCTGATGGATTTTCCGATAAATAATCGAATTCCTCGTCCTCGTGCAACAAATAATTGATGGTTGCTTTTCTTTCTTCTGCAATATCCTTTTCTGTTTGGTGGATATTTTCCTTCCAGTGGATTTGATATTCAGCTCCTAAATCACTTCCTAATGCTTTTGCATCAATTGCATAATTCAGTTCAAATCCTTCCTTAGCTAGACTATACGTTTGCTTGATGATTTTTCCATTCGTTAATGTGCTAGCAAACTCGATACTTTCACCAGACTTATTTACTTGATACATCAAGTCACTAAGTTTAACTTTTTTGCCTGAGATAGGTAGTTCTACATCAAATTGGTCTTTTTTGGCATCAAATAATTTCAAACCAGCTTTTAGCCCTTGGTTATAATTTTTGTAGGATTCGTAATTCTTTAAGGTTACTGAAACGATCTTTCCACCATAATTACTTAATTGAACGGAGATGTCTTTGTTTTCTAATACAAAGGTTTCTTCTTTAATAGCAGCTATCGCTGTATCCAATTTTGCTACTGAGGGAATAGCCTTTGACACTAAAGAATCCACTTTAGGTCCTTTTGAACTTGCTTTAACACTGGTTTCACTCTTAATCGGTTCTTTGGGAGCAAAGAAGTATTGATAGCCTAATAACATGGCTAAAATCAATACAATACCAGTAACTGAATTCCTATCCATAAGATATATCTAAATACTATTTTGAATTTTTAATAAAAGGAACAGCATGTTGGTATGCTGCTTTAACAAAATGAACAAACAGGGGAGAAGGTGCTTCTACAGTTGATTTATACTCTGGGTGAAATTGAACTCCCACAAAAAATGGATGGTTCGGTAATTCAACTATCTCCACCAAATTACTATCAGGATTTAATCCTGAAGTTACCATTCCAGCCTGATGAAACTGATCTAAAAATGTATTATTAAACTCATAACGGTGTCTATGGCGCTCCTGAATGGAAGTCTTACCATAAATTTTATGAGCCAATGTGCCTTTTTCAATTTTACAAGGATAAGATCCCAGTCGCATGGTACCACCTTTCTCAGATACTTTTTTCTGATCTTCCATGATATCAATCACGGGATAAGGTGTTTCTGGATTCATCTCAAAGGAATGTGCATCTTCTAAACCGATAACATTACGTGCAAATTCGATCACTGCACATTGCATGCCTAAGCAAATACCCAAGAATGGAATCTTATTTTCACGGGCAAATTTTACTGCATTGATTTTTCCTTGAATACCCCTTTCTCCAAATCCTGGAGCTACCAAAATACCATCTAATCCAGCTAATGTATCTTGTATATTTTCGTCGTCCATGGTTTCAGATGAAATCCATTTCACATTGACTTTAATTTCATTAGCTACACCAGCATGAATGAAGGCTTCTGCAATGGATTTGTATGAATCTTTCAATTCCACATATTTTCCAATGAGACCAATGGATATTTCGAATTTGGGATTTTTAAGCTTCGATAAAAAGTTTTTCCAATTAACTAAATTGGAATCTTTGTCGTTGTAAATATCCAGTTTGTATAAAACACGACTATCCAAACGCTCTTCTTTCATTAATAAAGGAACATCATAAATAGTCTCAGCATCCATAGCCTCAATAACATCTTGCTCTGTTACGTTGCAGAACAAACCAATTTTACGCTTCATTTCTTGAGGTAAAGGATGTTCGGTACGACAAACCAAAATATCAGGTTGAATACCTGACTCAGACAAGGTTTTTACAGAGTGCTGAGTAGGTTTTGTTTTTAGTTCACCCGCAGAGCTCAAATATGGAATTAAGGTTAAATGAATAAAGAGCGTGTTTTTTTCTCCTAAATCCCATTTTAATTGTCGAGCTGCCTCGATAAATGGTAAAGATTCAATATCCCCCACACAGCCACCAATTTCGGTGATTACAATATCAAATTTCCCAGTTTCGCCTAAGAGCAAAATATTTCTTTTGATTTCATCTGTGATGTGAGGAACAACCTGAACGGTCTTACCTAAATAATCTCCTCTTCTTTCCTTAGTAATTACATTATGGTAAATTCTACCGGTAGTAATGTTATTAGCCTGACTAGTAGGCGTATTTAAGAAACGTTCATAGTGGCCTAAATCTAAATCGGTTTCGGCACCATCATTGGTGACATAACATTCCCCGTGTTCATAGGGATTTAATGTACCTGGATCAATATTGATGTATGGATCGAATTTTTGGATGGTACAGCTTAATCCTCTAGCCTGTAAAAGCTTGGCTAATGAAGACGCTATGATGCCTTTACCTAATGAAGAAGTTACTCCACCCGTAACGAAAATGTACTTTGATTTCTTTGTGGTCCCTTTACCTGACATTGGGAATTTGTTTGTTTGGTTACGGGAAACAAAGATAGCAATAAAAGGCACACCGAATTAATCCTATTTTTATTTTATCTTGCATTCTAAACAGTTTTTTCATGTTAGCCCCCTCTTTACAACTTTTTTCTGCTTCTGCAGGGTCAGGTAAAACTTATACCTTAACCTTAGAGTACATTAAGTTGTCATTGCATGAAGTGGAGCCTCGTGGATATTTTCGTCGAATTTTAGCTGTCACATTTACGATTAAAGCAGCTGAAGAAATGCGTTCAAGAATTATTCAAGCTTTATCGGGTATTTCGGCCTATCCATCATTTATTGGATTTACTGAAAAAGATAAATCGGATGCGATAGATTTATTAAATAGAATTCAACAAGATTTAAGCAAACAAGGTATAGAATTGAGTCTGGATGAATTGTCCACTCGTTCTTTAATTACCTTACAGCAAATACTCCAAGATTACGGATTATTTTCCGTCATGACGATTGATGCCTTTGTTCAAAGGTTGAGTAGTTCATTTGTGGAGGAACTTCATTTGCCAAGCCAATTTGAAGTGATAATGGATATTCCATCTTTGATGAATGATTTGATGGATCAATTATTGGATAAGGTCAATCAATCTGGAGATCCTGTTTTAACGGATTTAGTTCTTTCTTTTGCGCGCCAAGAAGTAATTGATGGCCGAAATTGGAATCGGATACGTCAAAGCTTAATTGATTTCTTGAGGATTTCTTTTGATGAAAATTACTTTGGGATAAAGCATGAAATGGATGCTTTCTCCATGTCTGATTTTTTACAAATTGAATTACAATTGCATACCAAAATACAAGCAGTTGAGGAGCAAGTTGGAGAGATTTCGAAGCAAATAATGTATCTAATTGATTCTATTGCTATTCAAGATTCAGATTTAACAGGTGGAGCAAATGGCCCTATACATACTTTTCGAAAATTTGTACAAGGTCAAAGTTTTTTAGAATCGAATAAATACGTCAAGTTACGTAATGCGATAGATCAAAATAAGTGGCATGCTGCAAAAGTAGATCCGATTACTAAATCCAATATTGAGGCTATTTCAGATCAATTAACTGATTTAGCGAGGGAATTTGTTGAATTGTATGATGAAGAGATTTCTCGTTATTTATTATTTAAATTAATAGCCAAAGATTTAAAGAAAATTGCCCTTATTTCTTCAATAAACCAGGAATATCAAGTTTATCAGCATGAACAATCTAGTATTTCTATTTCTGAATTTGCTAGACGAATAAATGAAATTATTTCCCAAGACCCAGTACCCTTTATCTATGAAAAGCTTGGGGATCGATATTTCCATATTTTAATTGACGAATTTCAAGATACCTCTATTTTACAGTGGAAAAATTTTATGCCTTTATTGGAAAATACGGTATCCTTAGGAAAACGAAATTTATTGGTAGGTGATGCTAAGCAATCTATTTACAAATTTAGAGGTGGCGAAGTGGGTTTAATAGCTTCATTAACTTCGCAAAATCCTGCTTTAATCGGAGATAAAATTGCTCAATCAGAATTTGACCAAGTTCGTTTTGATTATTTAATTCAACAAATTCAATTAAATGAATTAGCCTTTAATTACCGAAGTGCACCTGAAATAGTGGAATTTAATAATGCACTATTCACTTGGATTTCAAATCAACCAAACTATCAAAGTTTGTGTGCGCTCTTAGAACCTGTGTATGGTCATCGGATGACCCAAATCCCACAAGTTTCAACCAATAAGTTATCGGGTCAAGTAGATGTATTGGTCTTTAAAAAACCTGTCATTACCTCTGATAATAAAGATGTAGAAGCCAAATGGATGTTGCAAAATGTGCTAAATTTAATTGAATATAATGTATCCAAAGGTTTTTGTCTTGGTGATATCTCCTTATTAACAAGGAAAAATAAAGATGCTAAATTTTTAGCTTTGCAGTTAAAAGAAGCAGGTTATCCTGTTATTTCTGCTGATTCCTTATTGGTCTATTATTCTTCTTTAGTCTCTTTCATTTTGGCATTATTAAAAATGAAAGTTGATTCACAAAAACCTCTATTATTATTTGAAGCTGCTTATGCGTTAGCTGATATTCATGGTAAAGAAATATCTTTGGAAGCTTTGAAATTTTTACAAGATCATAGTAAAAAATCTGATTTACAGTTGGTTATGAATCAGTATATTCAAGAATTTTATGGTATTCAAATGAATGCCATTTGGGAGGAGGATAGTTTTTTTGATGTTGTATATCATAGCATTGGAATTTTTGATTTATTTAATCAAGCTGAAGGATCGGAGTACATATTAAAATTGTTGGATATTATTCAAGATTTTACGTTGAAAAATGCATCTACCATTTCTGATTTTTTAGATTATTTTGATTTAAACAAACATAGTTTTAGTATTTCTTGTCCAGAAAATGTGGATGCTATTACCATCACTAGTATTCATAAATCCAAAGGTTTAGAATACCCCGTAGTTATTTTACCATTTGCATCTTGGTCGCATCAGGCTGGAGAGCGTGATAAGATTTGGTATAAACTTGACATTGAAGAAGAAGCATTTCAATTAAATGAAAAGGGTACTTTACCTCATTTTTATGCTCGAGCAAATGCCAATGACGTGGATGCCTTTCCAAGTTTAGTGATTCAAAAACAACAAGAACGAGATGCCATATTTTTGGATGCACTGAACATGTTGTATGTGGCCAGTACACGTGCAAAGCAACACCTTCATATATTATTTTCAGAACCGAATCCAGATTCCCACGCCAGAACAAAAACTATATTTGAACAGTCTATTGGTAAATTATTGAAGGATTATTTGCAATCTTTTAAACCAAAGGCTGATGATTTGCCTTCATTTGTCGAAGAAGAATATCATGAACATTCAGCTTATTATTTGATTAGCCAATCAGAGAAATTTATTACCAAGCCTAATTTGACAAATTCTGAAATTCATATCAATTTACCCTTAGATGCGAAGACATCCAGAAAACCACTATTAAGAGTTAAATCTGCCCAATCTGATTTATATACTTTAGCTAAAGAAAAGAGAGAATTGGGTGAAATTATTCACAAGCAATTAGAAAATTTAAAATCTTTTGAGGACGTACAACTAAAAGATGTGTTACCTGAAATTGTGGAATTGCTTGAAATTGATGAAATAAAGCAATTTTTTATTCCAGGAGAGTTATTCATCTCGGAGGAAGATATATTGTTGCCAGATGGAAATGTCATTCGACCAGACCGCGTTGTTAAAAAGAAAGAATCTTTGATTGTGGTGGATTATAAAACGGGTAAAAAGGAAGAAAAACATCTTACTCAGGTTAATTCTTATTGTGAAGCTTTAAGAAAAATGGGTTATGTAGATGTCCAAGGAGCCATTATATATACCGTGAACAAAGAAGTGACTTATGTGTAAAAGAATTCTTGGCGTAGGATTGTTAGTCATTTTGGTATCTTCCTGTTCTGTTTGGAAAAAGACCATTCGATTTCTTGGGATATCCAAAGCTCAAATTGAAAATAACTATACGCTTAGTGAAGTAGATCAACTCATTCAAACAGGCTTGGCCTACAAGGGAGTACCTTATCGAACTGGAGGAATTGATCGAAAAGGGATGGATTGTTCAGGTCTATTGTTTCGTATCTATTCGGACCAAAATTTTCAAATACCAAGGTTATCAAAGGATCAAGCACAATTTGGATTGCCTATTTCTATTCAAGAAGCTCAAGTAGGCGATTGGATTTTTTTTGCCACTAATAAATCAAAAGTTATTAATCATTCTGGTATCATTACTCAGATAAAATCTGCCAATGAGGTCTATTTTCTTCATTCAAGCACGTCTAAGGGAGTGCGAGAAGATAATTTGTATACCAAATATTGGCTCGGAAGTTATGTAAAAATGATACGTCCGTTTAAAAATTAATGGAAGCTTGAAGGATAAAAGCTTCGCTTGATGTATTTTTGCATTCTTTTTAAATAAAACTATGTCGAAAAAGGTAATTATAATCGGTGCAGGTGGAGTTGGAAATGTGGTGGCAAAGAAATGCGCAATGAATCCTCAGGTTTTTTCAGAAGTTCTCTTGGCTTCTAGAACTTTGTCAAAATGTGATGCTATCGCAAAAGAGGCAAAAGAAATAGGACTTCCTATTTCGATTAAAACTCGTCAAGTGGATGCAGATTCTGTACCCGAATTAATAAAATTGTTCACAGAGGAAAAACCTTTCATGGTAATCAATGTGGCATTGCCTTATCAGGATTTAACGATTATGGATGCTTGTTTAGCCACAGGTGTACATTATTTGGATACGGCAAATTATGAGCCTAAAGATGAAGCTAAGTTTGAATATTCTTGGCAATGGGCATATCAAGAAAGATTTAAGGAAGCTGGATTGATGGCCTTATTGGGTTGCGGATTTGATCCTGGTGTTACGGGAGTATATACTGCCTATGCCAACAAGCACTATTTTGATGAGATGCATTATTTGGATATCATTGATTGTAATGCAGGTGATCATGGTAAGGCATTTGCTACCAATTTTAATCCAGAAATTAATATTCGTGAGATTACTCAAAAAGGTAAATACTGGGAAAATGGTCAATGGGTTGAAATTGATGCTATGTCCATTCACAAACCAATTGAATATCCCAATATTGGACCTAAGGAATCATATCTGTTATACCATGAGGAATTGGAGTCTTTAACTAAAAACTTTCCTACTTTAAAACGTGCTCGTTTTTGGATGACCTTTGGACAAGCTTATCTTACTCATTTGGAGGTATTGCAAAATGTAGGTATGACTTCTATTCAACCAATTAAATTCAATGGTATGGATATAGTACCGCTTGAATTCTTAAAGGCGGTTTTACCGGAACCAGGTACTTTGGGAGAAAATTACTCTGGACAAACTTCCATTGGATGTCAAATTAAAGGTATCAAGGACGGCCAAGACGCAACATATTACGTGTATAACAATTGTCACCATGCAGAATGTTATAAAGAGGTCCAAGCGCAAGGAGTTAGTTATACGACTGGAGTTCCTGCTATGATTGGAGCTAGTTTAATGATCCAAGGAGATTGGATGAAAGCAGGTGTTTATAATGTGGAAGAATTTAATCCTGATCCATTTATGGAGATGTTGAATATTCACGGCTTACCGTGGCATGAATTGCACAATATCACACTTCCTCATGAGTATTAGGCCTCAAACAGTTTACCCAACTATACCGTCTCCCTGTTTTGTTTTGGAGGAGAACTTGTTGTTGAATAATTTAAGGTTACTTCAAAGAGTTCAACAAGAAGCCGGTGTTGAGATTATATGTGCATTAAAGGGTTTCTCGTTTTACCATGAATTCCCTTTGGTAAGGACTTATTTAGCTGGTGCTACGGCTAGTTCCTTACATGAGGCGCGTTTAGCATTTGAAGAAATGAAAGTTAAGTGCCATGTATATTCACCTGCTTATTTAGAAAAAGAGTTTGAAGAATTAACTTCTTATACTAGCCACTTATCGTTTAATTCACTGAATCAATATCAGCAGTTTTATCATAGAGCTTCGCAAAAAGGTATTTCATGCGGCATTCGTATTAATCCTGAATATGCTGAGGTAGAAACAGATATGTATAACCCCTGCGTTCCTGGGTCGAGGTTAGGAATTCGTCGATCGGATTTAGGTGAATCATTGCCAGAAGGAATTGAGGGTTTACATTCACACACTTTATGTGAAAATGATTCTTTTGTTTTGGAAAGAACCTTGGCTGTAATAGATGAGAAATTCGGAGATTTATTACCGCAAATTAAATGGTTAAACCTTGGAGGTGGACATTTGATTACTCGTGCTGATTATCAAGTAGATCACTTGATTCAGGTATTAACAAGCTTTAAAGCCCAATATCCTAATTTATCCATCATATTAGAACCTGGTTCAGCGGTGGGTTGGCAAACTGGATTTTTAAAGTCAACTGTACTGGATATAGTACATTCAGCAGGAATAGATGTGGCTATATTAGATGTATCTTTTGCAGCACATATGCCAGATACGCTAGAAATGCCTTATAAACCAAGAATTCGTTATGCGAATTCAGAACCTGTATCAGGTAAGCCGACCTATCGTTTTGGAGGTATGACATGCCTTGCAGGAGATTATTATGGTGATTATTCTTTTGAGGAACCCTTGAAAATAGGGGATGAGATCATATTAGAAGATATGATTCATTATACTATGGTAAAAACAACTACTTTCAATGGTGTTAATCTGCCTAGCATAGGTAAACTAGATACAGATCAAAACTTTGTACTATTCAAAAGTTTTGAATATGAATCATTTAAAGATCGCCTGTAAATTATCAGTTTCCTGAATTTATTAGGAAGATAAAATCAATAAATTTTGATTGGTTTCACTTAGATTTGTCAAATTTTGAAAATTTGACAAATCTATCGAGTGAGTTAAACTTTGAACAAGTTTGGAGTGGAGAAGATCGGGCTCGAACCGACGACCTCTTGCATGCCATGCAAGCGCTCTAGCCAACTGAGCTACATCCCCGTTTATGGATTGCAAATGTCATGATTTTTAATGGAAATTGCAATATGGCTTAGAAATTAACCCGAACGCCTATGCCACCTTGAACGTGGAAAAAGAAAGGATTAGGAGCTATTTCATTATAAAAACCAATTTCTCCAAAGAAGGATAAATTAGGAGCATCTACCGGGAAAAATTCAATACCGCCTACAGCAGCAGCACCAAATCCACCATTACTTGTTGGTGTGGTACTACCTTTGGCATATAAATCTCTGGATGTATACTGCGGGCCGAAACCGTAGTAGGTATGAATATCTGAATTAACTAAAGTTGGATGATGCCATAAATACAAAGCGTTCATGGTAAATCCAATGTTCTTAAAGGTGCCATCTTTATAATTTCTATCGGTACCCCACAATCCGCCGTATGCGCCAATATTTACCTCTACAGCATTAACACCATTGCTTAAATACTTACGAGCCATAAAGCCCCCTGGTTCCCCAATTCTGAAACCAGATGCCCATTCTTGTATTTGCCCAGAAGCTAGCGTAGAAAGACAAGAAAACAATAAAATGAATAGGCTCTTTTTAAACATATAGTTAAGAATAAAATTCTTGCATTTTTTGTACTAATACTTGGTTTTCCTCAGCTAAACCAACGGTAATTCGTATGGAGCTTTCGCATAAAATCACATTCGAACGATTTCTAGTAATGACTTGCTGTGAAATTAAATAATCAAATAATTCTTGGGTCTTTTCCAATTTTACCAAAATAAAATTAGCATGCGATGGAAAAATACGAATCACCTGTGGAATTGCTTCCAACTTTGAAATTAACGTATTTTTTGCATGATTTATTTGTTGAATCGAATTAATTAAAAAATCTCTGTTCCTTAAAGCCGCTAAAACCAATGCTTGTGTGGCTCCACCAATATTATAGGGAGGCTTGATTTTATTTAAAATCTGAATAATTTGCGGGTGAGCAAATGCCATTCCCAATCGTAAAGATGCCAATCCATAAGCCTTGGAAAGTGTTTGCATAACTATTACTTGGGGAAATTTACCCAATTCTGTAATGAAACTTGGTTCATCGGAGAAATCGATATATGCTTCATCTATAATGACGAAACCTTGTTGGAAATTTTCAATGATTTGATAAATATCACTTCGATTGATTTTATTTCCAGTTGGATTATTGGGCGAACAAATGAATATAATGCGGGTATTATCTTGAACAGATTTCAAAATTTGATCTACTTGCAATTGGTAATCTTCCGTAAGTGCAACTGAAATTATATTTACGTTATTAATCGATGCACTCACCTCATACATTCCATAGGTGGGAGGACACAAAATAATAGAATTTTCCTGCCCTGCACACGTCATGCGAATGATTAAGTCAATAGCTTCATCCGATCCATTTCCGATAAATATTTGGTCTACTGGAATTTGTTTTATTTTGGATAATTCCTCTTTGATTTCCCATTGCATAGGATCTGGATAGCGATTCCAGTTTTCCGAAAGGGGAGAACCCAATGGATTTTCATTCGCATCTAAAAATACACCTTCTTTTCCTTTAAATTCATCTCTTGCAGATGAATAAGGTTTCAAATTCCAAATATGTGGTAAGATGATGGATTGATAATTCATGAACGTATATTTAATCGAATCGCTACGGCATTGGCATGCGCTTGCAACGATTCAGCCTCTGCCATTTCTATGATACTTTGACCTAAAACTTCTAATCCAGCTTGACTAATACTTTGAAGTGTGATTTTCTTTTGAAAACTGGCTAAATTAACCCCAGAATAAGCTTTAGCAAATCCGTTAGTTGGTAATGTATGATTGGTGCCTGAGGCATAGTCACCTGCTGCTTCAGGAGTAAAATTTCCTAAAAAGATAGAACCAGCATTCACAATGTGATCAGCAAAATCTTCTGGTTGATTACAAGCTAATATTAAATGCTCTGCCGCATATTCATTCAAAAGTTGAATGGCCTCTTGTCTATCTTGAACCAAAATTGCTTTAGAATTAGTAAGGGCTTGTAATGCTAAATCCTTCCTATCTAATAATTGTACTTGTTTTTCAAGTTCTTCTTGTGTCTTTTCTATAAATGTCTCTTCCAAAGCCACTAAAAATACTTGTGAATCTACCCCATGTTCAGCCTGCGATAATAAATCTGCGGCCACATAAGCTGGATTGGCAGTTGAATCAGCATATACAGCTACTTCAGATGGACCTGCTGGCATATCAATGGCTATACCTTTGTGGTTAGCATACATTTTAGCGGCAGTTACATATTGGTTACCTGGTCCAAATATTTTAAATACCTTAGGTATGGATTCTGTACCAATAGCCATGGCAGCCACTGCTTGAGCTCCACCTACTTTGGCCATTTTAGTAACCCCACACAATTGAGCAGTATAAAAAATGGCGGGATGGACAGCAGGAGTACATAATACAATTTCTTTACAACCGGCTATTTGAGCTGGAATTGCCAACATCAAAATTGTAGAAAATAAAGGAGCTGTACCTCCAGGGATATATATGCCCACTTTTTCAATGGGGCTAGCCTTTTGCCAACAAATTACGCCTGGGCTAGTTTCAATTTTTTGTGATACAAACTGCTGTGATTCATGAAAAGTATGAATATTGTTATAAGCTTGTTGTATTGCCTTTTTTAGTGAATCAGGAACCTGATTGGCCAAGGTGTGTATTTCTTGTTCCGAGTATAGAATTTCCTGAATTTCTCTTTTTTCAAATTTCAACGTTAAATCACGTAAAGCCTGATCTTGTTGATTTTCAACTTGAGCGAATATCCCTTCAATGATTTGATCCAAAGATTGAGCATCAAGGCTGGGTCTTTGACAAATTTGTACAAAGGTGTCTACAGAAGGATATTTAATAAAAGGAATCATACTAAAGAATCATTTTCTCAATTGGTAATACTAATATCCCTTGTGCACCAGCTTCACGCAAGGACTCAATGATTTCCCAGAAATCATTTTCAGAAATAACAGAATGTAAAGAATACCAACCTTTTTCCGCTAATGGAACACGGGAAGGCGATTTCATGCCTGGTAATAAGGCAATGATTTTATCTAAATTCTTTTCTTCCGCATTTAATACTACATATTTGGCATTTTGACCTCTTTGTACAGAATCAATTCGAAAAGTAAGTTTATCTAATATACTTTTCTTTTCAGCAGATAAAGATTTATTTGAAATTAATACAGCTTGACTTTTAAACACTTCAGCTACTTCTTTTAATCCATTGCTTAAAAGTGTTCCTCCAGTAGAAACTATATCACATATTCCCTCTGCTAAACCAATGCTTGGTGCTATTTCTACAGAACCAGAAATCTCATGTGTATGTGCAGTTACTCCTTTTGACTTTAAAAAAGTATTGGTCAAGTTAGGGTAGGAGGTCGCAATATTTTTCCCTTCAAAATAACTTAGATCAGTATATACCTCATTTCTAGGTATTGCTAGTGATAAACGACATTTTGAAAAGCCTAATTCCTTAACAATTTCTACATCCTTACGATTTTCTTCCAATACATTCAGTCCAATAACACCCAAATCTGCTACGCCATCCTCTACATATCCTGGAATATCATCGTCGCGAAGGAACAAAAATTCAATAGGGAAATTGCTAGATATCGAACGTAATTTTGAACCACCCGATTCAAACTTAATTCCACACTCTTTAAATAATTTCAATGAATCGTCACTTAGTCGTCCCGATTTCTGTACTGCGATTCTTATGTTGGTATTGCTCATATTCGTATTTTTCCTAAAATAGACAAGCCCCGAAATTTTCGAGGCTTGCCATTATTTTTGTTTAGATAAACATCTTAATGGGATCCTCTAGATACTGTTTTAATGTAAGTAAAAACGCAGCACCTGTTGCACCATCTACCACGCGATGGTCGCAGGTTAATGTTAACTTCATGATATTAGTGGCATAGAATTGACCATTTTTCACACCCACTGTTTCTTTAATACCTCCAACAGCCAAAATACATGATTCTGGTGAGTTGATAATAGAAGTAAACTGGTCGATTCCAAACATACCTAAATTGCTGACAGTAAATGTATTACCTTCCCAATCTTTAGGTTGTAATTGCTTGTTTTTAGCTTTTCCTCCCAATTCTTTCGCCTCTGCAGAAATCTGTGCAATAGATTTTTCACTTGCAAAACGAATAACAGGTACTAATAAGCCATCTTCTACAGCTACAGCCATTCCAATATGCACATGCTTATTTACACGGATTCGATCTTCCATCCAATAAGAATTTACTTTAGGATGTTTTACTAGAGATAATGCTACTGCTTTGATAACCATATCATTAAATGAAATCTTAACTGGTAAAACTTCATTCATGCTTACTCTAGCTTCCATAGCTTTATCCATGTTGATTTCCATGGTTAAATAAAACTCAGGAGCACTGAATTTTGATTCTGACAAACGACGAGCGATTGTCTTACGCATTTGACTATTTGGAATATCTTCGAAACTCTCTTCACCTGATACAAAGTTGCCTGTGGCTCCTCCAGCACTAGGTTTATAGTTTTCGACATCGGATTTGGTAATTCTACCACCATCACCTGTTCCTTGTAACCAATTTAAATTGATATTTTTTTCTTTAGCTAATGCTTTAGCTAGGGGAGATGCTTTAATTATACCTCCTTTAGAATCAGCTTGGATTCCTGATGGAGCAGCTTTTGATTCAGTAACTTTTGGTGCTTCCTTCACAGGAGCAGATGCAGCAACAGCTACTGGAGTAGCAGGTGCTGGTGCGGCTACTGGAGCAATAGCTTGTTGTAAGAGTGGTTGGAAATCCGTACCTGGTTCTCCGACAATCATGATAATGCCGTCTACAATGACGCCTTCACCTTCTTTTGCTCCAATGTATAAAATGGTACCATCTTCATAGTTTTCTAATTCCATGGTAGCCTTGTCTGTTTCAACCTCAGCAATAATATCACCTGATTTTACAACATCACCTACTTGCTTTAACCATTTAGCAATGACACCTTCCACCATGGTATCACTCATTTTAGGCATTCTTACTGCTTTGGCAGGTATAGAACTCAAATCTACTGCTGGTGCAGCAGGAGCGGCAGCTATTGTTTCAGATGCTACAGGTGCAGGACTTGCTTCTACTGCTGTGGCAGGTGCAGCTGGAGCCCCAGCCAATAAACTTGAATAATCTTCTCCTGGAGTTCCAACGATGGCAATAATCCCATCTACAGGAACAGCTTCTCCAACTTTAACTCCGATATATAATAATGTTCCATCCTCGTAATTCTCTAATTCCATCGTTGCTTTATCGGTTTCCACCTCAGCTATGATATCACCAGACTTGATTACATCACCCTCTTTCTTTAGCCAATTAGCGATTACACCTTCAATCATGGTATCGCTCATCTTGGGCATTCTAATTACTTCAGCCATTATCTTATTTTTAAAAATTCAAAATTAAGCTTTAGAAGCCTGTTTCGAAAACTATTATGTAAAAATATTTGATTAATCTAATTTTAAAACTGCCATAAATGCTTCTTGTGGGATTTCTACGTTACCTACTTGTCGCATTCTCTTTTTACCTTTCTTCTGCTTTTCTAACAACTTCCTTTTTCGAGATATATCACCACCATAACATTTAGCTAATACGTCTTTTCTTAAAGCTTTAACCGTTTCACGGGCTATGATTTTTTGACCAATTGCTGCTTGAATAGCTATTTCAAATTGTTGACGAGGTAATAATTCACGCAATTTCTCACACAAACGTTTTCCCCAATCGTAAGCTTTATCCCGGTGAACAATGGCAGATAATGCATCTACCTTTTCTCCATTTAACATGATATCTAATTTGACCATGTTACCTGGCTCATATCCTTTGTATTCATAATCCAAAGACGCATAGCCTCTGGAAATGGTTTTTAGGCGATCAAAAAAGTCAAATACTACTTCCGACAAAGGCATATCAAAAGTGAGTTCTACTCGGTCGGTGGTCAAATAAATTTGATTAATTAAGATTCCACGCTTATCCATACAAAGACTCATAATCACACCAGTATATTCTGATTTAGTGATGATTTGAGCTTTTATATAAGGTTCCTCAATGATGTTAATCAAATTGGGTTCTGGTAAATCACTTGGCGCCGATACCCACAATTCCTCATTGGCTGTGGTTAGTACTTTAAATTTTACTGAAGGAACCGTTGTAATTACGGTCATATCAAATTCACGTTCCAATCGTTCCTGCACAATTTCCATGTGCAACATGCCCAAGAATCCACAACGGAATCCAAAGCCCAAAGCCATGGAAGTTTCTGGTTCCCAAACTAAAGAAGCGTCATTTAACTGCAACTTCTCCATGGCATCTCTCAAATCTTCAAATTCCGATGTTTCTACTGGATAAATACCAGCAAATACCATCGGTTTTACTTCTTCAAATCCTTGAATGGCAGATTTACATGGATTGGCTACATGTGTTATGGTATCACCCACTTTTACTTCTTTTGCCTCTTTGATACCTGAAATAAGATAACCTACATCCCCTGTTTTAATGATGGACTTAGGTTCTTGCTCTAATCCCAATGTTCCAATTTCATCAGCAAAATATTCTTTACCCGTATTAATGAATTTCACGCGGTCTCCTTTGCGAATTTCACCATTATAAACACGGAATATAACTTCAATTCCACGATATGAGTTAAAAGTAGAATCGAAAATCAAGGCTTGTAATGGTTCCTCAGGATTTCCTTTTGGAGCAGGAATTCGCGTAACTACCGCATCTAATATATCCTGAATACCAATTCCTTCTTTTCCTGAAGCATGAATGATATCTTCTTTTTTACATCCAATTAAATCAATGATTTGGTCCGAAACCTCCTCTGGCATTGCGCCAGGTAAATCTATTTTATTCAACACTGGAATAATTTCCAAATCATGATTGATGGCCAAATATAAATTAGAAATAGTCTGAGCTTCAATACCTTGAGAAGCATCTACTATAAGTAGTGCACCTTCACATGCTGCAATAGACCTAGAAACTTCATAAGAGAAATCGACGTGCCCCGGAGTATCAATTAAATTAAACGTATAAATTTCTCCATCCTTGGGATATTGCATCTGGATGGCATGAGATTTAATGGTAATGCCACGCTCTCTTTCTAAATCCATATCATCCAAGAGCTGATTCATCATATCACGCTTTTGGACCGTATTCGTGAATTCAATTAATCGATCGGCCAAGGTACTTTTTCCGTGATCAATATGGGCGATGATGCAAAAATTACGAAGGTTCTTCATTTATGTTAATATATGTTTTACCTAGAAATGGAATTATTGTATTAAATTCTTATTCAAGGCAATTGGAATTCATAAGTATCATGAGATTCCGTCTAATTTATTTCATTAATGGGAAAGCATATTTCCATCTTACAAATATAGTTAAGAGGAAGGTGGCAAACCACATACAAGACTATTTATTCGTGCTTTAATCGAATAAATGGTATTTAATATTTCAGTATTTCGATTGCATGATGGATTCAATCTCCTCCCATTCAATTGGGATGTGTTTCATTAAATTGTCAGTACCAGTTGAAGTAATTAACAAATTGTTTTCCAAACGAATTCCCAATCCTTCTTCTCGTATATAGATACCTGGTTCACAAGTTAAAACCATCCCAGCTTCAAAAGGTTTGTATTTATCCCAAACATCGTGGACATCTAATCCTAAATGATGTGCTACTCCATGCATGAAGTATTTTTTAAATAATGGGGCATTTTTATCTTGTTTCTCGACATCGGCACGAGAAAAAAGACCTAAGTCAATTAATTTCCCCTCCATATATCGTTCTACCTCTTTCTGATAATCTACCCAGTAAATGGATGGCCGCATTAATTGACTGGCAAAATTCAAAACATCATGAACCGCCAAGTATACTTGTTTTTGCCTTGGGCTAAACTTTCCATTAACCGGTATCGTTCTGGTCATGTCGGCATTGTAATTACCGTATGCAGCACCCACATCCAATAAAATCAAATCGCCATCCTGACAAACTCCTTTATTTTCAATATAATGCAATACGCATGCATTGGCACCAGAGGCAATAATAGGAGTGTAGGCAAAACCATCTCCTTTTAATCGAATAAACTCGTGTATAAATTCTGCTTCAATCTCGTATTCAGTAACACCCGGTTGTGTGAATTCCAAGACTCTTCTGAAAGCGGATTCCGTAATATCAACGGCCTTTTGCATGGCCTTAATTTCGTCTGCCTCCTTTTTCATGCGAATTGTATTCGTAATAGGAGCTAGACGCTTGTAGGTATGGGTAGGGTATTTGGCTTGTAATGATTTAGTAAAGCGTGCATTCTGTGTTTCCACAGTTGAACTATTACGGATATGTTCATTATCCACCAAATAAATGTTCTCAACGGTATAAATCAATGTTTGTAAAATAGCCTCAAATTGTTGAGTCCATTGTATGTTTTTAATACCTGAAATATGTTGTGCTTCCTCTTTGGTGAATTTATGACCTTCCCAAATGGATATTAATTCCGATGTTTCTCTTACAAAGGCTATTTCTTTTAAATGCTCTTCAGGGGCATCAGGATAAAGTAAAAGAATAGTTTCTTCTTGATCTAAACCTGATAAATAAAATAAATCCGAATTTTGCTTAAAACCCATGCTGCCATCTGCGTTGGTCGGCATGATATCATTGGAACAAATTAGCACAATGGATTTAGGAGCTAATTGCGATATTAATTTCTGGCGGTTGTTGATGTACAGCTGAGCTGGAGGTGTATCGTATCTCATGATATTATTTGCGGCATAAATATATAATTTCACCAAGCGGTAAAGCCATTTTTTTACTTTCTTCTATCCCTATCTTTTCAATTAAATGGATTGGACTTACTTGAAATCCTGACTTTTCTAATTGTGTGCCATAATCCCGACCATAAATACGTAAGTGGTCATCTTGTAAAAAATGAATCTCTCTTTCTTTTGGATCTGTAATACTAGCATCTTCATAAGTAGTGGCTAAGTCCAATCTTTGTGGACTTTGGCATAAAGCGAATCCATCAGGTTTTAAAACGCGACGAATTTCTTGCATACAACGCACATCATCGCGAACATGTTCTAATACGTGATTGCAAAATACCACATCAAAACTATTGTCTTCAAAGGGAATATCATGCAAATCCATTTTTACTTTGGCTAAAGGAGATTCAATATCTGCAGTGATGTAATTTTCCCCTAATAATTTTTCAAAACGATCAATGAAACAATATTCTGGAGCAATATGTAATACTTTAGGTTGACTTTGGAAAAAATTGGTTTCTTTCTGTAAGAAAAGAAACATTAAACGATGTCTTTCTAAACTAAGACAAGATGGACAAAGGGCATTTTCTCTTGGATGCAATCTTCCATATGGCAGAAACTTAGAAAAATTTTCTTGACAAACAGGGCAGTGGACTTTATTTCCCTTAAGGAAAATACTATATAATTTCAACAATTGATGGGCTACCAATTGAATGTATTTTCTAGGAATATTACGTAAAATCCAACTAATAAGGTATTTCATAGGATAAAAAAAGGGAAGGTGTTTTCTAAGAAAAACCTTCCCCAAAATAATGAATTAAATATTACATTTCACGAATCCAGATGTTACGGAAACTAACTGGATTGCCATGATCTTGCAAGCTGATAGGGCCTGCACCATGAACTGGATTTTTAGGTTGACCAATATACTCCGTAGTACCCTGGATCTTTGTATGGTTTTGTACAACAACTCCATTATGTATAACAGTTACATAAGCTGGGGTATCAATTCCTCCATTGATGGTGAATTTCGGAGCCGTATAAATGATATCATAGGTATTCCATTCTCCCATTGGTGAAGTGGCATTGACCAATGGGGCAGATTGCTTGTAAATACTACCTGCCTGTCCATTTCGGTAACTTCTATTTTGGTATGAATTTAACACCTGAACCTCATACATTCCTTGCATGAAAATACCGCTATTTCCTTTTCCTTGACTTTTTAAAGTTTCAGGTTCTATAGGAGAACGCCATTCAATATGCAATTGGTAATTGGTGAATTTTTGTTTAGTAGAAATATTTCCAGCCCCTTTTACAACGGTCATGGCACCATCTTCTACCTTCCATTTAGCTGGACTGCCATCTTTTACAGTTTCCCAATTATCTAAACTTTTACCATCAAATAATATAATGGCATCTGAAGGGGTTTTACCTGGACTTACAACGCGAATTTCAGGATCCCAAAATTCTGTTTTGTCTGGTTTGGTTGGATTCTCTTCAACGAATCTGTGGTCTTGTGCTTGTAAGCTAAATACACCGGCTGCTAAAATAGCGGTGCAAATGAAAGTAATTTTTTTCATGAATAATGGATTTAGAAAATCAAATTACAGCAATTTTTGGATAAAAAAAAACCGGTGAATACCGGTTTCTCTTTACTGAAATAATGCTTATTTAGCGAAACTTGCTTTGATTTCTTCTACATCTACCAATTTGATAATCGGTCTCTGCTTTAAAATTTTGATAGCAGATACTTTATTATTCGCTACTGCGTGATTTCTTCTGTCTTTACGTTTTAGTCTAGTTACGGCCATGTCTTGATAAATTTGGTGTGCAAAAATACGAAATATCGTTTATTAATCAAATAATAAGCCTCGATTAATTAAATTTGTTTTTTGAAATTATGCAAAAGCCCAGTAACGCAAGAGGTACAAGAGATTTTGGTCCAAAAGAAATGGCCAAAAGAAATTATGTTTTCAACATCATTAGGAAACATTTTGAACAATTTGGTTTTCAAGCCATAGAAACTCCAGCCATAGAAAATTTGTCTACTTTGACAGGAAAATATGGAGATGAAGGAGATCAATTATTGTTTAAAATTCTTAATTCTGGAGATTATCTATCCAAATTAACTGAACAAGATTTTCAAGAAGGTAGTAAAAAATTTACGTATAAAGTTAGTGAAAAAGGTTTACGTTATGATTTAACTGTACCATTTGCGCGCTTTGTTTCCATGAATCGTAATGATTTGGCTTTCCCTTTTAGACGCTACCAAATCCAACCCGTTTGGAGAGCAGATAGACCTCAAAAAGGTCGTTATCGTGAGTTCTATCAATGTGATGCAGATATCATAGGTTCCAATTCCTTATTGAATGAAGCCGAATTAATCACTTTATTTCAAGCCATTTTTAATTCCTTGAACCTAAAAGCTAACTTAGTTATTAATTCTAGGAAGGTATTAGCTGGCGTTGTGGATGTTTTAGGGATGAATAAGCATTTTGTTGATTTTGCTGTTGCTATTGATAAATTGGATAAAATAGGTTGGGAGGCAGTAGCTAAAGAATTACTTGAAAAAGGATTTACTGTTGATCAATGCGCTGTTCTGGCTGATTTGATTGTATTTGAAGGGAATAACTTAGCCAAGATTGATAAATTAACTACTTTCTTTAACGGTAATACCCAAGGATTAGCAGGTTTGAAAGAAATTGAAGATGTATTAGGGTTTATTCAGCAAAATGGATTTGTCAATACCAACATCATCTTCGATTATCGACTGGCTCGTGGTTTAAGTTATTATACAGGTTTAATATTTGAAGGTAAAGCAATCGATATTCCATTTGGTTCTATTGCAGGGGGTGGAAGGTATGATAACCTGACAACGGATTTTGGTCTTCCCAATATGTCGGGTGTAGGTTTGTCATTCGGTATAGAACGCATGATTGATGTCATGGATGCCTTACATCTTTTCCCTGAAATACCGTTTAGTGGTTCAAAAATTTTGTTTGCTTATTTTGATGAGGCAGGCCAAAGTCAGGCTTTTCAATATGTAAATGAATTGCGTAAACATGGAATTCCTTCCGAAATTTATCCAGAAATTGCCAAAATCAAGAAGCCTTTTGAGTTTGCCGATAAAAAACAGATTCCATATGTGGCTGTTCTTGGAGAGCAAGAAATGGCTCAAAACAAAATGAATCTCAAAAATATGGTGAGTGGTGAGCAACAATTACTCAATCTTCAAGAGCTCATTGATACATTGAAATAAAAAAAAGGCTAGTTGAAAGACTAGCCTTTTTCATTGAATTACTGCTACAATTATCTCCAAGCCTTAAATTGATTGATCAATCCATTGGTTGAACTGTCGTGGCTTTGGACGTTTTCCTCATTTTCCAATTCAGGTAAAATGGAATTGGCTAATTGTTTCCCTAATTCTACTCCCCATTGGTCATAACTAAATATATTCCAGATTACTCCTTGTACAAAAATTTTGTGTTCATACATAGCGATTAAAGCACCCAATGTACTTGGATTTATTTCTTTAGCTAAAATTGAATTGGTAGGCTTATTTCCTTCAAAAACCTTGAACGGAGCTAATTTTTCAATTTCAGCTTCGTTTAAACCAGCTTTAGTTAACTCTGATTTCACTACGTCTAAAGATTTTCCATTCATCAATGCTTCCGTTTGTGCAAAGAAGTTAGACATCAAAAGTGTATGATGATTTCCTATGGGATTATGAGTTTTCGCAGGAGCGATAAAATCCGCAGGAATCATTTGTGTACCTTGATGAATCAATTGATAAAAGGCATGTTGACCGTTGGTTCCTGGTTCTCCCCAAATGACTGGACCAGTAGCGTAATTAACACGTTTACCAGTTCTATCCACTGTTTTACCATTGGATTCCATATCCCCTTGTTGGAAATAAGCTGCAAAACGATGCATGTACTGATCATAAGGCAAAATCGCTTGCGTAGGAGTATTCCAGAAATTCACATACCAAATTCCCAATAGGGCTAAAATAACGGGTGCATTAGCTTCTAGTGGAGTATTGGCAAGATGCACATCCATTTCATGCGCTCCTGATAATAATGATTCAAAATTGTCATAGCCAATGGATAAACAAATTGATAATCCGATCGCGGACCAAAGTGAGTATCTACCGCCCACCCAATCCCAGAATGCGAACATATTGGCAGAATCAATACCGAACTTTTCTACTTGCGTTTTATTGGTGGATAAGGCAACAAAATGCTTAGAAACGGCTGTTTCATCTTGAGCAGTTTTCAAGAACCAATCTCTCGCTGTAAAAGCGTTGGCCATGGTTTCTTGTGTAGTAAATGTTTTGGAGGCGATTAAGAATAATGTAGTTTCTGGATTTACTTTTTTTAAGGTCTCAGCAATATGAGTTCCGTCTACATTACTTACAAAGTGTACATTCAAGTGAGTTTTGTAAGGCTTAAGGGCTTCTGTCACCATTACGGGACCTAAGTCAGATCCACCAATACCTATGTTCACAACATCTGTGATACTTTTATTGGTATATCCCTTCCACGCTCCCGAAATCACTTGTTCAGTGAATTCCTTCATGTGGGCTCTTACTCCATGTATATCCGCATTTATATCAACTCCGTGTAATAATTGCTTTTGCCCTTTAGGTTTTCTTAAAGCTGTATGTAATACCGCTCTACCTTCAGTTTGATTTATGGCTTCTCCAGCTAATTGAGATTGAATAGCAGACTCCAATTGACATTCCTTCGCCAGTTCAATTAAATGCTTGAAAGTATCTTCATCTAGGATATTTTTTGAATAATCGATGAAAATATCCTGAAAGTATAAACTGTATTTATGTTGTCTTTCACTATCAGCTTGAAATAAGGCTGAAATAGAACTGGATTCTAAGCGTTTTTTATCAGTTAATAGCTTTTGGTAGGCAGTGGTTTGGGTAAAATTAATCGTGGATAGCATAATATTTATTTGATTAGCATGGACTCAAAATCTGAATGATCACCCAAAAATACATTATAATCCCAAGATTTGGAATTCCCTTCTAGCTTCCCTTGCTTGCTATATTGCCAAAAACGCAGATTATCGGCGTTTACAATAGTATTGGATTCATAGCTCGCTAACCATAAAGGGAAATCAGTAAACTCCTCATTATTAAATAAATCAGAGTACATACGAGTGTTGGTATATAAGATGGGTTTGGTATGGTAGTGGTTAGTCAAATAATCTAAAAAAGCTTTAATATCTTTTCTGATTTTGGGATGACTTACTCGATTAGTTACTTCAATATCACAAACTGGAGGGAGGTCACCTTCTTGAAGTTTAACCATTTTACAAAAGTTTCTTGCTTGTTCTATTGGATCTCTTGTTGGAATATAAAAATGATAGGCTCCAGCTATCAATCCTTTTTGTTTAGCCTTGCGCCAATTAATTTCAAAATTGGGATCTTGTAAACTTCGACCTTCAGTAGCTTTAATAAACACAAATTTTAAAGAAACCGTGTCAAAAATTTCTAACTCACTTAGGTGGTTCCATGGCACAATTCCATTGTGATGAGACACATCAATACCATGAATTAAATGTTTTTGTGGTACTTTTATTTGAATAGCTTCACTGTAGGAAAATTGATGTCCTTCATCCTCTGTTAAGGAATTTATATAGGAAAAAAGAATCCAGCAAAAGCTAAATACTACTAATAGGCTAACAATAAGCTGGATTCTTTTTTTCTTCAATTTTTTGGTTGGAATAACCAAATTTACAAAATCTTATAGATTTGGCTGCGGTGTTTTTCTTAAATAAGGCTTCACTGTTGTAAATCCTTTTGGGAATTTAGTCACGGCTTCTTCATTTGAAACAGCTGGAGTGATGATAACATCCTCCCCATTCACCCAATCAGCTGGAGTAGCTACCTGATAGTTAGCTGTTAATTGCAAAGAATCTATGACACGCAAAATTTCTGTGAAATTTCTACCAGTAGATGCTGGATAAGTCAGAGTCAATTTGATTTTTTTATCAGGTCCAATAATGAATACTGATCGAACTGTTGCTTTTTCTGAAGCATTTGGGTGAATCATATCATATAGCAAAGCCACTTTCTTCTCCGGATCTGCAATGATGGGGAAGTTGACTTGTACATGATTTACTTCTTCGATATCTGGAACCCATTTGTTATGTGAATCCAAACTATCAACAGAAATAGCAATAGCCTTGACACCTCTTTTGCTAAATTCTCCGTTCAATAATGCTGTTTTTCCTAACTCAGTAGTACAAACAGGAGTAAAATCAGCAGGGTGACTAAAAAATAATACCCATGAATTTCCAATCCATTCGTGAAAATTTATAGGTCCTTGGGTTGTTTCAGCGCTGAAATCTGGCGCAATATCTCCTAATCTTAATGACATAATGATAGGTGTTTATGGTGAATTATCTACCGAATTTATAGACTAATTATCAAATAAAAAAGCAATCCTAAAATAGAATTGCTTTTAACATTACACTTCATCAACAAACTAAAAACCAAATAATAAAAATGCTGTAGGAGAAGGATTCGAACCTCCAAGGTGCGGTTAGCCATATCGCAGAACTGATTTAGTGGTCAACCCATTACGCTACGTTTATCCCGAACTCACCACCCCCGAGACAGGAGGGCACGTCTGCCAATTTCATCACCCTACAGTGAAATAATATTTACCTTTGTAATTATTATGTAACAAAATTATAAATCATTTTTAATTTTTCAAAATAATTTAAAGAAATTATAATTTTTTTGAGTAATTTTTAAAAATAATATCAATTTGTTGAAAATATTATGGATAAAAAATTTGATCTAGACCCTTTAGACTATAAAATTTTAGAAATTTTAGTGAGTGATTCCAATCTGCCATATACTGAAATTGGACAACGTTTAGATGTTTCAGGGGGTACAGTGCATGTACGAATGAAAAAAATGGAGGCTTTGGGCATAGTTAAAGGGGCACAACTTTTAATAGATTATTCCAAAATCGGTTGGGATATAACCGCTTTTCTAGGCATCTATTTAGACAAAAGCTCTTTGTATGAAGACGTCGCCAAACAATTGGAGAAAATACCAGAAGTGGTCAATATTCATTATACGACAGGTATTTACTCTATTTTTGCTAAAATTATTTGTCGAGATACTCAACATTTACGAGAAGTTCTCCACGATAAAATTCAACGTGTTACCGGCATACAACGTACCGAAACATTTATCTCATTGGAAGAGAGTTTAATTAGAAATACACCTTTATTTTGAGTTATTTAGAATAGTTCTAATTAAATGCTTACAAAACTAAATTTTGCTTTGTAATTTTGTATTTCTATAGAAACAAAGGTTATGGCAGAAAAGGTAGATGATATTTTACAGGAAGTAACCACTTCCGATTATAAATACGGTTTTGAATCTCATTTTGATACAGATGAGGCACCTATTGGTTTAGATGAAAGCACCATTCGATTTATTTCTGATAAAAAGAATGAACCTGAATGGATGTATGAATGGCGTTTGGCAGCCTTTCGCTATTGGAAAACTCTCCAAGAGCCTACGTGGGCTAATGTATCCTATAAACCCACCGATTATCAGGCTTTAAAATATTATTCTGCACCCAAGCCTAAAAAACAATTGAATTCTTTGGACGAAATTGATCCAGAACTTCGAAGAACTTTTGAGAAATTGGGAATTTCGTTGGATGAACAAAAGCGTTTATCTAATGTGGCAGTAGATGCTGTCATTGATTCCGTTTCTGTAGCTACAACTTTTAAAGAAACCTTAGCAGAAAAAGGTATTATTTTCTGTTCTATTTCAGAAGCTGTGAGGGAGCATCCTGAACTTATCAAAAAATATTTAGGAAGTGTTGTTCCAGTTAAGGACAATTACTTTGCTGCCTTAAATGCTGCTGTATTTTCTGATGGTTCTTTTTGTTATATTCCAAAGGGCGTTCGTTGTCCTATGGAGCTTTCCACCTATTTCCGTATTAATGCAGCCGGAACGGGTCAATTTGAACGTACCTTGATTGTTGCGGATGAAGATTCCTATGTTAGTTATCTAGAAGGTTGTACCGCACCAATGCGTGACGAAAATCAATTACACGCCGCAGTGGTAGAAATATTCGTACATGCAGGAGCAGAGGTGAAATATTCTACAGTTCAAAACTGGTATCCAGGAGATAAAGATGGAAAGGGAGGTATCTACAACTTTGTAACAAAACGTGGTATTTGTGATGGAGCACATGCTAAATTATCTTGGACACAAGTAGAAACAGGATCGGCAGTTACCTGGAAGTATCCTTCAGTTATTCTTAAAGGAGATTATTCCATTGGAGAATTTTATTCTGTTGCCGTTACGAATAATCACCAACAAGCTGATACTGGCACTAAAATGATTCACTTAGGTAAACATTCTAAATCAAGAATTGTATCTAAAGGAATATCTGCTGGTGTTTCCCAAAATTCATATCGTGGTTTAGTTCAAGTAGCAAAACGGGCAGATTCTGCTAAGAATTATTCTCAATGCGACTCACTTTTATTGGGCGACCGCTGCGGAGCACATACATTTCCTTATTTAGAAGTAAAAAATAATACTGCTTCAGTAGAACATGAGGCTACTACTTCTAAAATTGGTGAGGATCAAATTTTCTATTGCAACCAAAGAGGCTTATCTACAGAAACAGCCATTGCTTTAATTGTCAATGGTTATGCCAAAGAGGTTTTAAATCAATTGCCGATGGAGTTTGCCGTTGAGGCCCAAAAATTATTGGCTATTTCACTTGAAGGTTCAGTAGGTTAATCTATTTAATACCTCCCGAGTGTATACATACCAAAGTACTTCCTTCCGGGAAGTACTTTTTTTTGAGTAAATCATACACTCCATACATCATTTTACCTGTGTATGTGGGTTCAATGGGTATATTTTGTTGATTTTGAAATGCCTCACAGAATTCCATAAGTTCCTTAGGATTGGAAGCATATTTCCCAAATACATAATCTTTGGTTAAATGTAGTTGGGGGAGGTCTAATTGAAGTTCCTGTATATGGTATTCAATTTCATTTTCATTGTTCAAACATAATATGCCTATTGTATTGAACTTTGAATATTTAGCTAAACCTAATATTGTAGTTCCGGTACCTACGGCACTTATTAGATAGTTCGTTTGAATGTTTTCTTGAATTTCTTGAACCAATTCTTTCATTCCTAAAATGCCAGTAAGGGAATAACCGCCTTCTGGGATGATCCAATAGTCTTTTTCATGATACGTTGCAGGGATTTCTTTCTTTCGGTAATAAGTTCTATCCACAAAATGTAATTCCATACCCCAAGATTTCATTTGTTTCAAATATGGATTACTTTCCCAGGTTAGTTCCTCCCCTCGAACAATACCTATGCATGGAATTTGTAAGATATGAGCCACATAGGCTAGGGCATATAAATGGTTAGAGTAAGCTCCTCCGAAACTAATAATTCCCTTTTTGGGATTATCTTGGGCGATACGGATATATTCCTTTAATTTGCGCCACTTATTGCCAGAAACGGTGGGATGTATCAAATCATCTCGCTTGAAAAATAAACGTATGTTTTGTTCATTCCAAAGAGGATCAAACAATTCAACGACCGGTGAAGGTATTTGTAAATAGTTTTTTTCAAAAGCAGATATGTCCATAGATAATGAAATAGATCCCATTGAGAGTGAAGATGATTTGTTCGAACATTTCAATTTCACGGTTGACAAAGGTCAACAATTACTTAGAATAGATAAATACCTACTTCTAAAAATTTCGAATGCTACCCGCTCTAAAATTCAATCAGGAATAGAAGCTGGATCTGTTAAGGTAAATGGACTAAATATTAAGTCGAATTACAAGGTTAAGCCCTTAGATGAAATTGTAGTATCCTTTTCTCATCCACCTAGAGATAAAGATATAGTAGCCGAAAATATACCCTTAGATATCATCTTTGAAGACGAGGAGTTAATTTTAGTAAATAAACCTTCAGGTATGGTAGTCCATCCTGCACATGGAAATTGGGAAGGAACCTTGGTAAATGCATTACTATATCATTGTCAGCATTTACCAGGAAAAGGAGATATTCGTCCAGGTTTAGTGCATCGAATAGATAAAGACACATCAGGAATTTTAGTAGTCGCTAAATCTGAATTTTCCTTAAATCATCTTGCTAGACAATTTTTTGATCATACCATTGATCGAACTTACTATGCGATTTGTTGGGGTGTACCCAAAGAAAGTAAGGCAACATTACGTGGTAAAATAGATCGAAGTCCTCGTGATCGAAAAGTCATGATGATGTTTCCAGAAGATGCTGAACATGGGAAACTCGCTATTACACATTATGAGGTAATGGAATCCTTTGTTTTTTGTTCTTTGGTAAGATTTAATTTGGAGACGGGAAGGACCCATCAAATTCGTGCTCATGCAGCTTCTATCGGACATCCATTATTGTCAGATGCTGCCTATGGAGGAGATAAAATAAGGTATATGAGTTCGATTGCTAATTTTAAAACATTTGCAGCGAATTTAATGAAGTTATGCCCAAGGCAAGCTCTTCATGCATTTTCCCTTGGCTTTGATCATCCAAAAGCAAATGAGCGCATCTATTTTGAACAGGATTTCCCTGAAGATATGAGAGAAGTTTTATACCGATTAAGAGAAGTAACCAATCATGGAGCAAATAGAAATTAGGAAAGCAGGATTAGAAGATGTTCCTGCTATGTATAGCTTAGTGAAGGAATTAGCTTTATTTGAAAGGGCTCCGGACGAAGTAAGCTCAAGTTTAGAAGATTACATACAAAATGGCTTTCAGGAGAATCCAATTTTTGCTTCTAACTTAATATTCTATCAAGGAAATTTAGCAGGCTTTTCCCTTTGGTATTATCGATTTTCGACTTGGAAAGGCAAACGCTTTTATCTAGAAGATTTATTCATTAAGGAAGAATATCGTTCTTTGGGATTGGGTAAAATGCTTTTGGACGAAGCTGTATTAGAAGCTAAAAGAATGAATTGTACAGGAATGATGTGGCAAGTGCTCGATTGGAATGAGCCTGCTATTCAGTTCTATCAAAAATATGGCGTCAAATTTGATGCTGGTTGGTTAAATGTGCATTTGGATTTATAGTCCAAATGCACATTCCCATTAATGGATAATAATTTGTTTTTCAATATCTTCCAACGATGCCCCTTTTGTTTCAGGCATAAGGAACATGACATAGAAGAATTGGCAAACCATCATAATGCCAAATAGGCTGAAAATAAATGTTCCACCAAAATTTTCTGTAAGAATAGGGAAGAAATTAGCTACTAATGCGGCTAATAACCAATGGGTTAATGAACCCCAGGCCATTCCAGATGCTCTAACTGAATTAGGGAAAATTTCAGATATAAATACCCATATCACTGATCCTTGACCTATCGCATGTGAAGCTATGAAAAGGAAAATATAAATAGGAACTAATGCATAGGATTCTTGATAGAATGAGAAAGCGATTAGTCCTAAAGAAATGATATATCCAACGGATCCTATATACATTAGAATTCTTCTTCCAATTTTGTCTATAAAATACCATCCTAACAAGGTAAATAATAAATTAGCCACCCCAATTCCAGCAGTAGATAATAAGGCACTTTCTTTCCCTAGACCAGTTAATTCATAAATTCTTGGGGCATAATAGATGATTGCATTAATGCCTGACATTTGATTGAAAAACGCGAAGAGAAAGGAGAGGAGTAATGGGGTGAAAAACTTTTTCGAAAACAAGTGCTCCTTTTTTACTTGTGCCTTAGCATTGTCTAAAATTCGTTTTAATGTTCCTTCTGGATCTGGATCCGCTAATGTTAATACTTTCAATGCTCCCGCTTGATCATTACGTTTTAGGAGCAAGAACTGAGGAGTTTCTGGAGTGAAAAGAATTAAGAATGAGAACAATAAACTTGGGATAGCCACCATTCCTAACATATATCGCCAATCGTCATCGCCTCCTTGAAGTAAATAATTGGAAATATATGCTAATAAAATACCCAAAACGACATTCAATTGAAAGGAAATTACCAATTTACCACGATGTTGTGGAGGTGCTATTTCAGAAATATAAATAGGTGCTACAACCGATGATGCACCAATACCTAAGCCACCTAAGAAGCGAAACAACATAAATAGATTCACATCTGTGGCCAATGCAGCTCCAATGGAAGAAATAAAGAAACTAATGCCTATCCATAATAGAGTTTGCTTTCTACCAAATTTATCAGCAGGGATACCACCTAAAGCTGCACCAACTACTGTACCGTATAATGCGGTAGCCACGGCTAATCCATGCGTCCAACTATCCAAATGCCATAATTTTTGAATGGCTAATTCTGCTCCAGAGATAACAGCTACGTCAAGACCAAACAACATTCCACCTAAACCCACGGTGATAGACCAAAATATGACATGTTTATTCATACAAAATGAAATAGAATTTATATATAAATTAAAGATAATTAATTACTCGAAAAATTCAATATTTTACTTATTCTTTGTCTAAGGCAAATTTGCTAATACCACTAGCTAAAGCTCCTAATATGATAAGAAGTATTAATGCTTGTTGAAGACCAAAGTATTCAGAAAGAAAGCCTATTACAACAGGTCCTAGAATAAAACCGATATAAGCGATAGTAGAAACCGCTGCTATAGCCATGGCCGGTGAGGTATCTCTCGTATTTCCAGCTTGTGAATATATCATGGGCACTATGGTGGAAATACCTAAGCCAGTTATAAAACAGCCCAAAATTAACACATGAACTTGAGTGAAAAACACGGTGATACTCATTCCTGCTGCAATTAATATTCCGTTGAACATCAGAATGTTTCTGATAGAAATATGTTTGGCAACCCAATCTCCCAGGAAACGCCCAATCACCATAGAAAAAGCAAATGATGAAAAACCAATGGTGAAAGAATAGCCTTGTAAATCAGGTAATTGCTTAAAATAGAGACTAATCCAGTCAGCCATAGCTCCTTCACAAAGCATTCCACAAAAAGCTATAAATGAAAGTATTAAGAGGTAATTATTAATTTTAAATTTAGCTTGAACCACCTCGCTATTGGAATCCAAATTTTTACTATCGGCTAATAAATACTTATAAACTCCAACGATGCAAGCCACATTACATAGTGCTACAAGGTAAAAATGGTATTCTAATGTAAATTCTTCTTTCACCAAATATCCGCCCATTAAGGATCCTAACATCAATCCTATGGAAAATATGGCATGAAAGGAAGACATGATTTTTTTGTTCGTTAACTTTTCAAGTGTAACAACTTGGGTATTCATGGATATATTTAAAATATCTCCAGCCATTCCAAAAGAAAATAATCCTAAAAAGAGGAATAAAGAACTTGAAATAAATGTTAAAGCTGGTAAGATGACGATATATAAAACAACAGCTAGTAAGCAAATAACTTTTGAATTATAACGGGCTATTAACCAGCCTGCAAGTGGGAGCGATACCATAGAACCAATAGGTAAGCCCATTAAAATACTACCTAATTCGGCATCTGATAAAGATAAGGATTCTTTGAAATAGGGTATTCTGGTTGCCCAAGAGGCAAAATTCAATCCGCACAATAAGAACAATACACTAATAGCAAGTCTTGCTTGAAGCATAGAAATCAATAACTATAAAAATAAATGACCTACTTCCTTCCAAGTATTGACACGTTCGTAGTCGTGTATATGAAGGTTATGCAGTGCTGAATAAAGTATTGGTTTGCCAGTAAATGAAGCAAGATTTTTTTCGTGATCATCAATTAGATAATCAGCTTGAATCATGTATTTATGACCACAAAAAACAGTATGTTTCCAACCTATGAAAGGGAAGTGTTGTTCAAGCCAAATCAATTTTTCCTTCATGGATTCTGGAAATTCAGTAGCTGCTGAAACAATGAAAACTTCGTATTTTTCTTGCAATTGTTTTACAACTTCAATAGCATCTTGCTTTACTTCAATATCTAGAAAAAAGCCTGGCTCCCAGAGGAATTGATTGTTTGCTTGATAATCTTCATAAAAGGCTAATTTAAGTGCATCACTTTGGACTAACTCATCATGTGAATATGACTTATTTAAGCGCTGATTTATTTGATCAACAATTTTAATGGACGTATCGGCTAATACGTCATCCATATCAATGGCAATTCTTTTCATCGAGAGTATATGTAAAAAAAAACTCCCCAAAGATGGGGAGTTTTCACTAAAAAATCTAATAAAATTACATCATGCCACCCATTCCGCCTCCGCCAGGTCCATGACCATGAGCAGGTTCAGCAGCTGGTTTATCAGCAATGACACATTCTGTAGTTAATAATAATCCTGCGATAGATGCAGCATTTTCTAAAGCCAAACGAGTTACTTTAGTTGGGTCAATAATACCCGCCGCAATCATATTCTCGTATTTGTCTTCACGTGCATTGTATCCGAAGTCATCTTTTCCTGCCTTAACAGCATTGATAACAACAGAACCTTCACCACCTGCATTAGAAACGATAGTACGTAAAGGAGATTCTACTGCTTGACGAATGATATTAATACCCGTATTTTGGTCTTCGTTTTCGCCAGTCAAGGTATCTAATGCACTGATAGCACGAATTAAAGCAACACCACCACCAGCTACGATTCCTTCTTCTACAGCAGCTCTAGTAGCGTGCAAAGCATCATCCACACGATCTTTCTTTTCTTTCATTTCAACTTCAGTAGCAGCTCCAATGTAAAGGATAGCCACACCACCTGAAAGTTTTGCTAAACGCTCTTGTAATTTTTCACGATCATAATCTGAAGTCGTGTTTTCAATTTGCGCTTTGATTTGATTTACACGATTCTCGATATCGTCTTTAGAACCATTTCCATTAACAACTGTTGTGTTGTCTTTGTCAATGATTACTTTCTCAGCTTGTCCAAGGTATTCCAAAGTAGCATTTTCTAATTTGAATCCTCTTTCTTCAGCGATAACAGTACCACCTGTTAAGATAGCGATGTCTTCTAACATAGCTTTTCTACGGTCACCAAAACCAGGAGCTTTAACAGCAGCTACTTTCAGAGCACCACGGATTTTGTTAACTACTAAAGTAGCAAGAGCCTCACCATCAACATCTTCTGAGATGATTAACAATGGACGGCCAGTTTGTGCAACTGCTTCCAATACTGGAAGTAATTCTTTCATAGAAGAAACTTTCTTTTCAGAAATCAAAATGAAAGGTTTTTCTAATTCCACTTCCATTTTGTCAGTGTTAGTCACAAAATACGCAGATAAATATCCACGGTCAAATTGCATACCTTCTACTGTTTTTACTTCTGTCTCAGTACCACGTGCCTCTTCAACAGTGATAACACCTTCACGACCAACTTTTTCCATTGCTGAAGAAATCATTTGACCGATTTCAACATCATTGTTCGCTGAGATAGTAGCTACTTGAGCTATTTCAGTAGATGTAGTGATAGGACGGGATTGAGTTCTCAAGTTACCAACGATAGCCTCAACAGCTTTCTCGATACCACGTTTCAAATCCATTGGATTTGCACCAGCAGCTACGTTCTTAGAACCAATGGTATAAATTGATTGTGCTAAAACAGTAGCAGTAGTTGTACCATCACCTGCTTGATCTGCTGTTTTGGAAGCTACTTCTTTTACTAATTGAGCACCCATGTTTTCCACAGCGTCCTCTAATTCAATTTCTTTTGCTACAGATACACCATCTTTAGTAATAGAAGGGGATCCAAATTTTTTATCAATGATAACATTACGTCCTTTAGGTCCTAATGTTACTTTTACGGCGTTCGCAAGGGTATCAACCCCTCTTTTCATTTTTTCTCTCGCCTCGGTGTCAAAATATAGTTCTTTTGCCATTTTGTTAAATAAATTTTACTGGTTGAAATATTTTAAAGTATGAAAACTATAAAACTGCAAAAATGTCAGACTCACGCATGATTAAATAATCTTTTCCATCGATAGTGATCTCAGTTCCAGAATATTTACCATACAATACAGAGTCACCTACATTTACAGTGATAGGCTCATCTTTTTTGCCATTTCCTACGGCAACAATGGTACCTTTTTGTGGTTTCTCTTTAGCAGTATCAGGGATAATGATACCAAAAGCAGTTTTTTCTTCAGCTTGAGCAGGCTCAACAACAACCCGATCTGCTAAGGGCTTGATACTTAATTTTGACATAATAATATAGATTTTAAGTTATTAACATATAAAAAGTCCTTATCATCTAAGGACTTTCCATTTATCAGCATGATGTGTGCCAAAAAAATTAAGCTGTAAAATTGTCAGTTATTCGGCAAGTAATGTCAGTCTGACTATTTAGCTGGTGCAGCAGGGCTAGGAGCAGGGGCAGCTGGTAATGTTTTACCGGCAGCTTTTTCCACATTCACAGACTGGGTAGCATCTGTAGTTCCTGAAGAAAGAGTGAAATTAGTTAATAAAACTAATACCAAGATACTGATGGAAAAACCCCAAGTTAATTGTTCTACTAAATCTCCTGTTTTTTGTACTCCAAACATTTGAGTAGCGCCTGCAGAAGAAAATTCTCCACTAATACCACCACCTTTAGGATTTTGAACTAAAATCAAGATGATTAGAAGTGCTGAAAAAAGAACTATAAGAGAAATTAATACGGTGAACATCGTTTATTTAAATTAATTTATGTTTCAATTCGGAAATTCGAGATGCAAAGTAAAGGCTTTTTTCAGGTTTAATCAAACTTAATTTTTCATACATCTCAATTGCTCTTTCATATTTTTCTTGTCGCTCCAAAATTTTGGCAAAAGTTTCAGATACAGGAATTACATTTTTAAGTTCAGCTAAATCCAAAACATCTGTGTCTTCATCTGAAACATGCTTTTTAGGCCGAGCTATACTTGGTAAGTTTTGTAAAAAATCATCAATGACCTGCATTTGTTCGGTAACATCAGGAATCACCGTCTTAAAACTCTCTAATTCGACATATGGTGCAGCCATCTCTTCAATATCAAAGATGGATTCAAAATAATGCTTTCTAGAAGTGGATTGTAATGCAATCTTTTTTTGCTGGTTTGGATTGAATTTTTCATTCCAAAACAATAAATAGAAATAAGGATATGATTCTTTGTCGGCATCAAACGTGTGCTGTAGACTCAAATTACTTCGATCTATTTTATTTAAAAGAAACCATAAATCTTGTGCCTTATTTTCCATGCTTTACCAGTCTCCAGCAATTTTATTAAATAAATCTAAGATTATTTGATCCACTAATTTAGGAATCAATGTTTTCTCAACCTGATTTAAAGTTTGATTTTGAGGAAAATCTTGATAAAACGAAAATTCCTGATCAAAGTTTTTGTTCTCATCTAGTCGATTAGTCAATCTAAATTGTATTCGGAGAGTCAAACGATTTAAACCAGCTTTATCGTCAGATGTAGGAGCTTGTGGGCTTAATTCATATCCAACGATTGTGCCTTCCAACAATAAATCAGGTGCCTGAGTGGTTAGTTTGAGAGATGTATTTCGTTGAAAATATTCCTTTAATCGCTCGTTTACATCTAAACTCAAATTAGCAGGTCCTCCAGCTGTTTCCATGCGGATATTACTTATCTGGATGGTTTTTAACTCAGGAGATAGACTAGCTCCCTTAAAACTATAACAACCACTAAAAAGTGGTAAAAAACCAATAAGTACAAAAAGCCTAGGCAATATCTTCCAGATCATATTGTTTAATTTTTCGATACAAGGTTCTTTCCGAGATTCCTAAATCTTTAGCAGCGTATTTACGCTTATTACGGTTTTTCTTTAATGCACGGATAATGATTTCCTTTTCTTGTTTTTCAAGTGACAAAGTGACATCTTGAACCTGAGCACTTACATCTTCAAAATTAATATCTTCTTCCATGTTGGAATTGGATATTGGATGAATCTCAATAGGATTGGGATTGACTTCAACAACACTTGGAGTAGAAGGAAGTGTTAAATTCTTTTGTAGATCGGAGAATTCAGGTTTAATGTCTTCGAAGATCGACATGTTATTAGAAATAATATCATAAGCATTGGTATTTCCAGACTCAATGACTTTCAAGAGTATTTTCTTTAACTCAGTAACATCTCGCTTTAAATCAAACAAGATCTTATAAAGTATTTCCCTTTCGTTAATACCTTCAGGACTGGTAAAAAAATCCCCTTTAATAACAGATGAATTGATTTTCGGCTCATTGAATTCCAAATAATACTGAAGCTTAACATCATCTACTATTCGATCTCCAACCTCCAAGACGGAAATTTGCTCGGCTAAATTTTTCAACTGACGAATATTTCCTGGAAAACGCTGTTTTTGAAGCAATTCCTTGGCTTCACGTGTCAACATAATCGGTTTTACGCGATGTAACTCGGAAAAGTCCGTGGTGAATTTTCTGAAAAGTAATTCAATATCATCTCCACGTTCTCTCAGAGGCGGCACATAAATTGGTACGGTACAAAGTCGGTAATATAAATCTTCTCTGAACTTACCAGATGTTATAGCATCTTGTAAATTAACATTGGTAGCAGCAACCACGCGGGTATTAGTCTTTTGAACTTTGGATGAACCAACACGGTAAAATTCTCCATTTTCTAAGACACGCAATAGTCTAGCTTGCGTCCCCAATGGCATTTCAGCTATTTCATCTAAAAAGATTGTTCCTCCATCTGTAACCTCAAAATATCCTTTTCGAGCTTCTATAGCACCTGTGAATGAACCTTTTTCATGCCCAAATAATTCAGAATCAATGGTTCCTTCGGGAATAGCTCCACAGTTAACTGCTATGAATTGGCCATGTTTTCTTTTGGATAAGGAGTGAATAATTTTGGAAAATGATTCTTTTCCAGATCCACTTTCTCCTGTAATCAGCACAGTCATGTCAGTGGGTGCAACTTGCTCCGCAACTGAAATAGCACGCAATAGGGCAGAAGAGTTACCTATTATTCCAAAGCGCGCTTTAATGGCATTCAGATGACTTGATTCCATATTAATTGATTAATTCTCCTAATAAAGTTCCTGAAGTACAATGAGTTATTTTTACATCTACAAATTTCCCTTTCATTTCATCATTTTTAGGAAAAACAACTACCTTATTATTATCTGTTCTTCCAAAATGATGGGCAGAAGATTTTTTTGAATCACCTTCCACCAAAACACGTTGTATTGACCCTATCATTTGTTGATTTCGATAGGCAGAATGAATTCTTTGAAGATCTATGATTTCTTGTAGTCTTCTTTTTTTCGTTTCTTCAGGAATATCATCTGCTAATTTCTTTTCAGCAGGAGTCCCTGGTCTTTCTGAATAAGAAAACATATACCCAAAATCATACTTTACTTCTTCCAATAAGCTCAATGAATCCTGATGTTCTTCTTCTGTTTCAGAACAAAATCCAGCAATAAAATCATGGGATATACCACAAGATTCCCCTAATATTTGGCGTATCGAATGTATTCTTTCTAAATACCATTCTCTGGTATAAGTCCGATTCATTAAATCCAAAATTCGGTTATTTCCACTTTGAGCTGGCAAATGAATGTTCTTACAGATATTACCATACTTTGACATTGTATATAACACATCGTTTGTAATATCCTTGGGATGTGAGGTAGAGAACCTAACACGAAGTTCTGGGGTCAATTGAGCCACTTTTTCTAATAGCTGGGCAAAATTGATTGATTGATTCGTTTCAGGATTTTGCCAATGATAGGAATCTACATTTTGACCTAATAAGGTTACTTCTCGGTATCCAGCTTCAAAAAGTGAAGTACATTCTTTCAAAATAGAATCTAAATCTCTAGATCTTTCACGACCACGTGTATAAGGCACCACACAAAAGGAACACATATTATTACATCCACGCATAATACTAACTAATGCCGTAACTCCATTGGTATGCAAACGAACGGGTTCAATATTGCCATAAGTTTCTTCCCTAGACAAAAAGACATTAACGGCCTTATTCCCATCTTCTATTTCTTCCAAAAGGCGCGGTAAATCACGATAAGCATCTGGTCCAGCTACCAAATCAACAATTTTCTCTTCTTCTAGTAATTTTGTTTTTAGTCGCTCAGCCATACATCCTAAAATACCTACGGTAATATGTGGATTTTTAGCTTTAATAGGCTTGAAACTCTGTAAACGATGCCGGATCTTTTGTTCTGCGTTTTCTCGAATGGCGCAGGTATTCAATAAAATAGTATCAGCTTCATGTATATTGGAAGTAGTAGAATAACCTTGTTCCATCAAAATGGAAGTCACCACTTCTGAATCGGCAAAATTCATTTGACAGCCGTAACTTTCTAAATAAATCTTTTTCGAAAAATCTGTTTGATTTTGACTGGGTGAAATTCTCGGTTCATCCAATCCTTTTATCTCCTCTGGTGAGAGTACTTTTAAATCTTGCATGAATTAAAAATTGAATTAATTCACAAATTTATGACATTTTGTCAGACAATGACTATTGAATCTTGCCAGAATTTAAAATAATTACTTGATCAGATTGATGAGTTAGTGCTTCATTGTGGGTAACCATGATAATTCTTTGATTCCAATCTTGTTTTAATTCTAAAAATAAGTCGTAGAGGTTTTCTGCATTATTTTTATCCAAATTACCTGTAGGCTCATCAGCCAAAAGGAGGCTAGGACGATTGATTAAAGCTCTAGCTACAGCCACTCGCTGCTGTTCTCCACCGGATATTTGACCTGGAAACTTTTTAAGGATATTAACGATACCTAGCTTATTCACAATTTTATCAAAGAACTCGTCATCTTCTTGAGATAATTTACCCCCTCGAATGAACAGAGGGAATTTGATATTTTCTTCACATGAAAACTCGCCTAACAAATGATGAAATTGAAATACGAACCCCATTTTATTATTTCTAAAAAAACTTTGTTCATGTTCATTCAAACTAGAATAAGCTACACCATCCAAGTAGATTTCACCTGAATTGTAGTTTGTTAATATACCAATGATTTGTAATAGGGTACTTTTACCTGAACCTGAAGGTCCCAGAATGGAGATTAATTCATTATTATTTATAGTAAAAGATATGTCGTCCAGAATTAATTGAGTCCCATAGGATTTGGAAATATTTTTTAATTCTAACATTTTTTTGTCTTTTTTTTATAAAATACGATTGATACAATAAGATTTTAAAAGTTTGGCAAATAAATAGTAATTTCACGAAATAAAAATTTTGATAAATGAATATTCACGAATACCAAGCAAAAGAAATTTTAAAAAGTTACGGGGTAAGGATTCAAGAGGGTATTGTTGTTGACAAGTTGGAAGATGCTACTTCAGCAGCTGAAGCTTTAAAGGCACAAACAGGCACAGGCTGGTTTGTGGTTAAAGCTCAGATTCATGCGGGTGGACGTGGAAAAGGAGGAGGAGTAAAGCTTGCTAAGAACATGGATGAGGTTAATGAGCGTGTTTCTCAAATTTTGGGCATGCAATTGATCACCCACCAAACTGGCCCAGAAGGTAAAAAGGTAAATAAAGTTTTAATTAGCGAGGATGTTTATTATCCTGGCGATTCAGAACCTAAAGAATACTATTTATCGATTTTATTAGATCGTGGTCGTGCTTGCAATGTAATCATGGCATCTACTGAAGGTGGAATGGATATTGAGGAAGTAGCTGAGCATAGCCCAGAAAAAATCATTAAAGAGTGGATTGACCCACGTGTTGGATTACAAGATTTTCAAGCACGTAAAATTGCTTTCATGTTGGGCTTAAGTGGCCAAGCTTTGAAAGAAATGGTGAAGTTCATTCAATTCTTGTACAAGGCTTACGTGGAAACAGATTCTTCCATGTTTGAAATCAATCCAGTTTTAAAAACGTCAGATGATAAAATTTTAGCTGTAGATGCTAAAGTTAACTTAGATGACAATGCTCTATATCGTCACAAAGACTTAGCTGTTTTACGTGATATTTCTGAAGAAGATCCTTTGGAAGTGGAAGCGTCTGAAAATGATTTAAACTACGTAAAATTAGATGGTAACGTAGGTTGTATGGTGAACGGAGCAGGTTTAGCCATGGCAACCATGGATATTATTAAGTTATCAGGTGGTGAACCCGCTAATTTTCTTGATGTTGGGGGTGGAGCTAATGCTAAAACGGTAGAAGCAGGTTTCCGTATCATTTTACAAGATCCAAATGTAAAAGCTATTTTGATTAATATATTTGGTGGTATTGTACGTTGTGATCGTGTGGCTAATGGAGTTGTAGAGGCCTACAAAAACATCGGTGAAATTAATGTGCCTATCATTGTACGTTTACAAGGAACTAATGCAGAAGAGGGAGCAGCTATCATTAATAATTCTGGTCTAAAAGTATTCTCTGCTGTCTTGTTAAAAGATGCAGCCAAATTGGTTTCGGAAGTATTGAAATAATATTTTATGAAAATTATCTGTGTAGGAAGGAATTATGTGGATCACATTAAGGAGTTATCAAATGAAAAACCCAAAGATCCAGTAATTTTTTTAAAGCCAGACACGGCATTATTAGATCAAAACTCGGATTTTTACTATCCGAGTTTTTCTCATGATGTACACCATGAAATTGAATTGGTTTTTCGGATTTCAAAAGTGGGAAAGAATATTGAATCTAAATTTGCCCATAAATACATTGATGGAATAGGTTTAGGTATTGATTTCACGGCTCGTGATTTGCAGGCTAAATTGAAAGAGAAAGGTCTTCCCTGGGAAAAATCAAAGGCTTTTAATGGTTCTGCATTTGTTTCAAGTATACGACCACTTAAGGAGGGTGAATTAGAGCAATCAATACCTTTTCATTTGGATATTAACGGTTTGACCGTTCAGTCTGGAGAAAGTAATCTGATGATTTGGAATATCAGTGAGCTAATTGCTGACATTTCTCAATATTTTACATTGAAAACAGGTGATTACATTTTTACAGGAACTCCTTCCGGAGTAGGACCTGTTAAAATTGGTGATAAATTAAGCGGATACCTGTATGAAGATAAATTATTTGATTTAAACATCTCTTAACATGAGTTTACAAATTGGTGATGCAGCTCCCGCATTTAGTATGATGGATTCTGATGGTCTTTTGGTCGATTTATCTGCATTAAAAGGCAATAAAGTGGTTCTATATTTTTATCCAAAGGATGATACTCCTGGCTGTACAGCTCAAGCTTGTAATCTAAATGAAAATTTAGATTATTTGACTTCCAAAGGATACCGAGTTATTGGGGTCAGTGTAGATTCTAATGTAGCCCACACCAAATTCAAGAAAAAATATCAATTAAATTTCTCTCTTTTAGCGGATACCGAACACGAATTAGTCAGCAAATACGGAGTTTGGGTTGAGAAATCCATGTACGGTAAATCATATATGGGAACCGCTAGAACTACGTTTTTAATCGATGAAAACGGAATTATTACGGATATTATAGCCAAAGTGGATACTAAAAATCATAGTTCTCAGATCCACTAATTTATTTTTATGCAAACACAAGAATTAAAAAATGTAGCAAGCCAAGTACGAAGAGATATTCTTCGTCAAGTTCATGCTTGTCAATCTGGTCACCCTGGTGGTTCATTAGGTTGTACTGACCTATTAGTGGAATTGTATTTTAATTCCATGAAATTGGCACAAGATGCTAACGGAAAGGTAGTTTTTAATATGTCCGGAGCCAATGAAGATATTTTTTATCTTTCAAATGGCCATATTTCACCTTTATTATACAGCGTATTAGCTAGGAGGGGGTATTTTCCAGTTAAAGAATTAGGTACATTTAGACAGTTAAATTCACGTTTACAAGGACATCCTACTCCTCATGAGCACTTAGAAGGCATTCGCATTGCATCTGGTTCTTTGGGGCAAGGTTTAAGTGTGGCCATCGGAACGGCTCAAGCCAAGAAACTTTCAAATGACCCATCTACAGTGTTTTGTTTAATGGGCGATGGAGAACAAAATGAAGGTCAAGTATGGGAAGCAGCAATGTATGCACCTCATCACCAAGTTGATAATTTAATCGCCTTTATTGATGAAAATGGCCAACAAATCGACGGTCCTACTGAGAAAGTGATGAGTAATCGCGATCTAGAAGCTAAGTATAAAGCTTTTGGTTGGAACGTTTTGCGTATGGATGGAAATGATATGGATGAGGTGGTAGCTACTTTAGCTAAAGCAAAATCTTTATTGGGTAAAGGTTCTCCTATTATGATATTGATGAAGACTGAAATGGGCGCGGGAGTAGATTTCATGATGGGAAGTCATAAGTGGCACGGTGTGGCACCTAATGACCAGCAATTAGCTGACGCATTGGCACAATTAAACGAAACTTTAGGCGACTATTAATAATTTACAATGAAGTTTACTTACGAAACAAAAAAAGATACTCGTTCAGGCTTTGGTGCAGGAATGGAATATTTGAGTCATAACAATCCTAAGGTTGTGGCTTTATGTGCTGATTTAATTGGCTCATTAAAATTAGAAGCTTTTATCAAAAATAGTCCAGAACGTTTTTTCCAAACAGGTATTGCTGAAGCAAACATGATTGGTATTTCTGCAGGATTAGCTATTGGAGGATATATTCCTTTCGCAACTACGTTTGCCAATTTTGGAACAGGCCGTGTGTATGATCAAATACGTCAATCAGTAGCATATTCTGGTAAAAACGTAAAAATTTGTTGTTCACATGCTGGTTTAACTTTGGGTGAAGACGGTGCTACGCACCAGATTTTAGAGGATATTGGTTTAATGAAAATGCTTCCAGGTATGGTCGTTATCAATCCTTGCGATTACAACCAAACTAAGGCTGCAACCATTGCCATTGCGGAGTATGAAGGACCAGTTTATCTTCGTTTTGGTCGTCCTGTAGTTCCGGTATTTACTCCTGAAAATCAAAAATTTGAAATTGGTAAAGCCATTCATCTTATTGAAGGATCTGATGTGACAATTTTAGCCACAGGTCATTTGGTTTGGGAAGCGATACAAGCAGCTGAAATACTTGAAGAAAAAGGTATTAAAGCAGATGTATTAAATATACACACCATAAAACCTTTGGATACAGCTGCTATTTTAGCTTCGATCTCAAAAACAGGTTGTGTTGTTACTGCGGAAGAACATCAAATTAACGGAGGATTGGGTGATTCAGTAGCTCAATTTTTATCACAAAACCGTCCGACAGTTCAAGAATTTGTTGGTGTGAACGACTCATTTGGAGAATCTGGGAAACCAGCAGATTTGATGGAAAAATATGGTTTAAATGCGGCAGCTATTGTGGAGAAATCACTCAAAGCTATCACTAGAAAATAGATTAAAAAGGATAACCGATTCCTATATTAAATTCAATTGGGTTTTCTCCACTGCTAAATGAGGTTTTGGAGAGAACCCATTTTTCATTGATTGGTTTGGCTGGATTTATTACTTTGGTGGCTAAATCTAATCGCAATAAGAAATAAGAGAAATCCCAGCGTAAACCAAATCCAGTACCTACGGCTATTTGATTATAGAAATTGTCAAAAGCGAAATAGCCATCTTTTTCTCCTTTTGAGTTGGCAAATGTCCAGATATTACCAGCATCTATAAAAACGGCTCCATTCATTTTCCCAAACATTTGAAACATTGGGAATCGGTATTCAACAGAGGATTCTAATAAAATACTTCCAGGTTGCTCTATCAAATTACTAATCGAATTATAGGCACCTGGACCTAAGCGACGTGGTTTCCATGCACGTAAACTACTAGGTCCACCAATAAAGAAATTCTTCTCATAGGGTAATTGATAATCGTTTTCTTCCCCATAAGCATAAGCAAGACCTCCGATAAATTTAAAAGCCAATTGAGATTTTCTATTTATGCCGAGCATTTTATATTTTCTATAATCAAAATTGAATCGTAAGAAACGATAGAATTGAATATTTTGATTACTGCCTAAAATGTTTTCGATGAAAGTGATTTTTTTATTTCCGATAAGATTTAAAGTACTACCACCTGACTCAAGTCCTATTTGAAAGGATTCTCCTGCCAGCAGTTCATTGCTTGGTAAGAAACTTCGATACGCGTAGGTGAAATGAATGCTAGATACGAAACTGGGGTTAAAACTTCGATACAAGTTATTCCCTTGTAATCGTAATTCTTCTAAATAACTTTTAAAGGCACTAGCAGTGGAAGTCTCTGGATAATTGGTATTTAATATATTTAAATCCACTAATGAAAACTGGAATGTTTTGAAAGGTGATTTTCTCCATTGATACCTTTGGAAAATTTTAAAATTAGTTCGCAAATATTCTGGTCGATTAATGTAATCATAACCAAAACCAAGCTGAGTTTGAGAGGCATATAAAGCACCTAATTGCTTTTTAATAGTAGCCGGTAAAAATAGTTTAGGGAAATTGAGGGTAGTACTTAGATTAACTTCTAAGTTTTTTCTTGCTTGATCGGTATTGATAAATCCCGCTTGGGCTTCAAAACCTACGCGAGCAGAGAAATCCAAATAATCTAGACTCGAAAATACCCGCCTTACTTTAAATGAATTTGTTAAGAATGGACCAGGAATTCCTCTAAAAACACTTCCACCTAATTCTGAGGAAAAATTAAACTTTTCATTGGGTACTAATTCGACCTTAGGAAAAACCCGAGTAGAAGAAGTGTCAAATTTGATTGACACCGATTTGAATTGATCCGAAGCGTAAATATTTTGTAAACTTTGATTCAATTGATCTACCGAGTACAAATCTCCTTCTTTAAAGGTAATTAATTTAGATAGTGCTGTTGTATTTAAAACCCCAACATTACTTGTGTCTGAATATTGATAATTGATAAAACTCGCCTTACCAAAGCGAAACAAACGATCATATAATCGATTGGTGTTAACTTCTTTGAAGTCTGGTATTTTATAGATAATACCAACTCTGAATAGACTGCTATCCTTTAAATCATTCAGTTTTAAACCAACAGCTTCATTGGAAAAGTAAAAATATCCTTGATTTTTTAAATAATGTGTGATGTTTTCTTTCTCCTTTTTTAATAATTCTAGATTCAAACGATCATTAACAGATATAACACTTTCGGTATTATAATATACTTCAATTTTTTTACCCAATTGAGGGTTATCCACTAAAAATGAATCGTTTTTCGAAAAGCTACTGACTGAATTTTCTTCGATGGAAAAGGTTATATTAGCTAGTTTATTTGAATTATGAATGGTATCAATCCGTAAATAAACTTGGTTTTTTAAGAAACCATTGTTTCGATAATATTTATGAATAGCCTCCTTTGTTATTTCTAAATAGGCTTTATTTAAACTTGGATTTGGTGTATTAAACAATTGAATGAAAGCGGGGGATTTGCCCAATGAATCTTTCAATTTTCTCTTAGCTTCGAAAAAGCCATAGGTTTTAGGAGAAAAGATTCTCGCATAGGATTCCTTTAAACCAGGTATATTTGTTCTAAGATCTTCCTTGGATATTAATTTATTGCCTTGGATATCTATTCGGTTTACCTTGTACTCTGTAAATTTAAATTGACGATACCCAGTACAGGAAAAGAATAAAACCTGAATAATAAGTAATCCAATAAGTATATTTCTATATTTCAAATGATGCTAACGAATAAACAAATAAAGTTAATTAATTCTCTACATTCTAAAAAAGGTCGAACTGAGAACGAACTATTTTTGGTAGAAGGAGAGAAGGGTATTCAAGAAGTATTGGATTCAAGCTTTGGGGTAGAATTTTTAGTCATTAACGAAGAATATTCGGATCTATTTTCTTCTCCTACTATTCCCACTTACTTTGTTTCCAAAGATGAAATTACAAAGCTCAGTACTTTAACGATAAACCATTATGGATTAGCCATCGTTCGAACCAAAACGGTTCATTCCTTATCTTCACTAGAAAACCAAGTATTAGTCTTAGATGGTGTTCGAGATCCTGGTAATTTAGGTACCATTATTCGTATTTGTGATTGGTATGGAATCTCACAAATTGTTTTATCGAATGATTGTACTGAATTCTATAATCCCAAAGTAATTGCTGCCACCATGGGTTCTTTTAAACGTGTAACATGTTTCTATACGGATCTTACTAAATTCTTTCAAGCGAATCCTGAACATAAGATACTTGGAGCAGATTTGTCAGGAGAAAATTTACATACTTATTCTTTTCCAAACAAAGCCTTTATTGTGATGGGAAGTGAATCACATGGAATTAGAAAAGAGGTAAGTGCTTTCATTCAGGAAAGAATAACCATTCCTAGATTTGGTGAAGCTGAGTCATTGAACGTGGCAATTTCAACTGGAATTATACTAGACCATGTAAGAAGAAATCAATCACTCTCTGGCCTTAAATAAAGCTCAATTAAGTAATGAGCTAGGTATAACATTGGAGTAAACAGAATACCAATAATAAACTTGTATAAGTAATTATTGAATGAAACGTTCATCCATTGTCCTAAACTCCAATTTCCAAAGAAATAGAAAGCAATACCAATAACCAATACGCTATCAATTAATTGTGAAATCAAAGTAGATCCTGTGGCTCTAAGCCATATATGCTTTTGACCCGTTCTGGATTTTATTTTTTCAAATACCATGGCATCCAACATTTGACTTACTAAAAATGCCGTCAATGATCCTGTGATAATACCAAGACCCTGTCTAAATATTCGAGAAAATGCATTATTAATGTCAAAGTTATTTGAATTATTCACTTGCAGCCAAAAGTCGGCAGGAACTAACAAAGTGGCTAAGTAAATAATCAAAAAAGAATAGGCAATAAATAAGGCTGTAGTATAGGAAATAAATCGAACACCTTTTTTACCGAAATAATCATTGATGATGTCCGAGGTAATAAATACAATGGGCCAATTAAGCGCACCTGCAGTTTGGTTAAAGTCCCAAGTATTGCCCCATGGAGTTATTAATCCCAAAGGGGAGAAGCCAAGTGACTTTTCAATACTAACAATTTTCACACCAATAATCTCGGCAATAATGGCATTGGTTAAAAAAATTCCAAAAAGGAAAATAAATAACTTCTGCTTCCGAGAAAATTGATTGAATATCATCGTCTGTAATTATCAAAATGCAAAGCTATTTTGTCTAAAGCTAAAGAAAGCTGCTCAACATGGGGTAAAAATACAATTCTAAAGTGGTCTCTTTGTTTGAAATTAAAACCTCGACCAGCCACAACTAGAATTTTTTGTTCTTCCAATAATGACATAACAAAGTGTTCGTCATCTTCAAATGTGAATTTTCCTAAATCAATCTTAGGGAAGAGGTATAAAGCACCTTTAGGTTTCACACAACTTACGCCGTCAATAGCATTTAATTTTTCGTAGGCTAATTGCATTTGTTTGTACAATCGGCCACCTGGTGCTACTAAATCATTTATGGACTGATAACCACCCAAAGCAGTTTGTATACCAAATTGAGTAATGACATTCGCACATAAACGAGTGCTAAATAAAAAATTCAAACCTTCTATATAGGACTTGGCTTTATGTTTTGCCCCAGTTAATATCATCCAACCTCCTCGGAATCCAGCTGCTCGATAATTTTTTGATAAACCACCCATCGTAACAATCAAAATATCATCACATAGACCAGCAGCAGAATAATGGTCATGTTGATCGAAAAGAATCTTATCATAAATTTCATCTGAAAACAAAATCAATTTATGCTTAGCGGCTAATTGGACTATTTTATCAACTGTCTCTTTAGAATATACTGCACCGGTGGGATTATTTGGATTAATCATGACAATGGCCCTGCATTTGTCCGTGATTTTGGATTCCATGTCTTCTAAATCGGGCTGCCAATCACTTGATTCATCACAGACATAATGTACGGAATTACCTCCAGCTAGACCTACTACTGTAGTCCATAAAGGATAATCGGGAGAAGGAATCAATACTTCGTCATCAGGGTTCAAAAGAGCCATCATGACCAAAGAGATCAATTCGCTGACACCATTACCAATGTAAATATCTTCTATCAATATATTTTTGACGCCCTTATTTTGATAATATTGCATAACAGCCTTTCTAGCTGCAAATAGTCCTCGGGAATCGGTATATCCTTGAGCATTTCGAATATTGACGATGATATCATGAACAATTTCATCTGGAGTTTCGAAACCGAATGCGGCAGGATTTCCAATATTGAGTGAAGTTATTTTATATCCTTGATTTTGAAGGGCTAAAGCTTTGTCATACACAGGCCCTCGAATTTCATACTTCAAATGCTCTAACCTGCTACTTTTTAATATATCCATTGAAAAAAAATAAGAATTGTAAAAATAGTAATTTACTTTTGAATTGTTTTTAAGCACACTCAATGAATTTCACGCAGCTTTTTATTATTCTATTGAGTTTATTTTCAGGTATTTACCTCCTTATTCTTTGGAGATATTGGAGAAATTCAAGTGGGATTTTTCGTATATCGGGAATATTTATCTTCAAGATACTAGCTAGACTAAGCATATTCTTACTGTTTTTCTGGCTTTTCATATCCTATTTAGAACCTGCAGGAAACACAAGAAATTTAGCAGACCCTTTGCTTGTCAGCTATCGATTGCCTCAATCATTTACCCAATCCAAAGAAAGATGGCAAGAAGCTCAATCCTTAATTTCAGAAGATTTAAAGCGGACTCAACCTGTATATGCCTCGCTAACAATATATAAGGGTAATCCCGTGAATACTGAAACAATAATTCCAACAACACCATTGCAGTCATTTATGGGATTGTTGGAAAATCCTGAAGTATTGAATTTGAAACATTCAGTCCTTAGATTTGAAAATTCAGTAAAAGGAGTGGGTAATGAGTTTAATCAAATTAGTAAAATCGTAAAACGGGGTAATCTTAGTCAAGAATTCACCCTCACCAATCAAGAAACTTCTTATTTTACTTTTCTTAGCTCGAATAATTGGACTGAATTAGTCGATATGAAGGTATATTTATTAATTTTGTTATTGATATTAATCACATCAGATTTACTCTTTATTCTGCATATAATTAAGATATAGTTTGTTTACATCTTACTTGTACATTTTCTTGTTGATTTACCAGGGCTTATTTTCAAATAGGGCTAGTGTTTACAATAAAGATATTCAGCAGGTTAATTATTTGATTAAGCAAAAGCGAAATGCGGAAGCTTTGTATTGGATAAAGAAAGCAAAGGGTAAAGATATTTTCATCAACAAAGAATTAGAGAAGACGCAGGCATTGTTAAGTATTCGATTGAATCAAATGGTGGAAAATTCTAGCCATTTTTCAAGTTCGGATTCCAATGAACTATTAATCCAAGCGGCTATTTTAGAAAAGCAAGGAAACATAGATCAAGCTATCTCTCTAATTGAAAAAGGAATTAAAGACAATCCGGTTTCTGATACGCTTATCAAACAATATGAAATATATGCCTATAAATGGAGAAAATTACTTCCCATTTTAAAATCGAATAGGCAAAATCAGTTGTTACAGGAGCAGCAAAATATGAATCGAATAAATACCAAAGAGGCATTGGGTTTATTAGATTTAATGAAAAAGAAAGAAAGAATTCTAATATATTAATTATGGAAAATAAGGCTCAAAGTCAGTTTAACTTCAAGAATCAAACGGCTTTTTACAGGGGCAAAGTTCGGGATGTGTATAGCATTGGAAATGATCGCTTATTGATGGTTACTTCAGATCGTATTTCAGCTTTTGATGTGATTCTACCTAGAACCATTCCTTTTAAGGGTCAAGTGTTAAACCAAATAGCTACTTATTTTTTGAATAAAACCCGAGATATTATTCCTAATTGGTTAATCGACACTCCAGATCCCAATGCAGCCTATGGATATAAATGTACTCCAATTCCTATTGAAATGGTGGTTAGAGGATATGTAGCAGGACATTTATGGCGTGAGTATAAATCTGGAAAAAGAGAAGTATGTGGAGTTGCCTTACCTGAAGGTTTAAAGGAGAATGACAAATTGCCAAATCCAATCATTACACCTACTACAAAAGCAAGTGAAGGTCACGATGAAGATATATCAGTGGCTAAAATATTAGAGCTAGGCATCGTGTCTGAGGAAATCATGAATCAATTATGTCAAAAAGCTTTGGCGTTATTTGAAAGAGGATCCCAAATGGCACAAGAGAAAGGTTTGATTTTAGTAGATACTAAATATGAATTCGGATTATTAGATGGCCAAATCATGTTAATGGACGAGATTCATACACCTGATTCTTCTCGATATTTTTATGCTAACACCTACCAAGAATTATTGGAAAAAGGACTTCCTCAAAAACAATTATCTAAGGAATTTGTAAGGGAATGGCTTATTGCGAATGGATTTCAAGGGAAAGAAGGTCAAATGGTCCCTAATATATCGGATGAATTTGTAGAAGAAATTTCCAACAGATACATTCTATTATATGAGGAGATTACAGGTCAAAAATTCATTAAAGAACCCCAAGAAAATTTAGAACAACGTATATTTAATCACGTAAACCAATACTTAGAAAATGTCAACTAGTGCTTTATTTCAACTTGATCAAAACGAAAGTTATGCTTTAATTGACTGGAAAGGCGAAAACTTAGTTCAAAGCAATTATGAAGAATTAGAAAATGTCGTTCGATTGCTTTTTAAAAAAGAGTACACCAATATGATTTTAAATATCTCCAAAGTCACAGAATTGGATGGATATGGAGTATCTGCGATACGTAAAGGGACTAAAATTTGTTCTAATGAATCCGGTTTATTTGTGGTGGTAAGTAAAGATGAAGCTGTGGTAGAACGATTGGATCAAGCTAAAATTGAAAACCTAACGATCATGAATACGGTTAGGGAAGGTGTAGATGCAATCTATTTGAATGATTTAGAAAATGATTTTGGGGATGGAGACGAAGAAGAGGAGAATGAATTCGGTGGAGAATCAGCAGATTACGGCGATGATTACTAATTAATTGCACTCTATCAAGATATTTTGTACTTGTTTAGTGATATTTTAGTAACAGTATTATATTTTGTTTATTCAATGAATTGCCAAATATATTTTTGATTAAATTTGATATTGCTTATATAAATATCAAATTGTCAACCATTACTGATATTTAATTTTGTTAAGAATTTTTAGTTTATTATTAGAATATTAATAGTTTCTTATGGAAGTCATGAATGAAGAGGGATTGTATCGGAAAGAATTTGAGCACGATGCTTGTGGTATTGGTTTTGTAGCCAGTATGAAGGGCATTAAATCGCATCGAATTGTACAAGATTCAATTAAGATGTTGATTCGTATGGACCACCGAGGTGCATGTGGTTGTGATCCTAACTCAGGTGATGGAGCTGGAGTATTAGTTCAGTTACCTCATGAATTCTTTTTTGAAGAAACAGCTAAATTGGGATTTGCTTTACCATCCTTAGGACAATATGGTGTAGGTATGGTTTTCTTCCCTAAAGATGAAACTCTCATCAAAGAGTGTAAGGAAATTATAGAAAGAAAAGCCAAGAAATTAAGTCTACGTATTTTGGGATACAGAAATGTACCTGTGGATAATACTGAAATTTTAGGTGCAGATTCAGGAAATGAAGAGCCTTCGATTCAACAGTTATTTATAGAAAGACCAGAATCTTGCTTAAGCGAGATTGATTTTGAAAGAAAATTGTATGTATTCCGTCAATATGTAACCCGTCTTTTAAATGAGACGATTGTTCAACTGAACGGGAAGTTTTATTTCGCCTCTCTATCTTGTCGTACCATTATTTATAAGGGTATGTTAACAACCATGCAGGTTCCTGGTTATTTCCAGGATTTGTTCCAAGAGAACTTTACTTCTGCATTGGCCATTGTTCACTCACGTTTCTCCACTAATACTTTCCCAGAGTGGAGATTGGCACAACCATTCCGTTATATAGCTCATAATGGTGAAATTAATACTGTAAAAGGTAATTCTTCTTGGATGCAGGCTCAATCAGCCTTATTCTCAAGCAAATATTTTAGTCAGGAAGAATTAGATATGATTTTACCAGTGTGTAGTTTGGGTCAATCAGATTCAGCCATTCTGGATAATGCCATTGAAATTTTATATTTAAGTGGAAGAAGCCTACCTCATGTGATGATGATGTTGATTCCAGAAGCCTGGGATGGAAATGAGTCCATGGAAAGCTATAAAAAAGATTTCTATGAGTACCATGCCGCCATGATGGAGCCTTGGGATGGTCCTGCTTCTATTTCATTTACGGATGGAAAGATGATTGGAGCTACTTTGGATAGAAATGGATTACGTCCATCTAGATATTGGGTAACAGAAGATGATCATGTGATCATGGCTTCGGAAGCGGGTGTATTGGATTTAGATCCAGCAACAATTGTTTCAAAAGGTCGTTTGCAACCAGGTAAAATGTTTGTCGTAGACATGGAGCAGGGTAGAATTATACCTGATGAAGAATTAAAAGAGAAAATTTGTCAGCAACAACCTTATGGACAATGGTTACGTGAAAATAAAATTCGCGTTGAAGATTTACCAGAAGCAGGAAGTGAGTACCGTCAACCTAAGCCAGTTGAATTAATTTCGCGTCAACAAATATTTGGTTTTACTACGGAAGATATTCGTGTAGTATTGGCTCAAATGGCTGAAACGGGTAAGGAAGCTTTAGGCTCCATGGGTATTGATACTCCTTTGGCAGTATTATCTGATAAAGCACAACATCTTTCTAGTTATTTCAAGCAGTTATTTGCACAAGTAACCAATCCTCCGATTGACCCAATTCGTGAGAGAATGGTGATGTCCCTGTTGACGGATATTGGCGGTCTTTCTAATTTATTAGATGAAACACCTAGCCATTGTAGACAAATAGAAATCCAACAACCTGTACTGCGTAACAAAGAGGTAGAAAAAATTCGTTGGATTGACCACGCTAATTTTCAAACCAAATCCATTCACATGACATTCCGTTCTTCGGAAGAATCAGGTGTATTGAAAAAAGCATTACATCGTATTTGTCAATATGCAGAAGATGCTGTGGATGATGGATATTCCATTATTTTATTAACAGATAGAGGAATAGATTCTTCGCATGCACCTATTCCTTCTCTTTTGGCTTTGGGAGCAGTGCATAATCATTTAATTCGTACCAAGAAACGTGCTAAAGTTGGTATTATTATTGAGGCAGGAGATGTGTGGGAAACACATCACTTTGCTACATTAATTGGTTACGGAGCTTCAGCTATTAACCCATATATGGCTTTTGAAACTATCAAGGCGATGAAAGACAATCGTTTGGTAGATCAAAGTTTATCCTATGAGAAATTAGAATACAATTACATCAAAGCGGTCAATGGAGAATTATTAAAGATATTCTCTAAAATGGGTATATCTACTCTTCAATCGTACCAAGGAGCTCAAATATTTGAAATTTTAGGATTGAGTAAAGATGTAGTTGACAACTACTTTAGTGGATCAATTTCTCGAATCAATGGGGTCGATTTAGATACCATTGCTAAAGAAGCTTTGATTAAACATCAATCAGGATTTGCTCTTTTAAAATCAGATCATCCGAAATTAGAAGTAGGAGGTATTTATCAATGGAAGCAACGTGGTGAAGAGCATTTATTTAACCCTCAAACGATTCACTTATTACAACAGTCGACGAAGGTAAATGATTATTCCACATACAAGAAGTATTCTAAATTAATTGATGATCAAAGTAAGAAGTCAATTACTTTACGTGGTTTATTACGATTCAAGAATGCTAATTCGATTTCCATTGATGAAGTTGAACCAATTGAGAATATTTTGAAGCGTTTTGCAACTGGGGCCATGTCATTTGGGTCCATTTCATACGAAGCACATACAACATTAGCTATTGCCATGAACCGTATTGGCGGTAAATCCAATACAGGAGAAGGAGGAGAAGATCCAATTCGTTTTGAAAAAATGAAGAATGGTGATTCTATGAATTCCGCCATTAAGCAAGTGGCATCGGGTAGATTTGGTGTAACAGCCAATTACTTAACGAATGCCGTTGAGCTTCAAATAAAAATGGCTCAAGGTGCTAAGCCAGGAGAAGGAGGTCAACTTCCAGGACATAAAGTGGATGATTGGATTGGTAAAACAAGACATTCTACACCAGGTGTTGGCTTAATTTCACCTCCTCCTCACCACGATATTTATTCGATTGAAGATTTAGCTCAATTGATTTTTGATTTAAAAAATGCTAATAGAGCTGCGCGTATTTCAGTTAAATTAGTTTCTGAAGCAGGTGTGGGTACTATCGCTGCAGGTGTCGCTAAAGCTCACGCAGACCATATTTTGATTGCTGGTTATGATGGAGGAACAGGAGCCTCACCTTTATCTTCTATTCGTCATGCAGGCTTACCTTGGGAACTTGGTTTAGCAGAAACACATCAGACTTTAGTTAAAAATAAGCTAAGAGGTCGTGTGACAATTCAAACAGATGGTCAGATAAAAACCGGTCGTGATATTGCTATAGCTGCATTATTAGGAGCTGAAGAGTTTGGTGTTGCTACTGCGGCATTGGTTACAGCAGGTTGCATCATGATGCGTAAGTGTCATTTAAATACTTGTCCAGTTGGTGTGGCAACACAAAATCCTGAATTAAGGGCATTGTATACAGGTAAGCCAGAGCATGTGGTTAATCTATTCCATTTCTTAGCTCAAGAATTGCGTGAAATCATGGCGGAATTAGGGTTCCGTAAAATTGAAGATATGATCGGTCGTGTAGATTATTTAAGCATGGCAGATGTTGCTTCTCATTGGAAATTTAAGCACATTGATTTATCACCAATCCTAAAACCATCTAATCCAGGAGAAGGAGTAGCAGTATTTAAATCCGAGGAGCAAGATCATGGTTTAGCGGAACAATTGGATTGGGAAATTTTGAAAATTGCTCAAGCAGCCATTGATTCTAAAAAACAAGTGAACGGTGAGTTTAACATCATAAATGTAAATCGTTCTGTAGGTACTATATTATCGAATGAAATCACCAAGAAATACGGAGATAAAGCACTTCCTGACGGTTTAATTCATATTAAATTTAAAGGTACGGCTGGTCAATCCTTTGGTGCTTTTTCAGTTAAAGGCTTGAAATTTGAAATCGAAGGTGATGCTAATGACTATATTGGTAAAGGCCTTTGTGGAGCTACCTTAATTGCTTATCCATCACCTGCGGCCAAGTTTATTGCTGCAGAGAATTCCATTGTAGGTAACGTTTCCTTCTATGGAGCAACCTCAGGTGAGGCATATTTAGCTGGTATGGCTGGTGAGCGTTTCTGTGTGAGAAATTCTGGAGCGAAAGTCGTAGTGGAAGGTATAGGAGATCACGGTTGTGAATATATGACGGGGGGATTGGTATTGATATTAGGTGCAACTGGAAGGAATTTCGGTGCAGGTATGTCAGGTGGTGTAGCCTATATTTTAGATGAAAAGAATGACTTTGAAGCTAAGGTAAATCGTGAAATGGTCGAGATTACTGATTTAAATCAAGAAGATGTTCAAATTGTTTCTATGTATTTAGCGAAGCATGTTGAATTAACTGGATCAGTAAAAGGGAAATATGTAATGGATAACTTTAAGTCAATGACTAGTTTATTCAAAAAAGTATTACCAATAGACTATAGAAATGCATTGGCAAGTAGACATTTAAGCATCACGGATGTATTAAATGACAAAGACAAAGTATATCAAAATATTAAAGTAGAATTAAACTAATTATTGAAAATGGGGAAGCCAACAGGTTTTTTAGAAGTTGATAGAAAGACCTCTGCAAAGAGAAATGTGTCAGAACGTATCAATGACTATAAAGAAATTGAATTATTAAATTCATCCGAAGAAACTGAAAAGCAGGCTAGCCGTTGCATGGACTGCGGTACACCTTTCTGTCATAGTGGATGTCCTTTAGGTAATATAATACCTGAATTCAATGATGCAGTTTATGAGCAAAATTGGAAATACGCATATGAGATATTGAGTTCGACAAACAACTTTCCGGAGTTTACGGGAAGAATTTGTCCTGCACCTTGTGAATCTGCCTGCGTATTAGGAATCAATAAGCCACCTGTAGCTATTGAATTGATTGAAAAATCAATCATTGAAAAGGCATATTCAGAAGGATGGGTTGTTCCATTTGTTCCAACTAAAAGAACTGGTAAGAAAATTGCGGTCATAGGATCTGGTCCAGCTGGCTTGGCAGCAGCGGCTCAACTAAATAAAGTAGGTCATTCAGTTACGGTTTTTGAAAGAGCTGATCGTATTGGAGGATTATTGCGTTATGGTATTCCTGATTTCAAATTAGATAAATCAGTTGTTGATCGTCGTGTGGCTGTCATGGAAAAGGAAGGTGTTGAATTTAAAACCAATATGAACATTGGAGTAAATTATAAAGTTTCCAAATTGATTTCTGAATATGATGCAATTTTGGTGGCTACAGGTTCAACAACACCGCGTTTGATTTCTACCAAAGGTAGTGATGCCACAGGTATTTATCCTGCAATGGAGTTTTTGTCACAACAAAATAAACGTAATGCTAATATTGGCTTAGAAGTAAACCATAAAGGCGAAGTATATTCAAACAACAATATTTTAGCTACTGGAAAACATGTAGTTGTGATTGGTGGGGGAGATACCGGTTCTGATTGTGTAGGTACTTCAAACCGTCATAAGGCTGCTTCGATTACTCAAATAGAAGTGATGCCAAAGCCACCAGTAGATCGGGCTGAAAATACTCCATGGCCTAATTGGCCAAATATGTTGCGTACATCTACCTCACATGAAGAGGGAGCTAACCGTTTATGGTCTATTTCTTTACAAGAATTTATTACAAATGACAAGAATGAACTAGTAGCCCTTAAAATAGGTGATATTACCTACGATATGTCCAACGGAAAGATGGAACAAAAAGTAGAAAATATCCGAGAAATACCATGTGATTTAGCTTTGATTGCAGCTGGATTTTTACACACAGACCATGGAAATTTATTTCAAGAATTAACAGAAGCTGGAATTTCAGCTGACGAAAGAGGAAATATTGTAGCAAATGGAAATTATCAATCAGCTCAAGAAAAGATTTTTGTGGCTGGTGATGCAAGACGCGGTCAGTCGCTAGTTGTATGGGCTATTTCCGAAGGAAGAGAGGCTGCGAGAAATATTGATCAGTTTTTAATGGGCAAAACTAGCTTGGAAGGAAAAAGTGTTTCAAGTTTCGATATTTTTAAATAAAATTTCATTTTTGAATTTCGATATTCAAAAAAAATTACTACATTTGTGCTCTCTTAAATGCTAGGAGAGATGCCTGAGAGGCCGAAAGGAACAGTTTGCTAAACTGTCGTACTGGTAACGGTACCGAGGGTTCGAATCCCTCTCTCTCCGCAGTGTTTTTTTCGGGGTGTAGCGTAGCCCGGTATCGCGCTTGGTTTGGGACCAAGAGGTCGTAGGTTCGAATCCTGCCACCCCGACAACATAGTCAATTTATTTAACAGTGCTTGCACCAAGAATAAATTGACTATTTATTTTTAGGTTCCGTAGCTCAGTTGGATAGAGCAACTGCCTTCTAAGCAGTAGGTCTTTGGTTCGAATCCAAACGGAATCACTAAAAGTCTAATGACTTTCAAATCGTATCAATCATTTCTAGCCTTCCTACAAAGCGTTGACCATTAAGCAAATCACCTTGGTTAAAAATGCGATAGGGATATTAATATTCTGGATTGCTCCTCCGTTAATTTATTTTTTTAAAGAAAAGCTAGGCTTCGGTGGGGGATCGGTATTTACTGGTATAGTATACGTTTCAGGTTTGGTATTCATGCTAAACCATTTTCATGCCAAAGTAGGGCATAAACCCAATACATTTCTGTTGTTATTAGGAGGTACATTCTTTAGTGTAGCTATGATTTATTTCTTTTTGATGAATAAAGAAATGACCATGTTTAACACAGATTTAATCAATTTTGCCTTAATATTTGGTTTTTTCTTTTCACTATTACGGGTTGACAATCAAGTTCAGAAATACTTACCAGTATTAATCTTGATCATTACCTTTTTAACAAGTTGTGCTTTAATTTACTCTGTAGCCACTAATCCTAACTATGTATTTGGTACAAGAGCTACTGTACAATACACAAGTAAGACCACAGAAAACTTTACAGGTAATCCATATATCTACAGCCGAAATGGTTTAGCTGGATTTTTAATTTCGTTTTTAATTATCAATCGAAGTTGGGATTCGATTAAAGTTCCTCATGTTTATTTAACTCGATTGCTTGCTCATATAAATGTTTGGTTTAGCCTTATTGTGATTATTTTAACCCAAACAAGAGCTACCATTTTAACTTTGCTCATGGCAATACCTTGTATGTTGTTATTCATGGTTCCAGTTAAAAGTATGTTTAGCCATATTAAAAAGCAATCCTATATTTTTTACGCAATCGCTATTGGGAATTTATACTATTTCGCAACCAAATTAAGGATTGTCGAACTATTCGATTCTTATTACAATACATTTTTTAACCTGTTTATCCGGGCTATGAGTACGGGCGTAACCTTAGGAAAGAGTGCTGAAGTGGATGAATCTGCGATGGGCCGTGTTAATAACATCAATTACATCAAGCAGTTATGGAATACAAGTAAAATAGATTTCGTTTTCGGTCACGGATATCGCTATCGTTACATAGATATTCCAATGTTGGAATCATTAGTAAATTTTGGTGTTTTTGGGTTTATTTTATTTGCTGGATTCCATGTCACTTTCTTGTATTTTGCCTACCGTTGCTTTAAATCAAATACCATTTTCCAAAATTTTATTGGCTTATTCTATTTAAATACCTTTGTTGGAATGTTTACTTCAGGTAGACCTATGGACTTTGCTTATTGGGTTTCATTTTTAATCTTTATCCGATTCATGAATGTGGAAATGGTAAAAGAAAAGAATGAAATAGAAAACCCAGTTTAAGATAGTCGATTGACTTCTTTTTCACTATTTGCTACTATGTCTACTCAGAAAAGAGTTTTACAAGTTTCTCCAGCGTATTATCCTGCTATTTCCATAGGTGGACCTATATTCACTAATTTAACCTTTTCCAAAGCACTAAAAGACATTGATTGTCAGGTTGAAGTACTAAGTACCACCCAAGGTTTAAGTAGTGCTCAAATTAAACAATTGCCTGTTGTACAACCTTCGACCTCTGAATTTTCTTATCCCATTTGGCGATTCCCTCACTATGGATATGACAATTATACTTTTTCTCCAGGGTTATTTATTTGGTTACTTAAAAACGTTCAGCAATATGATTTAGTCGTACTTCAAGCTGTATGGAATTTCCCTATTATGGCAGCGTATTTGGCATGTAAATGGAATAATATTCCCTTTGTCATTATTCCTCATGGAAGTTTATATGATGAAACGTTTCATTTGAAATCATCTTTTTATAAAAATATTTTTTTGAAATTATATGTTAAAAAGATGCTAATGAAGGCTCAAAAAGTCATTTTTTCAACTAAAGATGAAGAATTGAAAGTACGTCAATTTCTCTCTTTACCTTTTCAATCTACGATTATTCCCAATATAGTTGATGTACAAAAATTTGAAAAATTACCTCTTAAAGGGACATTTAGACAAAAATTTAACATTTCCTCAGAAAGAATAATTTTAACTCATTTTGGACGGGTTACTATTAAAAAAGGAATCAATTATGTACTCAATATTCTACCAAGCTTAATTCAACAATATCCAAATCTACTATATGTTATTGCTGGGTCAGAAGAGGATCATTATTTGAATGAATTGAATACAATCATTCGGGATAGGCATTTAGAACAGTATGTAAATTTCACGGGTTTACTTTCGTCAGAAGATGGCATAGAGTTATTAGTAGATTCAGATGTATTTGTTCTTCCTTCCTTATCCGAAAACTTTGGTATGTCTGTCGTGGAAGCTATGCTTTGTGAAATACCTGTTGTTATTTCAGACCAAGTGGGAATTGCTAGCGAGCTAAAAGAAAATGATTGTGGATATGTTATTCAATTAACTGATTCATCCTTAGAAATAGCCCTAAAAGACTTAATCGAAGATTCTTCCAAGCGATTAAAATTAGGCAAAAAGGGGAGGGATTTTGTCAAAAATCATTATTCCTATCATGCGGTTGAGCATCAATTGTCAAAATTAATTCATGGTTAATTTTTGAAATCCTTGGTACATTTCTTGTGCTAATCTTTCAACATTAAAAATTGTAGAATTTCTTTTGGAATTACCTTCATAATACGAGGTATCTTCAGGTAAATTATTCAAGAATTGTTTGATCTTATTTCGTTCAATTTTATCTGATAATTGATTAATAACTAATCCATTATAACCACTTATAATTAAATCATTAGCACATCCGCAAGCTTCTGTACAAATGACTGCTTTGCCTAATTCCTGTGCCTCATTAGCTACCATTCCCCAGGTTTCAGCAGTAGACACTAAGACTAAACAACTAGCATGTTGATACACCTCTGCTAATTCGGTCCATGCCACCGTACCCAACAAGTGAACATTGCTTATTTGCTCTTGTTGTATTTTCATACTTAACTCCGAAAACAAAGGACCATTTCCTACCATTTTTAATGAATAAGGTAATTCTTTCATTAAATCGATTAATTCAAATAGATTTTTTTCTTCTGACAAACGGCCTACAAATAATAAATATGGCTCAATACTATTACCAGAGGAATGAGGTTTTATAGAATTGAATTGCTGCTTAAATTTATTCTTGTCAAAGGAATTTAAAAAAGAATATATTTTACTTTTAGCAACTCCTGCTCTAAATAAAAATTGGTTTGAATTTAACCCATAACTAAAATAACCATGAGTTAAATTAAAAATAGCCGATTTAAGCAATGATTTAAATGCATGTATTACACCATTTTGATTTTCGGATTGATTTCTAACAGACTCAATGGTCATGACAGTTTTAATTCCTAAAATTTTGCAAAAAAGCAAAACTGGAAGTGCTGCAGGCTCAGCATATCCTGTAAAATTGATTACATCAGGTTTAAATTGTAGTATAATTTTACACCATTCAAATCCTACCTTCCAAGCTGGTATTTGCTGTAATGGGAGAGTACTGATTAATTTAACAGGGAATTTATAGGGATAAGTAGACAGATCAAAATCAACTAAATCTTCACGTCCAGCCTCAGTAATGGTCGTTTCAACCACCAATAATTCATCTTTTTTATCCACACATATTTGTGACAATTTTTCAAAAACCACTGATTTGTATTGGGACCACAAAAGGTTATGGAAAATAAGAATCCTCATAGACTGAATTTCATCAACAAAACTAACTTCTTTATTTAAAAAGGCAATATTCAACAGTACAATATTGAGAATACATTAGCTAATATTTCTTATTCATTTATGCTTATCCTAATTTCAATTATATATCTTAAATTGCGTTATAATGAGGAAAATGGATGCTGGTATAGGCTAAATTCTTCGCACATGGATTGAATTACATTTGAAAAAGACGATCAGTATTTTGTTACTTACCTACAATGAAGAAATTCATTTGGAGAGGTGTATTCAGAATGTTCAAAAATTGAGCAATCAGCTATTTATTATTGATTCATTTTCCACCGATAAAACCTTAGAAATTGCAGCTAAATACCATATTCCTGTAATTCAAAATAAATTTATTCATCATGCGAATCAAATAAATTATGCTTTAGAGGTATATCCCTTTGAAACAGATTTCATTATTCGTGTGGATTGTGATGAGCTTTTAAGCGATGAGTTGATTGAAGAGATCAATGAATGTTTGAATAACGATTCTTTGGATTCAATCAATGGGTTTTATATGCAAAGAAAAGTAAAGTTCATGGGAGGAATTATTCATTATGGAATGACTAATCCAATGTGGTTATTACGTATCTGGAAAAGAGGAGAGGGGAAATGTGATGATAAATGGATGGATGAAAAAATTGTCCTAAATCAGCCTAATACACATAATTTAAAGCATTTAATTTTTGATCACAATTTAAACAACCTTACTTGGTGGACTCAAAAACATAATTTATATGCTAGTCGAGAATCAATTGAGGTATTAAAACACCGATATTTAAATGCTGCGGAGATTACCGATAAATTGCCTTTTAAAGATACATTGATACATTTTCTAAAGTCATTTTACAACAAAAGTCCTATTTTTGTACGTTCAATTCTACTATTTCATTATTCCTATTTCCTACGACTTGGTATTTTGGATGGAATACGTGGATTAATGTGGAACATACTACAAGTATTTTGGTATCGTTTTCTTGTCGATGCCAAAGTATACGAGTTTGAAAATTCCCACGGTTTTGATAAAAATAAAATTAAAGAAGCCCTAAAAGAGATCGTTTGAAAACAGATTTAAGCACATTTACCGGAGAAGGGTCACCTGGAATTTCAGCTAAAGTGAAATATTTAGTTTGGCTATTATTTTCAAATGTGTTTTTTTTAACTAATATTCCGTATCCCAATATTTTTAAAGTAGGTATTCTAAAGATTTTTGGAGCTTCAATAGGAAAACATGTTGTAATAAAACCTTGGGTAAAAATTAAATTTCCCTGGAAATTGGTTTTAGGTGATTATGTTTGGTTAGGAGAAGAAGCTTGGATTGACAATATTTCTGAAATTAAAATAGGAAATCATGTATGTATCTCACAAGGAGCATTACTTCTTACAGGTAATCATGACTATAAAAAATCTTCCTTTGATTTGATTAGCAAAGGAATAGTAGTAGAAGATGGAGTGTGGGTAGGAGCTAAAGCCACAGTAAGTGGAGGAGTAGTATTAGGTTCACATTGTGTATTAACTGTGGGGTCTTTTACTAGTAAAGATTTAGCCCCATATACCATTAATCAAGGTAATCCAGCACAAGTAGTTAAACACAGAGAAATCAGCTAAGTACAATGAATGAATATTTGCAATTATTAAGTAATAAAGAGTTTCAAATCATTGTTTCCTTTATTGTATCCATAGTAGTGACTATTACTGCCATTCCTGTCATTATTAACATATCAAAATTAAAGGATTTGATGGCAGAAATCGAATTAAGAAGTTCGCACGAGGAATTAACTCCAACCCTGGGAGGAGTAGCTATTTTTGCCGCCACTTTGATTAGTTATTTTATTTGGGATAACCCCAATGAAGGCCATGAAATCCATTTAGCTGTAGCTGCTTTAATTATATTATTCTTTTTAGGCATTAAGGATGATATTTTAATTCTATCTCCGAAAAAGAAATTGTTTATTCAAATAGCAGCTTCATTACTGCTTATCACTTTTGGCGATTTACGTATTTCCACCTTTTACGGCTTATTGGGAATCAATCATATACCTTACATTATCAGTATTGCCTTTACCTTATTCATCATAATTGCGATTATTAATGCCATCAATTTATTGGATGGAATTGATGGTTTAGCTGGAACAGTTGGGTTTGTTGCCTCTGCTATTTTTGCTTATTTATTTTATAGTTTAGGTTTATTTGCCCTTGCGACCTTAGCCCTTTCATTGGCAGGTTCCTTGGTCGGATTTTTAAGGTTTAATTGGTCTACAAAAAATAAAATATTCATGGGTGACACAGGATCCATGATTTTAGGATTTTTGTTGGCATTTTTTGCCGTTAAATACATTGTTTTTAATAGCTCCTATGTCTATGACCCTAGACTAGTTAAAGACGCGCCGATATTGACTATTATTATTTTATTATTGCCTCTCTTTGATACCCTACGTATGTTTATCATACGAATTTCAACAGGTGTTTCTCCATTTAAAGGTGATAGAAAACACCTGCATCACGTATTAATCGATAATGGTTTTAGTCATTTTGGAGCCACAATGATATTAATTGCATTCAATTTATCCGTTTTGGCTTTATATACTTTAATTCGTCATGAATATTCCAACCATGAAGTATTGTTTGGCCTTCTATTAACATTTTTAGTCTATTGCTACATTGCTTATTTGCTATCCAAGAATATAGATACCAATACAGTAGATCGTTTGAAATACACCAAAATTGACAAAGTAAAAAGACTTCAATTGGTAGAGGAGAAGAAGAATACCAATTTATCGAACAATCAAGCTAATGTACCTGAATAATTAGCTCAATAGGTATGATTCTAAATTTTGACATTCTTTTTGAATATCAAAATTTTGTATGCTCTCTCGCATCGAATTAAGAGAAAATTGTTTTTCTAGTAATACACGTAATTCCATCGACAATATACTTGGTCGGAAATCCTGGCAGAGTATACCGTTATTTTCATTCACCATAAGGCTAGAACCTCCAGAATTGGTGGCTAAGACAGGAACTCCACAATAAATGGCCTCCATGGCAACTAAGCCCATACTCTCTTCTCTTGAGCAAGTTATGAAAGCATCTGCACTTGCTAATTCTTTGTAATACTCTTGAGAACTAACATTATCCAAAAATTGGACATTAGTATATTTTCCTGTGAGAATTTGTCGGCGAATGACTTCTGCATATCCATTATTAGCCCATTTCCCAAGCCAAATAAACTCATATTCATTGGCTGGAAAATTTTTACTGATAGAAAGGAATATATCAACTCCCTTTCGGTAGCAAATAGTACCCGATGAAATAATTTTTTTCTTATCATTCTTGGTTTTACTGAAATCTAGTAAACATGTATCAATCCACTTTTTATTAATACCAGAATGTAAAACAAAACTAATTTTGGGGAAAATTGGGGCAAAGAAATCCTGAACTAAATCAGAACACGACACCAAATAATCCACTTGTTCAAATAGCCTTTTGCAATCTTTAATTTCTAATTGTTCAAAATTGTATAAATACTCATGAACATGTAGGAAGGATTTTACCTTAAAATGATCTTTAAATTGTAATAGGAATGCATTCTGTATCGTGTTAATGTACCACACAGATGCATCAAATTCATTTTGAATAGTCTGAATACGATGAAGAATGACATCTTGACCAGCATGAAATTTAATCTTATCCCAAATAGAAAATTGCGTATCTAAATAAAATACCTGAATATGAGGTGCTATTTGATCTATTAATGCACCATTCCTTTCTAAAAGAACTAAACCAATTTCAAATTTGCTAACATCTAGCTGATGAATAATATCAAATAAGACAATCTCTGCGCCAGTACGATGTAGATTACTAGAGAAGAATAATATTTTCTTTTTTGACATTAAACAAAATTAAAATGAGCTATTAGGAAGAAAAACTTCGACTACTGATCAAAATTAGTAATTTTGGGTTGCATTGAAAATTATCCCGAATGAAAAGCATACAACAATTAAGAGAAAACATAGATACCATTGATGATTCTATATTAAAACTGCTCGTGGAGCGAATGGAATTTGTTGAAGAAATTGGTCGATTGAAAAGAGAAAATAATACCGTTATTTATCATCCTGATAGAGAAAAGGAAATTGTTGATCGCTTGGCATCTAAATACACAGGGAAATTAAGCAAAGCAGCCATAGAAGCAATATTTTTAGAAATATTTGGCGTATCTAGAAATTTAGAACTACCGGAAATTATCTCATATTTAGGTCCAGAAGGAAGCTTTACGCATCAAGCAGCAGAAAGTAGATTCGGAGCAGTTGCAGATTATATTTCACTACCTTCCATTAAATCGGTATTTGATTCCGTAGAAACAGGTCGTGCTAAATATGGGGTTGTACCGATTGAGAATAATCAGGAGGGGATGGTGAAAGAAACAATGGATTTATTAAATGAAAGAAATTTATACATCATTTCAGAAATTATAATCCCAGTAAATTTTTGTTTAGCTTCTAAAGAAAATTCAATTCATCAAATTCAAAAAATCTATTCAAAAGATATCGCTTTCCAGCAATGTAAAGGGTTCCTTCAAGACTATTTTAATCATAAGCCTGAGGATTTCTTTGTTCAAGTAGATTCTACTTCCAAGGCAGCAAAACTGGCTGTTGAGGATACAAAAGCTGCGGCATTATGCTCTCACATAGCTGCAAAGATTTATTCCTTACCTATATTATTTGATAATATTCAAGATAGTGAAGCGAATCAAACTCGTTTCTTTATTATATCTAAAGTAGAAAACTTAAAGAAAACGGATAAAGATAAAACAAGCTTAGCCATTAAATTAAAGCATGATGATAAGCCGGGTGCGCTATTATCGCTATTGAAAGACTTTGAAGATGTACAAATTAATCTTTTAAAGATTGAATCAAGGCCTCAGAAAGACACCCATGAGTTTAAATTCTGGTTCTTTATCGATATTGAGGGTAACAAATTGGATGAGAATGTTCAGCAAATACTAACTAAAAGAAAAGATGAAATTATCTTTTTAGGAAGTTATATGAATCTTTGCTAATTGGGACTTAGCAAATTGAACATCGGATGATATTTGCGAGATTAATTCTTGAAGAGAATTAAATTTTTTCTCTTCTCGAATTTTATCAACTAAATATAACTCAACCTCTTTTCCATAGATATCTTCTTGGAAATCAAATAGATGCGTTTCTATAGAAATATAGGCATCTTGAGTTAATGTGGGTCTTTTTCCAATGTTGGTAAGCCCTGAAACAAGTTGATCATTTACTTTCAATATACTGATGTAAACCCCTAAACCCGGTATCAATTTATCCGTATCATTTAATTCAATATTGGCAGTTGGAAAACCTAATTCCCTTCCTTTATGATTTCCATGAATCACCTTACCTTGCAAGGAATATGACCTTCCAAGCATGGTATTAGCTTTGGAGATATTTCCTTGTATGACATATTCTTTAATAGTAGAAGAACTTATAATTTCTTCATCTAATTTGGCTACCTCTATAGAATATGCTTGAATCTTCGAAGAATAATGCTCATTAACAAAATCAACAGAGCCTTTTCTTTGAAAGCCAAAGTGATTGTCATAGCCTAATACTAAATCACTTATTCCAAATTTGGTTAAAAGTATATCCTCAATAAAGCTTTCAGCTGGTAAATGGGCAATATAATGATCAAACGGAATCATAAATAGGTAATCAATTCCTAATTTCTCAATCCATTCAATTTTTTCTATATCTGGACTTAATAAACTATTTTTTGAATCGTACTTGGGATTAAAATAGGAGGAAGGGTGATTGCTGAAAGAAATTACAATGGAGGCAATACCTTTCAATTTGGCAATTTTAACACATTCTGTCAATACTTTAGCATGTCCTAAATGCACTCCATCGAACATTCCAATGGTAATTACGGAATGATAGATAAAAGGTAATTCAGGAAAATTATAAAAGTATTTCATATTGTTCTGCACTAAATTTCTCAATGGATTGCGCTTTATCAAGTGAGTAATCTCCAATTTTACTCCGCACTAATTCTTTTAAATAGGCTCCTGAATTTAAGAAATATCCAAAATCTCTAACCATACTGCGAATGTAGGTTCCTTTTGAACATGAAATACTAAACTTAATTTCTGGAAATGAACTTGAGTCGATATCAAATTCGTAGACAGAGGCTTGCCTAATTTTGATTTCTACATCCTTTTCGGTTAATCCTTTTCTTGCCTGAACATATAATCGCTGTCCATTCTGTTTAATTGCTGAGTAAATAGGAGGGACCTGCTCAATATCTCCGAAAAGGGAAAGTCTTGCTTCTTCTAATAATTCAGGTGTAATATGTTCTATTGGAAATTCTGCGTCAAAATCCGTTTCCAAGTCAATAGAGGGCGTTGTTTTACCCAACACGAAAGAACCTGTATATGTCTTTGGTAAAGATTGAAAGTATTCTATCTTTTTGGTGTATTTACCAACACAAATAATCAATAAACCCGTAGCTAATGGATCAAGTGTACCTGCATGCCCAATTTTTTTGAACTTACCTAGGTTTCTAATCTTTCGAACAGCATCAAAAGAAGTCCAGGTTTTGGGCTTATCGATCAAATAAAATTTATCTTCTACGGGAGTTAATTCAACCACAAGTATATTGCTAAAAAGATACCAGCCAAAACTCGATAATATCCAAAGAATTTAAAGCCAAATTGATTCACCAAATCCACCATCCATCGAATAGTTAATAGGGCAATGATAAAACTGATAAATGCTCCCAAAAGGAGAGCCATGCTATTGGAAGGATTTAAAATGACATCTAGATCATGTCGGTAATCCAATAATTTTTTAGCACAAGCACCTAGTATGGTAGGGATTCCCAATAAAAATGAAAATTCGACGGCAGCACGATGATTTAAACCTACCAATCGCCCTCCTATGATGGAAGCTCCCGAACGAGATACTCCTGGTATCATAGCTAGACATTGATATAAACCAATTTTAATAGACTGAGGGATTGACATATTGTCAATGTTATCATGTTGATGATCTTGATCTTTGACCCAATCATCAATTTTTATTAACAATAATCCACCAACAAACCAGGATGCTGCTATAAACCAATAACCTTGAAATAATGATTCCAATAAATCATCCAATAAGACACCAAAAATGGCTGCAGGAATAAAAGAGGCAATGATGTATTTATAAACCTTAAATGATTGAAATAAACGTTTGAAATATAAAAATGGTACAGCTGCAATAGCCCCTAATTGAATAAAAACAGTGAAAAAATTTAGGTACTTGGAGGATTCTATTCCTAATAATTTTTCAGTAACTATAATGTGGGCAGTAGAAGAAATAGGTAAAAATTCACTTAATCCCTCCACAATCCCCAACACAATGGCTTCAAAAAATTGATTCATTATTTCTTTATTTTAAATAAGGAAAAAATGGGAAGAATAACTCCTATTAATACTAAAATAGGGCCTAATGTAATCCCCAAAAATCCGAAACCAAAAGGCTCTTTATCTAAGGTCATTACAAAAAAACCAATCATCATGATACATAATCCTGCTATTAAAATCATGATATCTTTTCTGTCCAAGGGAAAATTGGAATTATTCGGATTTGCCATATTAAAATAAGTTTGTGTGCTGAATCTTTAAATAACGATTCAATGAGAAATAAGTAGAAATAACACTAAATAGGGAAGAACTAATAACTGCCAACGCGAATAATTTAAATTGATTATTCACATCAAAGAACAAGAAACTCGTTTCCGGAAGACTTTGAATGAAATAATAAAATACCCCATTTGAAATTAAATAGCCAAGACCTCCGCCTAATAAACCTAAAACCAATGAATTCAATAAATATGGTTTTCTAATAAAAGCATTGGTAGATCCAAGTAATTGCATCGTCTTAATCAAAACTCGATTACTATGAATATTTAAACGAATGTAATTGGACAATTGTAGGTAGATAAATGCACTTAATAAAACAATAAATACTAAAATTATCCATCCTACATGCTTGATTTTTGATAAAAAGGAATCCAAAAATGCATTTGGATAAGTTATTTCATAAACCCCTGGGAATGCTTTTAATTCTTCGGCGATTTTTTCAAAGGATTTACCCGATTTATGCTCATCACTGATGCTTAATACGAACAGATTTTTAAATGGATTATCTTCACCTAAAAGATCTTGATAATTTTCATGACTAGACTTTAAAAAATCGGCAGCTATTTTATCTTTAGAGACAAAGGATATTTCTTTTTTTGTTCCTAAGGTCTGTATATAAGGCTTTTTGCTAAGTAGTTTATACGATTCGATTAATTGCTGACTTGTCAAAGAGTCCTCCATGTAGACATACATTTTCATCTGAGATTTAATGTCGTCACCCCATGACTTTATTCCAACAAACAATTGAAAGAATACGCAAATAATAAAGGCCAAACTAGAAATGGAGAAAATCAACAAAACGTTGGTTGAACTCGGCTTAGCTTTTGAATATTTCATTTTTGTTTATTTAATACTTCTATTTGATCTCTTAATCTGGCAGCTTCTTCATAATTCTCTTCCAAAAGTGCTTTTTGAAGCAAATCTTCTAATTCTGGCAGGGTTATGGTACTTGGTTGATAAACAGGAATATCCACAGAAAAAGACAAATCATCCTCTGCTTCTTCCTCTTCTTCATCTGGAATACAAATTGACTTCAATAAGCTTTCCTTGATATAGATGTTTTTTTGAGCCCTTAGTGCTAATGCAATGGAATCACTGGGTCTAGCATCCATTTCAATCACAGCTCCATCCTGAAAAAATTCGATTTTGGCATAAAATATGCCTTCTTTGAAATCGGTAATTAACACACGATTTAAATCCAAATTAGATTTTTCGATTACTTGAATAAATAAATCGTGTGTTAAAGGTCTACTTGTTTGAATTTGCTCCAAATAGACAGATATAGCTTGAGCTTCTTGATTTCCAATAACTATAGGAAACCTAAGGTTAGGATGATCTTCTGATTGCAATAGGAGAATAAAAGAACTTGCTCCAACCGAACTAGGAGATACAGAAACTATACTTAATTTTAAATAATCGTTCAAGGCTACATTTTAAAAAACAAATGTATCAAAAAATGGCCTAAAATTAATGGCTTTTAAGCTTATTTAACAATCGAGGAAGCACATCAAATACATCTCCAACAATTCCATAATCAGCATGTTTGAAGAATGGGGCTTCTGGGTCATTATTAATCACAACAATTTTTCTAGACCCATTTACACCTGCTAAATGTTGTATTGCACCAGAAATACCACAAGCGATATACAATTTAGGAGCAATTTTTACACCCGTTTGACCAACATGTTCGTGGTGAGGTCTCCAATTTAAATCCGAAACTGGTTTAGAACAAGCTGTTGCAGCACCAATTTCTTTTGCTAAATCTTCTACTATTCCCCAATTTGAAGGATCTTTAAATCCTCTACCCGCCCCAACGACAATAGCTGCATCTGGTAATGGAATCGAACCTGTTAATGGATGATTCTCAATCAATTTGTTTTGACTATCTATACCTAAAGTAATTTCAGATTGTGAAACGGAAGAATTACTCGTATTATTGGTAAAATCAATGGCAAAAGACTTACTAAAAGCCCCAATAAATGCATCTCCTTTAATTTCTGTTGTTAACGTAGCTTTTCCAGAAAATATTGACTTAGTAAAATGAACGGCTGAGTCAGCACTTTCTATTTTTAGTACATTCGCTATTAGAGGAAGTGACAATTTATTCGCAATAAATGAGGCAATGGTATCCATTAAAAGCGATTTCACATAAAAGAATTGACTAATTTCTTTTTGTTGAATATCAGCCAACAAAGAACTAAATACTTGACTATGATTCGCTAAATCAGGAATCTTAATGTGGGTATATTGGACTACGGAAGCATATTCTTTCAATTGCTCAGAATTGACTGGTTCAAAACCAAAGACATACATATTGTCTAAGTTATTTTTACTGAGCCAGTTAGTCGCCAATACTAATAAGCGCTGAGAACTTTCTGAGATTTGACCACTTTTACCATCAATAAATACAGCTATATTTTTCATCTTAGATCAGGTTTTCACTTTTCAAAATATCAATTAAAGATTCAGCGTTTTCAACGGGAATCATTTTTTGTAAACGTTCTGTTTCCACCACGTGAGCCGTGATTTGACTTTCAAATTTTTCCTTGCTAGGAGCAATCACAGCAATTTCTTTCGTTCTCGCCGTCATGATACCACGCATAGAAGGAATTTTCCATTCTGCAATGGGTTCTTGACAACCTAATACAGCGGGTAGGGTAGAACTTACTTTTGATTTACCTAAATCCGTTTCAATTTCTAGGATTAATTTGCCTCCATCATAATCAGCATGCATCACTGGAGAAAAATGATTAAATCCTAAACCATGAGCAACAAGTGCATGTACAATTCCACTATTGTAATCAATAGCTTCTTTTCCCATCATGATTAAATCAAAGGACTTATCATATGCATATTGAATAATCTCTTGAGCAACTTGGTAGGAATCAACGGCTACAGTATCAATTCGAACAGCACTATCTGCACCTAATGCCAAACATTTCCTAATCAATGCTTCAGAATCAGCTGTTCCAACGTGCAAAACCACCAATTCTGCCTGAGTTTGTTCTTTAATTTCAATTGCTCTGGATAAAGCATAGTCGTCATAGGGCCCAACAATAAATGTTAGTCCTTCTGAATTTATACGGGTATTTGATGAATCTAGTGTAATTTTGGATGTCGTATCGGGTACTACCGATATGCAAACTAAGATTTTCATAGGCGATTAAATAAAAATGTATGCAAGCATACTAATTTGTTTTTAAAATTACAAAAATGGAGCGTAAAGAATTTATAAAAAACGAAATAAAGCAGGAGCCAGAGAATCCTTTTAACTATTATTTATTAGCTCTTGAATTAAAGAAAGAGGGTGATGTAGATAGTTCGATAGAAACATTCAATCTGTTAGTCGTTAACTTTCCGAATTATATAGCCACGTATTATAGCTTTGCCGACTATCTATTAGAATTAGGAAAAGACGACAAAGCGAAAGAAATCTTGGATACAGGAATAGAAAGAGCAGAAGCTTCAGGTTCGACTAAAGCTCTCCATGAATTAAAACAATTATTGGAATTAAATTTTTAGTTGAGTAATACTTCTTCTAAGTCTTTCTCAATAATCAAGTTTTCGATAATGAACTTTTGTCTCTCTGGGGTATTTTTACCCATGTAGTAAGTTAACAACTGTGGGATAGTAAATTCTTTTTCCAGAATAACTGGTTCTAACTTGATGTTTTCTCCAATAAACGTACCAAATTCTTCAGGCGAAATTTCTCCTAAACCTTTAAATCGAGTAATTTCTGGTTTCGGGCTTAATTTTTCGATGGCATTGCGTCTTTCTTCGTCAGAATAACAATAAATCGTTTCTTTTTTATTTCGAACTCGAAATAAAGGTGTTTCCAAGATGTACAAGTGACCATTACGCACTAAATCAGGGAAAAACTGTAGGAAGAAAGTCAAAATTAGTAAACGAATGTGCATACCGTCAACGTCGGCATCGGTGGCAATGACAATTTTATTATAGCGAAGATTATCTAGGGTGTCTTCAATATCTAAAGCATGTTGCAGCAAGTTAAACTCCTCATTTTCGTATACGATTTTCTTAGTTAGGCCAAAGCAATTTAATGGCTTTCCACGTAAACTAAATACAGCTTGAGTCTGTACATCTCTTGATTTTGTGATCGAACCACTCGCTGAATCACCCTCTGTGATAAACAATATTGTATCATGACGTGAATCAGATTTTTCATCAGGTAAATGCACGCGACAATCTCTTAGTTTTTTATTATGAAGATTAGCCTTTTTAGCTCTTTCATTGGCTAATTTCTTTATACCTGCTATATCCTTTCTTTCTCGTTCTGATTGCAGAATTCTTTTTAAAATAGCATCAGCTGTACTGGGATTCTTATGCAAGAAATTATCTAATTCTGTTTTCACAAAGTCACCGATAAATGACCGAATGGAAGTAGAATTTGAATCTGGAGAGATGGTGGTGGAACCTAATTTTGTTTTCGTTTGGGATTCAAATACGGGCTCTTGAACACGTATGGCAATAGCACCCACAATACTCGCACGAACATCTGAAGGATCAAAGTCCTTTTTGTAAAACTCTCTTACCGTGCGCACAATAGCTTCTCTAAAAGCAGCTAGGTGAGTACCCCCTTGTGTAGTATTTTGACCATTAACAAAAGAATAATATTCTTCACCATATTGATTATTATGAGTGATCGCTAATTCAATATCATTTCCTTTCAAATGAATGATCGGATATCTATTTTCTTCAGCGTTGGTCTTTTTAGAAAGTAAATCCAATAAACCATTTTGAGAAAAATATTTCTCTCCATTAAAATTAATGGATAAACCCGCATTTAAATAGGCATAATTCCAAAATAAGGAATCAAGATATTGAGGAATGAAATGGTAATTTTTAAAAATGGTATTGTCTGGTTCAAAGCAAACATGAGTTCCGCTTTTGCCATTGGAAGCTTCAAATCCATCGGATTCTGCAGTTAATTCACCTTTACAAAATTCTGCCCATTTGGTTTGACCATCCCGGTAGGATTGAACTTTGAAATATTGCGATAGGGCATTAGTGGCTTTGGTACCGACTCCATTTAAACCTACTGACTTTTGAAATGCCCCAGAATCATATTTACCACCGGTATTTATTTTGGAAACGCAATCAATAACTTTCCCTAAAGGAATACCCCGACCAAAATCTCTGATTTCAACTTTATGATCAGAAATTTTCACCTCAATAACTTTACCATTACCCATCATGTGCTCATCAATGGAGTTATCCATGATTTCTTTGACCAACACATAAATACCGTCATCTACTGAAGAACCATCTCCTAATTTACCGATATACATACCGGGTCTTAATCGGATATGCTCTTTCCAATCTAAGGAGCGGATACTATCATCATTATAAATCGGGGGGGTACTGTTAATTTCTTCCACTAGATAATTTTTGTCAAAATTAATACGTTAAGCTCTATACTTGAAACTGCAATTAGCTTTAAAGTTAGCATTAAATCATGTTTTTTCTTTAATTTGCAGTCAAATTAGAAATAAAAGACTTTATGAACAAAAAGTTTTCTTTTGTCTTAATGGCATTCTTGTTGTTAAGTACAAAAATGATGAGTCAAACGATTCCATTCGGGGTACAAGGTCAGCTTTTAGACCGAATGAACAATAATCCTTCTAATAGTCAAAACAGAAATCAGCCTCAAAACCAAGCTAATATCGGTCGTAGAACTATTACGACAACTCCCAAACAGAAGCAAAATTACGACAGTTTGATGGCTGAACGCAAAAGAAATGCGGGGGAAATAGCCGATGAGGATACTGCTGTTTTTAATCTAAGAAAAAGAATTTTTGGATATTCCATCTTCAATAATAAAACTGGAACTTTTGAACCAAACTTAAAAATTGCCACTCCGAAATCCTATGTATTGGGGCCAGATGATGAGTTAATCATTGATATTAACGGTTATTCTGAAGAGCATTTTAATTTAACTGTAAGTCCTGATGGATACGTTAAAATCAATCGTATAGGCAATGTTTATGTGGCTGGTTTAACCATTGAAGAGGCTAAAAATAGAATCATTTCAAAGCTTTCTCAAATTTTTGTAGGTCTACGCAGAGAAGGAAGTGGACCTAGTAGTACCAATCTTTATGCATCTATTTCTTTAGGTAGCATCCGTACCGTGAATGTCACAGTACAAGGAGAAGTTTTATTCCCAGGTACTTATTCAGTTCCTTCATTAGCCAGAGTAATGAATGTGCTTTATTTAGCTGGTGGACCTAATCAAAATGGTACATATCGTGAGATTCAACTGATTCGTAATAAGAAAGTCATTGCTACCATAGATTTATATGATTTTTTAACTGCAGGTATTCAAAAAAATGATGTGAATATTCATGATCAGGATATTATTAAAGTAGGTGTATATAAAAATAGAATTGAGGTAAAAGGTAAAGTTAAACGCCCGGCATTGTTCGAAATCATGCCTCAAGAAAATTTAGCTAAAGTAATTCAAGATTTTGCAGGTGGATTTACGGAGGATGCATTTAAGGATTTGGTTAAAATCACCCGTTACACCAATCGCGAAAGAAAATTAATTGATCTTAATGCTGATTTAATGAATTCATTTACTCCTCAAACGGGTGATGTAATTCAGGTTGAATCAGTCAATCAAGACCGCTTTGAAAATAAAATTTCAATCATAGGTGAAGTATTTAGACCTGGACAATTTGCCTTAGAAGGAAGTCCTAGCTTATTGAAATTAATAGATAGAGCAGGAGGTTTAAAGGAAAATGCATTCTTGGATCGTGTATTGATTCAGCGAATTAACCCAGACTTATCCAAAACGAATTTATCTGTTAATTTGAAAGATATTTTAAATAATAAAACTAAGGATATAGCTTTAAGAAGAGAAGATAATGTTTCTATATTCTCCATTTTGGATTTAAAAGAAGGTTATACGGTGACTATTCACGGTGAAATTAATTTGAAACGTGAAAAGAAAAATGATAGCAATACTGAATCGACAACAGAAGCTAGTAAATCCGACAATACAGCTGGTAAAATAACAAGCGCACAAGAAAATAATCGTAACAATCCATTGGATAAAACAGATTCCGATTTAGTACAGATTGAAAGCGAAATTTCTGAAGATTTAAAATCGAATGAAGCTGCTAATCAATTGATTAATCGTCAATTAAAATTAACGCTTCCATTTGTTGAAAAAATGACGGTAGAAGATTTAATCCTACAAGCAGGTGGATTAAGAGAATCTGCTGCTACGGGTGTTGTAGAAATTGTCAGAAGAAAGAAAAATTTAGCCGATAATACACCGGTTAATTCTCAAATTGCAGAAATCATTCGCTTCTCGATTAGTAAAAAATTGCAGTTAGACGAAACTGCTTCGACATTTGAATTACAGCCTTATGATGAGGTCTTCATTCGTTCATCTCCTAATTATGAATTACAGCAATTCATCACAATTCAGGGACAAGTAGTTTATCCTGGAGTTTATGGTTTAGAAAAGAAAGATGAGCGTCTAAGTGAGATTATTTTACGTGCGGGTGGATTAAATAAACAAGCTTATCCGAAAGGAGCTAAGTTGATTCGTAAAATTCAATTAACTGAATTTGAGAAAAACAGAAAGGCTGAGCAGCTGAATGAAATACAAGATAACTTTACGGGTATTTCTACCCAAAGAGATCCTGCGATTGCAACTAAAACTAAGGAAACAATTGGTATTGACTTAGTTAAAGCCCTTAAAAATCCAGGGGGTGAAGATGACTTATATGTTTTAGAAGGTGATATCATCGATATTCCTAAAGAACCACAAACGGTTAAAGTATCAGGCGAAGTACTCTATCCGAATAGTGTCAAGTATTTAGATGGTAAATCATTTTATGATTTTATTTCAGAAGCAGGTGGGTTCACCTCTAGTTCTGCGAGAAAAAGAGCCTATGTTTTGTATTCAAATGGATCAGTAAAACGTACTAAATCATTCTTATTTTTACGTTTTCATCCTAGAATTGAACAAGGCGCAGAAATCATTGTTCCGAAAAAATCTAAGGTGGCAACAGGTCAACAAATTGTATCAGTGGTTTCCATTTTCACAGGAACCCTTACTAGTTTAATTGGTATTATTACCTTGATTAAAGCTACTTCAAACTAATCACATGGCAGAGTTAAGATCTGATCAATTTTCTTTTAAGCGCTTACTATTTAAGTGCTTTTTATTGATTCCTTTTTTTAAGCAGAATCGTAAAAAACTTTTAATCGGTGCGCTGGTAGGGATGGTTCTTGGAATTATCGTTGAGATTATCCGTAGTCAAAATAAAATATATAAAGCCCAAATTGTCTTCGTCATGGATTCAGAGGGATCTGCTGGGGGAGGTTTGGCAGATATTGCTAGTAGTTTAGGATTGGGAGGTTTTACGGCCAGCAATTCTTTATTCAGCGGGGAGAATTTCAAGGAACTTTTAAAGACTAAAGCTTTATTTCGAAAAGCTATGTTAACCAAAGTGAAATTTGGTGATAAAGAAGATTTATTCGCCAACTTCTTTTTGCAAAAAGCAGATTTAAAGAAACACGAATGGAGTGATTTACCAGATGATTTCTTTAATTACCGCTTTAAAATTACCGACCCAAGTAAAGCAAATGAGCAAGATAGAAATATCATGAATGCCATTTATGAATACCTAAAAGGGAATACAGTTATCAGTAATGAAAACCCAAAGTCTTCCTTTTTAACAATGACTGTTGAAACGCGCAATGATACCTTAAGTTATACTTGGTCCAAACTATATTTAAAAACAGTTACTGAATTTTACATTCAAACTAAAACTAAAAAGTCCAAAGAACTTTTAGTTATCATGGATAAAAGGGTAGATTCATTGCGTTCAGCCTTGTATTATACTCAGGGAAAGCTAGCTAACTATAATGATCAAAATCAACAGATCATTTATCAGCGAGCTAGAATTACAGCAGAAAGATTACAAATGAATACGACACAACTTCAAAGTATGTATTTTGAAGCTGTTCGAAATTTTGATAATCTAAAATTCTCGTTGATTAAAGAATCTCCCTTGTTTACAATTATATCTGATTCAGAACTTCCTACTAAAATCGAAGTCTATTTCTGGGGACCCATTACATTAGTTGCTGTAGTCATAGGTATGTTAATTACATCCTTATTGATTTATATGCGTAATGTTTACAAAGAATTAATGGCTTAGTGTACATGAATCTGATACAACAAAAACTCAAGGAGATAGGTAGTGATTGGGAGTTATTGGTCATTCTAGCCAAAAGAGACATTTCTGTTAGATACAAACAAACCATTTTAGGTTTGAGTTGGGCCATTGTCAAACCTGTGGCTACTATGTTGGTGTTTTTATTTGCCTATAAACAAGTCGCAAAAATTCAGGATATATCAGGGTATCCCATTCAATTGGTAATTTTTTCGGGAATTTTATTCTGGAACTACTTTGCCAATTCTCTTCAGGCTATAAGTAATTCTATATTAGTTAATAGTAATTTGATTTCGAAGGTTTATTTCCCTCGATTAATCATTTGTTTTTCATCCATAGCGGTTTCTTTAGTTGATTTTTTGGTTGGTCTGGCAGTCTATCTTATTTTAGCTTTAAGTCTGCATCAAGATATATCGGGCTACATATTTTTATTGCCTGTGGCTTTATTTATTACCAGCCTTTTTGCTTTAGGTTTTGGTTTGATTTTTGCATCTTTTTCGGTGAAATACCGTGATGTTCAGCAAATAATCCCATTGATCGTTCAATATGGTTTTTTTGCTACACCCATTGTATATACCACAAAACAGTTATCAGAAAAGTCGTGGTTTTTATGGTACAATATCTTAAATCCTTTAGCTGGAATGGTGGAAATGTTTCGAGCATGTCTAATTAGCCAATATGATTTATTGACTGCTCAGAACTTAAGTATCAGTGTTTTAGCTAGTGTTTTAGTATTTATACTAGGCATTATCATTTTTGACAAAAGAGAAGATTCCTTCGTGGACTATTTATAATATATATGCACATCATTGAAGTTGATTCCGTTTCTAAGAAGTATGAGCTTTCTGCCAATAAAGGGGCTGTTAGCCTTAAAAATGGTATTAAAAACTTATTGACGAAGGAAGAAAAAGAAATATTCTGGGCAGTGAATGATGTTTCATTTGCTTTGAATCGTGGAGATAAGTTGGGAATTGTGGGAAGTAATGGTGCTGGTAAGTCGACTCTATTAAAAATACTAAGTAAAATCACTAAGCCTACAACAGGAGCAATTCATGTTAGAGGCAAAGTAGCTAGTTTATTGGAAGTGGGAACAGGTTTTCATCCGGAATTAACAGGTCGTGAAAATATATTTTTAAATGGTGCCATTTTAGGTATGACAAAGCATGAAATCAAATCTCAATTTGATGAGATTGTTGATTTTGCTGGGGAACAAATTTCTCGTTTTTTAGATACACCTGTTAAACGGTATTCCTCTGGAATGTACGTTCGTTTAGGTTTTGCTATTTCGGCTCACTTAAACCCAGAAATACTGATAGTTGATGAAGTTTTGGCTGTAGGAGATGCCGATTTCCAAAAGAAATCATTAGGTAAAATGCGTGAAGTCGCAGCCAATGATAAAACTATTTTGTTTGTTAGCCATAATTTAACGGCAGTAGCCAATTTGTGTAATAAAACTTTACATCTAGAAAAGGGTAGGGTTAAACAATTTGGAGAAACAGGAGAGGTATTGTCTAATTACATGGCAGCTCTTCAAACCAATCGATTGGAACAAAGTTTTGATTCATTTGATTCAGCTCCAGGATCACAGCAAATACGCTTAAAAAGGGCTACATTAATCCCAGAATTATTAGAAGGGCAAACCTATTTAGATATTAGGAACAAAATCAATGTAAGTATTGAATTTTGGAATACAGAGCCCAATCAGCAATTGAATGTCAGTTTGCACTTATTTGCTAGCACAGGGGAATGTATTTTTAATGTTGGAACACCTCCAGGTCAATTTGGAGTAGGAGTGGTTCAAGCAACATTGGAAATTCCTGGACATTTTTTAAATGATGGTACCTACCACATTTCTTTCATGGTTGTTAAGGATAAGTCCATTGTCTTATATAACTTCGAAGAAGTATTTAACTTTGAAATTGCTGATTTCAGAGAAGATACTACTTGGTATGGTAAATGGCCAGGCTATGTTAGACCGGTATTTCCTTTCCCTATTCGTCAACTATCTGATTCTATATAATTATGCTACATGTTACCAAATCGTTCTTGCCTGATTTAAAGGAATATGTCAGCTATTTAGAACGTATTTGGGAAAGCAATCATCTAACAAATGATGGTCCTTTGCTGAGAGAATTAGAACAGAAACTTCGTGATTACTTACAAGTTGAACATGTTATTTTTGTCACGAATGGCACTATTGCCTTACAATTGGCCCTGAAAGCCCTTCAAGTCAAAGGAGAAGTAATAACTACTCCGTTTTCTTATTGTGCTACGTCCAATTCCATTCTTTGGGAAGGTTCGACTCCGATATTTGCTGATATTGATCCGCATAGTATGACGGTAGAGTCAGCACAAATTAAATCTAAATTAACTCCTAATACTCAAGCCATTCTAACTACACACGTGTATGGCAATGCAGGAGACTTAGAAAAGCAAGAAGGTTTGGCAGCTGAGAACCACATCCCACTAATTTATGACGGTGCACATGCCTTTGGTGTAAATTATAAGGGTAAATCTATTTTTAACTATGGAACCGTCAGTACATGTAGTTTCCATGCCACTAAAGTATTCCACAGTGTAGAAGGAGGTGCTGTCATGACCAATGACGCCACTTTAGCAGCTAAAATCATCGAGTTACGTAGTTTTGGGCATAAGAATGATGATTATTTTTCCGCTGGAATCAATGGGAAAAATTCTGAATTCCATGCTGCCATGGGCTTGGTTAATTTAGGTCATTTTGACGAAATACGGAATTACAGAAAATGGGCCTGTGAATTATATGATCAACTTTTACAAATTCCAGGAGAAGCCATTCAATTCAATGCTAATATTGTACGTAATTACAGTTATTACCCTGTAATGTTCCCTAATGAAGCTAGTCTTCTAAATGCTGTTTCAGCATTAAATTCAGTACAGATAAATCCGAGAAGGTATTTTTATCCCTCTTTGAACACCTTGAGTTTTGTAGACAAACAATCTTGTCCAGTATCAGAAGATATAGCGCTTCGAGTATTATGTTTGCCTTTAAGTGCCGAAATTAAAGAAGATGAAATCAGATTGATTTCGGAATTAGTGAATCAATCCTTTAATTAAACATAGCATGTATTGGATCGCATTCATTTCATTTATTTTGATGAACTACAAGGTAGCATCTAAGATATCCAATAAAAATTTAGAGGAAATTTTAATCATTGGATTTACTATTTATACTAGTAGCGTCATTCTAACAGGATATGGATTATCTACATTAGATCTCTGGAATAGCCGAATTTTATGGGCAATAGTTCCTTTTTTCATTACCTCTTTAACATATTATTTCTTTCAAAGGCCAGTATTCGCCTTTGAATTAGAGCATGTTTCTGCCTTCAAAGTCATAGGTTCTGCCATCCAAACAACCCACCAAACCTATCAAAAATTAACGGGCATTGAACGTTTTATTTTTGCCTGTTTATTTTGGTCATTTTTAGTTGTTTGTGCCCTTCAGATAACCCTAGTTTTTAATAGTCCTCCGAATGAATGGGATAGTATGACTGGACATTTGAATCGTATTCTGTATTTCTTACAGCAAGGGTCCATGTCGCATTTTATTGGAACAAATTGGAATATAGATACCTATCCTAGGAGCTTTTGCTCTTTACAAGTATATCCTTTTTTAATGAGCGGATATAATGAATATTTATTTAAACTTCCCAATGTAGGTTCTTATTGGATACTCTCTTTTGGAATATATGGAATTCTGAAAAATTTAGGGGTTAGGTTTAAAACTAGATTATTTTTAAGCATCCTTTTTTTGTTTCTACCCAATGTATTAATGCAATCCATAACAACAGAAACGGATATAGTATTAGGGGCTTATTTAAGTTCTATTGTTTATTATTTGGTTGCATATCGAAAACAAGAAAAGACAATTTACTTGTATTTAGCTGGTTTAACATTTGGTTTGGCCCTTAGTCATAAAATCACTTTTGTATTCTCCTTTATCCCTCTATTAATTTTATATGGATATTGTTATTACCCTGCCATTAAGAAAAAAGCTATTTTCGTTTTCAAACATCTTATCATAGCTCATCTTTTGGGAGCTATTTTATATGTTGCTGCTACTGGATATATTTCCAATTTCATTCATTATGGACATCCTATAGGACCACCTACAGCGACACAACATCAATCAGTAGAAAGAGCTGGTAGCCTAGGTAACCTATTCGTACAAGGCAGTAGAAATGTTCTCAGATATGGATTTGATTTGTTCAACCTGGATGGATTAAGAAACATCATGCTTGTTGAGAAATTAAATCATGCCATGAAAGCCCCCTTCCGAGCCTTTGACCAAGGTCTACAATTAGGATTAGAACGTGTTACAGAATTCACTATTATACCATTTACTTTTGATAAGCGATTTGAATTTTATAATGGTAGCCCTATCTATGGAAGTATATTCATCTTCATCATTCTTCCGAGTTTGTTTTTATTTTTTAGGAGGCCAAATTGGATGCAAGGATTATTTTTACTTGCTTTTGCCGTTCACTTTGCTACACTTGCATTTACAGCTGCCTACGATCCTTGGAAAGGGAGGTATATGATCAGTTCAGCAGTTTATTTATTTCCTCTATTGGTATATATTTCCAGTTTCATCTTTGAAAAGAAACAAGCTTGGTTAACAAATCTGATATTGGGGCTTATTGTAGTCATAATCAGCCTTTCTGCCATATTTACCTTGGGACTTAACATTCGGGCATTACCGTTTAATGCCTATGGCAAAAAGTCCATCTTAGAGTTAGACCGTGTATCGGCCTTAACGATTAACCGACCTGATATTACACCAGCCTATCAAAACTTTGAAAAATTAGTCCCAAAAAATGCTGTGGTAGCCTTAGGGACCATTAATGACGACTTTGAATATCCTTTATGGGGACCTAAATTCAGTAGAAAATTAATTCCTTTAAATCCTTTTGAACAGGGTATTCAAGCTATACCAAATAATGCTGATTATTTATTTTTCAGTAAAAGGGTATTTCAGCCACAAGCGGGGGATATACGACTAGGAACAGATACTACGCTAGTTGAAGGAGTACTCGTACGCGGAGAAGATTATTATTTAAGAAAACTACATTAGGTCTTTTGTTTCTTCTTTTTAGCCGAAGGGAACAAAATGTTATTGAGAATTAAGCGATATCCTGCTGAATTTTTATGAAGACTTAAATCAGTATGTTCTTCATTGACAAAGTGTTGATAATCCTCTGGATCGTGCCCTCCTAAAAATGCAAAAAAACCTTTTCCCACTTGTCCATACAGGTATTTCACTTCTTTTATACTTTCATTTTCTGCCAAAATGGTAACTTCAGATTTAACTGTGGAGCTGGCAAAACCTGTAGTTTGTCCCATAAATCCATGGATTACTTGTTGGTGATTTTGGGTCAACATACAGGGAATCATATCTGATTTTGCGGAAAACTCATTTAGTTCAAAAAAATCATTTTCTTCTGCAATAGGTCTTTGTGTATAATTCGGAGCAGAATCAATGGTGGAAAATTCATTTACACGATAATTGAGAATCAAGGAAAAATCTTTAAAAGCGACCGTATTCTTAAAATTTAAATTGTCGGCACTGATATTGGATGAAGTAGCATCACCATCATAAAATGCTGGGACTGCATCCATACCTAATGTAGATAGCGCAATATCAAAAGTATCGGTGGCGGTACACATAGCGAACAAATAGCCACCACCTAACATGAAGTCTTTAATCATGGATGCCACTTTACCTTTCATTTGAGAGACTTTTGCAAAACCATTCTTTTGGGCCATTTGTTGGTCTTCTTGCAATTGCAACTGGTACCAAACTTGATCTTTTTGAGTGAACATTTTGCCCATTTGTCCCGTAAAATCTTCATGATGTAAGTGAACCCAATCGTATTTAGCCAAATTACCGTCTAATACATCTTGATCATAAATAGTTTCAAAGGGAATCTCTGCGTAGGTCAATGCTAATGAAACGGCATCATCCCATGGAGAGGCTGATTTAGGAGAATAAAGGGCAATTTTAGGTACTTTTTGAAGAGTAGCTTGTTCCATATTGGAACTCTCTGAATTGACTTCAGCTAATATTTGGGAGGCTATCTGATCTGATATTATTTGGTAGGATATTCCTCTACTTAAAAGATCCTTGGAAAAGGAAGGATTGTATTCCATTAGAAATGAACCACCTTTGTAGTTTAACAGCCAAGATACTTTGGCATCTTCACCTTGCAAAACTTTATAGGTAAATCCGTAGGCTTTTAAATGGTTCGTTTGACTCTCATCCATAGGAATCAGTAGCTTATTTGCTAGCAAAGAGCTGAAAGAGGAACAAAAAATGATTAATGGAAGAATAAGCCCTTTCATTGGTTTCTTAAGACGTAATTTATCTAATAAATTGCAAGGTAAAATTTAAACGGTAGGAGAACAACATGAATCTTAAGGAAAACGTATTTGAAGGACTAAGATCGATCAAAGGAAATTTACTAAGAACGATTTTAACAGCCTTAATCATTTCACTAGGAATTACTTCTTTAGTTGGAATTTTAACAGCCATTGATGGTATTCAAAGCTCGGTGGATAATTCTTTTTCTGGATTAGGGGCTAATTCATTTGACATCCGAAACCGTCCTGCTATGCAAATTAGACGTGAGGGACAGCGCGAAAAAAGATTTAAAAATATCGATTACCGTCAAGCCACCAAATACAAAGCACTTTTTAGTTCCAAGGGAAAAGTATCCTTAAAAACCAATGTTAATTTCAATGCAATTGCTAAGCATGGTTCCAAAAAGACGAATCCTAATACGAGATTGGTAGGAATTGATGATAATTTCATGGAACTGAAGGGATATAAAGTAGGGATGGGAAGAAATTTTTCAAATCAAGAGTTTCAGCATGCTAATAATGTTTGTCTTTTAGGTGTTGATGTGATAGATCAACTTTTTGAAAAAGAAAATCCGGTGAATTCAGAAATTATAGTTTCTGGTCAAAAGTTAAAAGTTGTAGGGATTTTGGAGAAAAAAGGAAGTATGATGGGAGGGGGAGACGACAGAGTCATTATGGTACCTTTAGAAACAGGAAGAAAAATAGCCGTTGGTAGAAGCTTAACTTTTGATATCACCACATCGTCTACCAAAGTGAAAAATTTAGATGATTTCATGGAAGAAGCTAGAGGAGCCATGCGTCGTGTAAGAATGGATCCTATTGGTTCTGAAGATTCATTTTCCATTGATCGTTCCGATTCCATTGCCAAAAGCTTTGAAAACATCACTTCATCCTTAAGAATTGGAGGTTTTGTTATCGGATTTATTACTTTGTTAGGTGCTGCCATCGCCTTGATGAATATCATGATGGTATCTGTAACCGAAAGAACAAGAGAAATTGGTATTCGTAAATCTTTGGGTGCTACACCTTTTCGAATTCTTCAACAATTTCTTATTGAAGCAATTGTTATTTGTTTACTTGGAGGAATAGGAGGTATCGTTTTAGCCATTCCTATCGGAAATTTAATAGCCCAAGGAATAAGTTCAGGTAGTGCAAGCTTTATTATACCTTGGGTTTGGATGATAACTGGTATCATCGTTTGTATTTTAGTTGGCTTATTTTCAGGAATTTACCCTGCATTTAAAGCCTCGAAATTGGACCCTGTAGATGCTCTACGCTACGAATAATAAAGAAAATATTAATTGGGTACTTGATTAATCAAAGGATTTGAAGTACTTTTGTGTCGCAATTAAGAATTGCCCAGATGGCGGAATTGGTAGACGCGCTGGTCTCAAACACCCGTGGGTGCAAGCCCGTGCCGGTTCGACTCCGGCTCTGGGTACAAGCCTCCTGAATTTCAGGAGGCTTTTACTTTTTTATGCGGGCAAGTAATTTTTCCAATTAGCATATGCTTGAGCTGTTTCGTCCGCATATTTCAAATCAGGTTCTATTGTTCTTTTAATTTTTAACTTAGAGACAGCTTCTTTAGGAGAATTGAAATAACCAATACCAATACCAGCTCCTAAAGCCGCCCCCATGGCACCATCAGATTCCATCAAATCCACTGCTATTTGAGCTGCATTAACGATGCTTTGACTAAATACAGGACTTAAATACATATTAGCCAAACCAGCTTTTAATCTTTGAGGGGTAATGCCTACTTTATCCAATAATTCAATTCCATAAACTAATGAAAAGGCGATTCCTTCTTGCACGGAACGACTAATCTCTGCCGATTGATGACGATTTAAATCCAATTGCTGAAAACTAGCCCCAATGACACGATTCTGAAATATTCTCTCCGCTCCATTTCCAAAAGGCATAACAATTAATCCTTTGGAGCCAATTTCTGCCTGTGATGCTAATTCATTCATTTGTTGGTATGAACTAGTAGGGAAGAAATTTTGCTTCAACCATCGGTTCATAATGCCTGTTCCATTGATGCACATCAAAACCCCAATTCTGCGTAAGCTATCTTGGTAATTTACATGCGCAAATGAATTAACTCGATTACCTTGATCAAATTTTAACTCATCACTTACGCCATAAACGACTCCTGAAGTCCCAGCAGTAGTAGCAATTTCACCAGGTTCTAATACGCCTAAAGAAAGAGCATTATTGGGTTGATCACCTGCTTTGTATGTAACTTTTACAAAATCATTAAAACCTAGACGTTGAGCTATTTTATGTAAAATCTGACCATGATCTGAAAATACGGGTTGAATACTTGGAAATAAATCAGAAGAAAAACCAAAATAATTTAATAACTCAGTTGAAATTTGATTTTGCTTAAAATCCCAAAATATACCTTCTGATAAAGAAGATGGAGTACAAGTTAATTCCCCTGTAAGTTTTGCTCCAATATAATCACCAGGTAAAACTACGTGTTTAATTTTTTCAAATATTTCTGGTTGATTTTCTTTTACCCATGCCAATTTTGCAGCTGTAAAATTACCCGGAGAATTGAGTAAATGGCTTTGACAATATGCCTCTCCCAATACAGAAGCCGCTTTTTCACCTAAACTACCAGCTCTCGAATCACACCAAATAATGGATGGTCTTAGGACTTCCAAATTTTCATCCAAAACAACCAAACCATGCATTTGGTATGAAATTCCAATTGCATGAATGTCCAAGGGATTATATGTACCAGAAGCATTACCTTTCAAAATAGCTTGTTCAGTACAATACCACCAATGAGCGGGATCTTGCTCGGCAAAGCCAGGTTGAGGTGAATAAATTTCATTTTCTGTCTCTGGATAGGAGCAAGAAAAAAGAACTGTTTGCTTAGCAGCATCAACAATACTAACTTTAATCGAAGATGTGCCTACATCAATTCCACACAGTAGCATAAAAAGTCATTTAAATGTTAGAGATTCAAATTAATCACCACCAAGTTACAAGTCATTTTGCTTTAAACCATATACATTTTCAAGTAAAAGCAGGTGAAATATTTGCTCTCATAGGAAAAAGTGGCTCAGGGAAGAGTACCATAGCTAATATCGTGGTTGGACACACTGTTCAACCAGAGGCTTCCATTAAGATTCATGGAAAGGAATTAAATACCCAAATGGATCGTTTGATCAAAGTATTTAAGGAAGTAGGTTATGTGCCTCAAAACCTTCATTTAATGCCACACCATACGGTGGAAGAATACCTTCGTCGATTAGGTCAAAAAATGACATCCTCAGATTTAGAGAAATTCATTCAAAAAAATTTAAAACGTTTTAGATTAAAAACGGTTAAAAACACTAAAATCCAACATCTTTCTGGAGGGGAAAGGCAAAAATTAGCCTTATTGGAAGCAATCAGCAAACCTATTGAATTATTGGTCTTAGATGAACCCTTTAGTCAACTAGATACCGAACAAAAATTGGAATTTTCAGAAATTTTCAAACAGGTTGTTGAAGAAGAAAATATACCTTGCTTGTTAATCAGTCATGATTTGGTTGACATTTTAAGCTTAAGCCAACAAGTGGGTATTTTACATCAGGGCAAACTTATTTTCAAAGGAGATTGGGGGCATTTCAAAAAATCCAAAAACAAACAGGTACTTGCTTTACAACAAGCCATGTTTGCCTGGAAAGAAAAAATAGATAGTTTATTCAAAGTCTGAGTATGCTTTCAAGGCACGCGCATTTTGATTCGTAATATCTACTAATTCAAGAAGCGATATCTCTCGATAATCGGCTAATTTTTGAGCTATGAAACCAAGGTAAGCTGGACTATTGGGTTTACCTCGATATGGCACTGGGCTTAAATAGGGGGCATCTGTTTCCAAAACCAATTGTGACAGTGGAACATCTTGTATATCTTGGTGGAGATTGGCATTTTTATAAGTTAAAACACCTCCAATTCCCAAGGTATATCCTAAATCCACCAAAGTTTTGGCTTCACGAGCATCGCCAGAGAAACAGTGAATTATCCCCGTTAAATCTTTGAATTCCTTCTTTTTAAGGATAGCTAACAAATCGGCATATGCTTTTCTGCAATGCACATCAATCCATAAATGATGTTCAAGTGCCCAATGACATTGAGCTTCAAAAGCGGCAATTTGTTGTTCCTTAAAACTGACATCCCAATAGTAATCTAGGCCAATTTCACCTATGGCTAATACTTTTTTATTAGCTAATTCTTTTTCAAAAAAAGCTAATTGTAGAAGATAATCTTCCTTGACATAAGTGGGATGCAAACCAATCATGGGTTTACAAAATGAAGTATTCCCTTGATATAAATTCCATAATGCAGCCCAAGATTCTTGATCACAATTGGGTAGCCAAACCTCCTCAATACCTGCCTGTTTTATTTCAGCATAGGCATGTTCCCATTGCTGAGTAAAATGTTCATCGTATAAATGTGCGTGAGTATCAATCATAAGGCGGATAATTGAAAGCCCTTGTCGTGACAATAAGCTAAAAATTGAGGTAAAATAACTTTTAAATGAGGAAAGGCTTTTTGACTATCATGAAAAACTACAATAGATCCAGCATGTATATTTTTAAGGCAATGATCAATAATAGATGAATGAGATAAATCTGAATTATAATCACCTGTCAACAAAGACCACATATAAATGGGCCCTATTTCAGAGGATTTTTTAATTAACGCACGATTTACTCGACCATAGGGGGGTCTAAATCCAATACTAGGTATGTTTAATTCTGAGAAAACTAAATCACAAGCCATTTTATTAGCGATATAATCTTCATGAGACACTTTCCATGCATTGACATGATTCATAGTATGATTTCCAAGACTATGACCGGCTACATGAATAGATTGAGCAATTTCAGGATACTGGCGCATATTCTTTCCTATGCAAAAAAAAGTAGCTTTTGCTTGAAATTTATCTAACTCATCTAAAACAAAATTGGTAATTTCAGGACTAGGTCCATCGTCAAAAGTGAAATACACTTGATTTTCCTTCGCATCAGCTTTTTTATCCCAAATCAAACTAGGAAAAATGCTGGGTACAAAGGATGGTAAGCGATGAATGAACATAGTATTCAGATTCAATATTCATGCAAATTACGAGTTCAGGTGCAGAAAAAATAATTTTAGGGATAGACCCTGGAACACGATTTTTGGGATATGGATTATTAAAAATAGATAAAGCCAAAGTCACAGTATTACAGTACGGTGTTTTAAACCTAACTAAATACACGACACAAGGGGCAAAATTTTTAAAAATACATGAACGAATTTTGGGAATCATTGAAGAATTCTTACCTGATGAAATTGCTATAGAATCCCCATTTTTTGGTAAAAATATTCAATCCATGTTGAAATTAGGCCGTGTCCAAGGCATGGTAATGTCTTTGGCCTTCTCCAAGGGTATACCCATTGTGGAATATGAACCTAAAAAAATCAAACAATCTGTCACTGGTAACGGAAATGCGTCAAAAGAGCAAGTAGCCAAAATGGTTGAAGTGATAGCAGGTATCAAATTGGATGCTAAATTGTTTGATGCTACTGACGCGTTAGGTATTGCTATTTGCCATCACTTTCATCAAAACAATATTTCTTCTTCTGTCAAAGGCACAAAAAAAGGTTGGGGCGCCTTTGTTTCCGAAAACCCTGACCGACTTAAATAAGCTCCTTCCATTGAGTTTCTAATTCATCCCACGTGCTGACAGGTGCTAAACAATGATTTCCCACGCAAACTAAAAAATGCTTGTTTTCAGGCAAATTCTCCACAGGAATCAAAGTACTTTTTAATGCACGCAGGGAATCCATCAATCCTTGGTTTTCCACATAGGTAAGATTGAATTTGATCATTGCTTGAGGATTTTCAAACCATTGAGAATATATGCGAAGCCAGTTGGAAAAATAGGCAGGATTAGACTGTGCTTTAGACATCACAGTCTCCAACATTTGTTGAGCTCGCATGCTACATTCAACCTTGGATTGAATCAATCCTAACCATAATAAGGACTCACAAATCATGGAATTAGAAGAAGGACATACCGAATCAGTAAATTCAACTTTATCTGCAATCAATTCATTATTTTTATTCTGTGCATAAAGGTATAGAGCGAAATTATCTTCTTTTGATTCAAATAATTCCGTTGCTTTTTCCACAAGTTGATTGGCTAAATCCAGGTGTTTTTTATCAAATGATACTAAATACAATTGGATAAATGCTAAGGCTGTAGCAGCATAATCATCTAAAAATCCATCAATCGGACTTCCAGAATAAGAGGCTTGATGCAAACAAGAACCATCTGAATTCAATAAATGATTCTCAATAGCCTCTGCTAAGTACAAAGCATCTTGTTTAATTTCAGCCGAATAAAGTGCCTGGTAGGCAGCAGTCAATCCTGAAAGAACATATGCATTCCACGCCAAAATTTGTTTGGTATCCGTTTCTGGTCTAATCCGACCTTTTCTAATTCCTTTTAATAAGTCAATTTCGTTTTTAAAAGTATAATTGCGCAGCGCGTCTTTTTTAAATAGAATATTTCTTCCTCCTTCCCAATTGCCATTGGGTAAAATCTGGTAGGTTTTATAAAATTCAGGGTTGGTTGAATAGGGGATAAATTCATTTATTTCTTCAAAAGTCCAAGTATAAAACAAACCTTCTTCCCCTTCGCTGTCGGCATCAAGAGAAGCATAATAGAGCCCATTTTCAGCTAATAATTCCGACTTCAAAAAATGAATAGTTTGAAGTATTACTTCTGAAAATATAGGATTACTAGCTCTTTGAATTGCGATAGAATAGACTTCCAATAATTGTCCATTATCATATAACATTTTTTCAAAATGCGGAGCAAACCATTCTGAATCAACTGAATACCTAGAAAATCCGCCTTCTATTTGATCAAAAATACCTCCTTGAGCCATACGACTTAATTGAAGATCAGAGGCATGAAAAGCTTGTGTTTCTTTTCCTAATTTAGAAGGTACAGATTCTAAATACTTCAATAAGGATGGTAAAGGAAACTTGGGTGCTTTATTCATGCCACCAAATACAGGATCCATGTTTCCAACAATAATTTTAAGACTCAAAGGAATGATAATTGGGCTATTTTCTAAATCCACCCATTGAAATAAAGATGCATGATCGGAAATAGCCTTGGCAAAACCCTCAGCTGATTCCTCCAATTCTGCACGGTGTTCCACAAATGCATTTTGAACTGACGACAAAATATTCATCCATTTTGCTTTGGGGAAATACGTTCCTCCATAAAAAGGTTTTAGGGATGGCATTAAAAACACATTCAATGGCCAACCTCCTGATAATCCCATTTGTTGGATAGCATCCATATAAATCATATCTACATCAGGTCTTTCTTCGCGATCCACTTTGATATTAATGAAATATTTGTTCATCAAATCAGCAACTTCCTGATTCTCAAAACATTCTTTCTCCATAACATGGCACCAATGACAGGCTGCGTATCCTATACTGACCAAAATCAACTTATCCTCATCCTTTGCTTGTTGTAATGCTTCTGGACCCCATGGTTGCCAATGAACAGGATTATGTTGATGTTGCAATAAATAGGGGCTAACTTGATGTTGAAGCTTGTTCATTAAAAGAGAGGATTTTCGTAAATTCGTACAAATTTATACGATGTTAGAACTAAAAGATTTTGTAGTCAGTCCAGAAATCGCTCATTCTCCTGAATTGCTCCGAGCATTTCTAATTTCTGAATTAGGCACAAATCTATTAAATAGCTGTCAATATCGAATCGAGAAAAAATCAATCGATGCAAGAAGTCGCCAAATAAAAGTCAATCTTCGAATAGGCTTCTATGAAAAATCACATGATTTTTCTTTACAAAATCAAGCAAAATTAAATCCACTTAAACCCAATGCAAACCAAGTAATCATTGTTGGAAGCGGCCCAGCGGGTTTATTTGCAGCTATTCGACTTATTCAATTGGGAATTAAACCCGTAGTATTGGAAAGGGGTAAGGATGTTCGGGAAAGGAGAAGAGATTTAGCAGCCATAAATCGATTTAACATAGTAGATGCTGATAGTAATTATTGTTTTGGAGAAGGTGGAGCAGGTACTTATTCGGATGGAAAATTATATACAAGAAGTACCAAAAGAGGGGATATCAAATCTGTTTTAGAAACTTTTGTGGCCCATGGAGCTGATGCGAACATTTTATTTGAAGCTCATCCACATATTGGAACCAATAAACTTCCAGCCATCATTGCCTCCATGCGAGATGCCATAATTGAAGCAGGTGGGGAGGTTCATTTTCATCAACGAGTAACGGATTTCATCCTTCAAAACAATCAGATTAAAGGAGTCATTACGGCAAATAATGAAGAATTTACTGCTGACAAAATGCTATTAGCTACTGGCCATTCTGCACGTGATATTTTCGAATTATTAAGGCAAAAAAATATATTAATAGAATCTAAGGGATTTGCCATTGGCGTTCGAATTGAACATCGACAAGCCTTGATCGATACCTGCCAATACAAAACGAAACAGCGACCTGAGTATTTACCACCGGCTAGTTTTAGTTTAGTAAGTCAAACTAAATACCAAGGTTTACAAAGAGGGGTGTTTTCTTTTTGTATGTGTCCAGGAGGTTTTATTGTACCATCTGCAACAAGTCAAAATCAAGTAGTGGTAAATGGTATGTCACCATCAAGAAGAGATTCCCAATATGCAAATTCAGGTATAGTAGTCAGTTTATTAGATCAAGATTTAGCTGAATTCAAATCAGAAGGAGCCTTGGCCGGAATGTATTTGCAAGAATCTTTAGAACAAAAAGCTCATCAATTATCAGGTGAAACACAAAAGGCCATTTCACAACTGACCTTGGATTTTATTCAAAAGAAACCTAGTAAATCTTCGCATGAAACATCCTATGTCCCTGGTTTAATTCCAGGCGAAATGAGAGATTTTTTGCCAGATTTTATTGCTGAACCTTTAGCTTTAGGCTTGAGTGACTTTAACAAAAAGATTCCAAATTTTTCAAGCAATATTGGCCAAATCATAGGCTTAGAGAGCAGAACATCATCACCTGTAAAAATTCCGAGAGATCAGGAAAGTCTAGAACATCCTCAAATCAAAGGATTATATCCCTGTGGAGAAGGAGCTGGATATGCGGGTGGAATTATGTCAGCGGCATTGGATGGAATTCGCTGTGCTGAAGCTATGGCAAAATAAAAGAAAGAGATGAAAGAAATGTTTGAGCCTATTTTTAATCTTCACCAGACTTTCATGCAAATGGAGTCTGTGAAAGAAAATGCTCGACATGCTGCAGTGGTGGCCATTATCCATAAAAATGCGGTGCAGAATACCATTATATTGATTAAAAGAAATGAATATGATGGGGCACATTCTGGACAGATGGCATTTCCGGGAGGAAAGCAGGAACTATCAGATTCTGATTTAAAAGTTACAGCCATTAGGGAAGTAAAGGAAGAAATTGGGATTGATGTACCTTATGATGCCTTAAAGGCATTAGAACCCGTCTGGGTTATGGTCTCCAATTATTGGGTTCAACCATATTTTGTAGTCCTAGAAGAAAAGCAAAATTACGTTTTAGATAAACGAGAAATTAATCGTATTTTTGAAATACCTGTGTCGCATTTCCAAGATAGCTCGCAATTAAAAGCACATCAATTAAAGATTCAAAATGAGACCTATTGGGCCCCACAATTTGAATTTGAAGGAGAAGTTATTTGGGGGGCAACAGCTTTGTTTTTATACCAATTATTCCACTTAAAAATAGGGGAGTTAACACTATAGTTCGATTATATGGATGAATCATTGGATGGCAGTTTGCAAAATCAGATTGCCGTGGCAGGAATGTACGAAAATTGGTTTTTAGAATATGCCTCTTACGTAATTCTTGAGCGCGCTGTTCCAGCCGTTGCTGATGGATTAAAACCAGTTCAAAGAAGGATTCTTCATGCTTTACGTGAAATGGATGATGGTCGCTTTAATAAAGTGGCCAATGTGGTTGGGCAAACCATGCAATATCACCCACATGGGGATGCTTCCATTACGGATGCCATGGTTAACCTTGGTCAAAAAGAATTATTATTCGATTGTCAAGGTAACTGGGGTGATATGCGCACAGGAGATAGTGCGGCAGCTGCTCGTTACATCGAAGTAAGGTTATCAAAATTTGCCAATGATGTTGTTTTTAATAACCAAACAACGAAATGGCAATTGTCATACGATGGGCGTAAAAAAGAACCCATCACATTACCCATTAAATTCCCTTTACTATTAGCTCAAGGTGTTGAAGGTATTGCCGTTGGTTTAGCCACCAAAATCATGCCTCATAATTTCTGTGAAATTTTACAGGCTTCCATCGATTTATTGAATAATAAAAAGGTGGAATTGTTACCTGATTTTCTTACAGGAGGTTTATTGGATGCTTCCAATTACAATGATGGCTTACGTGGCGGAAAAATACGTATTCGAGCGAAGATTGAAGAAGCTGACAAGAAGACATTGGTAATCAAGGACATACCTTATTCCACTACAACCACTTCATTGATAGATTCAATCATCAAAGCCAATGATACAGGTAAAATCAAGATTAAAAAAGTAATTGACAATACCGCTAAGGACGTAGAAATTCAAATTCAATTAGCACCAGGTATTTCGCCAGATGTGACCATTGATGCCTTATATGCTTTTACTGATTGTGAGATTTCGATTTCACCAAATGCTTGTGTGATTATTGATGAAAAGCCTCATTTTGTAGGAATTTCTGAAATTTTGAAAGTGAGTACAAATCAAACTGTTGATTTGTTAAAACAAGAATTAGAAATCAGGAGAGCGGAACTCATGGAACGCATCCTTTTTAGTTCATTAGAAAAAATATTCATTGAAAATCGTATTTACCGAGACATTGAAGAATGTGAAACCTTTGAATCGGTAATCGAAATGGTTGATAAGGGTTTAGAGCCTTATAAGAAGGATTTTTACCGTGAAATCGTAGAAGAAGATATCCTTCGTTTATTAGAAATACGAATCAAACGTATCTCTAAATTTGATGCATTCAAGGCAGATGAAGCCATGAAACGTTTAGAAGAAGAATTGGGAGAAGTAGAGCATCACTTAGCTAATTTGATCACTTATGCCATCAATTACTTTAAAAACCTACTTCAAAAATACGGAAAGGGTAGAGAGCGTAAAACAGAAATCCAGAACTTTAACACCATTTCAGCAACGGTGGTCGCAGCAGCCAACCAAAAACTCTATGTAAATAGGGAAGATGGTTTCATCGGTTATGGATTAAAAAAAGACGAATATGTCATGGATTGCTCAGACATCGATGATATCATCGTCTTTCGTCAAAATGGAACCTGTGTGGTGACCAAAGTACAAGAGAAAGTTTTCGTAGGCAAGGATATATTATACTGTTCCGTATTTAAGAAAAATGACGACCGAAAAGTATATAATTTGGTTTATTTTGATGGTAAAAACGGAATTTCCTATGTCAAGCGATTTAAAGTGACTTCAGTTACTAGAGACCGAGAATATAAATTAGTCAGCGATAACGCTAAATCGAAAATTACCTATTTCTCTGCCAATGAAAATGGGGAGGCAGAAATCATTCAAATCAATTTAACGGCTAATTGTACAGCAAAAATTAAACAATTTGATTACGATTTTGCCAAATTGGCCATTAAAGGACGTGAATCATTGGGTAATGTGTTAACCAAATACCCTGTTAGAAAAATAGTTCAGAAATCCGCTGGGGTATCCACATTGGGTGGGGTTGATATCTGGTATGATGCCACAGTAGGTCGATTAAACCGAGATGAGCATGGCCAATTTATTGGAAATTTTGAACCCAAAGACAGTATTTTAGTCTTGTACAAATCGGGAAATTATGAATTAACTAATTTCGAATTAACCAACCGATATACAGCTGATGAGATTTTATATTTGAAAAAATATGAAGCTAACAGTATCATTTCGGCAGCCTATTTAGACGGTGCCAGTAAAAATCATTTCATTAAGCGATTCAAATTAGAAACGACAACCATCGATAAGAAATTCTTGTTTATCTCTGATCACAAGGCTTCTAGATTGATAGCGGCAACAGATAATTATGCACCCAATGTGCAGATTAAACACAAGCCAGATGGTAAAACGAATCAGGTAGAATTGTTACCCATTTCTGAATTAGGCGACGTTAGAGGTTGGAAAGCCATTGGAAATAAATTGAACTATCCCAAATTAACCGATTTACAATTCATCGACACTGAAGAAAAAGCACCGGTGCAACATGAGGAAGAAAGCCCTGTTGTAGATGGAGACGATGAGCCCGAATTTATCATTAAGAACCTAGAAGGTGATTTTGAGAACATTGAATCGGAAAGCGAGGAAAATACAGAAATAGAAAAACCAGAAGTTGAATCAAAAGAAGTAGATGATATTCCTTTTGAGATTAAGAATTTACCACCTGATCACAAAGACCTAGGAACGGGAGAACAACTAGGCCTATTTTAATTATGGAACAATCGTTGAACAATAAAAAAACCATGAATGCTTGGGCCTTTTATGATTGGGCTAATTCAGTACATTCATTAACGATTGTTTCAGCCATATTTCCCATTTATTTCCCGGTAGCTGCCATTGTAATGGGTAGTAAGCATCCTGAATTAATTGAAATAGCAGGTTTCTCTCTCCAAAACACGGTTGTTTATTCTTATATCATATCCTTTGCCTACTTGATTCTAGCTGTTTTCATGCCTTTTTTATCAGGTATTGCGGATTATACTGGAAGTAAGAAGAGTTTCATGCGTTTCTTCTGTTACTTAGGAGCATTCAGCTGTATGCTTTTGTATTTATTCACCAAAGGACACTACATCATTGGCTCTTTGGGCTTTCTATTTTCAATCATTGGATGGGGAGGAAGTTTGGTATTCTATAATTCCTTTTTACCTGAAATAGCTAGTCCAGACCGATATGACCAATTAAGTGCCAAAGGTTTTTCATTGGGTTATATAGGAAGTGTTATTTTATTACTGCAAAATTTGAGTATGATTTTAATGCCCGATTTATATGGAGGTATTTCGGTAGAAATGGCATCTAGAATTTCATTTTTAACAGTAGGGGTTTGGTGGTTTATTTTTGCCCAAATTCCATTTTATTACCTACCCAAGTCAGTTCAAAAAGAAAAAAAACATCCAAGATGGTGGCTAGGTGGTTTTAAAGAAATAAAAAAGGTGTATCATGAAATAACCCATATACCATCCATTAAAAACTTTTTAATAGGTTTTTTCTTGTATAACATGGGTTCTCAAACTGTCATGCTTTTAGGAGCTCTTTTTGGAAGTCAAGAATTACATCTACCTTCAGAGTCGCTCATCATTACCATTTTGCTTATTCAATTGGTAGCTATTCCCGGTGCCTATGTATGTGCACATTTGTCAAAAAAAATAGGCAATGTGAATGCCATACGCGTCATCATTCTATTTTGGATATTAGTTTGTTGCTCTGCTTATTTCGTCCACGAAACTTTTCATTTCTATTTATTAGCTACAGCTATAGGATTCGTCATGGGAGGAATCCAGTCGAACTCTAGAGCTACTTATGCTAAATTATGTCCTGATAATGAACATGATACAGCCTCATACTTCAGTTTTTTTGATGTTTGTGATCGAGCATCGACCGTTATAGGTACCTTTATTTTTGGTCTATTGATACAGTTAACTGGGAATATGCGCTTAGGCATTTTGGTGTTGGCCTTCGTATTTATGTTAAGCTTAATTTACATGGCCAGATTACATAAAATTAATCCTGAAGTACTTAGATCGGAATAATGTTTCTTTCATTCAATTCTCGCCATGATTCAGGAACTACCGATAAAATTTCTTCATATAAGGCATGAATGATGCCTTTTCTAGCATAGCTGGGGGAATACACCAAGGAAACCTCACGTACAGGCTTAGGAAAAGGTAAAGGGAAAACGTGCTCTTGCTTGTTGGAATCTAAAAAATCGTATAACATTTCAGGGATAATTGTCTGACCACCAGCATCCTCAGCTATTCGAACTATCGTTTCTAAACTACCTGTTTGGTAAGTAATTCTTGGACTTAATGTTTGACCCGATTTCAAGTTGCAGATTGAATTAATTTGACTACTTAAACAGTGTCCCTCTTCCAATAACCATAATTTCTCAGGTTCTACTTCTTGGCCAATTTTACCTGTAGGTAAACGTAGATTGGAATAAAGATATAATTCTTCATAATATAAATGCTTTTCAATCAATTGATCTGCCAATGGAGTAACTAAAATACCAATATCCAATTTCCCCTCTTTAATTTCCTTCACAATATTGGACGTAGTCGTTTCGGAAATATTGATGTGTAAATCAGGAAATTTCTGTTGAAAGCCCGATAAGAACCGAGGCATTAAATAGGGGGCTATCGTGGGAATAACTCCAATACTTACATTACCAGATACTTGATTACTCCAGCCTTTAGATAAGTCCTTCAATGTAGCGGTTTCTTTTAAAATTACTCGAGCTTGACGAATTATTTCCTGGCCTTGAAGTGTCGCTTTTAAAGGTTTATCCTTTCGATTAAAAAGTACCATATTTAATTCAGATTCTAGCTTTTGAATTTGCATACTTAGGCTAGGTTGTGTCACGCAACAAAAATCCGCGGCTTTTGAAAAACTTTTTAAATCATCTAAGGCAACAATATATTCTAACTGTGTGATAGTCATAATGTATAGTTTAAAACTATACAAATATAGTAAATATAGATTTGTTTGATAGGATTATCTTCACGAAATTTGCATCACAATAAATCGAACAATTTTAAACGAAACAATAAATATTATGTCTACACACATGTTAGGATTGGGAAGTAAGTTTCCAGCATTTGAGAAAAAAGCAGTAGTATCATTAGAAAAAGATAAGGAGTTTGCAACAATTACTGCAGAAGACCATAAAAAAGATGGTAAATGGATGGTGATGTTCTGGTGGCCAAAAGATTTCACTTTTGTATGTCCAACTGAAATCGCTGAATTCAACCGTCGTGCTGGTGATTTTTCTGACCGTGATGCTGTATTAATTGGTGCTTCTACTGATTCTGAGTTTGTTCATGCTGCATGGAGAAGAGATCATGATGATTTACGTGGTTTGAAATTCCCTATGTTAGCTGATACTTCTAAAAGTTTAGCTGAAGAATTAGGTATTTTGACAGAAGATGAGAAAGTAGCTTACCGTGTTACTTACATCGCTGATCAAGATGGTATCATTCGTTGGGTTTCTGCTAATGATTTATCAGTAGGACGTAACGTAGATGAGGTTTTACGTGTATTAGATGCTTTGCAAACAGATGAGCTTTGCCCATGTAACTGGAAAGCTGGGGAAGCAACCTTATAATATCAACTAAAGCCCCATTTATTTGGGGCTTTTTAACAACAAGATCATGAGTGAAACTAGAGATAATCTATTAGCCGAAATTAATTTACCTGCCACTAGTCAATTTCCTTTATTGGACCAATTAGATGCCACGGATAATCGTTATATCAAAGATTTAAAGATCAACGTTTCCAATGCATTGAAGTATGCAACATTGACAGAGAAAGAAGCCTTATTGTTGGCCTTAGCTGTTTCTGTGAATCAAAAGCATGAAATCACGATTAATTCATTGACAGAATTAGCTAAAACAAAAGGAGCTACGGATGCTGAAATCAATGAAATTCATGCATTAACCTCTTTATTGAATGCGAATAACGTTTTTTATCGTTTTAAGCATTTTGTAGGCAAAGAATTTTACAACACTGCTCCAGCCGGAATCAGAATGTCCATCATGATGAATCCTGTTTTGGGTAAGGAATTCTTTGAATTAGCGAGTTTAACTGTTTCAGCCATCAATGGCTGCGAAATGTGTGTAAAATCGCACGAACAATCAGTAATTAATCACGGCGCAACGGAAGCTCGCATCATGGATGCTATCCGCTTAACAGCGATTTTCAAAAGCCTAATCGTTTTATTGTAGGGTAAACTTATTTACCCCACATTGCATTAGCCGTGTTCGGGAAAGGAAGGGTCAATTCAGGTACTTGATGTACCATGCGATTGGCCCATTCTACTCCTTGCATCATGGAGTGATCCTGATTTGACACTTCATACTTCCAAGCTCCAAATCGACCTCTACTGTACACATCTTGTTGCTCTAAAACAGGTAAAACTTGTTTTAGAATACCATCGCGCTCAATAGAAGGTGTTGGATATCCGTATGCAGTTGAAAAATAGAATTTGGAAATAACTTGGTCTTCTGATTCAATTAGACCATCTTCTAACATTGCTTTAATGGTATCTTCCACTAAGGTAGTGCGATTTACAGGCTTCATGTCAGACTCACTTACCTCTGCCATTAATGACCATTGATTAGAAGGATCTGGAACGTTATCTGGACTATAATTGGAAAATACAGTAACACGGTAATAAGGACTATTGTCCTCTGGAAAATACATCCAACATTTTTTGGCTAATTGTTCTACTGGTTTACCTTTTAAACCAATTCCAATTACGTGCGTACTACTATGTTTTAAACCCTGCGCTGTTTCAGTCACTTCCTTTGGTAAATCTGTACATTTCTGTGTGAATATATCCAAAGGAATCGTACTCATTACTTGATCATATTCAATCTGAGTACCGTCTTCTAAGGTAATTTGGTGTCCCTGTAAATTAACTGCCTTAACAGTTGAATTCAATCGAAAATACTGTTCACCAATCAATTGACCAACAGCTTTCCAAATTGAACCTGTACCACCCGATTTTGGGAATTGGAATAGGTTGTTAGGTCCCCAAGAAAGATCATCTTTTTCGAAAATAATATTCTCTACAATTCTACCAAGATCACTTACTGCAACACGTTCACCCACCCAATTGGCATTCATCATTTCGGGAGGGTAGGCCCATACCTTGAAATTATACGGGAACATAAATACATCCGCAATTCCTTGTCCACAGGTATTTAAAATCCAATCTCTAAAATTAGCTAACTTCGTAGAAGGCCCTTTCTTATATAACTCGATTAAACCTTGCAAACATTGCCACTGCTCTTCTTTGGGTAAATACCCTAAATTATTTTGGAAAGGATAAGGGACAAAACGATCTCTAATCCAAACCCATGATTCTCTTTGATGTGTATACCAACCATCCTCACCTAAAGCCAGTTTCATCAAATCATCAAAATATTGATAATGTGAAAATTGAACGTGCCCGCCGACATCCCATGTAAAACCCTTTTCATCCACAAAACTGGTAGCTAATCCACCTACAAAGTTTTCTTTTTCGAGAACAATAAAATCAGTTATTCCTAATTCCTTTAATCGATAAGCAGCACCTAGACCAGTGGGTCCTCCACCTAGGATGACATATTTATATTTCATTTTCCTTGGGTAATTTCTTTAACTAAACTGTTTAAATGTACTCGAAAGGCTAATAATTCCTTGAAACTTTGCCAACACACTTTTAGCAATTTAAAGTGACGAATAGACACTTCTCCTGTTTCTCTTTCTCTATGAATTACCGGTATATTAAATAAATTTTGTCCTGATTTTTTAGCTAAAACAGCTAAAAAGATATTAGGAGCAAAAGGGGTACGCGCCGGTAAAGCATGTAACAACTTCTTCAAGAAACTTGTTTTGAATAAACGAAAAGGAATATTAGCATCATCAATGTATGTTCCGTAAATGAACAATAATGAGAATTTTAATATTCGAGTAATGACCAAACGGAAAGGATCATCGTGACGCACTTTGCGATATCCTAAAATGAATTCCGACTGGTTTCTTTTCTCCCAAAAATTACCAAAATCCTTCACATCAAACTGGTCATCAGAATCGGTTTGGAACACATAGGTTGGATTCATTTCAACGGCCATACGATAGCCATTCACCACTGCATTACCATGTCCACCATTTAATTGATGTTTCGCAATAAGGTTTGGATATATCCCAGAAATCTCATCTAAAATAGCCCCAGTTCGATCTTTCGAGCCATCGTTAATAATGAGTAATTTAAATTTATCTGGACTCACAAAGGTAGAAATTCCATTAATCCAATGGGCTACTACTTGCTGAATACATTCCTCTTCATTGTAGGCGGGTATTACTACCACTAATTCCAAACTCATATTATTTTAATTTATCCTTGAAACTATTTATTGGTTTCTCAATTACAAACCAGGAGATACTGGCAACAAATAGTAATAAAATTAGATTGATGAAAAATTTTGACCATATAAAATTAAGGAAATTTGTTTGAAATAGGGGCATATATTTAGAAATAGCCCACAATAAAGTATTTCCTTCTTGATGGTAATAATTATAAATAAAATTATGATACAAATATAAACCGTAGGATATCTTACCAAGGTAATCAACCCACGACAGGGATAAGAATCGACCAAAAATATGTTGCCGTTCTGATACTGCTTCGGCAATTAAAAAAAAGGAAAAAATAGCAGCTACACTACGTTCAATAACAATAAACCAGATATTATCATAGGTATATTCAGCCAAATGTGAAAACCAGAGAACTAGAAAAAAAGAAGCTAGAGTTATAGGTAGAATATACTTGATCTCACTGATGCGTTTGAATGTAGCCTGACGATAATGATAGAAATAGGCCAATAATCCCCCTAAACCAAAACTATCGATGGCACTAAAAGGATTGACATAAGACCACATCCAGGATGTCTCTTTAAAGTCGTGGCTAGTAAGCAGATAAAAAAATAGGCGAGAACAAAAGCCTAATGCAATCATCCAAGGAAATAGTTTTCCGAAGTATTTACGGGGTAGAAATAGAATAAAATAGGGGAAAATTAAATAGTACTGTTCTTCCACAGCCAATGACCACAAATGATCCCAAACACCAATCCACTGTCGGTGAATCATGATGTAAAAATCAGGCATATAAAAAACTAACCATTTCCAAACTTCAGAAAAAGGTTCAATGCCTAAATATCCTCCAATAAACAAAATAAGAAAGTAAATGGGGAAAATCCGTAAAGAACGACGTAATATAAAAGTTTTGATTTTTTTCCAAGGAGAATGGCCTTTGTCTGCCACATCATCAGCATTTTGAAATAAAATTCGGGTAATCAAAAAACCACTTAGAACAAAAAATATAACCACACCTAAATGACCTAGAGGAAAGGGGATAGTGGGGACTAACCAATGGTCCATTAAAACTAAAAATACCGCCAAAAAGCGAATACCATTTAATTGCGTGAAATATACTGCGTGTTTATCGCTCATTAATCTCCTTGAAGGGTAAACTCCACTCTACGGTTTAATTTTCTTCTTTCTTCACTCATATTACTGGCCATCGGCTTGGTTCCTCCCCATCCTTTTACTCGTACACGATTAGGACTAATCCCTTTTGAAACGATATAAGCTTTTACATTTTCAACCCGTTCTAAGGATAGTTTCATATTCTCATTCCAGTCGCCTTGGTTATCTGTATGACCTTCCAAAAGTATTTTAAAACTGGTATTATCCTTTAGTATCTTAACAATTTTATCTAATTCCTCATAGGAACTTGGAATTAATTCAGCCTTACTTTGGTCAAAGTTAATGTTAGGAATTTGATATTGTTTGTTCAACTGAATGGGAATTATCAAAAGGTTCCTTTGCAAGGTTTTAAAGCTCCGTTCTGAGGTATAATCAAACTTCTCTACTCGACAGATATAGCCATCTTTAACTACTTGCATAGTAAATGCTTTTTTAGCTGGCCACATGAAACTATAATCACCTAAATAAGGATCATAATCTACCCAAAGTGAATCTGTTCCTGCAACTGATTTGACCAAAATTTTAGCGGCTACTGCTTCCTGTGAATCCTGATTCAGCACCTGACCGGCCATTTGTATCAAAGTCAAAGGCTTTGCTTTTTCAGGTATCTTGATACGGTAAATATCTTCGGCTCCCAGCGAGTTCTCTACTGAACTAAAATAAGCGTAGTCCCCTTGAGCCGCAACAGAAAAATATCCATCCCACTGTGCTGTATTCACAATAGGACCTAGATTTTCTGGTTCCGACCAATTTAACCAAGTATCATCTAATCGGCGAGTTAAAAAGATGTCATTGTTACCATATCCCACATGACCGCTAGATGAAAAATACATCGTGACACCATCTGGAGCAATAAAGGGTGTTGATTCTGATTCTCCTGTATTAACCACCTGGCCTATATTTCTAGGTTCCGTCCAGCTATCATCATTTTTCCAAAATGAAACATAAATATCTTTGCCGCCATAAGAATCTTTCATCTCTGTGGTCATCACTAAAATCTTACCATTGGGAGCAAGGGAATATTCGGAGAACTCTGATTTATTTTTAAAATTCAAAATTTTCAATGCTTTTGGAAAACTCCAATCACCTGTTCGTAATAAAAAGGACATGGAAACACCCTTTTCCATTTGTCCATCATTCCGATACACATTGTTCAAAAGCATGGTTTTACCATTGGGAGAAATACCACAAACAGCATTATTCTCATCGTTATTGATGGGTTCAGAAAATAATTCGGCTTTTGACCAGGTTTTTGTGTCGGTTTGCCAATTGGAAACCCAGATATCTTGATTCTTATTTTTACCCATATTGGATGGATGTTTCCATCGAGTAAAATAAAGCTTTTTGCCATCTGGACTGATTACTGGACAAATTTCATTATATGGCGAATTAATATCCTTGCCTAGGTTTTCCTTAAAAGAATAAGCATTGGCATCTTTATTCAATTTCAAACTTTCTTCAATGGGTACATCTGAATCTGAAATTCCAATGGCATCGAGTTGGGAATAACCTTTAACCCGCTCAGAATTCATAGAAACCTTAATTGCTCGTAAAGGAACTGTGGCTGTTGGTAAAATGATACTCGTTACTTGAGCGGATTTAAGCGCATACCCTGGACTGAATTCCTTCAATAAAATTAATTTATTATTCTCGTCTAATCCATCAACACGGACAATAGAACCCGCACCAAAATTCTCAAAAATAGCCACTTGTTTCACTTTGGATAAACTATCAAAAGACACAATGATGTATTCTCCTGCTGGATTATCAGGCGTTAGAGATTGCCAAGCGCTGGGACTATTACTAAAAGTGGGGTATTTACTGGGTTTACCAAGAATGTGTAAAGATCGATACTCTAAACCTAAAAGCGGATCAGAATATTCACTTGAAACAGATATAACTTTATTAGCCCAGCGAACACGCTGTGCAGGCAAGCTAAAAACAAGCAAACAACAGAAAATTCCAAAAATTAAGCGGATTTTCAAATTCATGAATGTTAGTTACCTAGTTTCACCAAATTGGCAATTGTATCTATGGGATTTGGAGAAGAAAACACAAAATTACCGGCAACTAACACATTGGCACCTGCATGAATAAGATCTGGTGCATTGGAAATAGACACACCACCATCAATTTCAATTTTAAGTTTAGTTACACCTTTTGAAGCAGCTAGCTCAGCTACTTCTTTTGTCTTTTTAATGGCATTGGGGATAAATTTTTGACCACCAAATCCTGGATTTACTGACATAATCAATACCAAATTAAGATCTGAAATAATATCTTCTAATACATGTACTGGGGTAGAAGGATTTAATGCAACACCGGCTAAACAACCTAAATCCTTAATTTGTTGCACTGTTCGGTGCAAATGAGGACAAGTTTCATAATGTACAGTCAAAACTTGTGCGCCTGCTTTTGCAAAAGCTTCGAGGTATCTTTCAGGCTTTTCAATCATCAAATGTACATCCAACACCTTGTTAGCTCTTTTATTAACTGCTTCTAAAACGGGAAAACCAAAAGAAATATTGGGCACAAACATTCCATCCATGACATCTACATGTATCCACTCAGCCTGAGAGGCATTTAACATATCGATTTCGGAACCAAGTTCTGCAAAATTTGCAGCTAAAATTGAAGGGGCGATGATTAAACTTTCCATCTTGCAAAGGTATGAAAATTATTGGCTATGGTTTATTTCTTAGTGCTTTCCATTTAACTTTAGGTTGTTAAAAATTGATACATGGATGTGAAAATGAGGATGGAAGAATTAATCCATCAAATTAATCGTTACAATGAAGCCTATTACCAGCAACATGAAAGCCTCATTTCTGATCAGGAATTCGATGTATTATTAGCTGAACTCCAGAAATTAGAAAACGAAAATCCGCTATTCGCTTTACCAGATAGTCCAACCCAACGAGTAGGAGGCACCATTACAAAACAATTCAAAAGTGTAACTCATCGTTTCCCCATGCTTTCATTGGGGAATACCTATAATGAACAAGATTTAAGAGATTTTGACGAACGGGTGTCCAAGGGATTAGAAGGAGAAAGGTATGAATACATCTGTGAACTTAAATTTGACGGAGTTGCTCTATCTTTTTGGTATGAAAATGGTAAACTAATCAAGGGGGTTACGCGTGGAGATGGAACTAGGGGAGATGATATAACCAATAACGTTAAGACAATCAAAGATTTACCTCTCCGACTCAATTCTCCCATATTTCCAAAGGAATTTGAATTAAGAGGAGAAGGATACATGCCTTTATCTTCCTTTGAAACAATCAATGAACAAAAGATTAGTCGGGGAGAAGCTCCTTTAGCCAATCCAAGAAATGCGGCTTCGGGAACTTTTAAAATGCAAGATTCAGCCGAAGTAGCCAGAAGAAATATGGCTTGTTATATTTATGCCATGGTTGGAAATGAAAATCCATTTCAAACACATGAAGAAAGTATTGTAGCCTTATCTAATGCCAAATTTCCTGTTTCTCCTACTTGGAAAAAATGTCAAACGATGGATGAAGTATTAACCTACATTCACGAATGGCAGGATAAGCGACATGATTTACCCTTAAATACGGATGGAATAGTCATTAAAATCAATGATTATGCCCAACAAGAGCGATTAGGATTTACGGCCAAATCACCAAGGTGGGCCATTGCTTACAAATACCCATCTGAAATTGCAGAAACAGAAATTGAAAGTATCAGTTATCAAGTAGGTAGAACAGGAAATGTAACTCCTGTGGCTAATCTAAAACCTGTGTATTTGGCGGGAACTGTAATCAAAAGAGCCTCTGTGCATAATGCCAATGAAATGGAGCGATTGGATCTAAGAGAAAATGATACTGTATTTATAGAAAAGGGGGGTGAGATCATTCCCAAAATCACCTCAGTGAATGTCGCTAAACGAAAATTTGACTCACCAAAATTCCAGTTTCCAAACGAATGCCCAGCCTGTGGAACTCTTTTGGTGCGCCAAGAGGGCGAAGCAAACCACTATTGCCTAAATGATAAGCATTGTCCACCTCAAATCAAGGGTAAAATAGAACATTTCATCCAAAGAAAAGCCCTGAACATAGAAAACCTAGGAGTTGAAACAATCGATTTGTTAGTAGAAAAAGGCATCATACATTACTTAGCCGATTTATATGATTTACAAACAAGTCATTTTGATGGCTTGGAAGGATTTCAAAGTAAATCAATCAACAATATTTTACAATCGATTGAAAAGTCAAAAACAATTCCATTTAGACAAGTACTTTTTGGATTAGGTATTCGGCATGTGGGAGCAACGATTGCTGAAAAATTAGTCAGGCAATTTCATTCAATGGAGAACCTCGCTCAAGCGACTTTAGAAGAATTAATTGCTGTTCCTGAAATTGGTGAAAGAATAGCTAGAAGTTTAAAAGAATATTTGGATGATTCAGATAATATTCATCAAATTGAACGTTTAAGGCAGGCCGGAGTGCAGTTATCAGAAGAAATTCAAGAAATAGTTTTGGAGGGAGAAGCCTTGGTCGGAAAAAGTTTTGTAATTTCGGGAGTGTTTAAAAACTTCGAAAGAGAAGAATTAAAAGACAAAATTATTGCCAATGGAGGTAAGGTTGTATCCAGCATTTCAGCGAAACTAGATTATTTAGTAGCAGGTGAAAATATGGGACCAGCCAAATTAGAAAAGGCAAATTCATTATCCATAAAAATTATCACAGAGGATGAGTTTTTAGCTCTCCTACACTAGCTCATGCATACATTACCTAAATTTCACGGGGTAGCACCAGCCCTAATAACACCTATGCAATCCGATCGAACGATTGATTGGAAGGCTTTAGGAAACCTTGTTCAGTACGTTATTACTGGGGGAGTTGATTATTTAGTGGTACAAGGAACCACAGGTGAATCTGTAACAACCAGTGCTGATGAAAAAAAGAAAATCATAGCCACTGTTCAAGAAGCTAATTCTAAAAACCTACCCATTGTCTATGGCTTAGGTGGAAATCATACAGAAAGTTTAATTGCCCAAATTAAGCAAACTTTATTTGATGGCATTGACGCCATATTATCTGTTTGTCCATATTATAATAAACCTAGTGCACGTGGAGTCATCCAGCATTACCGTGCCGTGGCGGATGCAAGTCCGGTGCCAGTGATACTTTACAACATTCCAGGTAGGACTGGAATTAATTTATCGCCTGAAACCATTTTGACCTTAGCTGAACATCCTAATATCATAGGTGTTAAAGAAGCTTCATGTATAATTGAACAATGCATGGAAATTGCCGTGCATAAACCTGCAGATTTTCTTCTAATTTCAGGAGATGATGTTCAAGCTGTACCAATTATTTCCATAGGTGGAGTTGGAGTTATGTCTGTCATTGCCAACGCTTTTCCTCATCAATTCTCTCAAATGATTCATGCAGCATTAGCAGGAGATTTCGCTGAAGCTAGAAAATCATTAGGAAGTTTCTTAGCCATTGATCCATATTTATATGAAGAGGGAAATCCTGTAGGAGTGAAGAAGATATTAGCATTAAAAGGTATGATTCAAGCGCAAGTTAGAATGCCTTTGGCTGAAGCATCTGAGGAATTGGGAGTAAAATTGAACCGAATTATTCAACAAGAAAACTTATCTAATTAATATCATGTTTGTTCACGTAGTAAATTTTTGGTTAAAGAAAGGCCTAAGCGAAGAAGAAATTCAACAATTTGAAGCAGGCGTTTTAAGCCTAGGAAAAGTAGAAACCGTCAAAGATTTCAATGTAGGAAAACCGGCCAATACAGATCGACCTGTTATTGATCGTTCTTATGATTACTGTTTATTAACCACTTTTGGAGATGAAGCTGGTCATGATTATTATCAAACTGCTCCTATCCATTTAGAATTCATCAAAAACTGTGCTCAGTATTGGGACAGAGTATTAATTTATGACTCAGAAAGCATTTAAAGTACTAAGTTTCGGAATTGTTATATTGTTGGCTTCATGTTCAAAAAACGTAAAACCATCTACGTATTACTCTCCCAACTTTAAAGATGGGGGAGTGGATCGCCATGATGGTTTAGGATTTGAAATTCCTGTAAAATACGCCATTGATGTATTTTATTTCAATGAAAGTCCGAAGCAATCTTATGAGGTCATAGAAAGCATCAGCATTTCAGGTGAAGTTCCATTAGAAAACAATCAAACGGTCAATGGCAAAATGCTCAACCGTGGTAACCATCAAACCAAGAAACAAGAAATTTTGAGCCAATTGGTAGAAAAAGCTACCGAAATGGGGGCTAGTGCTTTGATGGACGTTAAATACCAAGTTTACAGTACACAATACGCTAATGGCTACACTTTTAGTGGTAAAGCGATTCGTTACGTGTTGAAATAATTCGATATAGGGCTACATTGGTAATCAAAGGTTGAGCTCGATATTCCTCCAAAATAATACGAATATGCTTTACCTTTCTTTCTGGGAAGGTAAGCATTCGTTTATTTCCAATGGTCTTAGCCTTAATTAGCCATTTCTCTCCATTTTCTGCCTCAATCTCTACTGAAAAGGACTTAATCCTTTGACCTAAAGCAATAGGTTCTTGCAACATCAAGGTATTAGAAAGTACTGACTGAGTAAAATTAATGTGTATAATGGGCTTGGAATCATTCACTTGTGGCGCCCAAGCACTTGAAACATCCTGATCGCTTAAATTCTTAACGGTATATGTTGAATTAAACGTTGAACTTACTTGTATCTTACTTGAACTAGGTTTCAACAAATTGAATAAACTTTTCTTTCTCAATTCTGCAAAACCCATCATAGATGCGGAATCATTGGGATGAATTAATCCACGCGTATCTACAGGAATATTCAGCAATAAATTAGCATTACGGCCAACAGAAGCCACATAAATCTTCATTAGAGAATCAGGACTTTTCACTTTATTATCTTCTTTGGGATGGTAATACCAACCCGGACGAATGGATACATCAACTTCAGGTGCTACCCAATGGCTTCCATTCTCTTGACCATTTTTATATCGATCAAACTGTGGATACCCTGGATAAATTTCGTCGCGGTTGATTGGACTCCAGGAAGTTTCATAATTGTAACCACGTTCATTGCCTACCCAACGAATATCTGGTCCATTATCAGAAAACTGAACAGCATTAGCTTGGTATTTATTGACCATCGAATGAAATAATGGCCAATCATATACCTGTTTCTTTCCATTGGGACCTTCTCCATTAGCGCCATCGTACCAAAACTCAAATATCGGACCATATTGAGTTAATAATTCCTTTTGCATTTCAGCATAAATTTTGTTGTAATCATCGGTCCCATAAGCTGGGTGAAAACGATCCCAAGGAGAAAGATAAATCCCCAATTTCAAGCCATATTCTCGGCATGCTTGTGCCAATTCTTTCACCACATCCCCTTTACCATTTTTCCAGGGCGACTTAGCCACCGAATGAGTTGTAAACTTCGAAGGATATAATGCAAAACCATCATGATGCTTTGCCGTTAAAATCAGGCCTTTCATGCCAGCAGCTTTAGCAATACGTGCCCATTGCCGACAATCTAATGCAGTGGGATTGAAATTGGAAGGCGATTCCTTTCCTTCTCCCCATTCAACATTGGTAAACGTATTCATGTTAAAATGGACAAATCCATAATATTCTAAGGCTTGCCATTGAATTTGTTTTTTTGAGGGTAAAGGAGAAATAGGGGATATTTGTTGAGAAAATGCAACAAAAAAGGAACACACATAAACTGCAGAAAGTAAAATAATACGCATGAAAGTATTTTTAAATATGAACGCGAATAACAAATCTATTGATTACTCTATTTATAATTCTGATACAATAATTAACAATCAAAAACTGAAATTCAGGATTTTTTGAATTTAGATTGAACTATTTTAACATTTAACATAAGAATAATGAGTAAAAAACTAAAATTAATAAAAAAAAGCAGGTAAATTAAAGCTGCTAAACTCTTTTAACATAAAGTCTGTGTATGGCCCTACCAATAAACTCTGAAGATCAATTAGAACTAAGTCAAAGCAAAGACAATACTAATTATTTACTTCCTTTTATTTTAGTTACTAGTTTATTTTTTCTTTGGGGCTTGGCCAATAGTTTGAATGGCACTTTGGTTAAACAATTTCAAATAGCTTTAGATTTACAACGCTGGCAAGCTAATATCGTAGAAACTGCTTTTTATATGGGTTATTTTGTCATGGCCATTCCAGCTGGAATGGTTATGAGAAAATTAGGATATAAAATGGGGATTTTAATGGGCCTAATTTTATATTCCGCTGGAGCATTTTTATTTTATCCTGCAGCCGCAGTCAGACAATATAGTTTTTTCTTAGGAGCATTATTCCTCATTGCAAGTGGAATTGCATTTTTAGAAACTGCAGCCAACCTATATGTAACCGTACTTGGAGATCCGAAAAAAGGGGATTTTCGACTAAATTTGGCACAATCGTTTAATGGAATCAGTACTATTTTAGGACCAGTAATTGGAGGAATATTCATTTTTTCTGATCGGGAATATACACGTGACATGATTCAGGCTTTACCGGCGGCAGAAGCAGAAGCCATTCGCGTAAGTCAGGCAGAATCAGTTCAGGGGCCTTATTTAATTATTGGTCTAATTGTAGCTATTGTAGCTATTTTATTCGCTGTTACTAAAATGCCTGAGGTGAAAGCTGCTGGAGAAAGCAAATCGAGTAATAGCCAAATTACCATTACTAGTTTACTTAAAAACAAGCATTTACGGCTTGGTGTCATTGCCCAATTTTGCAATATTGGAGCACAAGTTTCTCTTTGGGGAAATTTTGTTGATTTTAAATTAGACTTTGCGCGTGATTCCAATTTATGGATAGTAGAACAAATATACCAAACAACAGAAAGCATGACTGCGACTCAAATAGCCAGTTTTCATGCTTCTTTTGCCTTTATTTTATTTATGGTGGGTCGATTCATTGGTACCTATTTTATGGGTAAATATGAATCAAATCGGGTCTTGGGTGTTTATGCCGTTGGTTCGGTAATTTCCATTGTCATTGCGATGTTGGGTGGAGGAATCTTAGCAGTTATTGCATTAATGATGGTATATTTTTTCCAATCCATTATGTTTCCTACTATCTTTGCATTGGCATGTAAAGATTTGGGAGAAGGTTCAAAATTAGCCTCATCATTAATTATCATGTCCATAGTTGGAGGAGCTATTATTCCTCCTTTTACGGCATATCTATTTAAAATAGGGCCTTCATTGGCATTGGGCATTCCTTTAGTCTGCTTTGTGTTTATTGTATATTACGCGTACCAAGGATTTAAAATCCAAAAAGTCTAGAGCTATGCAACGATTTATGCTAATGCTGGACTTGAAAAATGAATCTAAACTTATTCAAACCTATGAAAACTATCATCAAAACATCCCCGCAGATATTGCGGAGAGCATTCGCGCATCTGGAATTGAATCCATGGAAATTTATCGTTTTGAAAACCGATTAGTCATGGAAATTGTCGCCCATGACAATTTCAGTTTTGAGGAAAAAAGTAACATGGACGCCTCTAACGAAAAAGTTCAAGCATGGGAACAACTCATGAGTCAATTTCAGCAAGTAATACCTGGAACTCCGGAGGGAGATAAATGGGTATTAACTAAACAAATATTTAAACTATAATTTAAAACTATTTTAATGTCCCGTTCTTATTTACAAATACACCCCTTAGATAATTTACTCGTTGCCCTAAAAGATTTAAAAGCAGGTACTACAATCCAACATCAAGGAGAAGAAATTATTTTAAAGGACGATATAGCGGCTAAACACAAATTTAGTACTGTGGATATTCCAAAGGGGGATACAGCTACCATGTATGGAGTATTAGTAGGTGTAGCTACTCAAGATATTCCTAAAGGTGGCCTAATTCATACCTTTAATTTACATCATGCTTCTCAAGATTTTTTGGGCAAGCAAAAAGAGTATACTTGGGAGGCTCCCAATGTTGACCGTTGGAAAAATCTAACATTCAAGGGTTATCAAAGACCAGATGGTCAAGTAGGAACTCAAAATTATTGGCTAGTAATCCCTCTAGTCTTTTGTGAAAATCGAAATATTGAATTGCTTAAAAATGCATTTATCAAAGGTTTAGGATTTCAAAAAAATGACCCATTTACTGATCAAGTGATTGAATTAAAAAAACAATTAGAAAGCGGTAAAGAATTAAAGGCCAATGAAATAAGAGGAACTTTTAAGGGCGAATTACTTCAGAAATCAGACTCATTTCCTAATGTTGATGGAATTAAGTTTTTACGTCATGAAAGTGGATGTGGAGAAAGCAAAGATGATTCTGATATGTTATGTGCTTTATTGGCCGGCTATTGTGTCAACCCTAATGTAGGAGGGATTTCCATATTAAGTTTAGGCTGTCAACATTCGCAAATTGAAACATTTAAAAATAGTCTGAAAGCTATAGATCCCAATTTTTCTAAACCCATACATTTCTTTGAGCAGCAGCAAGATGAAGGTAGCGGGGTTGAAAATTTATTGAGTGAAGTGATTTTAAAAACTTTTCAGGGGCTGGTTGAAATCAATAAAATAAGTAGAACAGATGCACCACTTTCTAAATTACGTTTAGGAGTTAAATGTGGCGGTTCTGATGGATTCTCAGGAATTTCTGCTAACCCAGCCATTGGACATACTGCTGACTTATTGGTGGCTTTAGGCGGTACTGTCATGATTGCTGAGTTTCCAGAATTATGTGGAGTGGAGCAAGAATTGCAAAATAGATCCATCAATGCTACAGTGGCAGATAATTTTGGAAAATTAATGCGTGAATATGCCAGTAGAGCAGAAGCTGTTGGGGCGGGATTTGATATGAATCCATCACCTGGAAACATAAAAGATGGATTAATAACCGATGCAATTAAATCAGCTGGAGCTGCTAAAAAAGCAGGTACTTCTCCTATAGTAGATGCCCTAGGTTATGGTCAATATGCCCAAAAGCATGGCTTAAATCTAGTTTGTACTCCAGGAAATGATGTTTTGGCTACCACAGGTATGGCTGGTGCTGGTGCTACAGTTCAGTTATTTACAACAGGCTTGGGTACACCAACAGGAAATCCAATCAGCCCCATGGTTAAATTGTCTACCAATACAAGATTGGCTGAAAAATTACCTGAAATCATTGATATTGATTGTGGACCCATCATTTCAGGTGAAAAAACGGTAGAAGAAATGGGCGAAGAAATATTGGATTATGTAATTCGTTTGGCATCTGGAGAGATTAATACCAAAGCCATGGAGCTTGGACAAGATGATTTCATGTTCTGGAGAAGGGGAGTATCTTTATAAATTGTACTTATGTTATTTTCATTAAAAAATAAGAAAGCTGTCATAACAGGTGGAGGTTCTGGAATCGGAAAAGCCATATCATTACTTTTCGCTCAGCAAGGTGCAGAAGTACACATGATTGATTTAGAAAATGTGAGTTCCCGACAAACTGAAAAAGAATTAACAAGTATTTCACCTCAATCTAAGTTGCATATAGTAAATATTACCCAAATAGATGAAGTTAAAAAACTAGCTTCACAATTAGGGAATGTTGACATCTTGATTAATAATGCTGGGATTGCACAAATAGGAAATATTGAAAATACCAGCTCTGAGGGATTCCAATCCATTTTTGATGTCAATGTTAAAGGGGCATTCCACTGTATGCAAGCCTTTATTCCGGGAATGTTACAACAGGGCTCAGGAGTAATTGTCAATATGGCATCGGTAGCAGCATCTGTTGGAATTCCTGATCGTTTTGGATATTCCATGACAAAAGGAGCCATTCGTTCTATGACACAATCGGTTGCCAAAGATTATGTACAACAGGGAATTAGGTGCAATTGCATCTCTCCAGGTAGAGTTCATACTCCTTTCGTAGATGGATTTATCGTTAAAAATTATCCTGACAAAAAAGAGGAAATGTTTGCCAAATTATCGGCAACACAACCTATTGGTCGCATGGCTCAACCCATAGAAATTGCTCATTTAGCCTTATATTTATGTTCAAATGAAGCATCCTTTATTACAGGATGTGATTATCCTATCGACGGTGGTTTTACCTATTTAAACAATTAAAATATCCCATGAAAAGTAAGTTATTTCTTTGCATTGCCCTTGTATTGGCTTCATTGAGTTCTTTTTCTCCAGCTAATCCCATCAAGATTGTATTCTTTGGAGATTCCATTACTCAAGCAGGAGTTTCACCTACTGGCTATATTACCCAAATGCGCAACATGCTGACTACTCAAGGCATAGCAGACAAATATGAATTGATAGGAGCAGGAATAGGTGGAAATAAAATTTATGATTTATATCTACGTCATGAAGATGATTTATTGGCCAAGAAACCCAACATTACGGTCATTTACATTGGAATAAACGATGTTTGGCATAAAACATCCTCTAGAACAGGAACAGATGCTGATAAATTTGAACGTTTTTATAATGCTTTAATTAAAAAAGTTCAAGCTGCTGGAAGTCAAGTTGTTATTTGTACACCTACAGTTATTGGTGAACGATTTGACGCAAGCAATGAAAATGATGGTGATTTAAACCGTTATTCTGAAATCATTCGTCGAATAGCGAAAAACAATAATTGTACTTTAATCGATTTGAGAAAAGCTTTTATAAGCTATGAACAGAACAATAATCCTGAAAATAAAGAATCAGGCATTCTAACTAGTGACCGGGTACATTTGAATGAAGCAGGAAATAAATTTTTGGCTGAAACGATGTGGTCAGTATTAAAAGACATCAAATAATATTCTTACAATTCAAATCATGAAATTAGTTCGTCTAGGAGACCTAAATAAAGAAAAACCTGCTGTTTTAATCGATGGAAAATACTTCGATGTTAGTGCGTATTTTCAAGATTTCAATGAAGCCTTTTTTGAAGAGGGCGGAATTGAAAAATTGGCAGATATTGTCAAAAACGAAATATTAGAAGAAATTAGTCACCCTCAAAGAATTGGTTCTTGCGTAGCCCGACCTTCAAAAATCATATGTGTAGGATTAAATTACGCTGATCATGCCAAAGAAACAGGTGCGGCTATACCAACAGAACCCATTTTATTCTTCAAAAGCACTTCGGCTTTAAGCGGCCCATATGATGATGTCATCATTCCCAAAAACTCAGTAAAGACTGATTGGGAAGTTGAATTTGCCATTGTTATTGGTAAAAAAGCATCTTATGTAAGTGAAGAAACAGCTTATGATTATGTAGCTGGATATTGTTTGCACAATGATGTATCTGAAAGAGAGTTTCAATTAGAAAGAGGTGGAAACTGGTCAAAAGGTAAAGGCTGCGATACATTTGCTCCATTAGGGCCATTTTTAGCTACTAAAGATGAAATCCAAGATGTGCATAACTTAAATATGTGGTTGGATATCAACGGAAAACGTTTTCAAACCAGCAATACCAAACAGTTGATTTTCAATGTACCTCAAATTGTTTCATACATCTCACAATTCATGACCCTACTACCTGGAGATGTCATTTCCACGGGAACGCCACATGGGGTAGGTCTTGGTTTAAATCCTCCAGTATTTTTAAAGCCTGGTGATGTTATGACCTTAGGAATGGATGGTTTAGGTGAGCAAAAACAAAAGGCCATTGCCTATTCTGCATAGTATGATTGATGCGCATCAACATTTTTGGAATTATCAACCTGAGCGAGATACTTGGATAACGGATGATATGTCCAAAATTCAAACTGATTTTTACCCCAATGAAAGTCAGGTGTTGTTTACAAAAAATGGAATCAATGGTTGTATTGCGGTACAAGCAGATTCATCGGAAGAGGAGACTCTATTTTTGTTAGCCTTGGCGGAACAAAACGACTTTATCAAAGGGGTTGTTGGTTGGACTGACCTACAGAATGATTACCTAGAAAGTCGCTTAGAATATTTTTCTCATTTCGAAAAATGTGTTGGTTTTCGACATGTCATTCAAGGAGAAAAAGACCCGCTCTTCTTTCAAAGGCCTAATTTTATTCAAGGAGTCAAACAATTAGCTGCTTTTGATTATACCTATGATATTTTAATATATCCACATCAATTAAAAGAAAGTGTAGCCTTTGCTCAAAAAGTTAATGATCAAAAATTGATTTTAGATCATTTGGCCAAACCTCCTTATAAATCGAAAGATTTGACCCAGTGGAAAAAGGATATACAAGGATATCAAGAACTTGATCATGTATCAGCTAAATTATCTGGATTAGTTACAGAAGCGGATTGGGCTAATTGGACAAAAGATGAAATCAAAGAAACGATTGAAGTCGCATTAGAGGTATTCGGCCCCAAAAGATTATTATTTGGTTCTGACTATCCGGTAGTTTTAGTGGCATCTACACTAGAAAAATGGTTGGAAGTATTTCAAGAGAGTATTTCCAGTTTATCTGCATCTGAACAAGCAGATATCAAATTGAATAATTGTTTAGCTTTTTATCAAGTAGAACTATAATGAACCTAGGACTTAAAGAAAAGGTCATCATCGTAACCGGTGGTGCCAAAGGGATTGGAGAAGGCATCAGTCAATCATTGGCTTTGGAATCAGCTATGGTGGCAATCGTGGGTAGAAATAAAGAAGATAATGAAAAGGCCATTGCTAAGATTCAAGCCACGGGTGGACAAGCATTTTCTTTTGTAGCCGAACTTAGTCGTCCCGAAGAATGTGAACGCGTGGTTAATGAAGTGTATCAATTTTTTGGGAAAATTGATGGATTGGTTAACAATGCTGGTATTAACGATGGAGTAGGTTTAGCCTCTGGAACATATGAAAAATTCATGCAGTCCTTACATTCCAATTTGATTCATTATTACTTAATGGCTAAAGCTTGCTTACCTCATTTAATTCAATCAAAAGGGGCAATTGTTAATATTGGTTCAAAGGTGGCGGAAACTGGCCAAGGTGGTACTTCTGCTTATGCCGCTGCCAATGGTGGAAGAAATGCATTAACCAGAGAATGGGCTGTCGAGTTATTAAAAGAGGGAGTTCGAGTAAATGCAGTAATTGTTGCCGAATGCTATACACCATTGTATGATAGATGGTTAAAAACTCTTCCCAATCCTGAAGAAACGCTTGCTTCCATAACTGAAAAAATCCCTTTGGGAAAAAGAATGACCACACCTGAGGAATTAGGAGATATGGTTACTTTTTTATTGTCAAAAAAATCAAGTCATACTACAGGTCAATTGATCCACGTAGACGGTGGCTATACGCATTTAGATCGTGCTTTAATATAAAATGAAGATTGATTGTACAAATATTCAAAGTCCAGGTTTATTAGTCTTTCCTGATATAGTAAAGGAAAATATTGCTTACGTTTTGAATTTAGTCAATGGAGATCCGAATCGATTGAGGCCTCATATCAAGACCCATAAAACAAAAGAGGTAAACGACTTACTACTTGCTGTCGGAATCAAAAAATTCAAATGTGCTACTATAGCTGAGGCCGAGTTATTAGCTCTTTCCATTGCTCCATCAATCTTGTTGAGCATGCAACCTACTGGGCCTAATATAGAACGATTGGCTACTTTGGTGCGAACATATCCCAAAAGCGAATTTGCTTGTTTAATCGATGATTTTCATGCTGCCCAAGTTATATCTCAGGTTTTTCTAAAACTTGGATTGACGATTCAGGTATTCATAGACATCAATGTAGGTATGAATAGAACAGGTATTGTTCCTGCTAAAACTGAAGCATTGATTCATCAAATAATAAAACTACCCGCAATTGCATTACGTGGATTACATGCCTACGACGGTCACATACGCGATTTGGATTTAGATGAAAGAAAAGCTCATGTTCAACGTGATTTCATCGAATTTAAGGCATTAGTACAGTCCATTTCTTCTGAGTATCCTGACTTAGAATTATGCGTTGGAGGCACACCTAGTTTTCTAGTTCATCACCAAAACCCAGCCTATGTATGTAGTCCAGGTACCTTTGTATTTTTTGATGCGGGATATAGCACTTTGTATCCAGAAGATAGCCTAAAACCGGCTCTTTACATCATCAGTAGAATCGTTTCGAAACCTAGTAAAACAACTATTTGCTTAGATTTGGGCCATAAATCTGTGGCAGCAGAGAACAACATTGACAATCGAGTTCGATTCATCGACCACCCTGAATTTAAATTATTGAGCCAAAGTGAAGAACACGGCATTGTGGAAGTACCTAATTCTGAACTATATGAAATTGGTCAAGAGTTTTATATGATACCTTATCATGTTTGTCCGACTGTGGCCTTGCATGCAAACTTGCAAGTAATTGAAAATGAAATATTTACTGGCATTTGGGAAGTAAAAGCTAGAAACAGAAAAATCAATATATAACATGCTATTATTTGATGCACATTTGGACCTCAGCATGAATGCTTTGGAATGGAATCGTGATTTAAGATCTTCATTACAAGATATAAATGAAAGAGAAAAAGGCATGACAGATAAGCCAGACAGAGGAAATGCTGTTATATCCTTGGATGAATTAAGAAAAGGGAATATTGGCATAGTAGTGGCTACTCAAATAGCTAGGTATGTAGATAAAAGCTCCACTTTGCCAGGTTGGCACTCGCCAGAACAAGCTTGGGCGCAAACTCAGGGACAATTAGCTTATTATAAAGCATTGGAGACACTGGGAGAATTAAGTCCTATCAGAAATTGGGAAGAATTACAAACCCATGTCGAATATTGGAATAATAGCCAAGATACCAAAAAGAAGATTGGGTATATTTTAAGTTTAGAAGGTGCTGATTCGATAATCACGGTAGATCATTTAGATATTGCCTACAATTATGGATTAAGAGCATTAGGACCAGCACATTATGGTCCAGGAAGATACGCCCAAGGAACCAATGCCATTGGAGGACTAGGAGAAGCGGGGCGAGCACTTTTAGCGAGAATGCAACAATTGGGCATCATCCTTGATGCCACACATTTATGTGATGATAGTTTTTGGGAAGCCATGGAACATTACGACGGACCCATTTGGGCAAGTCACCATAATTGTCGGGCTTTAGTTAATCATAATCGTCAATTTACGGATGAACAATTTAAAGAATTGATTCGTCGAGGTGCCGTGATTGGAATGCCTCTAGATGCATGGATGATGGTCCCTAATTGGGTTAGAGGCGTTTCCACTCCTCAAAATATGCAGGTAAGCCTGAATACGATGATTGATCATTTAGATCATATATGCCAAATCGCAGGAGATACCAATCATGTCGGTCTTGGAACAGATTTAGACGGAGGATTTGGAACAGAACAATGTCCTTATGACATTCAGTCCATCGCCGATTTACAGAAAATACCTGATTTACTCAGTAAGAGAGGCTATTCCTCCGATGACATTGAAAAGATATGTCATAAAAACTGGATTGGCTTTTTGGAGAAAAACTGGAAATAAAAGGGTATTGGTGAATGGTGAATTGTAAATGGTTAATTGTAAAATATACACCATTCATAAATTATAATTTATAATTTATAATTTATTTCGGTGGTATCCCCACTGAAGTCCAGCCACCATCAATGACTAAAAACTGACCTGTGATGTGCTTGGACAGCGGAGAAAGGAAAAACAAGGCCGCATTGGCTATGTCTTCTACCGTAGCAGGATAACCTAAAGGGGTAATAGCTGACCATTCTTTGATATAATCTTGATCAGAAAGCGTTCTTTCAGTTAAAGTAGCCCCAGGGCTAATTGTGTTGATTCGAATTTTAAAAGGAGAGAGGTCAATCACTAAATTCTTGGCCAATTGATTCAAGGCAGCTTTGGTCATACCATATGCAGCTAAATCGGGATGAGCCTGATGACCCGTCACAGAGGACATCAATAAAATACTTCCTCCATTACCTGCATCTCTCAATTTTTGAGCCACCAATTGTGCCAAAAAGAATGTTCCTTTGATGTTAACTTTCAAAATTTGATCCAACGATTCTTTGGTATATGACCAAAAATCACCGAAAGTAGTAATACCTGCGTTACATACACATCCAGCTAATGTACCAGGAGTTTCATCTAGCACATTAGAAAGAGCATCTAAAAATTCATCCGAACTTGAATCACCGCAAATACTAGTAAATTGGTATAGCCCAAGATGATGCAAGTGAGCCTGAGCTTTTTCTATTTGTTCTTGATTAATATCATTCCAAATGACATAATTACCTTGCAACAAAATAGACTTAACTATCTCGAAACCAATTCCTTGTGCTGCCCCTGTAACAATATACTTTAACATAGAAAGGTGTAAAAAAAAGAGGTCATTTTATTCAAAAAAGACCTCTTCTATTTGAAATTAATGAGAATCTCTCGTTACGATAGAACCCGAACCACCTTTAAGGAAGTCAAAATCTGCCCCTTCGTGTGCTTGAGAAACGCGATCAATAAATAGACCTACATAACCTCGAATATGTGCTTGTGCTTGGAATGGTTGTGCCAACTTACGAGCTTCTAGTTCTTCCTCTGAAACCTCCCAATGAATGGATCTATTATCCAAATCCAAAGCGATATAATCTCCGTTTTGAACCCAATTTAATGGTCCTCCAGCAGCAGATTCAGGAGAAACGTGCAATACTACCGTCCCGAAACCTGTACCACTCATCCGCCCATCCGAAATACGAACCATATCTTTCACGCCTTTTTCTAATAGTTTTTTAGGTATACCCATATTGCCTACCTCAGCCATACCTGGATATCCTTTCGGACCTACATTTTTCAAGACCATGACCGAATTTTCATCAATATCTAAATCGGGATGATCAATTCTAGCGTGATAATCTTCAATGTTTTCAAATACCACTGCTTTGCCGCGGTGTTTAAATAGCTCAGGAGATGCTGCACTTGGTTTAACCACAGCACCATTAGGTGCCAAATTGCCTTTTACTACCGCTATACCAGAATCCGGTTTAAATGGATTCTCCATGGTAGAAATAATGTTAGAATCATAAATAGGCGTATTCGCAATGTTTTCACCCACGGTTTTACCATTTACAGTAATAATTCCCGTGTGCAAGAATTCCTTCATTTGATTCATCAAAGCAGGTAGACCACCAGCATAATACAAATCTTCCATAAAATGTACACCGGAAGGTTGAATATTGGCCAATAATGGAATTTGTTTTGAGAATTTATCAAAATCATTCAAATCTAATTCAATACCAATACGACCAGCAATAGCTAATAAATGGATGACAAAGTTGGTAGAACCACCGGTAGCTGCATTCACACGAATGGCATTTTCAAATGCTTCCCTGGTCAAAACTTTAGAAAGCTTTAAATCTTCTTTCACCATTTCCACAATACGTCTACCAGAATGTTGAGCCAACACTTTTCTACGTACATCAGCGGCTGGAATAGCCGCATTTTGAGGTAAACTTAATCCCAAGGCTTCCACCATAGTAGCCATAGTTGAAGCAGTACCCATCACCGCACAGTGACCTGGCGTACGGGCCATACAAGCTTCAGCTTCAATAAATTCAGCTTGAGATAATTCACCTAATTTATAGGCTTCTGCAAAACGCCATACATCTGACGTTCCAATTTCCTTTCCTTTGAATTTCCCCTTCATCATAGGACCTCCGGAAATAACCAAACTTGGTAAATCCACGCTACATGCACCCATCACTAGGGAAGGAGTAGTTTTATCGCAACCACACATCAGAACCACTCCATCAATCGGGTTCGCTCGTATCGATTCTTCTACATCCATACTAGCCAAATTACGATATAACATGGCAGTAGGTTTAATCAAGGTTTCCCCCAATGACATCACCGGAAACTCTACTGGAAAGCCGCCTGCTTCTATGACACCTTTTTTGACAAATTCAGCCAATTCTCTAAAATGAGCATTACAAGGTGTTAATTCAGACCATGTATTACAAATACCAATCACTGGCTTTCCTTGAAAATAATCATCAGGAATACCCTGATTTTTCATCCAAGCACGGTAAATAAATCCATCTTTACCAGTCTTGCCAAACCATTGTTGCGATCGTAATTTTTGCTCACTCATTGTTGAATATGTTCTAAGTCTAACGTTTTGTTTAATACAAAGCTTTGGTCTATACCAAAGCTATAATAACATGCCCTAATTCCTTCAGAAAGGTCTGAATAGGGATCATTTTTAAAATCAAATGACCTTACAATATAAGATTTATCTACATGTAAACTATCATTTCCTACGTAGCCAAAATTTTGTCTACCTTTTAAAGTCGGAAATTGAAATGCTTTCAAATGACCCTTATGATACTCAAAAGCATAAATTTGGTTGTTTTTACCCTTTTTGAGCAAAAGCCAAAACTCAGGTTGCATATTTCCATTAAGGTCTGACGACAAAATTTGCTGGCAAGTCAATCCTACAAATTCTTTTTCATAAATAATCTGGTTACTCTTCGATACACGAAAAACAATATGATTAGCTTGAGTCTCTACTTTTGCTTCAAAATCCTCCATTTTAGTGTAGAACTCGGAAAAATTACGGGACTCTTCGACTTTGGGTGTACGATTCAAGGAATCTTCGTAGCGCTGAACCAAATCCATTTCTTCCATGCCAATATTCGCTTGTTGCTCCATTTCTTCTTTTTGTTGAACATAATAAATCAGTCCAACGAGTAGAAAAACAAAAAGTATAAATAAAACAAAGCGAATAATCTTCAACATATTAGTGTGTCAAACTGGCAATAATCTGACAAGCTTCCTCCAATTGTGATTTTGGACAAGCAAAATTCAATCGAATGAAGTTTTTTCCTTTAAACTGTTCCCCGCGAAGGACATGAAGGCCATGTTCCAAAAGTCGATTGGGTAAATCCCCCCAAGTTTGATCATAAGAAATCCATGCCAAATAGGTGGCTTCAAGGGGAATCATATCCAAACCAGGTTGTTGTTTGACAAAATCCAAAAGAATATCATGATTCTGTTTCAAATAAGGGATTAATTGTGATAACCAGTTCGAACCATGTTGGTAAGTGGCCGACATCACATCGATGCTATGCCGACTTAACATAGGCATGTATCCAAAGGTCTTTTTAACAAATGCTTCTCTTGTAGCCTGGTGAGGAATAATAGCGACACATCCACCCAAACCTGCCGTATTGAAAGCCTTAGAAGTAGCGAAAAAACTGATAGAAGGTAATTCCACGATATCCCGACCAATACAAATATGATTCGATTGAGGATATAAGCGCAAATCAGCATGAATTTCGTCTGAAATAATCATACAATCATATTGCTGACAAAGACTGACTATCTGATCAATTTCTGCTTGATTAAAAACTGTTCCTCCTGGATTATGGGGATTACAAAATAAAAAAACAGCAGGCTTTTGTTGTAAGGCTTTCTCAAAAGCTTCAAAATCGTAGGTCCAACGACCAGCCTTTTCCACCATGGGAAATGTAATTAATGGTCGATTTAACCATGTAGGTATCAAATGAAAAGGGTGATACACAGGTATAGCAGTCAAAACTCCCCGATCTTCATTGGAAAATAGATCACAAGCTAAGGTGATACCCGGAACGATTCCAGGAAGCCATACTTGCCATTCCAAATCAGTTTCCCATTGATATTCCTCTGAAATTCTTTTTTGTGCCAATAATCTTAAAGAATCTGGCACAATAGAATATCCTAAAACCCCATGATGAGTAATTTTATCCAATGCTTCCAAAATTTCATCTGCCACAGCAAACTCCATATCTGCCACTGGCATTGAAAGCATTTTTTTATCTGCATACATGGGATTATCCCATTTATAACTTGACGTATTTCTACGATCAATCACTCGATCAAAGTCGTATTTTTTCATTTAATAAAATTAGGTCTAAAAACCTGAATGCCAAGAAAGGAGGGATGCGATTTCAAGTATTCCACTAAATTCTTATCAGATACACATACCTTTTTAACTTCTTGTGAGGCATGAAGTAAATACCAATTTGATTTTCTAAAAGTAAGAAAACCCGTATGCTGTACATCTAAATCTATTCTTTTGGAAACAAATGTAACGATATCACCCTCTTTCAAACTTGAGAGAATTGATTTTACTTTGACTGAGGGAATATATATGAATGGTTCTGATGCCAATTTCTTTTCAACCCGCTCCAAATCAGCTATGGATATATTTTTACCTTTAGGTAGATAATATTGAGATAAAAATGTAAAACTCTTAATACTTTGAATTTCCTCAGAAGGATGCACTGGAACAATCCATCCATCTTGTATTAATTGCCTCATAGCTGCAGAGAAATAATGCTGTCGAGTTTCAAAACGAATATCTTTCGGCTTGGAATACCTCCAATGTATCAAGTTTTTCTTAAAGAGAGAATCCTGGCCATTTGATTGGTATAAAGACATCACATTTTCGATGAAAGTTACACAATCAAAATCCTCCAAAGAAAGGTACAATTTCTCTGGATTTTCAGCAGAAAGTGCATTAACTACATAGGGCTTACCCAGAAAATATTCAGCCAACATCACATGATTTTGATTTTTCTTGGCTAAGGCTATTCTGCTTTGTAAATCCATGGGAATCCATTTTTCTTGAGCTTTGCCAGCTTGAATTTGAAGAAAAAAGAAAATATAAATTAACAGCCGCAAGGAATTAAGCATCATGAAATCTTAAAAATATAAGCACTATTGGGGGGTAAAATAGCTCCATCTATTGTTGTACTAAACTCTTTCGAAGCTGGCGGGATAAATGCTTTAATTAATTGACAATTTACCCCAGAAACATTCATCATATCTTTGGCCAAGGTGGGTAATTGTATGTCTAACGAATAGCTTTGTTTGGATTCAAAATTACATACAATTAACAATTTCTCTTTGGAAGTATATCGTAAAAATGAATAGACCTTTCTCTTTGGATAATGCTCATTTTGAGCGTATTGTAAATCAAAAAAATGTCCTTTTTGAATAGCAGGATGAGCATGTACCCATTGAAATAAATCCACATAAAATTCATCCAATAGTTTTTCTTCCTTGGTTAATAAGGCACCATCGAATTTTCCTTGATTCATCCAACGCTGATGTGTTTCTACTCGCCAAAAATCGAACATAGATGTACGATCTTGTGCCATATTAAACCCTTCAACCTCATTGGCTGCTTCACCAAATTCTTGCCCCATATACAACATTACTGGCCCATGATGCAAGCAAGCAGTAACCACCATTGCAGGAATAGTGGACCAAAGATTATGTTTTGCAAAACCAGGACTATTTATTCTAGTTTCATCATGATTCTCTAAAAAGCGTAACATATGCTCTGCAAATTCCCCAGATTCATGTTGCCAAACACGCGTAATATCTTCTACGGTAGCTTCAGGTCGTTCTTCCATCAACCTCCTTAAAGCATCATATAAACCAACTTTATCGTATAAATAATCAAATCCACCTTGGAATATATACTCATGGTAACGATGTGGTTGATATATTTCAGCTATGAAAGTAACTTCAGGCTTGATGGCTTTAATCTTTGGAATCACATATGCCCAAAATTCCACCGGAACCATCTCCGCCATATCACATCGAAAAGAATCTACGCCTTTGTTGGTCCAATAAATTAGAACATCCAACAATTTTAACCAAGTATCAGGTATCGGGTCAAAATACGTTTTCTCCTCGTGTTGAAAATCAATTCCATAATTCAACTTTACCGTTTCAAACCAATCGTCTTTGGATGGCTGGGCAGAAAAAACATTATTCCCGCTCACTTTGGCAGGAATTTCAATATAAGGGATAGAATAAGGTACAGGTATGTCCAAACCTGAAGGAACAGAAAATTGTGTACCGGGTAAATAGTAAAAATTATTATTAGGATCGAACGATTTATCCGTTTGATCATTCATACCAAAATCAATGATACCCTTTGGTTTTTTATCAGAATAATATTGTCGAGCTAAATGATTTGGAACAAAATCAAGAATCAAGTGTAAACCAGATACATGAATCCTTTCCAGCATTTCCTCAAACTCTTCCATTCTTTTAGCTGGTTCAGAAGCTAAAAATGGATTTACATCATAATAATCTTTAATAGCAAATGGAGAACCTGCGCGCCCCTTGACAATGGAAGGATGATCCAAGGGAGACCCATAGGCTGTAAAATCCTCCATTGTTGCATGTTCTATGATTCCTGTAGCATATAAATGAGTATAACCTTTTTTGGCCAAAGCTTGTAAAGCTTTCAAGGAAACATCTTTAAACTTAGTCACACCATTTCTTTCGCAGGATCCGTTAAAAGCTAAATCAGTATTGGTATTACCCCATAAATGAAACATCATTTGATATACAATAAACTTATGGGAGCTTTTCTCTTTCATGGAAAACAGGGTCAAATAAATTTAAAATAATGGACTCAGGCTAAAATAATTCTTTTTAAATAAAATTAAATTATTCCTCAAATACAAGATAAAGTGCTCTAATAAGCCAAATTTAGCTTTTTACACAGCTAGAAAACTCGTATTTTTGAAATATAGCATAACCCTAAAAATGATACAATGAAGTATAAAGCCTGTCTTTTTGACCTAGATGGCGTACTAGTAGATACAGCAATTTACCATTTTCAAGCTTGGAGAACCTTAGGAAAACAATTTGATTTTGAATTGAGTCATGAACAAAATGAAGAACTTAAAGGGATCTCCAGAGTAGAATCTTTAGACAAAATCTTGCATTGGGCACAATTTCAAGCTACTCAAGAGCAAAAAGACATTTGGCTCAAAGAAAAAAATGAGACCTATCTTGAGCTTATTTCACACATGAATCCCAGCGAAATTTTACCAGGTGTTCTTACCTTTCTTAAGCAGTTGAAAGATCAAGGCTATTTAATTGCATTAGGATCAGCCAGTAAAAACGCTCAAATTATTTTGGAAAAAACAGGCTTAATCACCTGGTTTCAAGCTATTATAGATGGAAACAAAGTCACAAAAAGCAAACCAGATCCGGAAGTCTTTCTTAAAGGTGCCGAAGCATTAGCTTGCTCCCCAGCAGATTGCATCGTATTTGAAGATGCTCAAGCGGGTATAGATGCAGCCAAAGCAGGAGGGATGAAAGTCGTTGGAATAGGTTCTTCTGCCATTTTATTTGGCGCTGATAAAATTATACCATCTTTTAATGACATACGGGTTTCCGACCTACTACTACTTTAATTTTAGCAATAGGCGTTTTAGCTCCTAATTAGAACCTCATGAAACAATATTTAAAACACGATGCTTGGAAGGTAATTGAAGATTCATTCCATCCTGAATTCAATGAAATTACAGAATCTGTATTTTCATTGGGAAATGGAAGAATGGGACAAAGAGCCAATTTCGAAGAAACATATACAGGAAAGACCCTACAAGGAAATTATGTAGCTGGGGTATATTATCCAGATAAAACACGTGTTGGCTGGTGGAAAAACGGATATCCAGAATACTTTGCCAAAGTGTTAAATGCCGCCAATTGGATAGGTATAGATATAGAAATAGAAGGGGTGAAGGTTGATTTACACCAAGCTACCATTCATGATTTTTACCGGGAATTGAATATGAAGGAAGGGTATTTACTTCGTTCATGTGATATTAGCTTGTCAAATAATAAACGAATAAAAATAATATCCATTCGCTTCAATAGTATGGCAGATGATGAATCAGGGGCTATTTCCTATTCCATCACACCCATCAATTTCTCTGGTTCAATGGATATCAAAGCTTTTATTGATGGAGATATTCAAAACAAAGACTCCAATTACCAAGAAAAATTTTGGGATCAGATAAAAGTTGAGGCTAAAGAAAATCGCTCCTTTGTTTGGTCAAAAACAAAGAAAACAAATTTTGAAGTCATCACAGGTCAAGAGGTTCATATTTACCAAAATGGACAAAAAGTCCATAATCAAGCACAATTCGTAACTCGAGAAAAATATAGTGCTTTAAATTACCATGTAGAAGTTGTTGAAAATGTGCCAACTACTATATTCAAATACGCAGTCAACTTAAGTTCTGAGAATCATCAAACAAATGATTTTGAAATTACACTTTCTAACTATCTAAGTAAAATCACAGCCAAAGGATTTGATCAAATGTTACGAGAGCAAGCATTGGCATGGGCAGAAAAATGGAATAGCAATGATATCGTCATTGAGGGAGACGTGGCTGCCCAACAAGGCATTCGATTCAATATATTTCAACTAAATCAAACATACACAGGTAAAGATGATAGGCTAAATATCGGTCCCAAGGGATTTACAGGAGAAAAATATGGTGGATCCACATATTGGGATACCGAAGCATATTGCATTCCATTTTACTTATCTACTGCTCCATCTCTAGTAGCTAAGAATCTGTTGATTTACCGTTGGAAGCAATTGGATAAAGCCATTGAAAATGCACAAAAACTTGGATTTGACCAAGGAGCGGCACTATATCCTATGGTCACCATGAATGGGGAGGAATGTCATAATGAGTGGGAAATCACATTCGAAGAAATTCACCGAAATGGGGCAATTGCCTATGCCATCAAAGATTATGTAGAATACACAGATGATAAACGCCATTTATTGGACTATGGATGGGATGTACTTATAGCAATTGCTCGATTCTGGAAACAGCGTGTCAATTGGTCAGATAATCTTCAAAAATATGTCATGCTAGGTGTTACAGGACCTAATGAATATGAAAATAATGTCAATAATAACTGGTACACCAATTATTTAGCCGCTTGGTGCCTAAATTACGTTCAAGAAGTACATCAAGAAATAAGCAAATCATATCCTAAGGAGGCCAATTTAAAATTCGAACAAAGTCAATTGAAGGTGGATGAATTAGCTGATTTCCAACGAATTGTTCAGCATATGTATTTCCCTAGAGATGAAAAAAGAGGAATATACCTTCAGCAAGATGGCTTTTTAGACAAAATTATTGCTCCAGTAGATCAAATACCCAGCAATCAACGCCCCATTAATCAGCATTGGTCTTGGGATCGAATATTGCGCTCTTGTTACATTAAGCAAGCAGATGTATTACAAGGTATGTATTTCTTTGAAACGAATTTCTCCAAAGAGGAAATTGAAAGAAATTATTCATTCTATGAACCTTTAACTGTACATGAATCTTCATTAAGCCCTTGCGTTCACAGTATCTTAGCTGCAAAATTGGGGAAAGAAGATAAGTCCTATGAGTTTTATACCCGTGCTGCTCGTTTAGATTTAGATGATTACAATAACGATACGGAAGATGGATGTCATATTACAAGCATGGCAGGAACTTGGATGTCGATTATCAAAGGATTTGCTGGTCAAAGCGTCCAAAATAATCAATTACACTTAGCACCATTTTTACCCAAGCAATGGAAGAGTTATCGATTTAAAATCAATTTCAGAAAGGATCATTTGGAAATTGAAGTGAACCAAACAGGAGTGAAGGTTCAAAATTTAGCCAATCATAATACTGAAATTGTCATACATGATAAGAGGCATGATATTGCAGCTAATTCCACAGTAATCATATAAAAAAAGGCCTCATTTGAGGCCTTTTTATCGCTTTATAAAAATCAATTAATCTTTAGCTAAATCGATATCTGGTGTAGAAACATCAGTTAATACAACCCCGCCGCGTTCTTTTCGAGCTATCCTTGAATACAAACCTACCTCTTGAGAAAATAGGAATGTAAAGAACAATTTGACAAAAGAGGTATGGTATTTCAAATTGTCATAGTATTCTGGAGCAGCAGCTTTTAATTTTGGAAGATTATTCCATGGAATAGAAGGCATATCATGGTGCTCATTGTGGTAGCCTACATTCATATTGATTCCATTCAATCCACCATAGTAACTATACGTTTCCTGATTTTTATCTAAAACTAAATAATGCTCTTGAATCCAACGAGCACCCAAGGGATGAAGCCCCACTGAAAACATGAAACTTAATCCCATGTAGGCTAAGGCTGGCCAACCCCATAAATACACGATTAACGCATCAAAAGCGAATTGAGCAACGATATTCATAATTACCCAACGATCAAATACAGCCAATTCAATACAACGAATAGTACGAATAGCTTGAAAGAAAGGGAATAATAGCAACCAAATAGCTTTTCCTATGAAATAGTTGTTAATCAATTTCGCTTCCCAATAATCCGGTAAGTCTGCATCCAATTCGTGCACTCCTTGAAATGCATGATGCTTCAAATGGTAGTTTTTGAAAGAAATGGCAGTAGGGAATAAGGAAGGAAAGTTGGCAATTATTCCGGCAAACACGTTCCACGAATTCTTTTTGAACACCAAATTATGCGCTGTCTCATGGATACAAACAAAAAGTGTATGTGTTGGGAAAGCACCTACAAACCAGGCAACAGCTACAATTAACCACCAAGGAGAATCCTTTAAAAAATAAGCCAAGGTAATTTGTAAACCGACACAGGCTAAAATCCACCAAATGGTATTCGGATTTTTACCAATTAATTTTTTTACTTCAGGGTGTTTCTTGATGATTTCTCTTGTACGTTGACGATGAGGCTCTGAACCTTCTACCCACGTAAAGTCATTAAATTCAGACATAATTGAACATATTTTCTTGCTACAAAGATAACATATATGCCTATTTACTGACGAAATTTATTGGATTTTATTATTTATGGAAGTGTTCGTGACAATATGTCAGCATTTACTTGAAACCGATTTCATGGCATATTCCTTGTAACATGGGAGGAAAAAAATAAAATAATAATCATGGGAAAAATTATTGGAATTGACCTAGGTACCACCAACTCATGTGTGGCCGTAATGGAAGGAAATGAGGCAGTTGTTATTGCTAACTCAGAAGGAAGAAGGACAACTCCCTCAATTGTAGCGTTTTTAGAGAATGGTGAACGTAAAGTAGGAGATCCTGCCAAAAGACAAGCGATTACCAACCCTCAAAATACCATATCATCTGTAAAAAGATTTATGGGTAAAAAATATAGTGACGTAAGTTCTGAACTAAAAACAATATCATATCAAGTTGAAAAAGGAAATAACGATACTCCACGTGTTCGCATAGGAGACCGTTTATATACTCCTCAAGAAATTTCTGCGCAAATCTTAACTAAGATGAAGCAAACAGCAGAAGATTATTTGGGACAAACTGTCACTGAAGCAGTTATTACTGTTCCTGCGTATTTCAATGATGCAGAACGTCAAGCTACCAAAGAAGCTGGTCAAATCGCTGGTTTGGAAGTAAAACGTATCATCAATGAACCTACAGCAGCAGCTTTAGCTTATGGTGTAGACAAGCAGGGTAAAGATATGAAGATCGCGGTGTTCGACTTAGGTGGTGGAACATTTGACGTTTCAATCTTAGAATTAGGTGATGGTGTATTTGAAGTTAAATCAACTGATGGTGATACTCACCTAGGTGGAGATGACTTTGACCAAGTTATCATTGATTGGTTAGCTCAAGAATTCATTTCAGATGAAAACATCGACTTACGTAAGGACCCAATGGCTCTTCAACGTTTAAAAGAAGCTGCAGAAAAAGCTAAAATTGAATTAAGCTCTGGTGCATCCACTGAGATCAATTTACCTTATATCATGCCTGTGAATGGTATTCCAAAGCACTTAGTTCGTAATCTAACACGTGCTAAATTTGAACAACTAGCTGATAGCTTGATTCAACGTACTTTGGAGCCATGCAAAAGAGCCATGAAAAATGCAGGATACTCTAATGCTGACATTGATGAGGTTATTTTAGTAGGAGGTTCTACTCGTATTCCTAGAATTCAAGAAGAAGTTGAAAAATTCTTCGAAAAGAAGCCTTCAAAAGGAGTGAATCCTGACGAAGTTGTAGCTTTAGGAGCTGCAATTCAAGGTGGAGTTTTAACCGGAGAAGTAAAAGATGTTTTGTTACTTGATGTGACTCCATTATCTTTAGGGATTGAAACCATGGGAGGTGTATTCACTAAGTTAATCGAAGCAAATACCACCATTCCTACCAAGAAGTCGGAAGTATTCTCTACTGCCGCAGATAACCAACCTTCAGTTGAGTTAAATGTATTGCAAGGAGAAAGACCTATGGCGAAGGATAACCGTTCATTAGGACGTTTCCACTTAGATGGTTTGCCACCTGCACAACGCGGAGTACCTCAAATTGAGGTTACTTTTGACATCGATGCAAACGGTATTTTGCATGTATCTGCGAAAGACAAAGGAACAGGTAAGGAACAAAAAATCCGTATCGAAGCTTCCAGCGGTTTAACAGATGCTGAAATTGAAAAAATGCGCAACGAGGCAAAGGCCAACGAAGCGAACGATAAAATTGAGAAAGAGCGTGTTGAGAAAATCAACCAAGCTGATGCTTTAATTTTCCAATCTGAGAAGCAATTGAAGGAATATGGAGAGAAGCTTTCCGAAGGAAACAAATCAGCCATTGAAGGAGCTTTAGCTGAATTAAAAACAGCTCATGCTTCCCAAGATGTAGCCGCCATTGATGCGGGCTTGGAGAAACTAAATACAGCTTGGACTGCTGCTTCCCAAGAAATGTATGCTGCAGGTGAAACTGCAGGTGCAACAGAAAATACAGCGGATGCTTCTGCCAATGGTGCTAGTGAAGCGGAAGATGTAGCTTTCGAGGAAGTAAAATAGTTAAATAGGTTTAGAGGTTTATTTAAACTCCCAGCAGTTACGCTGGGAGTTTTTTGTTTCTAGACCATTGAGTTTTTTACAAAAAAATTCAACTATAAATGAATGGGTTTCTCCCTGAATTTTAAAGGCTGGGCATCCCGCTGATTCTTTTGAGCAATAATTTCAGCAATAATCGAAATCGCAATTTCTTCTGGACCTTCCGCACCGACATCTAGACCAATTGGGCTAGAAATCTGCTTTCTAAGCGAAGTAATATCGATACCTTCATCATGCAAATGGCCTTGCAATTTATCCATACGCTTTTGTGGACCTAAAATCCCCCAATAGGCAAATGATTGCAAAAAGCTTAATTTTTTCATTAAAAACACATCTCGATCAAAATCATGGGTCATTATAACCAAAGAATCCTCCGGCAGAATGTGTAAGTCTGCTTCCCAATCATATACTTGATTGACTAATTTCTTTCCTTGAGGATTCATTTTTGTCACATTCCCAACCCAATGTATCTCCCAGCCTAATAAGTTAATTTGTTGAATTAAGGCCAAAGCATCAAACTGATTTCCAAAAATCCATATACGAGGCATGGGAGGGATGTATTCCAACAAAGTTGATTTTCCTTGAACTAACTTATAATGAGCAGTTTTCTGAATTATAATCTCCTTTTTGTCGGCATCAAAAGAATGAATATCCGACTGGGGAACGTATTCAAACAGGAATGAAGTTAAATCGTTTTCATCCCATTCACTTGTCAAAACACCTGAATCATACGAAGTTACAGCCTTCCTCATGGCTACATAAAATGCCTCTAAATGAGATCGAACAGGATCTATCACAATATCAATTAAACCTTGACAACCCAAACCTACACCTAATTGAAATGGATCATCCTCTCGGGTATCATAAGTGACTAATTTAATTTGTTGTGTCATGATAGCCATTTGTGCCTTTTTCAACATGTCTCCTTCCAAACAACCACCGCTGATAGCTCCCCACCAATTTCCATCATCGGTCACCAACATTCTAGCACCAGGTCTTCTATAAGCAGAACCATCCACATGAACGACAGTGGCCAAGGCTATGCCATTGCTTTCAGACAAGAGTTGTTCCAATCGATTCACAATTTGTATCCAATCTTTCATGATATCAATTTTTCTAGACTTTTAACTAAATAATCCTTCACCCAATCATGATCTTCATTTAAATAGGGCTGAGCTAGGGAAATCCGAATACTTGCCAAAGCAGTATCATTATCTCTTCCTAAGGCTTTTAATACATGTGAGGGAAATGTTGATTTGGAATTACATGCCGATCCATTAGAAAATGCTAATAAGGGCATGCATCTAAAAAGCTTTTCCCAGTCAACACCTTGAATTGAAAAATTAAGAATATGTGGAATTTGATTTTCAGAAATTGAATTAACAATCAAACTATCACCTAATGATTCTTTTAAAGAATTTTCCAAGTCCTGTTTTTTTACTTGAATTTGGGGTAAAAAGGTCAAAAGGTGCGGGATTCTTTCCACTGCTTTTGCAAGCCCTACAATCAAAGGTATCGGTAAAGTACCTGCACGCAAACCTCTTTCCTGTGCACCTCCCCATTGCCTAGCCTTCAGTGGAATACCCGATTTAACATATAAGGCTCCAATTCCTTTTGGTCCAAAAATTTTATGTCCAGAAAAACTCAATAAATCAGGCAAAAAAGCTTGGGATAGATCCAACTTGCCCAGGGCTTGTGTTGCATCAGTATGGCAGTAAATTCCTTCTTGATTACACCATTGAGCAATGCTAGAAATATCATTGATTACTCCAATTTCATTATTTACCCACATCAGGGATACCAGTCGTGTATCTGACTTCTTGGCTGTTTTAATTTGTTCTAAACAAATTTCACCTGCTGAATTTGGCTCCAAGTAAGTAATTTCCCAACCTTTATGGGCCAAATAAGCTAATGGCTCTAATACCGCTTTATGCTCTAAAGGAGAAGAAATAATATGTCCAGGTGTTTGTTCTTCTAACAAACCCAATAAGGCCAAATTATTGGATTCAGTAGCTCCTGAAGTGAATAGGATAGAGGAAGGATTTACTGAAAAATAGGAAGATATGGTTTTGCGAGCTTGATCAACGGCATCTGAAGCTTCCCAGCCAAACAGATGTTGATTGGACCCTGAATTACCAAAGTGCTGACTAAAATAAGGAATCATAGCTTCCAAAACTTCTGGCGAAACAGGAGTCGTGGCGGCATAATCTAAATAGATAGGACGATTCAATTTCTTAGCGGGTGGATGTATAACAAAGATACATATTGGGCATGAAAAAAGTCCCAAATTTCTTTGGGACTTTCTTATGAGGTATGTAAATAAGGATTAACCTAATTTATTTACTACTGCTTTGAACGCTTCTGGGTGGTTCATCGCTAAATCAGCAAGTACTTTACGGTTTAAAGTCATTCCTGATTTGTTGAATTTGCCCATGAAAGCTGAATAAGACATTCCTTCCTGACGAGCAGCAGCATTGATACGCTGAATCCACAATCCTCTGAAATCTCTTTTCTTTACTTTGCGATCACGGTATGCATATTGCAAACCTTTCTCAACTTTGTTTTTGGCTACGGTCCAAACGTTTTTTCCGCGACCATAAAAGCCTTTGGCTAATTTTAAGATTTTTTTTCTGCGAGCTCTAGAAGCTACATGGTTGACACTACGTGGCATAGAAATTTGTTTTTTGAAATTGAGGCGACTTTTTACAGTACTTTAGGCCTTATTTCTGGTTGAACAATAACTTAAATTGATATTAAAGACCTAACATTAAGTTTACACGGTCCATATCAGATGGAGAAACTAAGGTTGCGTGAACTAAGTTACGCTTCTGCTTAGTCGTTTTTTTAGTAAGGATATGGCTATGAAAAGCGTGTTTACGCTTAATTTTACCAGTTCCAGTTACTTTGAAACGTTTCTTTGCTCCAGAGTTGGTTTTAATTTTTGGCATTATTGTAAAAATTAAATTTAAAATTGGGAATGCAAAAGTATAAAAAATACCCTTTAATTCCCTGTTTTGATGAAAAAAAATTGAAATTATTTCTTAGCGGCTTTAGGGGAGAAGATGATGCTCATACGCTTACCTTCTAATTTTGGCATATCGTCTGGTTTACCAAATTCCTCTAAGCCCTTAGCGAAGTTCAATAATAGCATTTCGCCACGCTCTTTGAAAACAATTGTACGTCCTACAAAATGCACATAAGCTTTCACCTTTGCGCCTTCTTTTAAGAAGTTAACCGCATGTTTTAATTTAAAATTAAAATCATGTTCGTCTGTATTAGGACCGAAACGAATCTCCTTAATGACCGTTTTAGTGGCATTAGCTTTGATTTCTTTTTGCTTTTTCTTTTGATCATACTTAAACTTAGCATAATCAATGACCTTACAAACAGGAGGAACTGCATTAGGAGAGATTTCTACCAAATCCAAACTTTGAGATTCAGCGATTGCTAAGGCTTTAGAAAACTCATAAACACCTTGTTCAATATTTTCTCCTACTAATCGCACTTCTGCAACCCCTCGAATTAAATTATTGATTCTGTAAGGCTCCTCTTCTCGTTTGTTTCCTCTGTAATTGTTATTGGGGCGTAAAGCCATAAAGTAAAATTTCGTTTAATAATTATTGTTAATTCTTGTATTCAATTCGAAAGCTATATCAATTTTAACGCATTTGCAAACAAAAGAGTTTCAAGCAATTGATATTCGCTAATAAATCTATCTATCGTGCGTTAATTGCTGAATTTCTTCCTGAGCAATAGCCATAAAGGCATCCAAAGTCATAGAGCCTAAATCTCCCAGTCCTTTTTTACGAATACTCACCAATCCTTCTGCCTGCTCCTTATCACCTACAATGATCATGAATGGAACCTTGGAAACTTCGGCATCACGAATCTTTCGACCAATCTTCTCATCGCGATGATCTACATAACCACGTAAATCACGTTCCTGCAAACGTAAATAGATTTCATTCGCATAATCTTCATACTTTTCAGAAATTGGCAAAACTGCCAATTGATCTGGAGATAACCACAATGGGAAGTTACCCGCTGTATTTTCAATCAAAATAGCTACGAAGCGCTCTAATGAACCAAAAGGAGCCCTGTGAATCATCACTGGTCTATGCTTTTGATTATCTGAACCAGTATATTCTAGTTCAAATCGCTGAGGTAATTGATAATCCACTTGAATAGTTCCTAACTGCCACTTTCTTCCTAGGGCATCACGTACCATGAAATCCAATTTAGGCCCATAAAATGCCGCCTCACCATATTCTACAACATAAGGTAAACCCTTTTCTTGAGCCGATTTAATGATAGCAGCTTCCGCTTTCTCCCAATCCTCATCTCTACCAATGTATTTTTCACGGTCTGTTTTATCTCTCAAAGATACTTGAGCTGAAAATTCATGAAAACCTAATGCCTTAAATACATAAAGCACCAAATCAATCACCTTCATAAATTCATCTTCTACTTGATCTGGACGACAAAATATATGCGCATCATCTTGAGTAAATCCTCTAACACGTGTCAATCCGTGCAATTCACCAGACTGCTCATAACGATAAACCGTACCAAATTCGGCTAAACGTAATGGCAAATCCTTATAGGAGCGAGGCTTGGTTTTATAAATTTCACAGTGATGAGGGCAGTTCATCGGCTTCAACAAAAACTCTTCCCCTTCGTCAGGAGTGTTAATCGGTTGAAATGAATCTTGGCCATATTTAGCATAGTGACCTGAAGTCACATACAATTCTTTACTTCCAATGTGTGGCGTAACAACCGGTGAATAACCCGCACGTACTTGTGCTCTACGCAAGAAATTTTCCAATCTTTCACGAAGAATAGTTCCTTTCGGCAGCCATAATGGTAAACCTAAACCTACCTTTTCAGAAAAGGCAAAAAGCTCTAATTCCTTACCTAATTTTCGATGATCTCGACGTTTAGCCTCTTCCAATAAAAATAAATATTCCTCCAATTCTTTCGCCTTAGGGAAAGTAATGGCATAAATACGGGTCATTTGCTTACGCTTTTCGTCGCCACGCCAATAGGCACCCGCTACACTTAATAACTTGACTGATTTAATAAATCCTGTTTGGGGAATATGAGGTCCACGACATAAATCCGTAAAATTACCTTGAGTATAAAAAGTAATAGAACCGTCTTCTAATCCTTCCAATAACTCTAATTTATATTCGTCGTCTTTTTCTTGAAAATATGCGATAGCGTCTGCTTTTGCGACTGGCTTGCGTAAGTATTCACTTTTTTGACGAGCCAATTCCAGCATTTTGTCTTCAATCTGCTTAAACTGGTCACTACCAAATTCTTTACCTCCTAAATCGATATCGTAATAAAATCCATTCTCTATAGCTGGACCAATTCCAAATTTAGTACCTGGGTACAAAGCTTCAATTGCTTCAGCCATTAAGTGGGCTGATGAATGCCAAAAAGTCTTTTTACCTTCCGTATCATTCCAAGTCAATAATTGTACTCGCGCATCGTTTTGAATAGGAGTAGAGGCATCTACCACTTGATCATCTACTTTGGCTGCTAATACGTTTCTTGCTAAACCTTCTGAAATTGACAAGGCAACTTCTATGGGTGTCACACCTGAATTATACTCACGGATATTTCCGTCGGGAAAAGTAATTTTTATCATTCGTACAAATTTTATGCAATTTACAAATTAAGCAGGAATATTAGGAGCGTAATTTAATTTTCAGAAGGCTCAGCCGACAAACTATCTGTTTGAGCGCGGGTAGAATCTAAATTTCGATTCAACAAACGATACCTTAAACCTCTAAATCTCATATCAGTAGGATATAATTGTTGTGCTGAATCCAACAAGGCCAAGCTCTTCAATCGTTCACCCAGATAAAGCCAACATATGGATTTGATAAATAAAGCTTCATTAGCATAGGGGCTATTGCTTGGTATTTTATCAAAAAAGGCCAAAGCTTTGTAATAATCTCTATTTTTAAAATAGAAATTACCTACTTCTGCAAACAATCCCGGATTGGAAGGAAAAGAAGCTAAAACACTAGCATAAACCTTTTCTGCACGGGGCACTTGTCGAATTTTAGCCAAAAACCTAGCCCAAAAACGCAACAAATGAGGATCATTGGGATACTTTTTTCGAGCTGCCAATAATTGAGCTTGATAATCCAACATGGGCACTCGATCTCCTTGATGTTGAAAATATAGTCGAGCCAAAGGAGTTTCAGATAAGTAAATACCACTACTATCCCGTACTGTTTTCATCCAAGTTAAAGTATCTCCCACAGATAAATTCCGTAAAGTATAGACATAAGCTCTGTCTCTAGGCGATAAGCCAACTTTTAAACTTTTAGCCAAATAATAATTAGCCATTTTAGTTTGGCCATTTTGTGCATAAATCTCTGCCAATAAAATCCATAAACCAGGTGCTGAAAATCCAGCTTCTTCCAATGATTTAGCATCTTTTAAGGCTTCATTATATTCTTCGAGGTGGTAATGTATTTGTGCCGAGAGAAACAAAAAGTCTAAATCTCCCGATTCTATTTGAAGGGCGCGCTGAATATCTTCTGAAGCCAACAAATACTTTCTTTGAGCAAAATAGGCTTTAGAACGTATATAATACAAGGTAGAAGATGGCTTATCTTCTAGAATTGCACTAACGTATTGAATGACACGCTGGGGATCTTCTCCTTTTAGAAATGCAGATGCTGGAGGTATTTTCTCGCCTTTTGAATCTTGATTGGTCTCACAAGAAATCAAAAAACCGCCTATTAAAATCAAGGCTGTCCAGGATAAAACTAAAATCCTATATCGATTACTAGAGGATACCACTCGATTTGCTTGGTTTGAGATTTATATAAACAACGAACACCTATTTCAAAACTTTGTGCAAAACGCAATAAGTGAAATTGGGACGACAAATCTACACCGAATGATTGGAAAGTTGTGGTTGTCGTACCATCTTTTACAATATTTTCACCTTGTGAAGCATCGAAAAAGAAGTTCCCTTTAAGTCGTTTGATATACAGCAACCTACCAATATTAATATCGGTGTTTGCAATTGGAAATTTATAATCAGCAGAAAAGGTGTACAATCGATTGTACAAAACGGTCGTATATCCCCGAGGTAAAGCTAGAGTACTTGCAAACGTATAATTCCCATTGGATTGTTGCTGATAGGCACCTCTTAGGGAGATTCCATGATGTTTGAATAAACCAGGAATAAACACTTTGCCCTGAGCTGACCAAATTTCAGAATTTAAGTTTTGAGCGAAAGGAGTACCTTGCCAATGCAATCCAATTTGATAACCCCAAGGTGATTGAACATCCCAATAAGCTCGATTCAATAATTTCGAGTATGAAATGGCATGAGTCATGGATGAATACAAACCATTAAAAGCCTCACTTTTGAATCTTAATGGTAAATCATAGCCACTAACCTGAAAAAACGAATAGGTTGATGAGATAGTTAAATACTCTGCAAAAGCTGAATGTGTTAGGTTAAAGGGTAATCGAATTCCAATATCACCTTTGGATTGCATCCAATTATCCGTTCTTAAACTGTCAAAAGGTGCGCGTTTATCAATGTATAAACTTGTACTTCTTTGGCTGTTTTGAAAAGATGCATCAAATACGGGGAACAAACCTTGATACGAGAATCGTGCAAATTGGGTGCCCGAGCGTTCATTGGGATCGTATTGATATCCAACTCCAGCCTGTAAGGTATTAGTAATGTTCTTGGATAATAGGCTAATTTCCAACTGATTACCTTGTGCAGCAATTAGTGGACCCCAGGAATACACATTGAAAATATTCCATTTAGAATACTTTTGACTCGCGTATTTAGGTGCAGGCTCTTGTAAAGGAGAGAGTGGAATCGTTTGCAACAGTGGACTCCATGACTCATTACCTAATTTTTTGTACATGATGGCCTCTCCTGAAGCGCGATATGCCTGATAAATCAATTTACCACTGTCAAGTACCTGAGCAGAATAAGCCCCAAATGGTGCTTGTGTTAGCACCTGTTGTTGCTTATTTTTTATATGAATTCGAACAATTTGATCTATACCATCAATAGGTTGGTTGAAATAAACAAAATCTCCCATTAAATAGGGGGAACCTATATTATTGCCCCCAAAATGAAACTCTTGGATTACCTCAAAACGCTCTAAATCCATGATTCGGATGGATTTTTGATGCTGATTTTTCACCACATACACCATGCGATGCTGATCTGCTAAACGAGCATGAATTATTTGTTCTCCTGATGAAATACTGATTTTTTTAATCAATTGTCTGGTTTCAACATCCAATAATAAAAGGTGAGAGGAACCATCATTATTTTGTACTAAAGTAAGTACTTGCTTATTATCCAGGCTAATCGAAGGATTAATCCATTTTTCATCTCCATCCCAAAAAATCTTCACCTTAGTTTCACGATTGAATAAAACCAATCGAGTTCCTTGTTTTTGCCCCCAACGAATATCAAACTTAATCTCAGACCAAATCACCCAATTTTTTGAAGCTGAAAGCATATTCATTTCAGCAATCGGTCCTAATTTGGTTAATTCTTTCTCCTGACCCCGACTAACCTCTACCAAAACTGGAATAGTTGAAAACCCTGATTTAACGGCAATAAAAGTATCATCAGAAATCCAACATGGATATTCATATGGAGTATACCCTCGAGTAATTTTAGGACTAATCTGTTCTGACTTATCAGAGAATGCCAACTGACTTTTTTGAATGGAATCTCTTAACTCTTTTAAAGCAAATTGACTGAATTGATCTATAGTCAGACCGGTTCTTTCTTTCACTACCGAAGAAAATGCAAATGGATATGGCCGCTGTAAGGCTTTTTGCCAAATTTGACCTACAGCTAATTCACCATGCTTTTGACGAAAATACTGACTTAAATATTGACCGAAAACATAATGATTTGGCACTAACTGTCGAAAGGATTTTCCCATCATTTTTCCATAGGAAGGAATCCCATAATCCAATAAATATGCATGTAATGGCAAATAGAACTCTGGTATTTTACTTCGCCCAATAGGGTTTAATTGAGTTTCAGTCTCGACCGCATCGCCTTCCCATAACCAATTGGGTATCATGATATTGGAATATAAAGCTTGCCCATTACTTCCCCATAAACTTCTAAAGACCTTGGCTAAACCTTGCCTGCCTAATTCATTTTGAAACATATGCCTTGTTTCGTGACTGACTAACATTTCCAACCATTCATTGGTACCTACCAAAGCAGAATTCTGGGTTGGAATCGTAAAGAATTCGGCTCTAGGAGCATTTAAACTCACAAAACCATTGGAATAAATCCCCTTGTTTTGTAATAAAATTTTCCATGGGTGAAGTTGACTAGGAAGCGTTTTACCAACTTTAGGGACGTGTTTTTCTATATAAAATGCCGTTAATTGTGCCAAACTATCTGCATCTTCAGGATAGATTATTTGAATAGATTGGTTGGGCACTTGGATTTTTTTCCATCGAACAGAAGCGGGATTTTGATCCAATAGGGAATAAGTAAGCTGACCAAAAATACCAGACGACAAAACCAAAAAACACAATAATAAAAATGATTTTTTTAGAGCCATTTTAATATAAAATCAAGCATCCAACGAACCTTGAGATGGTAAGGAGGATATAACATTTTCATCATCCGGCTATGTTGAATTAGGACCGATTTTTGATTCGAAAACTCCATGAAACCAAATTTTCCACCAGTTTTTCCTATTCCTGAATTATTTACTCCACCAAAAGGCAATTCACCATGACCATAATGGATTAAGCAATCATTGACAACCACACCACCCGAACTCGTATTTTTAATGATATGCTGTGTAAACTCTTCATTTTCTGAAAAAATATACATAGCCAAAGGTTTTTCTTCCTTGGCCATTTGATCAATAATCTGTTGCTCGTCTTTGTAGACTAAAATAGGTAAAATAGGGCCAAAAATTTCCTCTTGCATGATTTTCATGTCATGATGGCAGTTTGTCAAAACGGTAGGAGAGATGAAACAATCTTGTTCATCTGTTTCACCTCCAAATAAAACATTAGCACCATGCATTTTGGCATCTTCCAATAAACTTATAATCCGACTAAAATGTCTTGAATTGACAATTCTAGCATAATCTTTACTTTTTTGAACACCTTTCTTTTCAGGATTGTAAAAGCTATTTACGGATTTTTCTAAAGCTTCTAGAAAGGAGAAATAATGCTTCTCATGGACATAGACATAATCAGGAGCAATACAGGTCTGGCCGTTATTTAAAAACTTACCCCATGCAATTTTCTGAGCTGATGCTTCAATATCAGCCTGAGGCCCAATAATAGCCGGAGATTTACCTCCCAACTCTAAAGTCACAGAAGTTAAATGCTCAGCAGCGGCTTTCATAACTAATTTGCCTATTAAAGGGCTACCAGTAAAGAAAATATGGTCAAATTTTTGCTCCAATAAATAAGTGGATACGGAGGCATCCCCTTCAAATACAGCCACTTCACTACGGTCAAATAAAGCCGTAATCATCTTTTTGATAAAAGAAGATGTGGCTGGACTTAGTTCTGATGGCTTTAGTATAACGGCATTCCCAGCCGCAATGGCCAAAAGCAAAGGACAAATGGCTAAGTTGAATGGGTAATTCCAAGGAGCAATAATTAAACACATTCCCTTGGCTTCCATCTGAACATACCCTTGAGTACCCAAAAGTAGGAGTGGAGTATCTACTCTTTGAGGTTTCATCCAGGACTTCAAATGCTTACATACATGATCTATTTCCCTTTTGACACCTAATAATTCAGCCAAAATTACCTCAGAAGATGGTTTTTTAAAGTCCTCAAATAGCGCATCAAACAATTCCTGTTTATGAGAAATCATGTACTTTTCAATGGACTTCAATTTATCAATGCGTTCCTTATACGTCGTATTTTTCAGACGCGACAAAGACGATTTTTGAATCCAAAATACTTCTGCAATTTGATCTTCTATTGGTGAAACCATGGTTTTTAAGACTTAAATAATTCCCTTAAACTGTTTTCTAATCCATCAAAATACCGATTATTCCCAGCAGGTTTTCTGAGTGAATCTCCAGCTACATACCACAGCCCATCTCCTGGATACACTGCAAACGAATGGGTACTTTTTAATTCTTCCTTTGCTTTATCAGCCTGGAAGTCAGCAATATAAACAGTATTCATTAAAGCTTGTAAACGATCCCAATCTGAAATTGTTTTTAAGACAGAACCTGATTCCTGATAGGTGAAAGTTAAATTCTCAAAAGATAGTTCTCCTTCAATTCTAACCCACTCATCCAATTCATTTTTAAACTGAAATCCCAAAAACAAGGGTAATTCTCTGCCAGCAGTTTCAAAGATAGATTGAATGAATTCTTGAATTAAGTTTTCTTCTATTTCCAACATTCTAGGCACCTTGGTTGTAGAATTAGGATATTCCAACATAATAAATGGTTCCTCATCTCTCGGCTTACAAGAACCCGATTTATAGGTATCAAATCGAGCAGCAAGCCTTTGTTGCCATGCGGAAGAAATACTTCCTTTCCAACTCCAGGTTTCCTCAGTAGGTAATCCTTCAGCAATCAATTCTTCTTTAGAAAAATCTTCGCGATCTGTATATTGAATTTCTACTTCCAAAGAGGCTTCTGGAGTTCCAAATCCTATAAATCGAATAAGAGATTCAAAATGATAAGGAGCAGGAACGTTATTAGCGCTCTCATAAAATAAATTGAAATTAGTCATGGGCATGAGATTCTTTGGATGAAGATTGAAGATACAAAGCTACCGTTTTCAAACTATCCAATTTACCATTTGAATTAAATATGAATTTTGGAAGACAAATAATCGACTTGGGGATTAGTTTGGATGGTAGATGTTTTAATAAATAAGCTTTTAATGGATCTCCCCAATCCAAAGGTGGGGAAGATTCAATGAATAATACCGCTTTCTGACCATAGAACTCATCTGGCAAAGCTGCTACAAATGAATGAACGGAAATACCTGATGTAAGAAAAAAGGCTTGAATGTATTTTTCAATCTGACTTGGTATAATTTTCATTCCCCCAGAATTAATGACAAAGTCTTTTCTTCCTAAAATTCGAAAACCTTGAACTTCATTAATTTCAGCTAAATCATTAGTTTCAATCCAAAGGTTGTTGGTCACTTGAGAGCGAATGCAAATACATTCCTCTTCATTAAGATTGATTTCTACTCCTGGCAAAGGATGCAGGTATTCATCTGCTATTGATGAAATACGGCGATAGGCGATATGCGACACCGTTTCCGTCATTCCGTAAGTTAAAAATATAGGAAATGCTTGTTTTAGGGCAAGGTTTTCAATCTCTACTGAAATCGCGGCACCTCCGACTAAAACACCTTTTGATTCTTTAAAAGGAGCTAAAAGTGAATCATGTTGTAAAATATATTGCAATTGAGGTGGTACCATCGAAGTCATTTGAATTGGAAAATCCAAAGGTATTTCTGGCTGGTTACTTGGTTCGACAATGATGAGTTGTAAGTCCCAAACTAAAGCTCTAACCACCACCATAACCCCACCAATAAACTTAACAGGTAGACATAACAAAGCACGATCTCCTGCCTCCAAACCTAGCCAATTACCCGTTAATTGTGCTGAATGAATCATTTGATCTCGATGGATTCGAATGGCCTTAGGTTCACCTGTTGAACCTGAGGTATGAAAGTTAAACCATTCACTTCCTGCATTCCATAGCTGGCAAAATTCAATCACTTCTGCCTCAAAAGAAGTTGAAGGATTAGGGAACACATTTGACTTTGGAGAAATTACCAGCATATAATCAGCGAATCATTCCAAAATTAACCAAACATTCTCTAATTTTGAGGGTTACAGCTAGGATTTACCTTAATTAATTGAGCATGTCTGAAGATCCTTTCTTAAATCCTATCAATCCTGATAAAGTTGCCCAAAACCCTGGGCTTTTACCTTATGCACATACCGCAGGGTCTGCTGTCATAAAGCCAGAGGATATGGGCAAAACCAAAGGGCGTTCAGTGAAGGCAATGCGTCAGCAGACGGATCGTCAAATGAACCAGCTATATGAACAAATGGAGGTATTGGCCAAGCAAGCCAAATTATTAGCTGAAAGAAAAGAGATATCTGAGCGTATTTATGATGCCGCTATGGGTTTTGAACCTATTATTAGTGAAACCTATTATTTGTACGAAAAAGAGAACGGAACAGATTTATTATCTTTAGTAGCACCACATGAATGGGGCCGTTCCTTTAAATATAGTCGATTTTTAGCCCAAGTAACCTTATTAGCAGACCATACCTGGGATGTGATTTATAACCAAGAAAACGAATAAACAATGACATCTAATTTTCCCTGGAAAACGATCAAGGAGTACGAAGAAATTCTATTTCAACAATACAATGGAATTGCCAAAATTTCCATAAATCGTCCTCACAAACACAATGCTTTTACTCCTAAAACGGTACAGGAAATGTCGGAAGCAATGGAATTAGCTCGACAAGACACCGCAATTGGTGTTATTATTTTAACAGGTGAAGGTGGAAAAGCTTTCTGTTCTGGTGGAGACCAAAGTGTGCGCGGAGATGGAGGATACGTGGGTCAGGATTTAGTACCCCGTTTAAATGTATTGGATTTACAAAGACAAATTAGAACTATTCCAAAACCCGTTATTGCCATGGTAGCTGGCTGGGCTATTGGTGGAGGACATGTATTGCACGTAGTTTGTGACTTATCTATTGCAGCAGATAATGCCCGTTTTGGTCAAACAGGACCCAATGTGGGTTCTTTTGATGGTGGTTTTGGTGCTTCCTATTTAGCACGTGTAGTTGGACAAAAGAAAGCTAGAGAAATATGGTATTTGTGTGATCAATATGATGCCCAAGAAGCTTTACAAATGGGCTTAGTGAATAAGGTGGTTCCTTTGGATCAATTAGAAGCAACAACTGTATCTTGGTGCGAGCGGATTTTAGAAAAAAGCCCAATTGCACTACGTATGCTTAAATCATCGTTCAATGCGGAATTGGATGGGCAAGCTGGAATTCAAGAATTAGCAGGAAATGCCACCTTATTATATTATTTATCGGATGAAGCTAAAGAAGGCAAAAACGCCTTTTTAGAAAAAAGAAAACCCGATTTCTCCAAATTCCCTAAATTCCCATAATATGAACCATTGGTTAGTTAAATCAGAGCCATTCAAATATTCTTGGGATGATTTCGTTAAAGAGGGTAAATCCGTTTGGGATGGGGTAAGAAATTACCAAGCTAGAAACAATTTGATGGCCATGAAAAAAGGTGATTGGGTGTATTTTTATCACTCCAACGAAGGCCTTGAAGTGGTTGGATTGGCCGAAGTGAGCAAGGAACATTATCCAGACCCTACGACGGATGACCCACGCTGGGTAGTAGTTGAACTAGTTCCCATTCGGAAATTTGCTAAAACAGTAAGCCTAAAACAGATGAAATCAGATGAGCGTTTAAGCAATTTGGCTTTATTGAAACAATCAAGACTTTCAGTAACGCCAGTTGATAAGCCCGAATTTGATATTATCATGAGCCTAACAGAATAAGTATATGAAACGTTTTCATCAATTCAAGCTATTTTTAGGTTGCCTATTGGTGGCCCTATTGTTCCAAGCCAAAGCCCAAATTGGGCAGCGAATTGAATTTCCTGTAGGAGGAAAAGACTTGGAATCTTTCACAATACCAATTGGTAATCAAGGAGTTATCATTCTAAACCAATTAGGTAAGCAGGAATTTAGTATCCAAAAATTCTCTACTAATTTAGAGCAAGTTTGGTATACATCTGGAACAATAGATAATGGCCTAGATTATGTAAACTATAGCTTTGATGGCAAATCCTTAAACTTACTTTTTAGTCGATTTAAAAGTAATTCCTACCAAATAGTTCGTGTCAATGTTTCCAAAGGCAGCTTTGAGAAATTCCAAATTTATTCAGTGGATAGGATGGAAATCTCCAATTTTAAAGCCTTGAACGAGTCTTTGTTCATTGGAGGGATTGTCAATAATCAACCTGTCATCTTATTTACCAATTTAAAAGAACGTAAAACACGTATACTTCCTGCTGTAGTAAAAGGGCAAGCTGAAATTCAATCCATGGATTTGGATTCAATTCAACAGCAGGTAAATGTAACCTATTCGGTAGGTAACCGAGCTAAAAATTATCAGTTGATTATTAAATCATTTGATGAAGATGGAGGTCAAATTGGACAAATTGTCATGAATCCCAATGAGGAATTTGCCATGATGAATGCTAAATCCACTCAGCTGAATGACTCACTACAAGTTATTGTGGGCACTTATGGCCATAAAACAACGATTGGATCATCCAAAGGACCTAGTTCACAAGGTATTTATTTCAACTCTTATTTAGATGGGGAATTACTCCAATCTAAATTTCACAGTTTTACGAAATTCTCCAATTTCTTTAATTTCTTAACTCCCAAACAAAAGGAAAAACAAGAGAAGAAAATCAAGGATAAAGAAAGCAAAGGAGAAGACTTGAGACTAGATTACCGATTAATAATTCATGAAATCATTAAAAAGGGTGATCACTACATCGTGGTGGCGGAAGCCTTTTATCCAGACTATAAATACAATAATTTTGGCCCTTATGGTTCCATGATGGGTTTAGGAGGCTTTTATTCCCCATGGAGTATGATGTATAATCCATACCGCTGGGGATATGGATATTATGGTTTATATTCCCCTTATTCTAGTTATTATAGCCCTTGGGGATACCGCGGATACAATTATTATGGTAATCAGCAGCAGTTTGATGGTTGGGTATATACACATGCTGTCATTGTCGAATTGGATGAAAAAGGAGATTTATTATGGGATCATTGCATCGACATGAAAGATTTGAAAGAACCCAAATTGGTTCAAAAAGTAAAAACATCCATTCAAGGAGATCAAATTGTACTTTCCTTTAATCAAGATAATCAAATCATTACCAAGACCATACGAAATCAAGGAAGATCGGAGAGCGAAAGCATTCAAAATATCAGTACAGAAAACGATGGCGATAAAATTAGACGAAGTAGTCGTTCTGAACTGAACTATTGGTTTGGTCCTTATTATTTAGCTAATGGCTATCAAACCATCTCCAATGAAGAAGGACGTAGGTCCGTATATTATTTAAACAAGATAGAAATCCAGAAATAATTTTGAAGCAGTCCACATCCATTGCCATTGAAACTCCTCAATTTTGGGGTAATAATTATCAGTTAATCGACTCAGGTGGATTTGAAAAGCTGGAGAAATTTGGAGAATTCACCGTTAGAAGACCTGAACCTCAGGCAATTTGGGCCAAATCATTATCTGAAGCAGATTGGCAAAAATTAAGTCATGCACACTTCAAAAAGGAAAAAGGAAGCCAAGAACGTGGTCAATGGGAAGTTAAAGGTAAAGTCCCAGATAAATGGTTTATGCCTTATCAATCTGATCGATTAAATCTTTCATTTAAAATTTCTCTTTCCTCATTTAAGCATGTGGGTTTATTTCCGGAGCAAGCGTCCAATTGGGAGTTTTTAGCTGAGAAAATCCCCTTATTTCAAAAGGCCAATCCGAAATTCTTGAACTTGTTTGCATACACAGGTGGAGCCAGTTTGGTATGCCGACAAATGGGAGCGGAGGTAACTCACGTAGATTCAGTGAAACCAGTTTTATCTTGGGCTAGAGAGAATATGGAAGTCTCTAAATTAGATGGCATTCGCTGGATGGCAGAAGATGCTTTGAAATTTGTAAAAAGAGAGGCTAGGAGAGGTAATTATTATCAAGGAATACTTCTTGACCCTCCAGCCTATGGAAGAGGTCCAGATGGCGAAAAATGGGTTTTAGAAGAGCAAATTGAAGATTTGTTACTATCTGTTAAGGAAATTCTAGATCCAGAAGAGCACTTATTACTAAGTAATGTGTATTCCCTTGGATTCTCGACTTTGGTTGTTGAAAACCTAATGAATGGCATATTTGATGTGCCTTCCAATGCCGAATCAGGAGAACTCTATTTAAATGACAATAGCGACAAAAAACTACCTTTGGGTGTCTTTCATCGCTATTATTATCAAGTATAATTCAACTAGTTTTTAGGATATATTGTTCCTTTGGCCGCCAATAAAGTATTTTTCATCAAAGATACAATGGTCATAGGACCAACTCCTTTAGGTACAGGAGTGATGTAAGAACATTTTGGAGCTACATCAGCAAAATCAACGTCGCCTTTTAAAGCAAAACCTGATTTTTTGCTGGTATCCACCACTCGGGTCAATCCTACATCAATTACCACTGCACCTTCTTTAATGTGCGCAGCTTTAATGAACTCTGGTTTTCCCAAAGCAGCAATAACAATGTCACCTTGAGCACAAATTTCTTCCAAATTAGGTGTTCTTGAGTGGGTCAAAGTAACCGTACAATTTCCCTGTGGGTGGTTTCTTTGCATCAAAATTGACATAGGTAAGCCTACAATTTGACTTCTTCCCACAACCACACAATGCTTGCCAGCCGTTTGAATTTGGTAATAGGCCAATAAATCCAAAACTCCTTGAGGCGTTGCAGAAATATATGCAGGTAATCCCTTGGCCATTCTACCGATATTGATGGGATGAAATCCATCCACATCTTTGGAAGGATGAATGGTTTCCATCACTTTATCAGGATTAATATGATCGGGTAGAGGTAATTGAACAATCAATCCATCCATGTCAGGATTATCGTTTACGCCTTGAACAGCGGCCAACAATTCTGCTTCTGTTATGGTCGGGTCAAAACGTAACAACGTGGAAGTAAAGCCTAATTCTTCACAAGATTTAACTTTATTCGCTACATAGGTTTCTGAAGCGCCATTATTACCCACCAAAATGGCAACTAAATGTGGGGCTCTTTGACCCGCTGCAACTAATTCTTCAACCTCTTTGGCAATCGAGGCTTTCATTGTTTCAGAAACAAATTTGCCATCAATAATCTGACTCATACCCAATAATTATTTGTTATTATTACTTTTTTCTTCCTTTCTTCGGTGCAGGTGCTTGTTCTCCTAAGGCTAGACATTGTTCTAATGTCAATTCAGCTGGATTCTGATCCTTTGGAATCTTGACATTACGCTTACCTATTTGAATATACGGACCATACATACCATTGACAATCTTCACTTGATCGTTTTCTGCAAATTCTTTAATGAATTTGTTCGCTTCCAAATTTCGCTTGGCTAAAATAATCTCAATGGCGCGTTCTGAACTTAATGTGGCCAAATTATCGGTTTTCCCCAATGAATAATATTTACCCGCATGCTTAACATAAGGGCCAAAACGACCTTTTCCTGTAGATATCAATTCATTTTCGAAAGTTCCTAAACTTTCTGCTTCAGCCACTTTCTGAGCTGATTCTAAAACACGAATAGCTCCTGCCAAATCCAGTGTAAAAGGATCTTCAGTATCTGGCAAACTAGTGAACTTGCCATCAAATTTAATGTAGGGGCCTAATTTTCCAGCTCCAATAATCAAAGGTTTATCCTCATGAATACCCACTTCGCGAGGTAATTTAGGACGCTCCAATAAAGCAATTGCTTCTTCTAATGTTAAATTAGAGATTGATTGGTCTTTTGAAAGGTTAGCAAAAACAGGTTTTTCTTCTTCACCTGATTCACCTAATTGAACAAATGGTCCAAATTTTCCTAAACGTACCGAAATTTTCTTTCCTGAAACCGGATCAACACCTAATTCTCTTCCACCCCCCACAGAACTGCGTGAAATCGACTTACTATCTTCTATGGTTTGATGGAAAGAACCGTAAAAATTCTTCATCAATTGTGTCCAAGCTAATTTACCTTTGGCCACATTATCAAATTCATCTTCCATTTCAGCAGTGAAGGTGTAATCCACTACTTCTTCGAAATTTTCAACAAGAAAATCGGTAACTAAAGTCCCAATATGAGTTGGGAATAATTTTGCTTTCTCTGTACCAACTATCTCTGAATTCTTTTGACCTACAATCTCTTCATCCTTTAATATCCACGTTTGAAACTCGCGCTCCTTTCCTGCACGATCTTCTTTGACGACATAAGCACGCTTGATGATGGTAGAAATAGTAGGAGCATAGGTAGAAGGTCTACCAATTCCTTTTTCTTCCAAAGCTTTAACCAAACTTGCCTCAGTATAACGAGCGGCTGGTCTAGAAAAACGCTCTTGAGCCTTTAATTCAGCTAAATCAAGTACCTGACCTATAGATAAAGGAGGTAACATATCTTTATTCTCATCTTCTTCCTCTTCGTCTTTTCCTTCAAGATATGCCTTTAAGAAACCCTCAAAAGTAACCACTTCACCTTGTGCAATCAATAATTCAGAAGTACTAGAAATTTGAATTTGAGCTGTAGTGCGTTCAATCACTGCCTCAGACATTTGGGAAGCAATAGCTCGTTTCCAAATCAACTCATACAAACGTTTTTCACGGGCATCACCAGAAATAGAATTGACTTCAAAATCAGTAGGACGGATGGCTTCGTGAGCCTCTTGTGCGCTTTCACTCTTGGTTTTAAACTGACGAGCATGATGAAATTTAGCTCCATAAGCTGCTTCTATAGCTGCTTTTGCTTTATCTCTTGCTTCTTGAGATAACATGGTAGAATCCGTACGCATGTAAGAAATACGTCCAGATTCATACAATTTTTGAGCAATTTGCATGGTAGTCGCTACCGAATATCCCAATTTTCTGGATGCTTCTTGCTGCAAAGTAGACGTCGTGAATGGAGGAGCCGGAGATTTTTTAGCAGGCTTAGTTTCTAAACTTTTAATGCTAAAGTTAGCCCCAACACATTTTTTCAAAAACGCTACAGCTTCCTCTTCTGTTGCAAAATTCTTTGGTAATTCAGCTTTCAACACCTTTTTACCTGGTAAATTGAATAAGGCTGAAATTTTATAGGTACCAACACTTTCGTGCTTTTCAATTTCTTTTTCTCTTTCAACAATCAAGCGAACCGCTACTGACTGCACACGACCTGCCGATAAACCCTTTTGAACTTTAGACCATAAAACGGGAGATAATTCAAATCCAATCAAACGATCCATGATACGGCGAGCTTGTTGAGCATTCACCAAATCCATATCAATTTTACGAGGTGCCAAAATGGCATTTTGAATGGCCGATTTGGTGATTTCTCTAAAAACAATTCTTTTAGTATCGTCTTTTAAGCCCAAGGCTTCTTTTAAATGCCAAGAAATGGATTCTCCCTCACGGTCGTCGTCAGTTGCTAACCACACTTCCTCTGATGATTTAGCTAAACTTTTCAATTCTGAAATCACCTTGGTTTTATCAGGTGAAATCACATAAGTTGGCGTAAAATCATGCTCTATATCAATCGCCTTATCGCCCTTGATAGGAAGATCCCTCACGTGACCAAACGAAGATTTCACCACAAAATCTTTACCCAAATACCCTTCGATGGTTTTAGCTTTTGCAGGCGACTCCACGATGACCAAATTTTTTGCCATTCTATTAAATTGAATAATGTAAACTAAAAAATGACCTCAAATATACTTGCTTAAAATGAATTTCAAGCGAATGGATACAGAAGCATTGAAAAAAAATCTATTTGTTCATTTAATCCGGGATATTACCTATCCGTATTCTGGAATTAAGATTTAAGCGTAATCCAACGTAATTAAATTGACCATTGATAAAGCTAGCAATTGCTTCCAATCGGAATATTTTCAAAAGGCCATCCAATCCATAACCCAGTTCTGAATACAAAAGTTTTTGATTATTGATGTAAACAGTATTAGCAATCAATAATTCCTTGACATAGGATTTTTTCATACCTAATACAGGCTTCAACCACAAATTGGAAAATTGAAACAAGGATAATCCTTCGATGTAGGTGCCCGAAGTACTGTAGGCATAATGGTTTACGTTCAAACGCTGGTTCGCTCCTGCAGTGAAATTTTGGTAATAGCCAACTAAACGATGGGAAGCCAACATTTCACCCGCTTGTACCAAATTCATGGTTCCATTATAATGCTTAAAATCAATGAAGTTCGTTGGTGCATCACCGATGAATGTCCCTGCATTAATGATAAAACCTGTTTTAATCCAAGGAGAAAGAGCCATATTTTGTAAATAAGAAAGCTCAACCATATTAAATGGTGCATTCGATTCTGCTACACCTTTCCAGCCTGCTCGGTATTTTAATAAGATGAGAGGAGAGGAGCCCCATTCGCTTTCTCTGATATGATTTCGGTAATATTGAGTTAGAAAAGGTCTAAATCCAAGGGTCAATTGACTGATAAAAGCTTGATGAGTCTGAAATCCTTCCTGAGTATATTCCGCATTTTGAGGATTATTGGAAGTGAATTTACGATTCAAGTAATTAAACCAATAGTAATCCGTGGTATTATCCATTTGGCTTCTTATAGACCATTCTAGGCTACTTTTTAGAAAAAACTTGGAAGAGAAGCGCTTGATCATGGCCAAATTCCAATATTCTTTCCGATAAATTTTCATTTGGTTATTTTTCAACAAAAGCGTTGAAAGTGAGTTCATTTCAGGGGAAATGGAATTATCAGGATTCAATTGTTGAACAAAATCACCTTGTGCTAAAGAAATATCAAAGGAATCTGTTTTATACCTCAATTTTACATAGCCCGTATTTCGATTCAAGCCAAAAGAACGCCTACCCAATATTTCAGCTTCCAGAAAACGATACCTTGCCCAACGCTTTCGAAATACCAATCCAGCATTGGCTACAAATCCTTCTACTGTATTAAAGTTGGAATCAAATACCGGTGATTTATAATAGATCTCAAAAGGATAAAAATCTTTTTGTCGAGGACCATAATAAAACGACTTAGAAAAAATTAACTGATTTAATGAAAATGGGCTTTTTCTTAAGGTATCTATCGATGCTTCCAATAAATTTGAAGCCATGGAACCTTGAAAAAATTGATCTTCTTGTGTTTGATGTAATACTTCTTCCCGCTTTACAAATCGAACAGAATCCATGGTAACTAAACCACTTTGCGGGCGCGACTTCCATTTTCTCAATAATGATTGATGAAAATTACCCAATAATTGGGTGGCAAAAACCTCATCAAAACCAATCTCAGCAATATTTAATCTTTCTTGAGATTGACTAGGGATTTGAAAATTAGCTTCTGCATTCCATTTTTTTGGACTTTGCTGTACTTCTTCCTGCAAAATGAATTCCCCATAATTACCCATGAGACCACCTGATAAACTAAAATATGCAGATTTGGGCAGCCAGGCTTGATGTATCCATTGATGTTGCAAATCCATGTGATATTGCAAAGCGTCTGATTCAACTTGAGCTTCCCAACGAATTATCCAACCAGAATGACTGAGCGTTAATTTACCTGTAAACAAACGATCACCGGAAGTGATTGGTCGAACAATAAATTGATATCCTTTTTGACCATCAACTAAGGTATCACCTTGATATACATACGAATAATAATCTCTTCCTTGATAATTGAGAGGAGAAACACAGTTAGTACCTATAAAATCTTGATAAAAATCAGGCCAGAAAAATAGGGTAGGTCTGGGGTATTTTTTTTGGAATCCCTTGACATCAATGACTTCATGCATCATTTGATTCAAACTTTTCACATAAACTTTTGCATGGGTTTGATTTCCATACCATTGACCTTCCTGAATGCCTTCATTTTTTTTCAATCGATTTTTGGCTAGGCCAATAACCTGATTAAAACGACCTTTTTCTTTCGTAATAACTTCGGCAGAAAATTGTCCCATCAAAGAACTATGTTGAGGAGCCAATTCCAAAGCCCTAGTTATTAAGGTATCCATGGAATTACTTTTTTGTCCAAAGGCATTAATGCTTCCAGAAAAAAACAAGAGAAAACAAAAAGAAGAAATCTGTTTAAATCTCAAATTGGGCTTAACAAGGGTTTTAACAAGCAGAAATTAATTGATAAAAAGTCAATTAAAATGTAAAATTCACAAAAAACTGCTGCAAAGGAAATGATATTTGCAAAAAGTGGCAAAAAGGTGGCGGTAATCTATTAATTTTACGAACAATTTATTAAAACCAACATTGACTCATGGCCTTTGATATTGAAATGATTAAAGCTGTCTATGATCGCATGCCGGCTAGAATTGCCGCAGCACGTGCATTGACAGGAAAACCGCTTACATTAACGGAAAAAATTCTTTACAGTCACTTGTGGGAAGGAACCCCTTCCACCACATTTACACGTGGAGGTTCTTATGTAGACTTTGCACCAGACCGTGTAGCTATGCAAGATGCAACGGCTCAAATGGCCTTATTGCAGTTCATGCAAGCAGGTCGTCCGCAAGTTGCTGTACCTTCTACTGTACACTGTGATCACTTAATTGAAGCTAAAATTGCTTCAACCACCGACTTAAAAGTGGCTGTAGACAAGAATAAAGAAGTGTATGATTTCTTATCATCTGTTTCAGATAAATATGGTATCGGATTCTGGAAACCAGGAGCAGGTATTATTCACCAAGTAGTTTTAGAAAATTATGCTTTCCCAGGTGGAATGATGATCGGAACTGACTCCCACACAGTAAATGCTGGTGGTTTGGGTATGATTGCCATTGGGGTAGGTGGAGCTGATGCTTGTGACGTTATGGCTGGTTTAGCTTGGGAATTGAAATTCCCTAAGTTGATTGGTGTGAAATTAACTGGAAAATTAAACGGTTGGACTTCAGCAAAAGATGTTATCTTAAAAGTAGCTGGAATTTTAACAGTTAAAGGTGGTACTGGTTGTGTGGTTGAATATTTTGGAGAAGGTGCTACTTCCATGTCATGTACTGGAAAAGGAACCATTTGTAATATGGGAGCAGAAATTGGTGCTACCACTTCTACTTTTGGATATGATGATTCAATGGCTCGTTATTTAGAGTCTACAGGAAGAGCGGATGTAGCCGCATTAGCCAATGGCATTCGTGAGCACTTAACTGCTGATTCTGAGGTATATGCAAATCCTGAAGCTTATTTTGATCAAGTAATTGAAATAAATTTAGATGCATTAGAACCACATGTAAATGGTCCATTTACTCCAGATTTAGCTACGCCTATTTCTAAATTGAAAGAATTAGCGATTAAAAACAACTGGCCAACTAAAGTAGAAGTTGGTTTGATTGGTTCATGTACGAACTCTTCTTACGAAGATATTGCTCGTGCAGCTTCTTTGGCTAAACAAGTAGCAGCTAAAGGCTTAAAAACTAAAGCGCAGTTTACTATTACTCCAGGATCAGAGCAAGTACGTTATACTATCGAAAGAGATGGCTTTATCTCGACATTTGATTCAATTGGCGCCACCGTATTTTCAAATGCATGTGGACCTTGTATCGGACAATGGGCTCGTCCAGGTGCTGAAAAAGGAGAAAAGAACACGATTGTTCACTCGTTTAACAGAAACTTTGCAAAGCGTGCTGACGGTAACCCGAATACTTATGCATTCGTTGCTTCCCCAGAAATTGTAACGGCTTTAGCGATTGCAGGAGATTTAACTTTCAATCCTTTAACTGATACGTTGACCAACGAAAAAGGAGAACAAGTGAAATTAGAGGCTCCAACAGGAGATGAATTACCAAAATTAGGTTTTGCTGTAGAAGATGCTGGATATCAAGCACCTGCTGAAGATGGTTCTGGTGTTCAAGTGAAAGTAGCTCCAACTTCAGATCGTCTTCAATTATTAGCTCCATTCTCAGCATGGGAAGGAACTGACTTGAAAGGTTTAAAATTATTGATTAAAGCAAAAGGTAAGTGTACTACTGATCATATTTCCATGGCTGGTCCTTGGTTAAAATACCGTGGACACTTAGACAATATCTCAAACAACATGTTGATTGGTGCTGTAAATTTCTTCAATGAAAAAACAGATAACGTTAAAAACCAATTGACAGGTGTTTATGGCGCTGTACCTGATACCCAGCGTGCTTATAAAGCTGCAGGTATTGGAACGATCGTAGTAGGAGATACCAATTACGGTGAAGGTTCTTCTCGTGAGCATGCTGCCATGGAACCACGCCATTTAGGAGTTCGTGCGGTATTAGTAAAATCATTTGCTCGTATTCACGAAACCAATTTGAAGAAGCAAGGTATGCTAGCTTTGACTTTCGCTAATGAGGCAGATTATGACAAAATCCAAGAAGATGATAGCATCAATATCCTTGGATTGAATGATTTTGCTCCTGAAAAATCTTTGACTATTGAATTAACGCATGCGGATGGAAGTACAGATAGTTTCCCTGTCAACCACACCTACAATGCTCAACAAATTGAATGGTTTAAAGCTGGTGGAGCCTTGAATATCATTCGTGCTTCGATTAAATAGAGCATAAAATTGTAAAAGGGCGCAAAATTCACTAGTTTTGCGCCTTATTTCAGATAAACCAACCATTGTTCCTTAATTTTTTCAAATGGCAGCGATTAATGCAGTAAAAATATTTTCAGGTTCAGCGTCCAATTATTTGGCCAAAGAAATTGCTAAATACTACGGAAAAGATTTGGGTGCAGCCACTACATTGCGCTTTTCAGATGGGGAAATGTCTCCAAGTTTTGATGAGTCGGTACGTGGTTGTGATGTATTTATCATTCAATCTACTTTTCCTTCGGCCGACAATCTGATGGAATTATTATTGATGATTGATGCAGCCCGAAGAGCTTCCGCACACTATGTTACTGCGGTTATTCCTTATTTTGGATATTCTCGTCAAGATCGTAAAGATCGTCCTAGAGTAGGTATTGGAGCGAAATTAATTGCTAACCTGCTGACTGCTGCTGGAGCTGATCGTTTGATGACGATTGACTTACATGCTGGTCAAATTCAAGGTTTCATGGATTTTCCTGTCGACCATTTGGAAGGAACGGCCATTTTTATCCCTTATTTGAAATCCTTAGGACTTGAAAATTTAACTTTTGCCTCTCCAGATGTGGGTGGTGTAGTTAGAACTAGAAACATGGCTAAGTTTTTCAATGCCAACATGGTTATTTGCGACAAACACAGAAAGCGTGCTAATGAAATTGCATCCATGCAATTAATCGGTGATGTGGAAGGTGCGAATGTCGTTTTAGTCGATGATTTAATTGATACGGGTGGTACCATGTGTAAAGCCGCTCAATTGATTATGGACAAAGGTGCAAAATCAGTGAGGGCCATAGTGACTCACCCAGTTTTATCAGGTAAGGCTTATGAAAACATTTCTAATTCCGTATTAACAGAATTAGTTGTGACTGACACCATACCTCTTAAAGAAGAATGCGCCAAAATTAAAGTTCTTACCGTTTCAGAGTTATTTGCCAAAGCGATCGGAAGAATTAGAGATCACGAATCTATCAGTTCATTATTTATTAAATATTAATTTCAACCGTTTTCAGGGGATAGCATCAAGCGAAAGACTGAAAACTTAACAAAAACAACATGAAAAAATTAGAGATTGTAGGGTATAAAAGAGCGAATCTCGGAAGTAAGGGCGCGAAAGATTTGCGTACTGAAGCTTTAGCTCCTTGTGTATTGTATGGTGGAAAAGAGCAGGTTCACTTTGCTGTTCCAATGATCCTTTTCCGTGATTTACTTTACTCATCTGATGTTTACGAAGTAGCATTGAACATTGAAGGTGATCAATACCGCGCTATTTTACAAGATGCGCAGTTTCACCCAGTAAATGAAATGATATTACACGTTGACTTTTTAGAAATTGTTGATAACAAGCCTATTAAGATCGATGTACCTATCAAAATTATTGGTAACTCTCCTGGTGTTATTAAAGGAGGTAAAATGATCCAAAAGTTACGTAAAGTAACTTTAAAAGGATTAGCTGAAAACATTCCTGATTTTGTTACTGCTGATATCTCTGGTTTAGACCTAGGACAAACAGTAAAAGTTAACAAATTGGATGTGAAAGGATGTGAGATCTTGAATCCAATGTCCAATCCAGTAGCAACGATCGATATCCCAAGAGCATTAAGAGGTAAATTAACAGCTTAATTCTAGGATTATCTTTCTGATAGAGATTAAAAAAAGCCTTCCAATTGGAAGGCTTTTTTAGTTATTAGTTATAAGTGTTTAGTTATTAGAAAAATCTGTCTTGTCCTGATATAGGTTGACAGTTGGGTTTATTAATAACTCATTGTAAATATAGTTTAAGCTGCATATAAATCAACTGGCATTTTCATTTTTAAAGCTAAATGCGGTCTTAATTCATTGTAGGTTTTAATGGCTTGTGAAACCGCTTTTTGAGCGGTTTTCAGGTTTTTATACGTAGCATCTAAATTGAATTCATTTTTCAAGATTCCATTCACTCTTTCGGCTAAGGCATTATCATAA
>NZ_JAANOG010000020.1 GCF_019923745.1 Aquirufa aurantiipilula
GTCCATAGGATAGCTGATTTACCTTTAAAGTATTTAAAGTGATTAGACTATTCACCATCATCACTTTTAATTATTTCTGAATTAATAAATTTTAAAACCAAGTGTTCTAATTTGACTCTGAATTAAAAAACATTTACAATTTGCTTTTCAAGAAATGGAGTGAATCTTGGCAAACAATTGAATATCATTTTGATGAAAGTTGGAGGTTCACCTAATCTTACATTCAAATAAAGTTCTCAATTTATTTTAAAGATGAAAAAAAGTAGTGAATGTTAAAGCTCGCATCTTGAGAAGTTTTCTTCTTGATAAAAGCCAATAAACGATTATAGGAATAGCTCATTTAATCTAAAAGTAAATACTTGCATTTTAGCACAGGACTACCTGCAGGATTCCGATTGGCTGACCCGTTTTTTAAGTTAAAACCATTGGGGTTTTGATTCTTGATTCCAGCTATAACGCACTCTGTAAACATTTTTCTTTTTTCTGAACCAAATGATTTAAGTTCTTCAAGTCCATAAAATTTGTCATATAATATTTCCTCTAAAAAGGGTGTCCATTTTAGTGTCAAATTCAAACTTCCGCTCTTAATACATTGAATTGTAGATAGTTTAGAAAGTTCTTGTAACTCTTTTAACTGAGACTTCTTGATTCCATTAGGAAAATTTGGGTAATTATTCTTTAATTTTTGACCTAAACAATCAATTAGTTTATTTAAATCTTTTCCATTAACTCCAAATTCATTTGCAGATTTTGCTATTAAGTTTAAAATCTGCTGTTCTGATAAATTATCATTCACAGCTTTACAATAAAACACATTGGATATGAGCAATAGATAGACGAATGTTTTTTTCATTTGGATATATGTATTTTCCAATAAAAAATATTTTTATTATTTAAGCATTAGAGATTCAATTACTTCAATCTTATCACTTGTATTGATTTTTCAATTCCTTCAACCTGCATTTTATAAATATTATCTATTTTGTAAATAAATACTTTCGGCATTAACTTCAACGAAAGAGTAATTTGAAAATCTGTTTGTTGCCAAACTTGACCATTGATTAATTTGAAAATAGTATCTCCATCCCATCCTTCAAATTCCCCATCAATTTTACTTTCAATTACATCATTTTCTATAGTTTCTGAATTGTTTTTTTTTGAATTAGTACTTTTCTTTATCAACTGAACGTCTAATATTTTCCCTTTTATGGAAATTATACTTTTTTGAGGACAAACAATTATTTTGGGATAATATTCATATAGATACTCATTTTCATATTTTACCTCCCATAAAGAGCCATCTGATAATTTAAATATTTCTCCATTATTCCCCATAAATGGCTTAGGGCTTAAAATAGTTGACTCAAAACAACCTTGAGACATACATATTGTATGGTTGAAAATTATTATTCCCAATAACATCATTAAGAATTTCGAAATCATAGCTGGTTTTTGTTGTTAAAGGAGAAAGTAAGGTTAAATGATTTAGTTCTAGTTAGGCTTAGTTTTTTTTTCATTAATACAACTACAATGATTTATTATTATTTCATATGCATATTCTGACCAAGTTCTCTTGATTTAGATAAATCTTGGCTGGCAATCACTATCTTTTTGATTTATAATAAACTTTGCGATTCCTTAATAATAGAAAGGTTTAAATTCACTAAGATTTATTTCTATCGATTTATTTAAATCTGATATACCCCAAAAATTATCGCCTATCTGAGTTTTAACTCTTTCAAAAAATTCTACTGTTATTTATGCCTCAATATTAAAATGTTATTAAGGAGAAAAGTAGAGATAATATGAAATATTTTAATTTGTACATTATTATATGACCATTCTACCTAAACTAATATATTTTTTCAAGTGTATATTCAATTGTCTATTCTTCTTTAAGGGTTTGAATTTCCTTGTGTTGAATAGTTGTCAGAATTTGTATTATTCGGAAAGTTACTTTGGTAACCTTCTACTTTGGTAACCTTCTACTTAGGTACCATTCTGTTAAATATAAGGACTGATACTTTTCAATTCTAAATCAACTTAGACACAAATGGTATAATTTCAAGCTAATTAAGGTGATTTAATTTAAATATATTTATTAATCGGTCAGAGATTCTAATTCTCTTATTTTTGTTATTATAGCTCTACGTATCACGAAGCTAATTGAGTTCATTGGCACTTTTTTAAAATTATATCGCTTATTAAGCAAGTATACTAGTTTAACTAGTAAATGCTCTTCGACTCTCGATGAGACGGTTTTAGTGAATTTTTTAACAGAATTGGGATTAGTCGGTGGTGTATTGAATCTCCTTTTGTCAAATTTTGTATTCGATGATGTTTGCATAATTTAATTTTATCAATGGCTAATAACTCATATATAAATTACGAAAAAATAATAAAAATGTCAATTTAATACCTACCTAAAATGGTGCTGAATCAAAGCGATAATAATTATCCCTATCATAATCTCTTTTTATCACACTTTTATCAATTAAGCTTTCTATTACTTCCGAATCATTTAGTTTAAGATAGATAAAATTATCCTCCAGTATATCAATTATTTCCTTCATAGAATAGCCTTTATAAGGCTCAAATAATTGAATTAGCTCACTATTGGGTTTTTCAACTATTGATACTTTAGCAAAATGTTTTCTTTTGGGGTCACCTTTATCACTTTTGTCACGTATGAATTTTGCATTAAAATCTTGCCAAGAAAATTGGGCTAAATAATCAGCAAAGTCCCCTCCAGAATTGCGAAGGTCAGCAGGTGCACATCGCTCCAAAAAATCAAAAACGATTATATTAGTACTATTCAGCTTCCTTGCAAATAGGAGGGCTTTGTCTTTCCATTCATTAAATGTTACTGAATCAATAGACAGGTCTGGTATTAATAAGATTTTTCTACCCTCAAGAATTTTGAATTTATCCTCCGTTAGTGATGATTTATTGTAAACCGCCAACCATAAAAAGTCGTTTTCAGATTTGGGAACTCCGTAATAGCAGGCTCCATAAATCGCAGTCTTAGGTGCCTCGACTAACACAACAGGGCTATTGGGGTACCTCTTCAATAAATGTGAACCAAAGAAACAAGTTACCTTTTGCTCATTTTTTTCATATTCATTCACCCAATCGTTTCCAGAGTTCCTATTCAAAAGCGTATGAAGTGCATTTGTCTTAATTGTATTATTGGACTCGTTAAACATTTTCACTTGAACGAAAGCAATATTATCTTCTTCATTAATGAAAGGGATAGACAGAGCACCCGAAAGGTACCCTGTCTGTATTGTTCCTAAGTAGTACATTTCGATTACTTTTTCCAGTAATTCATCTGGTATCCCTTTCTTTGAAAGAAATGTAAAAAAGGAACATTCGTTATATCCTAAAAATGTGGAATGAAGTGTTTCCCAAGGTATAAATACCTGTTTTTGAGTTTTTATATGATTTGAATTTCCCCTCCTAATTGTAAGGCTTCTTTCTATTTTACTAAATTCTACATTTTCCAACTTAGGATACAATGAATACCCACAAGAAACCTCTCTATCGCATCTCCCAAACTCACTACCTTCTAATTCTCCAGTAATATAATTTACATACCTTACCAGTTTCTTTTTGCCACATTTTGGGCATAGGTATTTCCTACTTGACTTATCAAGCGAATACTTATATAATTTCATAAGAATAGGTGCTAAAAGTGACTAAAATGACATTATGAAAAAACATTTTCTAGAGGTGTATTTAGTAACACAACCTTACCTATGTTTCTTTTCTCTATTAAAAACTTTAATGAATGAAGCCTTTTAGAGAGATTCAGTTTACTAATTGGTTTGTATCCACTTTCTATGCAAAATGCTCGATATGCATCATAAACGGTTTTTAGCGTTTTATATTCTTTTGAATCCGTAGACTTATTTATATCATACTCCTCTAGAAATATTTGGACTGAATCTGATTCAATCTTATAACGAATTAGTATATCATCTGAAATTTTGCATTTAGTAAATTTTCCTTGGCACAGAAGCCTTTTTAATCCATTCAGTATCCAGTTAAGAATGCCAGGCAATTCACTATCAATAATTTTTTTAGCGAGCAGTTTATCTTGTTTTTCCTCATCAATAGTTACATTGAATGGTAAAATCAAAAAACGTCTAAAATATGCATCTGTTTGTTCGACATCTTTGGGTAATTGGTTACAATTAAAGATTAGCTTAGCATATTCGTGAAGGAGTAAAGGTCGACCGTATGGCTGTCTTGCTTCAATAGGCTCTCCAGAAGCCATTTTCTTTAGTAAATCAGCTTCGAGTTTTCCGCCTATTTCTGAACCATAGTTAACAAGCTTGTTTGATAATTGAGCCCGATAATAACCATTGGTATCTGTTAGAGATGTTAAGGAGTAGTTACTTACATTTTCCCTTCCCAATAAAGCTAAAATTATTTCAAATACAACAGACTTTCCGTTAGCGCCTGAACCGTACAGTACAAGCATTTTCTCTGCTTTAATTGATTTATTGCCGTTTCTGATAAATAAATATCCTATGTATTCAGCTAATACCTGTTGAGCTGATTCATCTGGTAGTACTTCTAATAAGAATTTAAGAAATAATGGACATTTTGCCTCTGAATCATATTTGTAAGGTAATTGGTAATTAAGAAAATGCTCTTTGTTAAATGGAATATTCTTAACTTGTCCGTTTGAAACTTGAAGAGTGCAATCAAGTAAATTTATGTAAACGTCACTTGAATTTAATTCAGGAGTAGCAAATATCTGGGTGGCAGCGAATTGTTTTTGTAGTTGTTCTCTGAAACCATGATGTTTCTCAATGATGCTAGGTACTCCTAAGACCCTCGCAACATTAGCTAGAAAAATCTGAAAAACGTCAGGCTCAACTCTTTGCCAATACTCCCCATTGAACAAATAAATCTCATCATTGTGCCGAACAATATTCCAGTTGTTTTCTTGAGCAACAATCTGAACCTCATCAACACAGCAGATATAATAATGCCTTTCTTGGAGCTTAAATTTAGACAGCTTTTTTAAGATGTCACCTTTGTCTTTTTCTGAAGAACTTTCATCATCATAAATTTTCATAAATTTATCATACTCTTCAAATGAGCGAGAATAGAAATCTATTGCCTTAAATTGACAGAGTAATTTTTTAAATACCTCATTGTGCTTTGTAGATTTGTTGGTGCTGAGTGAGTTCTCAATAGCTTCATATAGTTGGCTATTAGATACTGGTACAATAAATGATGGATTTAAAGCCATAAACTTTGATGTTTGGTTTATGGCACAAATATTGACGGTAAGTATGTGAGGTACCTTAAAATTATGGTACTAAAATGGTACCAATTAGGTACAGTTATTTTGTAAATGTGTTTCTAGCTTTGACCTGATATCTTCATTTAAATTCGGGAAAATGCATTTTTTGACTTTCGGAAGCTCTATCGATAAATCAGGAATGCTAAAATGCTTTGCCAACTTGTCCGCATATTGGAAATTGAATTCTTCACACAACATTCGACAATATTCGTTGTTTGCAAATGAACCTTTTGGTTTCAACTCACTATCTCTCAAAAGATGAAAAAAGCAGACAATTGTCTTTTGCGTGATTTTAGATTGATTTATTTCATTCTGTAATTCAACAGGCAAAAATATTTCAGGAAGATTTAAGAATTCTTTAGGGTTGAATTCTTGTCTAGCATAATCTGTAATTCGAAGTGATTCTAAATTGCACTGCTCCTCAAATAAAAAGAAATTAATTATTAAAAATCTGAATTTCCGAATGTAATAATTAAGGTAAAAAGTAGGGTATGGGTCAGTACTTTTCAGTTCATAATACAAAAAATGATTTGAGGCAACCTCGTTGAAAGTTGTTAGGTCAAACTTTTTAATATTCTTTGGTAAAAAAGTTAACCCTTCCTCAAAATATGAATCAAATTGATTGACCCAATATTTAACAACTTCATCTTTTTCCCAAATCGTAAGACTTTCATATAAAGATTTACAAATATTAAACTGCTCTAAGCACTTAAATTCAAATTCGGGTATGTATTCAAATTCGCGATTAACATAATAGTAATCTGAATTATAAACATAAGCCCCGATTGAACTAGGATATTCATCGCTAAGAAGTAAATTCATATTAATAGGTGAAAGAAATTCAAATGACTTTTTTAAAAAAAATATCTAATTAACATCAAACCTTGCATCAATTTCTAAAAGACCTTTACTTTCAGAAAATTAAATTAATATAAAAATAAAAGTATAAGAATAGTCGACCGTTAAATAAATAACTTTAAAATAACTCTCAACAAAATCATTTCTATTTTAGAAAATGAGTAACATTCGACTCAATTATATGATAAAAATGAATCTATTAAATGATTTTTAGAAATAGATAGGTAATGAAGATTTGACGTAATTACTCAAACCAGAATAGATAAATTTCAAATTTATAAAATACACAAAATGAAAAATCTTTTTTTAGCTCTCTTTTTATTAGGTTCGACCCTTTCTGTAGCGAAAACAAATAAGGTATCAAGAATTGAAATTACTACAAATAAAAAAAACATTGAATGTCGTTTCGGTCAATGCCAAGCCACAGCTAAAAGCACTGTAAAGCAATGTAAACATTGCGTTTCAAATAGTGGAGATAAATTTTATTATCAACATAAATAGGGTCTAACTTATTGAAATTCTATTTTCTTGATATTATTTTTAACTATTTTTTGTACTTGTTAAAAGGTTACGATAATTTTAGAAATTAAACTTATTTGTACAATTTGACTAATTACTGTGAGTTTAATTGCGAGATATTTGTAATTGAATTCGAATCTTATGTTGATATAAACAGGTTTTCTCTTTTTGGAGGATGTTTGAAATAAATCAGTATATACTAAATAATATTTATTAATAATAAAAAAATAGCTATTTGTAAATAAGCATAGTTTTTTAAAATGTTAATAATGATAGTGAAAAAGCTAATCTTCATTGATTAAACCTAAAGGGCAAGTTGCTGTAAAATTTCCTGAATTTTAACAGATTCATCATATTTGAAGAATAATACATTGTATTTCAATAGTGAAGAATAATAATCAGGAATTATTCCAATGACTACTTTAACTGTATTTTTATCTTCGCCCCTGATAATTAACCAAAATGTCCCATCATGCTTAACAAGCTTCGGATGTTTTTCTAAATATTCAAAAAAGGACTTATCGGTAAGGTTTTCCTTGTTAATATTCGATTTTAAATAATTTGCTTCAATGACTTCGTATTCATTTCTTTTATCAACAAAAATTGTGAAGGCATTAAGTGTGGTTAAATAAAAATTACTTTCATTCCTTATTCCCATTAGATTTCTCGAATATTCAAAATAATTATTTTTGCTTCTGCTAAATTTATTATTTTCCAATCCATTTTTATTAGTCAAGAAATTTGTAAGAGCGAAATCATCCCTCTTATAAAGATAATATGCAGCCTCCACAGGAATATTTAAAAGTTCTTGATTATTATAATCAACCTTAGGGCTTTGTGCATTTATTGAGTTTGTATACACAAATAATATTAGTGTCAATGCTATATATCGTCTCATAAATAAATATTCTTATTATTTAAATATTATTTTTTGTACTATTTTAAATCCATCAATACCCGATTTAAATTAGCAATTTTCCCAATCAAATTGGTGCATTTCGCATAATTCAATGGCATT
>NZ_JAANOG010000021.1:1908-3584 GCF_019923745.1 Aquirufa aurantiipilula
TAAATTTGGGAAACGATGTAGAGTATCTTAATTTATTAAGAGATTTTACACAAGGTTCTTTGACATATTGTGAGAATAAAGTAAAGAGTAAGAGCAAAAATAGATAGCGATTGCCTTCGGGCATGAAGATATTAGAGAGTAAGTGAAATAAGGGCGTATGGGGGATGCCTAGGCTCTTGGAGGCGATGAAGGACGTGTTAAGCTGCGATAAGCTTCGGGGAGGTGCACAAGACCTTTAATCCGAAGATTTCCGAATGGGGCAACCCACTAGATTGAAGATCTAGTATTCTATATAATAGAAGGCAAACCTGCTGAACTGAAACATCTAAGTAAGCAGAGGAAGAGAAAACAAAAGTGATTCCGTAAGTAGTGGCGAGCGAACGCGGATTAGCCCAAACCAGTGTTGTTGCGGCAAGACTGGGGTTGTAGGACTTCGATATCGATGATATAAATGAACGAGAACTGTCTGGGAAGGCGGGCCGTAGAAGGTGAGAGCCCTGTATTGGTAAGTTTATTTCATTGTAGGAGTATCCTGAGTAGGGGGGGACTGGAGAAATCCCCTTTGAATCTGCCGGCACCATCCGGTAAGGCTAAATACTACCAAGAGACCGATAGTGAACGAGTACTGTGAAGGAAAGGTGAAAAGTACCCTGAGTAAGGGGGTGAAAAGACCCTGAAACCATACGCTTACAAGCGGTCGGAGCCCTTTCGTGGGGTGACGGCGTGCCTTTTGCATAATGAGCCTACGAGTTACTTTCACTGGCGAGGTTAATCACATAGATGTGAGCAGCCGGAGCGAAAGCGAGTCTGAATAGGGCGCTTAGTCAGTGGGAGTAGACGCGAAACTTTGTGATCTACCCATGAGCAGGTTGAAGCTCCGGTAAAACGGAGTGGAGGACCGAACCAGTTTACGTTGAAAAGTATTTGGATGACTTGTGGGTAGGGGTGAAAGGCCAATCAAACTGAGAAATAGCTCGTACTCCCCGAAATGTTTTTAGGAACAGCCTCGGGGTCAAGTTTTAAGCAGGTAAAGCTACCGATAGGACTAGGGGGAGTCAAATCCTACCAAATCCTGACGAACTCTGAATGGCTTAAAATATACCCGGGAGTGAGGGTTGGGGTGCTAAGGTCCCAATCCGAGAGGGAAAGAACCCAGACCAACAGCTAAGGTCCCAAAATCTTTACTAAGTTGAACTAAGGAAGTCTGATTGCAGTGACAGCCAGGATGTTAGCTTGGAAGCAGCTATTCATTTAAAGAGTGCGTAACAGCTCACTGGTCGAGCGAGGCGGGCATCGATAATAAACGGGCATCAAGTAAAGTACCGAAGCTTTGGATTATATTTATATACTGGTAGGGGAGCATTCTGATTGCGGCGAAGGTTGAGCGACAAGCTTGGCTGGAGCGATCAGAAAAGCAAATGTAGGCATGAGTAACGATAATGAGGGCGAGAAACCCTCACGCCGAAAGACTAAGGTTTCCTCAGCTATGCTAATCAACTGAGGGTTAGTCGGGGGCTAAGGGTCTAGCGAGAGCGACAACCTAATGCACAACAGGTTAATATTCCTGTACTTACTTATTGGGCAAATAGATGACGGAGAGAATGGGTTACCAGATACTGACGGAATAGTGTCTTTGAGAGGCGGCAGCAATGCCAAAACGAGTGTAGCGAGTAATC
>NZ_JAANOG010000022.1:1908-3584 GCF_019923745.1 Aquirufa aurantiipilula
TAAATTTGGGAAACGATGTAGAGTATCTTAATTTATTAAGAGATTTTACACAAGGTTCTTTGACATATTGTGAGAATAAAGTAAAGAGTAAGAGCAAAAATAGATAGCGATTGCCTTCGGGCATGAAGATATTAGAGAGTAAGTGAAATAAGGGCGTATGGGGGATGCCTAGGCTCTTGGAGGCGATGAAGGACGTGTTAAGCTGCGATAAGCTTCGGGGAGGTGCACAAGACCTTTAATCCGAAGATTTCCGAATGGGGCAACCCACTAGATTGAAGATCTAGTATTCTATATAATAGAAGGCAAACCTGCTGAACTGAAACATCTAAGTAAGCAGAGGAAGAGAAAACAAAAGTGATTCCGTAAGTAGTGGCGAGCGAACGCGGATTAGCCCAAACCAGTGTTGTTGCGGCAAGACTGGGGTTGTAGGACTTCGATATCGATGATATAAATGAACGAGAACTGTCTGGGAAGGCGGGCCGTAGAAGGTGAGAGCCCTGTATTGGTAAGTTTATTTCATTGTAGGAGTATCCTGAGTAGGGGGGGACTGGAGAAATCCCCTTTGAATCTGCCGGCACCATCCGGTAAGGCTAAATACTACCAAGAGACCGATAGTGAACGAGTACTGTGAAGGAAAGGTGAAAAGTACCCTGAGTAAGGGGGTGAAAAGACCCTGAAACCATACGCTTACAAGCGGTCGGAGCCCTTTCGTGGGGTGACGGCGTGCCTTTTGCATAATGAGCCTACGAGTTACTTTCACTGGCGAGGTTAATCACATAGATGTGAGCAGCCGGAGCGAAAGCGAGTCTGAATAGGGCGCTTAGTCAGTGGGAGTAGACGCGAAACTTTGTGATCTACCCATGAGCAGGTTGAAGCTCCGGTAAAACGGAGTGGAGGACCGAACCAGTTTACGTTGAAAAGTATTTGGATGACTTGTGGGTAGGGGTGAAAGGCCAATCAAACTGAGAAATAGCTCGTACTCCCCGAAATGTTTTTAGGAACAGCCTCGGGGTCAAGTTTTAAGCAGGTAAAGCTACCGATAGGACTAGGGGGAGTCAAATCCTACCAAATCCTGACGAACTCTGAATGGCTTAAAATATACCCGGGAGTGAGGGTTGGGGTGCTAAGGTCCCAATCCGAGAGGGAAAGAACCCAGACCAACAGCTAAGGTCCCAAAATCTTTACTAAGTTGAACTAAGGAAGTCTGATTGCAGTGACAGCCAGGATGTTAGCTTGGAAGCAGCTATTCATTTAAAGAGTGCGTAACAGCTCACTGGTCGAGCGAGGCGGGCATCGATAATAAACGGGCATCAAGTAAAGTACCGAAGCTTTGGATTATATTTATATACTGGTAGGGGAGCATTCTGATTGCGGCGAAGGTTGAGCGACAAGCTTGGCTGGAGCGATCAGAAAAGCAAATGTAGGCATGAGTAACGATAATGAGGGCGAGAAACCCTCACGCCGAAAGACTAAGGTTTCCTCAGCTATGCTAATCAACTGAGGGTTAGTCGGGGGCTAAGGGTCTAGCGAGAGCGACAACCTAATGCACAACAGGTTAATATTCCTGTACTTACTTATTGGGCAAATAGATGACGGAGAGAATGGGTTACCAGATACTGACGGAATAGTGTCTTTGAGAGGCGGCAGCAATGCCAAAACGAGTGTAGCGAGTAATC
>NZ_JAANOG010000023.1:1908-3584 GCF_019923745.1 Aquirufa aurantiipilula
TAAATTTGGGAAACGATGTAGAGTATCTTAATTTATTAAGAGATTTTACACAAGGTTCTTTGACATATTGTGAGAATAAAGTAAAGAGTAAGAGCAAAAATAGATAGCGATTGCCTTCGGGCATGAAGATATTAGAGAGTAAGTGAAATAAGGGCGTATGGGGGATGCCTAGGCTCTTGGAGGCGATGAAGGACGTGTTAAGCTGCGATAAGCTTCGGGGAGGTGCACAAGACCTTTAATCCGAAGATTTCCGAATGGGGCAACCCACTAGATTGAAGATCTAGTATTCTATATAATAGAAGGCAAACCTGCTGAACTGAAACATCTAAGTAAGCAGAGGAAGAGAAAACAAAAGTGATTCCGTAAGTAGTGGCGAGCGAACGCGGATTAGCCCAAACCAGTGTTGTTGCGGCAAGACTGGGGTTGTAGGACTTCGATATCGATGATATAAATGAACGAGAACTGTCTGGGAAGGCGGGCCGTAGAAGGTGAGAGCCCTGTATTGGTAAGTTTATTTCATTGTAGGAGTATCCTGAGTAGGGGGGGACTGGAGAAATCCCCTTTGAATCTGCCGGCACCATCCGGTAAGGCTAAATACTACCAAGAGACCGATAGTGAACGAGTACTGTGAAGGAAAGGTGAAAAGTACCCTGAGTAAGGGGGTGAAAAGACCCTGAAACCATACGCTTACAAGCGGTCGGAGCCCTTTCGTGGGGTGACGGCGTGCCTTTTGCATAATGAGCCTACGAGTTACTTTCACTGGCGAGGTTAATCACATAGATGTGAGCAGCCGGAGCGAAAGCGAGTCTGAATAGGGCGCTTAGTCAGTGGGAGTAGACGCGAAACTTTGTGATCTACCCATGAGCAGGTTGAAGCTCCGGTAAAACGGAGTGGAGGACCGAACCAGTTTACGTTGAAAAGTATTTGGATGACTTGTGGGTAGGGGTGAAAGGCCAATCAAACTGAGAAATAGCTCGTACTCCCCGAAATGTTTTTAGGAACAGCCTCGGGGTCAAGTTTTAAGCAGGTAAAGCTACCGATAGGACTAGGGGGAGTCAAATCCTACCAAATCCTGACGAACTCTGAATGGCTTAAAATATACCCGGGAGTGAGGGTTGGGGTGCTAAGGTCCCAATCCGAGAGGGAAAGAACCCAGACCAACAGCTAAGGTCCCAAAATCTTTACTAAGTTGAACTAAGGAAGTCTGATTGCAGTGACAGCCAGGATGTTAGCTTGGAAGCAGCTATTCATTTAAAGAGTGCGTAACAGCTCACTGGTCGAGCGAGGCGGGCATCGATAATAAACGGGCATCAAGTAAAGTACCGAAGCTTTGGATTATATTTATATACTGGTAGGGGAGCATTCTGATTGCGGCGAAGGTTGAGCGACAAGCTTGGCTGGAGCGATCAGAAAAGCAAATGTAGGCATGAGTAACGATAATGAGGGCGAGAAACCCTCACGCCGAAAGACTAAGGTTTCCTCAGCTATGCTAATCAACTGAGGGTTAGTCGGGGGCTAAGGGTCTAGCGAGAGCGACAACCTAATGCACAACAGGTTAATATTCCTGTACTTACTTATTGGGCAAATAGATGACGGAGAGAATGGGTTACCAGATACTGACGGAATAGTGTCTTTGAGAGGCGGCAGCAATGCCAAAACGAGTGTAGCGAGTAATC
>NZ_JAANOG010000024.1 GCF_019923745.1 Aquirufa aurantiipilula
CTGTATTACCATAAGCATCTTGTGCCGTTAAGGTATTCGTTCCTGTAAAGGCGGTACCATTGACCTGTGGACTTGTTAAGCTCACTGCCAACTTCGTCATTGTTGATGGACTCACCGTTACATTCAAAGTTCCTCCTGTATTTGAATTGATTACGCCATCACTCGCATTCACCGTAGCTGATTCTGCCTTGTAGAGAATCATTGACCCAGATGCCACACCAGCCGTAAAGGTCAAGCTAGTGGCTGTTCCAAAGTCCGTGCTCGCTACCGTTGGTGCGGTGGCAGGACTTGTTGAACTGGCTGCTCCAGAGAATGTAATATTTTTAGCTCCTGTGTAGCTAGTAGCCGTATTACCACTTGCATCTTTCGCGGTAACTGTTACTGTTTGACTGCCACCTGCTGTTTGTGTTCCTGTTCCAGTTACCACTAATTTGGTCGCTGCTCCAGGATTAACTGTAACACTTGAACTGGTTACTGCTGTTCCAGAAGTTGGAGTAAAGGTGAATGTTCCTGAACCAGAGGTACCTGTAAATTTCAAGCCCAAGCTGGTTAAGTTGGCTACCCCACTGGTGAAATCAGCCTCATTATTCAATACGTTTGTACCTGACAATCCAGATATAGCTCCTGTTAAAGTAGTGCTAACTGTAATAGTATTTGCAGCAGCACTAAAGCTGGTTACTGTATTTCCATACGCATCTTGTGCTGTTAAAGTATTCGTTCCTGTGAAGGCGGTGCCATTGACCTGTGGACTTGTTAAGCTTACTGCCAACTTAGACATGGTCGATGGACTAACCGTTACGTTCAATGTTCCACCTGTATTCGAGTTAATGGTTCCGTCTGTAGCATTTACCATAGCTGATTCTGCTTTGTACAAGGCCATAGAGCCTGTAGCCACACCCGCAGTAAAGGTCAAGCTAGTGGCTGTTCCAAAATCTGTGTCTGCAACTGTTGGTGCAGTGGCTGGACTAGATGAACTATTCGCACCAGAGAATGTAATGTTTTTAGCTCCTGTGTAAGTAGTTGCTGTATTACCACTCGCATCTTTAGCAGTAACTGTTATCGTTTGACTACCGCCTGCAGTTTGTGTTCCTGTTCCAGTTACGACTAATTTAGTAGCTGCACCAGAATTTATTACGACAATATCATTACCCGTATAAGCTCCTGTGTTAGAAGTAAATGTAAAAGTTCCTAACCCCGTTACACCAGTATAAACCAGACCCAAAGCAGATAAATCGGCAACACCATTCACAAAATCTAAGGCCTGATTTAGCACATTATTGATACCAGAACCTAAACCAGTGACAACTCCACCTAGAGAGTTCGTAACAGTAACAGCATTACTATTGGCATTGTAATTTACTGTATTACCATAAGCATCTTGTGCCGTTAACGTATTCGTACCAGTCCAAGCTGATCCATTAATTTGTGGACCACTTAAATCGGCTGAGAATTTAGCTAAAGAGCTAGAACTAACTGTTACTGATAATCTATCTCCTCCTGTCGAAGAGATGGTTCCATCGTTCGCTGAAATTGTAGCAGATTCTGCTTTGTACAATATCATTGTTCCTGACGCAACCCCAGCTGTAAATGTCAAATTAGCCACAGTACCAAAATTCGTACTCGCAAATGTTGGTGCAGTACTTGGATTAATTGAATTATTAGCTCCTGAAATAGTGATGCTTTTTGCTCCAGCATAAGATGTAACAGTATTTCCATTCGCATCTTTAGCCGTAATCGTGACAGTTTGTGACCCACCGGCGGTTTGAGTTCCGGTACCAGTTACAACTAATCTAGTCGCTTCACCTGGATTAACCGTGATACTTGAACTAGTTACAGCTGTTCCTGATGCTGGAGTAAAAGTAAAGGTTCCTGCACCAGAGGTTCCTGTGAATTTCAAACCTAAGCTGGTTAAGTTCGCTACCCCACTGGAGAAGTTGGCTAATTGGTTGATTACATTGTTTACTCCACTTCCCAATCCACTTATAGTTCCTGTTAAACTTGTGGTTACTGTAATGTTGTTACCTGAAGCATCAAATCCTGTTACTGTATTACCATAAGCATCTTGTGCTGTCAAGGTATTCGTTCCTGTGAAAGCTGTGCCATTGATTTGAGGACTCGTTAAGCTTACTGCTAATTTGTTGAAAGTAGTAGCACTCACAGCAACCGCCAAACGATCTGCACCAGCAGCTGAAATCGCTCCATCTGTTACTGCGACAGAAGCTGACTCAGCTTTAAATAAAACCATAGAGGCTGTAGCCACACCATCTGTAAATGTAAGATTGGTGGTACTTCCAAAATTTATTCCTCCCACCGTTGGAACAGTGCTTGGACTTAATGAATTATTAGCTCCTGAGAAAGTAAGCGATTTAGATCCTGTATATCCTGTTGCAACATTGCCACTTCCATCTTTGGCTGTAATGGTGATAGTTTGTGCGCCACCTGCTGTTTGTGTTGCAGAACCTGTAATCACTAATTTAGTAGCTGCACCCGGTAAAATGGTCACATTACCACTTGTAGCGGCTGTTCCAGAGGCAGGTGTAAAGGTAAAAGTACCCGTACCTACTTCTCCCGTATAAGTCATTTTGGTAGAAACCGTAGCAGATCCATTTACAAATGCCCCTGCTGCTGTCAATACGTTGACCCCTGTGAAACCAGTAATAGCTCCATTTAAGTTAGTTGTTACCGTAATGTGGTTTTGAGATACATCAAAATTGGTAATTAAGTTACCATACGCATCTAAAGCCGAAACATCATTGGTTCCAGCAAATGCAACTCCATTGGTTTGTGTACTTGCCAAATTCACGGCAATTTTAGACATGGTTGATTCTGAAACTGTTACCGCTAATGTACCTCCAGAATTGGAATTGATAGTTCCATCTGTCGCATTCACTGTAGCTGATTCAGCTTTATAAAGAATCATAGAACCTGATGCCACACCCGCTGTAAAGGTCAAACTAGTAGCAGTACCAAAATTTGTAGCATTTACCGTAGGATTAGTAGCCGGACTTGGAGATGCGGCTGCTCCTGAGAAAGTAATATTTTTTGCTCCTGTGTATGTTGTTGCAGTATTGCCATTCGCATCTTGCGCCGTCACAGTCACAGTTTGACTAGATCCCGCGGTTTCTGTTCCTGTTCCTGTAACCACTAATTTAGTCGCTGCTCCAGCATTGATGGTTACGCTTCCACTTGTTACTGCTGTTCCTGTAGCTGGAGTAAAAGTAAAAGTACCAGCACCTGATGTACCAGTAAATTTCAATCCTAAACTAGTCAAGTTCGCTACCCCACTCGTGAAGTTCGCTAATTGGTTGATTACATTATTTACCCCACTTCCCAATCCACTTACTGTTCCGGTTAAGCTAGTTGTCACCGTAATGTTATTACCAGAAGCATCAAAACTTGTCACCGTGTTACCGTAGGTGTCTTGTGCCGTTAAGGTATTCGTACCAGTAAAGGCTGTACCGTTTACCTGTGGACTTATTAGGCTAACGGCTAATTTGCTAAAGCTTTCTGGACTCACCGTTACATTCAATGTTCCTCCTGTATTCGAGTTGATTGTACCATCGGTCGCATTCACCGTAGCAGATTCTGCTTTATATAAGACCATAGAACCTGAAGCCACACCCGCCGTAAAGGTCAAGCTTGTAGCTGTTCCAAAGTTCGTGCCTGCTATCGTTGGTGTAGTTGCTGGACTTGGAGATGCGGCTGCTCCTGAGAATGTAATGTTTTTTGCTCCTGTGTAACTTGTTACTG
>NZ_JAANOG010000025.1 GCF_019923745.1 Aquirufa aurantiipilula
TGGTTACTATTAACAAGATGACTTAAGCTTGATTGAATTCATTATTAACTGGTTTTTAAATAACAAACCAAACAAAATAATGAAACTTTTTAATGACCTATCCTTGCAATTCAACCTAAGAAAACAGCAAGGAGCAAAAACTAAATTTCAAAAAATATATTGTCGCATTAGTTACAAAGGTTACCGCAGAAACTTCTCAACAGGTTTGTGGACAACAGAATCATCTTGGTGCAAGGTTACAGAAAAAGTCAAGTCGAAAGAGCCATTATCATTAGACCTGAATGAACAATTAACCTTAATTAAGCAAAAGGTCATTAATACCTACTTTGATTCAAAAGATAAACGAAAAGACCTTTCATTAGACATAATCCAATCTGAGGTATTTCCATCAAGTAAACATATTGATTTACAAATGGAAATTGAACCTGAAATAACAAGTCCAATTGAAGTTAATATTATTTCAAGAAGATATTTAGATGACCTAAAAGTAAAATTTGATGCGAGAATTATAAGTATTGGCACATATAAATCTTACAGGTCTGCAATAATAAGATTTTTACATTATGTAAAAATGTATTACGGCAGCAAAAAGACTAGTCTAACATCCATAGACAAACTCTTCTTTTTTAAATTCGAGAGCTATTTATTAATTGACTGCAAATTCGGTAATAACTATACACATAAGGTGTTAAGTAATACTAGGAAGCTTTTCAATTTTGCATATGATTTAGGATTATTAGAAACAAAATTTGCCTTCAAATTTAAAGTTCGTTATACAAATCCACATAGAGCAATTTTAAATATGGAGGAAGTAAAAACCTTAATTAACCTCCAAAAGCTAAATTCGCTACAGGAAGAAGTTAGGGATTGTTTTCTTTTTCAATGCTTTACAGGATTAGCATTTGCTGAAATCAAAGGTCTAAAGGCACATAACATAAAAACCTTGGATGAAGAAAAATGGGTGGTAATTAATAGACAAAAAACAGGAAATGAATCCAAATTAATATTATTACCTATAGCAGAAACTATATTAAACAGATATTTTGACCATCCATACTGTCATAAGACAAATCAACTGCTTCCAATTAGAAATAATGCAAAATACAATAAAACATTAAAGGAAATTCAAGCAGCTGCAAAGTTAAACACTAAATTATCCTCACACATTGCAAGACATATTTTTGCATCTACAATTGCACTACAATTTGGCTTACCTATGGAGACATTGGCAAAAGCATTAGGGCATACTAATCTTCGCACAACAATGATATATGGAAAGATTTTGGATAATAAAATCAAAAATGATTTTGATATTTTAAAACGAAATTTGAAAGACCTATCCTAATGAAATTCAATTATAATTATCATCAATTACTTGTATTTCTTACAGTTAAGCAATAAATTAAAAGTAATTATACTTCTTTCAATTATTCAACTATTATGAAAAAACTACATTTATTTCTTGTATTCATATTCCTATTTTCAGCATCCCATATTCTTGCTCAAAACAAATATGTGTTTTATCAATTTAAAACACCTCTTGAGTTAATCACACATAAAAATTTGAAGGATGAGATTAAAAAAGAACAAATATATCTATTGCAAAGTATATCAGAAGTCAAGTATCCCGATTCAAAGTCCAGTTATGTAATTGATTTATTATCAAAAGATAATGAAAAGGTCTCCATGGACTTAAAATACTTGAAGGAATTTGAAGTAAATTCATATAAAACAACACAAGAGATTTGGGATACGTTTCTCATCACAAGTGATTTTCTAAATAACCTAACTTCAAAAGGGATGCAATATTCTTTAAGAAGTGAAATGTTTGAAGATGCTGAGGAATACTATAACAAGTTAAAAACAAGTGGAAGTATTTTTGATGACCCTTATTTTGAGGATTATATGTATGGATTACTTTCCAAAATTCATCCAGCAGTTTTAAATGATAACAGACCAGGTAATTTATACATTAAGATTTTAAAAAATTCAGAACCAAATGCAGTTTGCTTACCAAATGGAACTATTTTAATTTCTACTGGTTTGCTATCTACAATTAATAGTGAGGATGAATTAGTTGGGATTTTAGCACACGAAGTAGCTCATTTTGTCCTAGACCATTCAATTTTAAATTATAATAAAGAAGCCGATAGAAAAAAAAGAGCTGATTTTTGGTCTTCTTTTGCAACTGCTGTAGCTGCTACTGCTGACGTCATGATGGCATCAAACAACTCAAGTCACCCAGTTGGTATATTGACAGTCAATACTGCAATTGCTGCAGCAGTTATTTCAAATGAAATCTTGACAAAATTAGGTGTTAAGTACAGCAAAGAACAAGAATTTACCTCTGATTGGGTTGCAAGGTCAATGTTAAAGCACTTAAAATATGACGAACAAGGCTTTAACAATGCACTCAAACGAATTAAAAACCATTTATTAATAACAGGTAATTATTTAGCTTTGACAGGAAATGGTTCTCATCCAGATATGGACCTGAGATTACAAGGAGATACGAGTGGCATAGAAAACACTAAATTCTCACAAGCTAACTATCTGAAAAAAGTATCATTAATTAATTCATTTAATGCTCAAAATGAATTGTGGGAATATGCACACCATGAAAAAGCACTTGAGCTTGTTAACAAAAACATTCAAAGCAACATAGCTACCGATTTAGATTACGTAATAAAATCAGTTATTCTTAGAAGAATGTTTAACTCAAAAGAGAAAAATGAAGAGGCTCTAGCCTTATTACAAAAAGCAAAGTCACTTGGAGTAACAAATGATTTATTAGTCCTAAAGGAGGAAGGAATAACATTACTAAGATTAGGTAGAAATCTAGAAGCTAAAAAATCATTTGAATCATATTTAGCTGCTCTAATAGCTTACGCAAAGAAAATTGAAACAGACAATGTTTCATATAATGATTTCGATGTAACTGAAAATGAGCTTGATTGGACTAAAAAAATGATATTTAAATCATCACAACTG
>NZ_JAANOG010000026.1 GCF_019923745.1 Aquirufa aurantiipilula
GCTATAAATTCCTTGAGAAAGTTCTTCTAAAACTTGTTGTTTGAAACTTTCACTGTAACGATAAATCCTCTTAATTTTAAGCATAAGTATTCAGTTTATAACTGTCTACTTTTTTCAGGACGGTACAGGTGATTTCGGAGATTATTACTCCATTAACAATTGAAGATTATGACAAAGAAAGTTGAGTTAGTATATCCTCCAGGTGAAGTAAATTTTGTAGGAGATGGGTTTAGAGTACATAATTTTATTCCAAGTCGTTATGGACTAGACATGCAACGTATGAGTCCATTCATCATGTTGGATTATGGTTCAAAGCATTACTTCTCTCCTTCAGCACAAGCAAGAGGCGTAGGTGTTCATCCTCACAGAGGTTTTGAAACAGTAACCATTGCCTATAAAGGACGAGTAGCTCACCACGACAGTAGTGGTGGTGGAGGAATCATAGGTGAAGGTGATGTACAGTGGATGACTGCTGCATCAGGAGTATTACACAAAGAATATCATGAAGAGACTTTCAGCGCAACAGGTGGAGATTTTCAAATGGTTCAATTGTGGGTAAATTTACCTGCAAAGGATAAAATGTCTCCTCCTAAGTATCAGGCTATCTCGAACCAACAAATCATGAAAGTTGATTTAGGTGATTCTAGTTATATTGAGGTGATTGCTGGAGAATATCAAGGTCAAAAAGGTCCAGCTTCTACCTTCACTCCGGTGAATATGTTGAATGCCAAATTAAAGAGCGGCGCAAAAGCTAGTTTTTCATTCCCTGCTTCTTACAATACCTGTTTATTGGTCATAGAAGGAAATGTACAAGTAAATGGAACAGAAGAGCTTGCCTTAGATCATCTGGCCTTGATGGAAAATAAAGGAGAAGAGTTTTCAATAGAGGCTAAAGAAGATAGTGTCGTGTTAATTTTGAGTGGCGAACCAATAAATGAGCCCATTGCAGCACATGGCCCATTTGTTATGAATACACGTCAAGAAATCATGCAAGCTTTTGAAGATTTTAATGCTGGTAAATTTGGGTATTTATCGTAAATAATAGAGTTCTAGCAGTGCTAGAACTCTTGAAATACACAATCCCGAAAAAAAATAAAGCCCTAGGATCGCTAGGGCTTCTTTGGTATAAACCAAATCAAATATTAAAAAGGAAGATCATCTCCAGATTCAGCTTCCAATGGAGGGAACTGATATCCGCCACTGGCTGTAGGAGCTACATTAGGAGGAACCGATGGTGCTGCACCAGAACGATCTAAACGATAGGCTCTGATTTCAGTATACCAGCGGTCATTGTATTCTCTTGATTCGACATTGAATTGTACTTTTACTATTTCACCTTCCTGTACAGGAGCTAAATCTTGAGTCTTATCACCCCAGACCGACATACACACTTTTTTAGGGTATTGGTCTTGAGTTTCAATGACAAATTCTTGCTTGATCCAATTGGTTCCATTACGTCCAGTACCGGTTACTTCAGGAAGTTTTTTAATTAATTTTCCGCTGATTTCTAAAGCCATTCTGTTTATTCAGATTTGATGAAAACTTGATTTCCTTGCAAGTAAGCAAATATTTGGTAATTTTGCTAACCATTTTGGCGATGTGGTGAAATTGGTAGACACGCTACTTTGAGGTGGTAGTGCCGTTTTAGGTATGGGAGTTCGAATCTCCCCATCGTCACTGTTTTTTTTATTATTAATCTGTAAATCATGTTGAAGATGAAACCTTACAGTGTGTTGCTTTACTATAACTACACCCCTGTGCCAGATCCTGAGGCTTATCGGGAAAAACACCACCTTTTTTGTATTGAAAACAATATCCTAGGCCGAATTATTGTGGCATCAGAAGGATTGAATGGGGCCGTTTCAGGACTCAAAGAAGATTGCGACAAGTACATGCAATGGTTGGAAAGCGACCCTATTTTTCAGGGTACAGATTTTGACTTTAAAATCGAAGAATTTGACAAACACACCTTTAATAAATTGCATGTGCGGGTTAAAAATGAAATTGTTCATTCCGACTTGCCTGTTAATCCTTTAGAAAGAACAGGTAAGCATTTAAAGCCTAATGAATTCAAAGAATTATTGAAAAATAATCCTGATGTCGTTTTGGTGGACATGCGTTCCAATTATGAGCATGAGTTAGGCCGTTTCAAAGGTGCTTATACTTTTGACATGGAAAATCTACGTGATTTACCTGACCATGTGCATGAAATAGAGCATTTGAAAGATAAGAAAGTCATTACTTACTGTACTGGTGGTATAAAATGTGAAAAAGCTTCTGCTTATTTACTAGAGAAAGGTTTTAAAGATGTATATCAATTGCACGGTGGTATCATAAAATACGGATTAGAAGAAGGAGGAGAAGATTTTGACGGATCTTGTTATGTTTTCGACAGTCGTGTAGCTACACCCGTTAATAGCATAAACCCTGTTGTTATTTCCAAATGTCATGTTTGCCAGGAACCATCCGATCACATGGTGAATTGTGCCAATCCGGAATGCAATGAGCACTTGGCTATTTGTCCAAGTTGTTTGAAAGAAATGGATGGTGCATGTTCTCCTGAATGTAAAGATCATCCTAGAAAGCGTCCTTACAACGAAAAAGGATATTATTCCAAACAATCTGTGGGCTACTCTCCTATTTTAGGATTTAAGTCATTCAGCAGAAATGCGAAGATTGAAGAAAAACAAAAAAAGGCTCATTCTGAACTGCACCCAAAAAGTTAGACAACTTTTTGGGTGTTTTTATGTCAAGAAAAGTCAAGTATTCCTACAAGTTTAAGCTTTCGTGCGTGAAAGCCGTTGTTGAGCTTCATCAGCCTATTTTATATG
>NZ_JAANOG010000027.1 GCF_019923745.1 Aquirufa aurantiipilula
GCTGCGACGAAATTAGTTATCACAGGTTCAAGCACCCAAACGGCTGGAGCCAGTCAAACGATTACCATAACGGCTAAAGATGCGAGTGGAAACACTGCGAGCGGATATACCGGAGCTAAGAGCTTAACGTTCTCAGGAGCGACAAGTTCGAGCTCACCAGTGACAGCTGCAACGGTAGCAGGCACGAATGTAGGCACAGCGACGAGCATCAGCTTCAGCAATGGAGTAGCGACAGCTAGCTTGAACTTGTACCAAGTAGAATCAGCGGTATTGGCTGCCACGGATGGTAGCATATCAGCCGCAGGTTCAGATCGTTTGACTGTAGCAGTAAGTGCAGGATCATTCAGCAAATTAGCTGTTAGCTTAACGAGTCCACAAACAAGTGGCACAGCCTTTAGTGGTACGAATAGCTTGACTGCCTTAGATGCTTATGGCAATACAGTAACTGGCTTTGATGCAAGTGCTAATAATATTACAGTAACAACAAGCTTAAGTGGCGCCATCTCTGGTTTATCTGGAACAACTAAATTAAGTGGAGCTGGAGACTTTAGTAATGGAGTGGCTAGTGTAAGTAGCTTGATATACACAGGAACCGCAGGCACAGGAACCTTCACGTTCACACCAGCTAGCGGAACGGCAGTAACGAGTGGAAATGTAACGATAGGAGCAGGATCTGCTAGCAAGTTCATAGTAACTGGAACAGGCACACAGACAGCCGGTGCAAGCCAGAACATCACGATTACAGCGAAAGATGCAAGTGGCAATACGGCTACTGGATATACTGGAGCTAAGTCGATTACCTTCAGCGGAGCAAATGCATCCTCTAGTCCAGCTACTAACCCAACGGTAGCCGGAACCAACTTTGGTACAGCCACTAGCGTAACCTTCAGTAATGGAGTAGCGACTGTGAGCATGAGCTTATACAAAGTCGAGTCAGCCTCAGTGGTAGCAACCGATGGTTCAGTAACCACGAGTGGATCAGATCGTTTGAGTGTAACTGTGAGCCCAGCAACCTTCAGCAAATTAGCATTAAGCTTGGCAGGACCACAGACCAATGGAATTGCGTTTAGTGGCACGAATAGCTTAACAGCCTTGGATGCTTATGGCAACGTGGTAACAGGCTTTGATGCATCTGGTAATAATGTAACAGTAACGACAAGTTTAACAGGAAGTATTACAGGCTTATCGGGCACGAATAAATTAACTAGTGCAAGTGACTTTGTGAATGGAGTAGCGAACTTGACAAGCTTAGGCTTGAAGTTCACAGGAACAGTAGGTTCAGGAACTTTCACGTTCACTCCAGCAACAGGAACCGCGGTAACTAGTGGAAGTATTGATATTAATTCAGGATCTGCCAATAAGTTTGTCATTACTGGTACAGGAACACAGACAGCAGGTACAAGTCAGACCATAACGATTACAGCGAAAGACGCGCAAGGCAATACGGTAACAAGTTATACCGGAGCTAAGAGTTTAACCTTCTCGGGAGCGAATAGTTCCTCATCCCCAGCGACAGCACCAAAAGTGGGAAGTACAGACTTTGGCACAGCTACTGGTGTGACCTTCAGCGATGGAGTAGCAACAGCGAGCATGAGCTTGTACAAAGTGGAGTCAGCTTCTATTAGTGTGACCGACGGCAGCTTAACAGCGAATGGAGGAGGAGAATTGTCAGTAAGCGTATCGGTGGCAGCCTTTGCTAAGTTTAGTGTAGCGATAGCTGGACCACAGACATCAGGTACAGGGTTTACCGGTACGAATACCTTAACAGCACAAGATGCTTATGGCAATACAGTAACAGGCTTCAATGCATCTAGCAATAATGTGACAGTGACGACAAGTTTGACAGGAAGTATCACAGGCTTATCGGGTACGAATAAATTGAATGGAGCAGGAGACTTTGTTAGTGGCGTAGCGAACTTGAGTAGCTTAGGATTAACCTTCACAGGAACATCCGGATCAGGTACGTTTACCTTTAGCCCTGCAACTGGCGCACCAGTTACCTCAGGCTCGATTACGGTGAATTCAGGCGCTGCGACGAAATTAGTTATCACAGGTTCAAGCACCCAAACGGCTGGAGCCAGTCAAACGATTACCATAACGGCTAAAGATGCGAGTGGAAACACTGCGAGCGGATATACCGGAGCTAAGAGCTTAACGTTCTCAGGAGCGACAAGTTCGAGCTCACCAGTGACAGCTGCAACGGTAGCAGGCACGAATGTAGGCACAGCGACGAGCATCAGCTTCAGCAATGGAGTAGCGACAGCTAGCTTGAACTTGTACCAAGTAGAATCAGCGGTATTGGCTGCCACGGATGGTAGCATATCAGCCGCAGGTTCAGATCG
>NZ_JAANOG010000028.1 GCF_019923745.1 Aquirufa aurantiipilula
ATTAATCCAGGAGCAGCGACCAAATTAGTGGTAACAGGAACGGGCACTCAAACAGCTGGAGGAAGTCAAACAGTAACAATTACCGCGAAAGATGCGGATGGCAATACAGCCACTACATATACAGGAGCCAAAAACATTACCTTCTCAGGAGCAGCCGCATCACCAAGTCCGGCAACGACACCAACGGTAGCGGGCACGAACTTTGGAACAGCCACAAGCTTGACCTTTACGGCGGGTGTGGCTACAGGCTCAATGGTTCTTTACAAAGCAGAATCAGCTACAGTGAATGCGAGTGATGGAACTATCAACTCAAATACGGGGGGAACATTGAATGTAACGGTGAGTTCATCCACCATGACCAAATTGGGGACAGTTACGATGGCAAGTCCCCAAACCAATGGCACGGCATTCACAGGAACGAATACCTTGACCGCTCTAGATGCCTATGGTAATACGGCAACAGGATTTGATGCATCAGCAAATAACATTACATTGATACCCAGTTTATCTGGAGCAATATCGGGATTATCTGGAGGTAATAAATTAACTGGTTCAGGTGATTTTGTTAATGGAGTAGCCAACTTGACAAGCTTAGGTTTAACATTTACAGGAGTATCAGGCACTTTGAGTATTACATTTGCCCCTACCAGTGGAACTGGAATAGTTGGTCCTAATATTACATTAAATCCAGGAGCAGCGACAAAATTAGTGGTAACAGGAACAGGCACACAAACGGCTGGAGCTAGTAATTCCATTACGATTACGGCTAAGGATGCGAGTGGAAACACAGCGACAGGCTATACAGGCTCAAAGAACTTAACCTTCTCAGGAGCCACGAGTTCAACAGCACCAGTAACGACGGCTAAGGTAACCAACAGTGCCGCAACAGATATTGCCTTTGGAACAACGACAGCCTTGACATTTGCATCAGGAGCTGTGACAACCAACATGAAGTTGTACAATGTGGAAACAGCTTTAGTGGCAGTAACAGATGGAGCAATATCAGCCGCCGGAGCAGATCGATTGAGCGTAGCAGTAAGTGCAGCAGCCTTCAATAAATTGGCAGTAAGCTTAACGAGTCCACAAACCAATGGTACGGCATTCACAGGAACGAATACCTTGACGGCCCAAGATGCTTATGGTAACACGGTTACTGGCTTTGCAGCGAATACCAATAATGTGACAGTAACTACATCATTGACAGGAACAGTCAGTGGATTAGGCAGTGGTGTCAACAATGTATTGAATCAAGCAGGAGATTTCACGAGTGGGGTAGCGAACTTAACGAGCTTAGGTTTGAAGTTCACGGGAACATCGGGTGCAGGAAC
>NZ_JAANOG010000029.1 GCF_019923745.1 Aquirufa aurantiipilula
ATTTGTCAATGCCTGAAATAGGTTGACCGTTTAAAAGTAAAATTTTAAACTTAAAATCTATTAATTATGGCCAACAAAAAGTTGTATCTTCAAAGTGTGTCACAAAGACGTCTTCGTCATTTTAGTGACAGTTTTAAAATGGAGAAAGTTCGAGAAATAGAACAAGGTCGAACTCGAGTTTCAGAAATTTGTAAGCAATATGAAGTATCTGGGACCAATGTGTACAAATGGATTTCTAAATTCGGTACAATGAAAACCAATAAGACCCGAGTTATAGTAGAGACACAGAGTGATACACAAGAGTTGTTATTACTCAAGAAAAAAGTGGCTGAACTAGAGCGTATCGTAGGTCAGAAGCAAATCTTGCTTGACTTTAAGGATAAAATGATTGATCTAGCCGAACAGGCATATGGGGTTGATATTAAAAAAAAATTCGATTCCAAACCCTGCGATACTACTGGCTCACCCGAGAAAAACATCACTTCAGCTTAAATGAATTGTATCGAAGTCTTGGAATGAGTAAGCAAGCTGTACATCAACAGTTAAATCGACAAATCAAGCAGGAAAAAGTTCAACATCATTTATTAAAGGTCGTCGATGAAATTCGAGTAAAACACCCCACCATGGCTATTCGCTACTTGTATTATATGATAAAACCCGATCATCAGCAGATGATGGGAAGGGATTTATTTGAGGTATTTTGTAAGCAACAACATTTAACTAGGCCTAGAATACACTCCTTTATCAAGACGACAGATAGTCAAGGAGTAGTTCGGTTTGAGAATTTATTGATACATCAAAAACCGAGTCGAATAGACCAATATTGGCAGAGCGACATTAGTTATTATCAAGTCAATGGAATCTATTATTACCTTACTTTTATCATAGATGCCTATACACGTCATATAGTGGGTCATCACACCTCTAAAAGACTATTGACTACTCACACGACCATTCCAGCCTTACAAATGGCCATCAAGCTTAGAAAACAGAGGCGATTTGATGATTTAATACTTCATTCCGATGGAGGAGGTCAATATTATGCCAGAGAATTTTTAAGCGTGACTCAAAAATATGGGATCAAGAATAGCATGTGCAAATATCCCTGGGAAAATGGGAAAGCAGAACGCATCAATGGCATTATTAAAAACAATTATTTACGGCATCGTAAAATCAATAACTTCGAAATGCTAGTCAAGGAAGTTGACCGCGCAGTATCACTTTATAATCTAGAAAAGCCACATA
>NZ_JAANOG010000030.1 GCF_019923745.1 Aquirufa aurantiipilula
AAAAGACCTCACTTAGCTTTAGAATATAAAACTCCCAATCAAATACATTACAAAAAATCCTTGCCAGTTTTACCTGACAAGGACTATATTTACTAAAAAACTGTCAACCTATTTTAGGACGGGACAATGATGGTTTCCAGTGTATCATTCGCAGTTCCAAGTGCTTATTCAAAAATCCTTCACTTCAGCTACTTTCTAGAAACTCAAGTCATTGAATAGTTTCAATACCTAAGAAAGTTTACCCTTTTCAGAGTACTTCTGACATCTGAAAAAATTAATAAAAATGCATGCTGCCTTTTAGAGTATAGGTAGCAGAGGCCTTTGAAGGTGGCTGAGGTTCCCAAAGCCACCTTCGAAAACCGCAATAGCCAAAGACGTAAAAACGAATATAAAGACAATAAAATTGACCTAGCAACCTAAAACGTTTAGTATTCGGCATTAGTGGCAAATTGCCACTATCTACCTCATAATCAATACTTAACAAATATCCAGATAAATCCATTTATTGAATTAGTCGTTTAGATTCCCAGCCATTACCACTCAAAATGTTTAACTACCGTTAGATAAATGCAGGACAGATTATCACAGTTTGTTGAGTAAGTTTGCGTTACCTATTTTAACTATAATCAACCTATGAAAAAAGACATTAAATTGCCGAGCATAGACCAATGCCCGGTGGACGACATTGTGTTCATTGAAGGAAAAGGAAATTACAGCATCGTATTCCTAAAAAACAAAAAACAAATTACCATTGCCAAAACGCTTAAGAAATTTGAATCTCAATTACGTATGAATCCCTTTCTAAGGGCACACAAATCATATTTAGTCAATCGAGAGAATATTTCAGGCCAAAATTTTCAAGGCACAAACACGCTGACTACCATTCTAGGAAATGAAATACCCATTTCGCGTAGAAAGCTCGACTTAGTCAAAAAACATTTCGCATAAAAAAAGGGCCTCAATATTTGAACTGCACCCAATTGTTTGGACAAAATTAAACAATTGATTTTAGATAATGAGCTCGGTATTGTACCGGGCTCATTGCATTTAAGTTCATTTTTATTCTTTCATGGTTATAATAGTTAATGTACTG
>NZ_JAANOG010000031.1 GCF_019923745.1 Aquirufa aurantiipilula
ATTAGCTTCAAAGCCGTCCAAAAAGGGCAGAAAGTAGCCCCTATTGTGCATAAACTAGGTAAAACAAGAGCTAGCTTTTATAAACATCGAAGACAGGTATTTATTTCTAAGCATCTTCAAGACCCTATTCTTATAGAGCTGGTCTTAGAACAACGTAAAAAGATGCCTCGATTAGGAGGAAAGAAATTACATTATTTACTGGCTCCTAGTCTCAAGGCAAGCAAGCTTTTTTTAGGTAGAGATCGATTCTTTGCCTGGTTAAAGCAACAGGATTTATTAGTAAAGCCCAAGAAGAGCTATACCAAAACAACCAATAGTTTTCATCGTTTTTATAAACATGGCAATTTAATTAAAGAACAAACTCCTAGTTATCCAGACCAGATATGGGTAAGCGATATCACCTATATTAGAAAGCAAAAGGGCTTTTGTTATCTAGCTTTAATAACCGACGCTTTCAGCCGTAAAATCATCGGTTATGATGTGAGCGACTCATTAGAGCTAACAGGTTGTATCAATGCTTTAAAAATGGCCACCAGGCATCGAATTGGGAAGAATACAATTCACCATTCGGATCGAGGTATTCAGTATTGTAGTAATCAGTACGTACAATTAGTTGAAAAACATGGAATAAAAGTGAGTATGGGAGAAGCCGGAAATTGTTATGATAATGCCTTAGCCGAAAGAGTGAATGGAATCTTGAAAAATGAATTCAATTTAGATGCTACGTATAAAAACCTGAAAACCGCTCAAAAAGCGGTTTCACAAGCCATTAAAACCTACAATGAA